>JAYOYH010000028.1:41820-58377 GCA_038153405.1 Gemmatimonadota bacterium | reverse complement strand
CGCCGTGCTCACCGCCGTGCTCACCGCCGTGATCGCCGCCGTGCTCACCGCCGTGCTCACCGCCGTGATCGCCGCCGTGCTCACCGCCGTGATCGCCGCGATCCATCCTGTGTTCGAGAGCGGCCTCAATTTCATCCTTGCTCAAAGTGCCGTCGCCGTCGGTATCGAGAGCGTCAAAAGCGGCTTCCATAAATGCTTCGGCTCCGTCTTCCGGCGCCGGCGGCTCAAACTCGCCGGGGACTGGGATAGCCAGCACGTGATGCTCTGACCCATGGCCCCGATCGCCCCGATCGCCCTTACCGCCTCGATCGCCCCGATCGCCCTTACCGCCCTTACCGCCCTTATCGCCCTTATCGCCCTTATCGCCCTTATCGCCCTTATCGCCCTTATCGCCATCCGGCATTGCCGCATCTATAGCAGCGCGTATTTCCTCGCCGCTAAGGGCTTCATCACCGTCGGTATCGAGGAATTCGAGGGCGGCACCGACAAAAGCTTCGGGACCATCTTCTACCGGCGGTGGCTCAAACCCATCGGATAGGGGTATGACAAGAGCCGGTGGGTGATCAGACCCGCCAGCCGACGACATCGTTTCATCCCCTTTGTGGTGTTTAGCCGCAATGGGATGGGCACTCCATACAAGTGCACAGACCACGAGCGCTATTTTCTTCAGCATGATCTCCTCCTTACGATGTGAGAATCGCGTTTTTCAACAACGCTAACTATAAATATAGCAAAAAAAACGCTCGGTTAGTGTGAGTAATATCACAACCCAGCCAGGAAATAGCATAAAATTATACCCCGGGATTTCCAAACAGTCATTTGGTTATTTATCAAGCACATACGTCATACTTCCATTCTTTTCGACCGCATTGGCTCCGCCGGTACACCTGTTTTATACGATCCATTTCCGGCGAATTGATTCACCGAGGGGCAAATCGTACATTGTGATCGCTAAAAAAGGAATCATACATGGAAATATTGGGAGGTCCGCTCTTTGGCGTGGTCGGTGCGGGGGAATCGCATGGACCGGCCATAACGACGACCGTGCTGGGTTGTCCTCAGGGCGTGTGGGTAGAGCGCGCGCGCGTGCAGCACTACTTGGACCGCCGTCGGCCCGGCGGCAACAAATTGGGAACCCCGCGCCGCGAAGATGACAAGGTCGTATTTCTTTCCGGATTGTATAGTGAAGACCACCAACGCCTTCTTGGCGGCCCACAGCTCGCTCTGCAGGCCGATGGTGCCACATTGGAAACCCAAGCCTACGAAGCCGGCTACACCTCCGGAGAACCCGTTGCGGCTATTGTGCTTTCAGCCGCCAAGCGCTCAGCCGACTACGAACAGTTTGCCGGCGAGCGGGGCGAGGTGCGGCCCGGACATACAGACTTGGTCAAACACTACCAATCCGGCGGTCACGTCGACGTGCGCGGCGGAGGACGATCGAGCTACCGGTCGACCATTTCCGACGTCATTGGCGGATCGATCGCGCGCACTGCGCTGCACCAGTACTTCACCACCTATATCTTCTCTTCCATTTGCCAGGTAGGCCCGCTGCGGGCAACAGAAAACTTATCCGACCGAGTGGCTGCGCTGTGCACCCCCGACGGTCGCATGGACGAAGGGGGGGCCCGAGCGTTGGAGAGCGAACTGGCACAGGCGGCCATTTATTCGATTGACGGTCGCTTCGTCGAACAGGCCGCCGAACTTATAGCGCAGACGCGCAAGGCCAAAGACTCGCTGGGGTCGGCCGTCGAAGTGGTCGCCGTCAATGTCCCCGCGTTGGTCGGGGCTCCGCTATACGAAAGCCTTAAAATGCGCCTCATGGGCAGCCTCGGCGGCTTGCACGCCGTACAGGCCTGCGAAATCGGCGCCGGAGCGCACGTGGCAGAGCGCTTGGGCAGCGAAAACAACGATCCCATTCGCCACAGCGGCTATACGAGTAACAACCATGGCGGACTGCTCGGCGGTATAACTACTGGCAAGCCACTAGTGTGCCGCGTCAGCTTCAAGCCGACTTCGACCATTGCGTTGAAACAGCAGTCCGTGCGCAAAGATTTTTCGGAAGTCGACTTCGAGCTGCGCAAAGGACGGCACGATCCCTGCCTCGGCGTGCGCGCCGGCGTCACGCTGGAGTCGCGCGTGGCTATCGAGCTACTCAATGCCGCACTAGTGCGGCAGGCGAACTTCATCGACCCCGACAAATTCAAGCTCTTCTGAGGACATCTATGAGTCACACATTCGATTTTGCACAAGTTGGCCGCCTGCCCCTGCCGGGAGACAACGTAGCCATAGCCGTTCAGCGGCTTGAAGCAGGTAGCCAGATACGCCACGGCGATGGTCTGTTCAGCCTAAACCACACCGTGATGGAGGGCCATCGCTTTGCCGTTGAAGAGATTGCGCGCGGCGATAAGTTGCTGTCATGGGGCCTGCCGTTCGGGCGAGCGCTACACACCATTGAACCCGGTAACTACGTGTGCAACGCGGGCATGTTGGAAGCGCTGCGCGGGCGATCGATCGATTTCGCGCTGCCGCCTTCGGCCAATTTCGCCGATTACATAGAGCCCTACGTGCTCGACTCCAGCGCATTTTTTCCAGGGCGAGCGCTCACTCCACACGGGGACGAACGAACGTTTATGGGCTACAAGCGCCCAGGCGGACGCGGCGTGGGAACGCGCAACTACATCGCCGTGTTGGGCACGTCATCGCGCACGACCGGCTTTGCGCGCCAGTTGGCTGCGATGACGCACAAGGTGGCTGCCAGTCACGAGCACATCGACGGCGTCGTTGCCGTGGCGCACACCGAAGGTGGTGGTCGCAGCGAGCCCAACAATCGCGAACTGCTGTTGCGCACGCTGGCCGGCTTTATGGTGCACCCCAATATTGGCGCTGTTCTGGCCGTCGACTACGGCAGCGAAGCCGTCAATAATGCGGCGCTGCGCGCCTACATGGAGGAGAATGGCTACCCGTTGGATGCCGTTCCGCACCGCTTTATGCGCATCGAGCGGAATTTTGTCGATCAACTGCAAACGGCTGAGGAACAGATCCGCGCCTGGCTTCCCACCGTAGATGCCAACGTGCGCACGGCCGAATCGCTGGCCCATTTGCGCATCGCCCTCCAGTGCGGCGGTTCGGACGCCTTTTCCGGTGTATCCGGCAACCCACTCGTCTCATGGGTGGCCAAAGAGGTGATTCGCTACGGCGGCGGTGCCAATCTGGCCGAAACCGACGAACTGATCGGTGCTGAGCCCTATGTCTTGCAAAACGTGCGCGACGCCGATACCGCACAGCGCTTCTTAACCATGGTTGAGCGTTTTAAAGAGCGCGTAGCTTGGCACGGAGAGTCCGCCGAAGGCAATCCGTCCGGCGGCAACAAGTTTCGCGGCCTGTATAACATCGTCCTCAAATCGATCGGCGCTGCCATGAAGCGCCATCCGGACACCCGCCTCGACTACTGCATCGAATACGGCGAGCCCATGCGCGATTCCGGCTACTACTTCATGGACAGTCCCGGCAACGACCTCGAGAGCATTGCCGGACAGGTCGCTGCCGGTTGCAACGCCATCTTTTTCGTTACCGGCAACGGCTCGATTACCAACTTTCCCTTTGTGCCCACGCTCAAAGTCGTTACGACGACCCAGCGCTTCGAGATGCTCGAGCGCGATATGGACGTCAACGCCGGCGCCTACCAGGATGGCACCCCCATGGACGAGTTAGGTGCTTCGATGCTCGATCTGACGGTGGCCGTAGCCGGCGGACAGCGTTCAAAAGGGGAGCGGGCCGGGCATGCACAGGTGCAGATTTGGCGCAATTGGCCGCAGAAAAACAGCGACGCACTAGAAGCCCTGCGCAGCGCGCCCTCTCCGGATGGCTACGGTATACGGCCCGAAGTCGACGGAGTCCCCGAAGTGCATATTGACGCCCTTCGTCGCGACGGAGCGTGGACGAGCGACCGAGTGGGACTCATTCTGCCAACGAGCCTGTGCTCGGGACAAGTAGCGCGCATGATTGCCGAACGCCTCAACGAGCGCGGCGTGGGCAACGAGCGCGGCATTTCTCGCTTTGTCGCGCTCGTGCATACGGAGGGCTGCGGCGTGGCGGGGACTACGGCAGAAGCCATGTTCGCCCGCTCGATGGTCAGCTACCTGTTGCATCCGCTCGTCGGCCCGGCGCTCCTCCTAGAGCACGGCTGCGAGAAAACGCACAACGATTACATGCGCCAGCACCTGCGTGCCCTGGGCGTGGACGAAGCGCGCTTTGGATGGGCTAGCGTGCAGATGGACGGTGGCATTGACGCAGCCGTTGAGCGCGTAGAGGCGTACTTTGCCAGCGAATTACAGCACTACGCACCGCTCGACACGGGCAGCGTGGGACTTGAAGGGCTCAACGTTGCACTGCTTAGCTCGGGACCACTGCCACAGGGCGCGGCGGAGGCGATGGAAAAACTGACGCGTTGGATTGCCGGCAGCGGCGGGCTCGTCGTCGCACCCGCCAGCGACGCGCTGCTGGCCGAGCCCGTTTTTGTCGACGGCGGCTTAGTCGGTATCGAGCCGCGCCCCTCGCTGTCCTACGGCGAGCGCGCACCGGGCCCGGGCTTGCATATCATGGAAACACAGACCGAGCACTGGACGGAAACGCTGACCGGTATAGCGGCAACCGGCGTCGAACTCATGTTGGCCCACGCCGGTGAACATCCGCTACAGGGACACCCGTTGGTTCCACTGCTGCAGTTCTCTGCCGATAAACACGTGCAGATGCACTTTGGCCAGGATCTAGACTTGGTGTTAGACGGCGATCCCGCCGATTGGGCGGCGCAACTGCTCGACCTGCTGGCGCGGGCCGCCTCGCGGCGCTACGAAGCTAAGGCGCGACGCCAGGGCAACGCCGATTTCCAGTTTTCGCGCGGCTTGCTCGGCGTTTCCATGTGATGCGCATACACGGTCCAACAGGGCACTCATTGCCTTTGCGGGCGAAGCACGCACCTACGTAAGTACAACCGATTGGCAGCTCGTGCACACAGTACGCACTCCCGACGGCAGCGCCATATGGGATATACTGGTTTGCCCATAGCGAGCGGCGCACTATACCTGCGGCATCTCGACGCCCAGCTCACCGGCTATTTCACCGATGGCCTTCCACGTCGGCTCCGGTAAATCAATGCCTTCGCTGATCAGCCGCGCGTAGGTTTCTTCTTCGATCTGACCGGGCGTATACACCTTGTCGAAGCCGGGCAGCGGGCGCGCCGAACACACCCATTCGGCCAGCGCCTCGACCTCTTCTTCGTAGCTGGCTAGCTCGATGAAATCCTCTATATTGATGGCCAGAATCATCACGCCTCCACCGGTCCCGCTGGCCGCCTTGGTGCACCCGGCGTGCGATAGTGGGCCGACCAGCATCTCCACCATCATACCCAGACCATAGCCCTTGTGGCCAAACTGCATGCCGCCCAGCGGCAGCACACCCGTGTTTTCTGGATCGTCTTTATAGCGCGCCGGATCGCTGACGCTGTTGCCCTGTGGATCGATCACCCAGCCATCCGGCATCTGCTCACCGCGTATAAACTTCTGCTCGATTTTGCCGCCGGCCACAACCGTCATCGTCATATCGAGCATAAATGGGGGTCCGTTCTTACGCGGCGCAGAAAAGGCGATGGGCTCGGGGCGCAGGCGGCGATCGGCTGAGCCAAACGGCGCCAGAAATACGCCGCCGCCGTTGAGCCAAACCATGCCAATCATGCCCCTTTCAGCCATCCGTGGCGGGTAGTCGCCGAGGCGGCCAATATGGGTGGTATTGCTGAGTCCGACAAAGCCAAAGGTCGATTTCTCCGCTTTCTCCACGGCGATATCCAGAGCCCGCGTTACCGATACAATGCCGTTGGCCCCCTTGGCGTCGATCACGCGCAGCACCGGATTGTCGCGCAGCACCTCGTGATCCTCCCAGCGCCGATAGCCGGCGAGCATGCCGCGCGCGTAGGCCGGCGTAAACCACGTGCCGTGCGAGTCGTGCCCATATAGCTGGCTGTTGACGAGATGGTCGGCCACGATGCGGGCGTCCGCCTCGGGAATACCGGTGGCATGGAAGATGCGGAAGACGAGGTCGTTGAGAGCCTCGTGTTGAATCGTGGGCATAGCCGCCTCCTATGGGAAGAAATGCGCGCGGAAAACGGCGACTATAAAAACACCATACGCGGCGTCGGTCAAGCAACCCATTTGAGTCCTAAAAACGCAGAGCCCCGCAGCGCGCAGCCGCGGGGCCCAATGCGTCTCAGCGAATATCAGACGGGCAATTCAGGCGACGTGCTTTTCCATGAGTTCGGCAAAGTGCTCAAATAGATGAAAGCTGTCGTGCGGACCCGGCGATGCTTCCGGGTGGCACTGAATGGAGAAAATCGGCAGCTCGCGGTGCTGCATGCCCTCGACGCACTGGTCGTTGAGGTTGATTCGGGTGACTTCCAGCTCATCCGGCAGCGATTCGGCTTCTATGCCCCAGCCGTGGTTTTCCGATGTGATAAGTATGCGACCCGTCGCGTGTTCGCGAATCGGCTGGTTGGCACCACGATGACCAAATTTGAGGCGGAAAATCTGCGCGCCAAAGGCCAAACCGAGTATTTCGTGACCGAGACAGATGCCAAAGAGCGGCTTCTTGCCAACCAACTGCCGCGTCGTCTCTATGGCATAGTCCAACGGGCGCGGATCGCCGGGTCCGTTCGACAAGAAGATGCCGTCGGGTTTCAGCGCCAGCGCCTCCTCTGCCGGCGTGCGAGCCGGCACCACCGTAACTTTGCAGCCCACGGCGTTGAGACAGCGCACAATATTGCGCTTGATGCCGAAGTCGTAGGCCACTACGTGAAAGCGCGGACTGTCAGGCGAAGCGACATAGGCCTCGCTACAGCTCACCTCCGTCGCCATATCGCGTCCCTCTAACCCCTCCCAGGCACGCGCCTTGGCCAGCAGGCTCTCGGGATCCAGATCTTCGGTAGAAATGGCCGCATCCATAACGCCGTGGATCCGCACGCGCCGCGTTAGCTCGCGCGTGTCAATACCCTCTACGCCGACAATCCCATGCTCGTTCAGATAGTCGGGCAGACTCTGTGTAGCGCGCCAATTGCTGTGGACGCGCGCACACTCCTTGACGATAAAACCGCGCACGTGCGGATGCGACGACTCGTCGTCCTCTGCGTTAACGCCGTAATTGCCAATCATCGGATACGTCATGGAGACGATCTGCCCGGCATAGGACGGATCCGTAAGTATCTCCTGATAGCCGGTCATACTGGTATTAAAGACCATTTCGCCGAAGCTTTCGCCGCGGGCGCCAAAGGCGCGGCCTTCGAATATCGTGCCGTCGGAGAGGGCGACGAGCGCTTTCATCTGGACTATTTACTCCTTGGACATGGGGTGGACAAAGGGATCGACTGCGCACAACAGTGTCCCGCAACGGCCGTCGCAGCAAAGGGCTGTGCCGAGCACACCGAACGCGTGAAACGAGGGCGTTGCCGAATAGAAGCTAGTCTTCTCGAAGATGCTGGCCGCGCCGGCGTGCCCGTTCGCGCATATCCACAGCCAGATCGAATTCGCCGACGATCTCCTGACCGACGATCGCCTCAATGACGTCTTCCAGCGTTATAATACCGGAGAATATGCCGTATTCGTCAATGGCGACGAATAGGTGCTCGCGCCGCTTTATATACTCCTGTAGCAGTTGGCTAGCGCGCGCCGATTCGGGCACGATGTGTACCGGGCGCTCTATGTCGGAGAGTTTCTTGTTTTCCCCGCCGTCGGCAATGGCCGAAAAAACGTCTCGGCGCAGCACCAGCGAAACGATATTCTCCCGTTCGCCGTCGTAGAGTGGGACGCGCGTATGCGTCCAAGCTCCTGCCTGCAGCCGCGCCTCGCCCAAGCTCAAACTGCGATCGAGGGCAAACACCACGGTGCGCGGCGTCATAATTTCCCGAGCGCGCACCGTTTCCAAGTTGATGATATTGCTGATCACCCGCTCCTGTTCGGGGGAAATCGCTCCAGCTTGACGACTCATGCGCGCAATGATCTCGATTTCCTCAGGCGTAACCCCCTTTGAGGTCTGACCACCGCGCATTATCAACCTCGTGATGAAATTATTGAGCCAGATAAAGGGAGAAAACAGCCAGACGAGCCACTGGATGGGATGGGCAATAAAACGGGCGAGAGGACGGGCATACACCACGCCGGCCGTCTTGGGAATAATCTCGGAGAATACGAGCACGCCCAGCGATATGGCCAGCGTAAAATAGGTCTCCGGCGTTTGTGGAAACACGCCGACAAAGGCCGCACCGGCAATAGCAGCGCCCCCCGTATTGGCCAGCGTGTTCAGCGTTAGAATGGCCGATATGGGACGTTGTATATCCTCGTGCAGTCTCTTGAGGATCTTGCCCGACGTCCGCTGGTCGCGCGCAAGTATCTCAATCTGGCTCACGGGAAGCGAGTAGAGCGCAGCCTCCAGCAGCGAGCATATGCAAGATACCAGGAGAACAGTACCGGTGGCAAAGAGAAATAGAGCCATATGTTAACGCGTTATGGGTGCAACGAGAAAAGAGAGGGGCTCCGGTCAGAAGCCCCTCTCTCGTACAACGGCGTTAGCGCCAATCGGTGCCGACGGTTCGAATCAACTCAGGTGCATGTTGACCAATTTGGTCATTTCAAACATGCTGACTTGCTTTTTGCCGCCAAAAACTTCTTTGAGCTTATCGTCGGCATTGATCATGCGTTTGTTCTGGTTGTCCTGTAAGTTGTTTTTCTTAATGTAATCCCAAATCTTCTTTGTGACTTGCGTGCGCGGTATGGCCTTGTTGCCAATGACGGCACCCAGTGTCGCATCGGGCTGCAGAGGCCGCATAAACGACGGATTGGGCTTGCGCTTAGCCTTCTTTGCCGGGGCCTTCTTTGCCGGGGCCTTCTTTGCCGGGGCCTTCTTTGCCGGGGCCTTCCTTGCCGGTGCCTTTTTCTTAGCCATTGCCTCTACTCCTTGTGAAGTTCATGAGGTTGGGATGGATTTAGAAATCGAGATGGGCAAGTGCTTCGCAACAGGTACTTTGCCCTCAAATGGCACATATTACTAGATTTTATATGCATTTCGCGCCAAAGATAGCATGCTACAAAGCCCTTCGTCAAGGAGAAATCCTCGTTTTCGCGGGTATTCTAGGTGTGTTAAGGGACTGTATCAGCGATATTTACAGCCATCTCTATCATTTGACATAGTGCAATAAGTGGTCTATTTTAATCTAACTTAGCTATGATTGTGCTGCGTTCTGTAGCCGTCTCTCCGTCCAAGCACTTCGGATACTGATTGCCATGGAAGATTGTCGCATTGGATTCATCGGCGCGGGCCATATGAGCCGCGCGCTGATCGCGGGCCTGCTGGACTCCGGCAAAATCGCACGGGGGCAATTAGCCGCCGTAGATCCACTTCCTGCAGCCCTGCAGGCGCTGATCGAGCTCGGCATCCGCACGGGCACCGAGCTGAGCGATGCGGTATTCGACAGCCACTTTGTCGTTCTCGGCATAAAGCCGCAGGTGGCTCAGAGCGTCTTGCCCCAATTGGCCAACGCACTCTCTCCTGGACAGGTTGTCGTCTCCATGATGGCCGGCGTTGCAACGCAGACCATAGAAGAGCATATCGGCGGCGAAGTCCCCGTGGTCCGCGTCATGCCGCAGACGCTGGTGCGCTTGCGCATGGGTGCTTGTGCCCTGTGCGCCGGGCGCTTCGCTGACGCACAGCAGGTGCAGCGCGTCGTCCAATTGTTAGAGCTAGTCGGCAGCGCCATCGAGGTCAGCGAGGCGCAAATGGACGCTGTAACGGGCCTGTCGGGCAGCGGTCCAGCCTATGTCTATGCGATCATAGACGCACTCGCTGACGGGGGCGTGGGCGCCGGCTTGCCGCGCGCTACGGCCCTACAACTGGCCGCACAAACCGTCGCGGGGGCCGCACAGATGGTTCTGCGCGGCGAGCTGCATCCATCCCAGCTCAAAGAGCAGGTCACCTCGCCAGGAGGAACGACCATTGCCGGCCTGCACGCCATGGAACAAGGCGGCGTGCGCGCCGCGCTGATGAATGCCGTGCTGGCGGCCAGCCAGCGCTCGCGCGAATTGGGCGCGTCGTGATTGCAATTATCGACTACGGCATGGGCAATCTGCGCAGCGTAGAGAAAGCCTTCCAGTTTCTCGGTTTTGCGGCGCATATCGTCGAAAAACCAGAGCACGCCGTCGACGCAAGCCACCTAGTGCTGCCCGGAGACGCCGCCTTTGGCGATGCCATGCGCAACTTGCACAGTGGGGGCTGGGTCGAGTGCATCCAGCGCGGCATTGAGGCAGGCAAGCCGTTTCTCGGCATTTGCGTCGGCCTGCAGCTCATGTTCGAAGCGAGCGAAGAAATGGGATTGCACCAGGGATTGGCTCTGTTACCGGGACAGTGCACGCGCTTCCCCGCCAGCGAACGCGTGCCGCAAATCGGCTGGAACCAGATCGATATTCGCCGTGAAACGCCTTTGCTCGAGGGCGTCCCAACAGGCAGCTTTTTCTACTTCGTCCATTCGTACTACGCAACATCCAAAATCGAAAGCGACTGCGTAGCCACCACGAACTACGGATTGGACTACGTTTCGATCGCCGGCCGCGATGGCGTCTACGGCGTCCAGTTCCATCCGGAAAAAAGCCAGGATCGCGGTCTCCAAATCCTGAAAAACTTCGCGCATATGAGTTGACCATGCTGGCCAAGCGCATTATTCCATGCCTCGATGTAAAAAACGGCCGCAACGTGCGCGGAGTGCGCTTTTCGGCTGACCGCGACGCCGGTGACCCCGTCGAGTTAGCCGCGCGCTACGATCGCGAGGGCGCCGACGAATTGGTGTTCTACGACATAACGGCATCGGCCGATGGACGGGCCATCGTCATGGACTTGGTGCGCCAGGTATCCGAACAGGTCTTTATCCCGCTTACCGTCGGCGGCGGCATCCGCACCTTTGAGGACGTGCGCACCATCCTCAAGAGCGGCGCCGATAAGGTATCGATCAACTCGGCTCACGTGCACACGCCCGACATCATAAACCAGAGCGCTGAGAGCTTTGGCTCGCAGTGCATCGTCGGCGCTATCGACGCGCTGCGCCGTCCTGCGCAAGAAGGCGAGAAGACGTCCTGGGAGATCTATATCAACGGCGGCCGCACCGCGACGGGGATCGATGCGTTAGAATGGGTGCAGGAACTAGTTGGCAGGGGGGCGGGCGAATTGGTGCTCAACAGCATTGATGCCGATGGCACGCGTGCCGGCTACGACCTCGAGCTAAACAAGGAAGTCGCACACCGCGTGCGCGTGCCCATCGTCGCCTCGGGCGGGGCGGGCAATATGGACCACATATACGAGGTCCTAACGGAAGGCGAAGCGAGCGCGGCGCTGGCCGCATCTATCTTCCATTTCGAGCAGCACTCCATCCCAGAAGTGAAAAGCTACCTTGCCCAGAAGGGGGTCGTAGTGCGGCTGTGAACGCAGATAGAACAGCGCGCACACAGATGCGCAACGTGCGGCGCATGGTCGTAAAAATCGGCAGTAGCGTGTTAACGACCGCCCAACACAAACCCAATCGCATCGCAATCCGCCAGCTCGTCAAAGACGTTATCGCACTGCGCGAGCGCGGCGTCGAAGTCGCCATCGTCACGTCCGGCGCCGTTGCAGCCGGCATGGGCCGCATGGGCTTGGCGCAGCGTCCGGACGGCATCGCCGAGTTGCAGGCGCTGGCCTCCATCGGTCAAAACCTGATGATGAACTCCTACAAGACGCTCTTCCGCCGCAGCGACGTGCCGGTCGGACAGGTACTATTAACGGCAGAAGATATATTGGGCGATCGCCGCCGCTACGTAAACTTGGAAAACACTTTTCGCAGTCTGTTCGACTACGGCGCCGTGCCAATCATCAACGAGAACGACAGCGTCGCCGTCGCCGAGTTGAAGCGCCGCTTAGGTGAAAACGACATGCTCGCTGCCTATGTCAGCAACCTGATTCGCGCCGACCTGCTGGTGATCATGTCCGATGTCGAAGGACTGTATACCGCCTTTGGTCCCCATGGCCCCGAAGGCGACCTGCTGTGCGAAGTGCGCGACAACGATGCGCGACTCGAGGCAATGGCCGGGCGCGCATACAGCGGCGTTGGCAGCGGCGGCATGCTCACCAAGCTGCGCGCCGCGCGCCTGCTGATGACCTGTGGAGAGATGACCATCATCGCGCATGGGCGCAAGCATCGCCTGCTCGATATTATGGACGGGCAGCCACTCGGCACGCTGTTTTGTCCGATGGGCAAACGCATGGGCAGCCGCAAGCGCTGGATCGCCTTTGCCAGCCAGCACCGCGGCTGCGTTATCGTCGACGGCGGCGCCCAGCGCGCATTGGCCGAGCACTATCGCAGCCTGCTGCCGGCCGGCGTAGTCGCCTGCGATGGCGAATTCGCCGCAGGCGATGTCGTGCGCATCGACAACGAGCAAGGCGACGAGTTGGGCCGCGGTGTGTGTCGTTATACCGCCGCCGATCTGCGGCGCGTTTTCGGCAAAAGTTCGCCCGACGTGGAGCGCGAATTGGGCCGTCCTGCCTTAGAGGTAATTCACCGCGATGACCTCGTCCTCTTCTAGCGCAATGTGCTCCTGAGGCGATCTTATGAGCCCCAAAATCACGCAGAAAAAGCGCCCGGCACCCGTCGTTGTCGCTCCGTCGCGCTGGCGGCTGGTCGGCGCTCTAGTGATCATTGCCTTAGCCGCGTATATCGCCCTGGGCGAATCCGCCTTCTGGACGATGGGTGGAAAACGCGACAAACTAGCCGACTTGCAGACACAGGTCGCGCTGCTGCAGGCCGAGCGCGACAGCTTAAAGAACGTGCTCTGGCGACTGGAAAACGATATGAGCTACGTAGAAAAGGTCGCGCGCGAGGAATACGGAATGAGCAAAAAGGGCGAGCGCGTCTACGCCCTGCCTGCCGGTGAGAGCGACTGAGGTGCGGCGCTCCATAATCAAGACGAACGCCATTGTGCTGCGCAGCCGGCGCATGGGAGAGACTAGCCGTCTGGCAACGCTCTTCACGGAAGAGTTCGGCAAGCTGAAGGCCACGGCCAAAGGCGCGCGCCGCATCAAGAGCAAATTTAGCTCTGCATTAGATTTGATGGCAGAAGTGCAAATCGTCTGCTATATGCGCGACACCCGCGAACTGCAGACGCTCAGCGAGTGCCTGCTGCTGAGCGAACCTCCAGTATTCGGCGCAGACCTGGAGCGTTTTTCCCTAGCCAATGCAGCGTTAGAGCTAGTCGACGGACTAACCATTGAGGGCGAGCCCAACGCGCGTCTTTATCGGTGTTTACGCGGCGTGCTGATTGGCCTTACAGAAGTCGATATCGAACAGGTGGAGTCGCTCTTTTGGTACTATCAGCTGCGCGTGTTAGATGCCCTGGGTTATACCCCCGAACTGCGCCAGTGCGTGGGCTGTCGGCGCGAGTTGGCCGGAGCCTGGCTGTGGTTTAGCGCGGCGCAGGGCGGCGGAATGTGCGCGTCCTGCGGAGCGGGAAACGGCACGCGGCTGCCGGGCGAAAGCCTGCTCTTTCTCGCCCAGCTGCAGACGCTGCGAACCTACAGTAAAGAGGCCATGCCGGCCGCTCCGTCTCAGCGCGGCGAAATTCGCGCGGCGCTGAGCGCGTTTTTTGACTACTACGGCAGCGGCCGAGGGCACCTGCGCTCCCTGCACTTTCTGGACTCGCTGCGCCGACAGCAGTCGGCGTTGGGATCTTAATACATCGAAATAACTCAATATACCGAGGCCTTCTAACAGCGCTGTTGCGCGGACTCGGCCTCTCGAAGGAGATATACAGGTATGGCTGATGTGATGGAAAAACTGGTATCGCTGTGCAAGCGCAAGGGATTTGTCTTTCAGAGCTCCGAGATATACGGCGGACTCAACGGCTGCTGGGACTACGGACCGCTCGGCGTCGAGCTGCTGAGAAACGTCAAAGATGCCTGGTGGCGCGCCATGACTTACCGCGAAGACGTCGAGGGACTCGATGCGAGCATTCTAATGCACGCCAAAGTCTGGGAAGCTTCCGGTCACGTCGCGGGATTCAGCGATCCAATGGTCGAGGATAAAAAGACCAACGAGCGCTATCGCCTCGACCAGCTATTGGAAGAAAACGGCGTCGACGTCACCGGCCTCGGTATGGAAGCCATGATGGCCAAAGCCGTCGAAATCGAACTCAAGAGCCCCAAGGGCAACGATCTGAGCGAGGCGCGTCAATTCAACCTAATGTTTAAGACCTTTGTCGGACCGCTCGAGGACGAGAGTGCGCGCATTTACCTGCGTCCGGAAACAGCCCAGGGTATTTTCGTCAACTACCTCAACGTGCAGTCGGCCATGCGCCAGAAGCTACCCTTCGGCATTGCGCAAATCGGCAAGGCGTTTCGCAACGAGATCACCACCAAGAACTTTCTCTTTCGCACGCGCGAATTTGAGCAGATGGAAATGCAGTATTTCGTGGCGCCGGGCACGCAGGACAAGCACTTTGAGTACTGGCGCGAAGAGCGCTGGAATTGGTTCCGCAATATCGGGCTCCCTGAGAAAAAACTCAGCTGGCACGAACACCAGGGCGACGAATTGGCTCACTACGCCAGCGCCGCCTTCGACATCCAGTACGAGTTCCCCTTTGGGCCGGGTGAGATCGAGGGCATTCACAACCGCTCCAACTTCGACCTATCGCAGCACGAGCAGTATTCTGGCAAGAAGCTCCAGTATTTTGATGAAGAGAGTCGCGAAAAGTTTGTTCCCTGTGTTATCGAGACTTCGATCGGCGCGAGTCGCACGACCATGGCCTGCCTGGTCAATGCATACCACGAAGAGGAGGTCAAAGGAGAAACGCGCGTCGTCATGCGTTTTCACCCGCGCATGGCGCCGATCAAAGCGGCCGTCTTACCGCTGGTTAAGCGCGACGGCATGCCCGAGATCGCCCGCAAAATCACTGCAGACCTGCGCGCGCACTTCCACGTGGTGTACGACGAAAGCGGTGCCGTCGGTCGGCGCTACCGTCGCATGGACGAGGTGGGCACGCCGTTTTGCATTACCGTCGACTCGGAAACGCTGGAAAACCAAACCGTCACCGTGCGCGATCGCGACTCAATGGAGCAGCAGCGCGTGCCCATGGCCGATCTGCGAACTCATCTGGACAAGAGCATGGACGCCTGGGAAGCGATTTGATAACCTTGCTTCTCAAGCGAAATACTATATTATTATGATGGCCCAGAAATGGGTGTAAAGCCTCGCTAACGCGAGGCTTTACAACGTGCGAAAGTGGCGAAATTGGTATACGCGCTAGACTTAGGATCTAGTGCCCGAAAGGGCGTGGGGGTTCGAGTCCCCCCTTTCGCACCATAATTACGCACCGACTTAACGACGCGCCGTCCGCTGCTATCGGGCGGCGTGCGCATTCTGTTCCACTATTCTTGCAAGGCTGAAGCACGTGAAGACCAACGTCGTAGAAAAAGGCCAATGGGGCCGCGAACTGGAAGTCGAAATTGAGGCTGAGCGCGTAGAAAAAGAGATCGGTCGCGCATTGCGCTCCTACCAGAAGCGCATCGAAATACCCGGCTTTCGCAAGGGTAAGGTGCCCATGCGCATCATTGAGTCGCGCTACGGCGCATCTATTCGCAGCGAAGTGATTAGCGATATGCTACCCACCTTCCTGCAAGAGGCCACGCGCGAAGCAGGACTAGTACCTGCGGCACCGCCGCAAATCTCCAAACTCGACCACGAGCCCGGTTCGGCCCTCACCTTTACGGCAACGCTCGATATCTGGCCAGAGATCGAATTGGAGGCGTATGAAAAGTTGGAAATCACCCGAATGGTACACGAGGTGAGCGATGAGGAGGTCGACGAGCAACTGAAAGAGCTGCAGAATCGCCAGGCAGCCGAGCGCGCCGTTGAACGCAGTCTCGAGAAGGGCGACGTGCTCATCGCCGACCTGCAGCGCTTAGACGAAGAGGGCAAGCCCCTAGCCGACGAGAAATTCGACGAGCGCTACTTCCTGATCGGCGACGAAAACGCGCCAAGCCCGGAGTTTGAGGAAGCGCTCGTCGGTATCAGCGCCGGCGAGGAACGCAACGTCAAATTTGCCTATCGCGACGATCTACCCAATGAAGAATTGGCTGGCAAAACCGAGCATTTTGCAGTCAAGGCGCGCGAAGTGCGCGAGCGCACCCTGCCGGCATTGGACGACGAGTTTGCCAAAGATATCGGCGAGCAGTTCCAAACGCTAGACGACCTCCGCAACAGCATCAAGGAGCAAATTGCCGGACGCTGGAACTACATGAGCCAGCAGCGCGAACGCGGCGAACTAATCAGCCAGCTGATCGAGAAAAATCCCTTTGACGTGCCCGAGAGCATGGTCGACAACTATCTGCGCTCGATGCGTCGCGACAATCACGATCACGACCACGACCACGATCACGACCACGACCACGAGCACGACCACGACCACGATCACGACCATAGCGACGAAGAGCGCGAAAATGCCGTGC
>JAYOYH010000028.1:0-41720 GCA_038153405.1 Gemmatimonadota bacterium | reverse complement strand
CACGACCACGACCACGATCACGACCATAGCGACGAAGAGCGCGAAAATGCCGTGCGCCGCCTCAAGAGCTACCTGCTGACCGAGGCCGTGCGCAAAAAGGCAGAGATCGCCGTAGGCGACGAAGAATTCGAGTCCTACTTGGCCGAACGCGCCGCAGGGGCCGGCATCAAGGTCGAGGAAGTAAAGCGCAGCGGGCGCGCCGACGACTTGCGCCGCGAGCTCGAAGAGGACAAAGTCTTTGCGCTGCTGAGTGAAAAAGCAGTGATCAAAGAAGAAAACGTGTAGCTGGACAAACGGAAAGAAGGAGCGACATGTCTCTCATACCGATGGTGATAGAGCAGACGGGGCGCGGCGAGCGTTCGTACGATATATACTCCCGCCTGCTCAAGGATCGCATCATTTTTGTTGGCACGCCCATAAACGACCAGATCGCCAACTTAATCATCGCCCAGATGCTGTTCCTGGCGTCGGAAGACCCCAAGAAGGACATTGCGCTCTATCTCAATACGCCCGGCGGGCTGGTCACGGCCGGCATGGCTATCTACGACACGATGCAGTACATCGCAGCCGATGTCTCCACCATCTGCATTGGACAGGCTTCAAGCATGGGCGCCGTTTTGCTGGCGGGGGGAGCCAAGGGCAAGCGCCAGGCGCTGCCCAACGCGCGCATCATGCTGCACCAGCCCATGGGTGGCATCACCGGCCAGGCCTCCGATATGGAGATACACGCGCGCGAGATCATTAAAATGCGCGAACAGATTAACGAGATTCTCGTCGACTGCACGGGACAGCCGCTCGAGAACATCGCGCGCGATACCGAGCGCGACTTTTTTATGACGACCGCGCAGGCCGTCCAGTATGGCATCATCGACGAGATCATCGCGCCCTCCAAAGTCGCATCGCCTGCTGAAGTCAGCAACTGATTAAGCTCACTCTTTTGAGGAGTATGTTCCTTGCGTAGACGGCCGACAAAAGGCGATCCGCGCTGCTCTTTCTGCGGACGCAGCCATAACCAGGTAGAGAAGATCATTACCGGCCCTTCGGTGCATATATGCAACGAGTGCGTCAAACTGTGCAACGAGGTGCTGGCCGAAGAAAAGAAACAGACCCTGCCTTGGGAGACCGGCGACATTCCCAAGCCGACGCAGATAAAAGACTTTCTCGACGAGTATGTAATTGCTCAGGAACGCGCCAAAAAAATCCTATCCGTTGCCGTCTACAATCACTATAAGCGCATTCGCAGCAACGTGGACCTGGACGATGTCGAGTTGGACAAGAGCAACGTCATGCTCATCGGTCCAACGGGGACGGGGAAAACAGAATTGGCCAAGACACTGGCCAAAATTCTGCAGGTGCCCTTTTCCATTGCCGATGCGACGATCTTGACCGAAGCCGGCTACGTTGGCGAAGACGTAGAGAATATTTTAGTCGGCCTACTACAGGCATCTGACTACGATGTTGCACGGGCGGAGAAGGGCATCCTCTATTTGGACGAAGTCGACAAAGTTGCGCGCAAAAGCGCGGCACCCGCGGTCAGCAGAGACGTATCCGGCGAGGGCGTGCAGCAAGCGCTGCTGAAAATTCTCGAGGGCACCACGGCGAATATCCCCCCCAAAGGCGGGCGCAAGCATCCAGAACAGCCCATGATCCAGATGAATACTCGCAACATTCTCTTTATCTGCGGCGGGGCGTTTGAAGGACTCGACAAAGTCATCAGCCAGCGCGTGGGCGAGCGCACAATGGGGTTTGGCGCATCCGTCGAAGACCGCATTGAAGACGACGCCAGCGAGTTGCTGGCCAAGGTGCAACCCGAAGACCTGTTGGCCTACGGCATGATTCCCGAATTCGTTGGCCGCGTGCCGGTGATCACGACGATGGATTCGCTGGACGAAGATGATTTACTGCGCATTTTGACCGAGCCACGCGACGCGATAATCAAACAGTCCAAACGACTTTTCGAAATGGACGGCATCGAAGTGGAATTTACCGAAGAAGCGCTGCGCAAAGTCGTCTCGCTCACTGTCAGCAAGGGCACGGGGGCTCGAGGTTTGCGCTCCGTGCTGGAACAGGCGATGATGGACATCATGTACGACCTACCTTCGCAGTCCGATGTAAAGTCGCTGCAGATCACCGCCGAGATGATAGAAAAGGGCATCGACCGGTTCGACCAAGAAGACGACGAGGAGATGCAGCGCAAACGCGCTTGAGCCGCACCATGCAGTTTCGCTCTGCCGAATTCTCGATTGGCGCCGTGCGCGCAGCCGACCTGCCCGCCGACGGGCAGCCGGAAATAGCTTTTTCTGGGCGCTCAAACGTAGGCAAGTCGTCTCTGATCAATCGCTTGCTGCGGCGCAAAAAGCTGGCGCGCACTTCGTCGACTCCCGGCAAGACGCAGCAGTTGAACTACTACTGGATCAACGAAGAACTCTACTTTGTCGATCTGCCCGGTTACGGCTTTGTGCACGGCGGTGTCGACCTGCGCGAGAAGCTAGGGAAAATCGTTACCCGCTACGTCGACCAGCGCGCACCGCTATGCGCCGTCTTGCAGTTGATCGATATGCGCCACGGTCCCACCGACCTAGACCGCATGATGATCGACTGGCTCAAAGAAGTGGGCAAGCCGTTTTTACTCGTCTTTACCAAGGCCGACAAGCTGTCGCGCAATAAGCAAAAACTGCTCTTTGACCGGTTGGAGTCCGAGGGGACGCTTGCCGGTATTTCTTTTGTTCCCTTCTCCGCCACGAGCGGACAGGGACGCGATGATGTAATTGAGTGGATAGAACAGGTGTTAAAAGAGCATTGAGTCTACAACGCAGAGGATGTTGCACTTGAAGGTACTGATAAGCGATAAAATGGATGCGCGCTGTGTAGAAATTCTGCGCGAAAATCCCGGTATAGAAGTCGATGTCAACACCGGTTTGGAGGAAGCGGCACTGATCGACCTAATCGGCGAGTACGACGCACTTATCGTGCGCAGCGGCACGCAGGTGACCGCCGCCGTTTTAGAAGCCGCTAAGAAGATGAAGGTCGTCGGGCGCGCCGGAGCGGGCGTGGACAATATCGACGTGGCGGCTGCTACGCGCGGCGGAGTCATCGTCATGAATACGCCGGGCGGCAACTCCGTCTCGACGGCTGAACACTCCTTTGCCATGATCATGGCCTTAGCGCGCAATATTCCGCAGGGCACGGCTTCGCTCAAACAGGGCCGCTGGGATCGCAGCAAATTGACCGGCGTCGAACTGCGCGGTAAGTCCATTGGCATTCTCGGCCTCGGCAAGGTCGGCAGCGAAGTCGCTCTACGCGCAAACGCCTTTGGCATGAAGGTGCTGGGCTACGACCCCGTCGTGTCCAATGAATTCGCCGAATCGCTGGGGGCCCAACTGGCCGAGCCGAACGAGATTTACGCGACTGCCGACTTTATCACGGTGCACCTGCCGCTCATCGAGCAGACGCGCCACATGATATCCGACGCGCAAATGGCATCCTGCAAAAAAGGTGTCTATCTAGTCAACTGCGCGCGCGGAGGCATTATCGACGAGGCTGCCCTGCTGCGCAACCTTAACTCGGGACAGGTAGCCGGGGCTGCGCTCGACGTATTTGAAGAAGAGCCCCCGACCTGTTCCGAACTGCTGGCACACGAACGCGTCATTTGCACGCCGCACCTGGGCGCCTCGACGGTAGAAGCACAGGAGAGCGTGGCGCTGCAGGTGGCCGCACAGGTCGCCGACGTGCTGATGGGGCGCGTCATTCGCAATGCGATCAACGCGCCTTCTGTCGAACCGGAAATCTATGCGCGAATGCGACCCTACTTAGAGTTGGCCGAACGCCTTGGCAAACTACAAGTCCAGCTGAGCGAAGGCCGCTTGGAACGCGTGACCGTTGAGTATCACGGCGATGTCGCCTATCCCACTTCAATAATGACATCGGCCGTTTTAGAGGGCATCATGTCGAGCGTTACGGGACAGCCGGTCAACGCCGTCAACGCGCCGGTTCTCGCTCAAGAGCGCGGCGTGCGCGTCGACGAATTGCGCAGCAGCGAGCACGAGGACTACGCCGCCCTGATCACCGTCATCTACCAGACGGACAAAGAGCACCGCCTGCTGGCCGGAACGCTCTTCGGCAAGAGCGACCCACGCCTAGTGCGCTTTGACGAATACACATTTGACGCCGTGCCCCAAGGTCACATGCTGTTCTACGTCAACAAGGACATTCCCGGCATCATCGGGCACATTGGCACGGCCATGGGCAACCACGACGTCAACATCGCGCAGATGTCCTGCGGACGCCACCAGGTTGGTGGCAGCGCGCTGACTATTCTCAACGTAGATGGCCCCATTCCCCAGGAAGTGCTCGACGACGTGCGCTCGCGCGACTACATTTCCTGGGCTAAAAGCGCCAGCCTCTAAAGGAATTTATCATGCCAACGAAAATTGCATTGGGCGCCCAGTGGGGCGATGAGGGTAAGGCCAAGGTCGTCGATTACTTGACGCTAGAAGCCGATATCGTAGTCCGCTACCAAGGGGGAGCCAACGCCGGTCACACGGTTAAAGTAGGCGATACGGAGTTCGTCTTTCACATGATCCCCTCCGGCATCATGCACGAGGATAAAGCCTGCGTCGTCGGCAACGGCGTCGTCGTCGATCCAGAGGCGCTGCTGGGCGAAATAGAAGATCTGCGCGAAAAGGGTTTTTCCTGTGCAGGACGGCTGTTTATCAGCCAGAGCGCACATCTGGTGATGCCCTATCACAAGGCGCTTGACCGGGCAGGTGAAGAGAGTAAGAACGGCGTGACAATCGGCACGACGGGGCGCGGCATTGGACCGGCCTATCGCGACAAGGTCGAACGCACGTTTGGCGTGCGCGTCATGGACCTGCTCGAGACGCAGACGCTCGGCGACAAACTGCGCGCTGCCATTCGGGCCAAAAATGAAATACTGTCCAAAATCTACGGCGTCGATGCGCTCGACGAGGACAAGATCATTGACGACTACACCGCCTATGGGGAACGCATGCGCCCCTATGTGCGGGATATTTCGCTCTACCTCAACGAAGAAATCGACAAGGGACGCCACGTGCTATTCGAAGGCGCCCAGGGCACCCTGCTCGACGTCGATCACGGCACCTATCCCTACGTCACCTCTTCCAATACTACAGCCGGCGCGGCCTGCACCGGCAGCGGCGTTGGACCAACGCGCATCGACGAAGTCATTGGCGTGACCAAGGCCTACACCACGCGCGTGGGCAACGGACCCTTCCCCACCGAAATGCTGGGGGCTGAGGGCGACCACCTGCGCACATTGGGCAACGAATTCGGCGCTACGACCGGACGCCCGCGGCGCTGCGGCTGGTTTGATGCACCCATCGTGCGCACGGCAACCCGCCTGAACGGCCTAACCAGCATTGCCCTGACGCGGCTGGATACTCTCGATACGATGGAACACCTCAAGATCTGCACGGCCTACCGCTGCGACGGAGCCATCCTCGAGCAATTTCCCTCCGATCCACGCGTGCTGGAAAAGTGCGAACCGATCTACGAAGAATTCGAGGGTTGGCAAGAGGCCACGCACGGAGTGCGCCGCTACGAAGACCTGCCGGCCAAAGCGCGCGCCTACGTCGAACGCATTGCCGAACTGAGCCACGCGCCCGCCTCGCTGATTTCCGTCGGCCCCGAGCGCGATGCGACAATTGAAATTCGCTCGTAGCGAAGAAGGCAACGACGAACAGCGGCAAGGGCCCACTCACACAGCCCGCAGTTGTTGGCGCAACCACCTTCGGCAGCGCAGCAAGAACGCCTGCACATCGGTGCGCTGATAGTCTAAGTACGTCCACGGTTGGGGCCGATACGCCCCTTTCTGAAAGAGCAATGTCGTTTCGGCCCAAAGGCCTGGCCCAATGCATATTCGGTGGGGGGCATGCTTGCTCGTGCTGAGCACCAAGCTCCCCAACGAGAGCAGCCCAGGGTCTATATTGGCCCTCCGGCAAAGCGCGCCACTGACCGCGTGCGCCAGCGCCTCTTCAATTTTTATCGCCTCCAATTTGAACGCATAGAGATCTTCGGGGGCAACCAAACGAGAAAAGCACACTAGCTGTTTCCGCAGCCCTTCGCCCATTTCAGATGCATAGTAGCCGGCGGCATCGGCATCGTAGGTCGCACTCACTTCGACCGCATCGCCAAAGCGCGCGCTCAGCGCCTCTACGGCACGCCGATGCACTGCCATATCACCCGTTGTCAGCGCGCACATCAGCGCAGTGCGCATCCCCTGTTGCAAGTCCATAGGCATAACGAAAAGGAGTGCACTGTGCGCATTTTGCACAAGCACTGCGGCGGCCCAGGGCGCTCTTATTGACAGGTGTATCCGCTGCGGCGTACCCTATGGCTGCGCAGAAAGGAAACGACAATGCATATAGAAGAACTCGACACCCCGGCGTTGATCGTAGACTTGGACGGCCTGGAGGATAACCTCGATCGCTACCAGAGCTACTTCAACCAGCACGGCATCGGCCTGCGACCCCATATCAAAACGCATAAGTGCGTGGCCATTGCCCATATGCAGATGCGCCGCGGAGCAGTTGGCATTACCTGCCAAAAACTCGGAGAAGCGGAAATCATGGCCGCCGGCGGCATTGACGGAGATATTCTAATCCCGTTCAACATTATCGGGCGCCAGAAGCTGGAGCGCCTAACGGCTCTAGCGCGCCGCACGCGCTTGACGGTAGCAGCCGATTCGCACTACACCATTGACGGGCTATCGACGGCGGCGGTAGGGCGCGACGTCGAAGTCGGCGTCGTCATCGAACTCGACCAGGGACGCACCGGCGTGGCCAGCGCCGAGGGCGCCGTCGAGCTAGCCAGGGCAGTCGATTCGGCGCCGGGGCTAGTTCTGCGCGGCGTCATGATCATGCCGGCGCCGCCTAGCGTGCGACCGTTTCTGCGCGAAGTGCTCGATGCCTTCGACAGAGCGGGCCTGCCCCATCCCATCGTCAGCGGCGGCAGCACGCCGAGCGCCTTCACCGCACACGAGATTCCCGAACTAACGGAGTTTCGCGCGGGGGAATATCCCGTCGGCGGCGTCAAACACCTCGAGTTGGGCACCCACACCGTCGCCCAGTGCGCCGGACGCGTCTTGGCCACTGTCGTTAGCCGCCCCAACGAAAACCGCGCCATCATCGACGCAGGCAGCAAGTCGCTAAGCGCCGCCACGGCCAGCTTTCATGGACAGGTCGTCATGGGCTACGTAGTCGAGTATCCTCAGGCGCGCCTGAGCGGTGCATCAGAAGAGCACGGTCAGATCGATTTGAGCGCCTGCGAGCAAAAGCCGCAAATAGGCGAGCGCGTGCAGGTCGTGCTGGCTCATCCGTGTCCCTGCTTTAACGAACATAACGAGATCTACGCACTGCGCGGTGGCCGAGTGGAAGCCGTCTGGCCCGTCGATGCGCGCGGTGCCATTCGCTAAATTGAACTGGGAGAAACGCACATGGCAGTAGAAGTATCGACTGAGATTTGCGAGAAGCTAAAACGTGCGAGCACGGCGACCCTGACTTCGGTGCTGCGCTCACACGGGCTGAAAAACACCTTTATGCACGGCGTGGCACCGCTGGGACCGGGAATGCATATGGCGGGACCCGCCTTTACGCTGCGCTATATTCCCGCGCGTGAAGACCTCGACGAAGTGCCGCTAGACAACCTGAAAGACGTGCAGCGCGTAGGCATCGAACAAGTGCTACCCGGAGCGGTATTCGTCATCGATGCGCGCGGACAGACGAGTGCGGGCACCATGGGCTCCATACTGGCCAAGCGTCTGCAAGTGCGCGGCGCAGTGGGCATTGTCACAGACGGCGCCTATCGCGATACGCCGACCATCGTCGCCAGCGGATTGGCCGCCTATGCGTCGGCGATGAACGCCCATACCAACAAGACGATCCACCATCCCAGCGAGATTCAAGTAGCCGTATCCTGCGGTGAAGTCGCCGTCTTTCCCGGCGATATCGTCGTGGGCGATGAAGAAGGAGTCGTCGTCGTTCCGGCCCACCTAGCGGCAGACGTCGCCGATGCAGCAGAGGAAATGGAACTCAAAGAGGAATTTTTGTTGGAAAAAATCAGTGCCGGTGCCAGTATTGTCGGCACCTATCCGCCCGATGAGGCCACGCTCGCCGAATATGCCGAGTGGAAGGCAAGGCGACCAAGTCCCTGACGGTGGGTCTGGGTCTAAGCGACCAACATCGCAGCGCCAAATACGCCGGCACTATCACCGAGTTCGTGGCGCACGATGCGCGTATCCAGTCGATAGTTAAAAACGTGTTTGGCCGTTTCTTCAACGCCCCGCGTGTAGAGCGCATCGATATTGCTGACGCCGCCGCCCAGCACAACTACGTGCGGATCGAGGACGTTAATTACGGCGGCAATGCCCCGACCAAACTGCGTTACTAAGCGGTCGATCGTCGCTGCAGCATGTGCGTCGTCTCCGCTTTCGGCACGCGCGGCTATGTCTGCCAGAGAGCGCTGCTGCCCAGAGAGCTCGGCATAGTATCGCTCGAGAAAGGGACCGGCAAGTATGGTTTCAACGCAGCCCTTGCGCCCGCAGTAGCAGGCGGGACCAGCCGCGTCCAGCAGATTGTGACCCCATTCACCGGCAATGCCCTGCCCCCCGTAGAGCGCTCGGTTGCCGACGACGATGCCGCCGCCCACGCCCGAACCGAGAATAACGCCGAATACCGACTCAGCACCGCGTGCCGCCCCGAGTCGGGCCTCGGCCAGCGCAAAGCAGTTGGCGTCGTTGGAGGTGACGATCTCCATGTGCAACGCGCTATGTAAATCGCGTGCCAGCAGCTGGCCGTTGAGACTAGTCGCGTTGCAGTTCTTTAGCTTTTCCGTTTGTGGATCGATCACGCCAGGCGTACAAATGCCCACGCGTTCGGGACGCGGTCCGACTTCGCGCTCCATATGTTCGACCAGTTTCTGGAACTGCCCCAGCACGTGCTGATAGCCACGATCGGCTTCCGTTGGCACGCGCAGGCGCAGCAGCGGAACGGGCTCTTCAGTGGAAGGGAGAACAACGCCTTCGATTTTGGTTCCTCCCAGATCAATACCCCAGTAGTGCTGACTCATAATGCGCTCCATCTTATTTCCGTTGGGCGCCGCATGCAACAGCATACCTACTGGTCGCGCGGCGATGCTGCAGGTTCGCCATTAACGGCATTTTTGTCAAGGAGTGGCGCAGGACCATTCCCGTACTAAGTGAGGGCAATTATGGATGAAAAATACGAAGTGCTACTGCAGTGGCTGCGCTCTGAAATCAGCGCAGAGCAGGCCGCCGAACGGGGTCTCGACGATATCCACGCCGCACTACACCGCCATGCGCAAAGTCGAGAGCCACTGCTCAGCGGCGAATTGCCACAGGCGGTGAACGGGCATGCGCAGTTGTGCCGCGACCGCTGGGGCACAACGCACGTGCGCGCAGAGCATTTGGACGATGCCTACTTTGCGCTCGGCTTTGCCATGGGACAGGATCGCCTGTGGCAATTGGACTATCTGCGCCGACGCGCACGCGGCCGACTGGCCGAAATTCTCGGCCCGACCAGCCTGAACTCCGACCGTCTCATGCGCACCTTGGGGCTAGCGCGCTCTGCCCGTGCGGCCGTCGAAGCAGCCGGTGAAGAAGTCAGCGCCGTGCTCAATGCGCTAGCACGCGGCATTAACGCAGCGGCCGAGCACAGCCGCTCCAACAGACCGCTTGAATTCGACATTCTCGACTACGACTTTGAAGAGTGGACGCCCACCGATTCCGTCGCCGTGTGGAAGTGGCGCTGGTGGATGCTCAGCGGCCGTTTAGACCTGATTGCCCTGCAGGAAGTCAGCAAGCGCTGTCTGCCGGACGACATGCTCGATGCCTTTCTCGAGGTAGAATTGGTCGAGAGCATCGTGCCGGGCGACGGGGCGCGTGGAGCAAGCGGCCACGACCTGGGTGAGGGCAGCAACAATTGGGTGGTGGGCAGCAGCCGCAGTGCCAGCGGTTTGCCGGTGCTGGCCTCCGATCCACACAACGCTCTCGACCACCCCAGTCAATGGTACGAAGCACACCTGCAGTGCGGCGACATAGACGCCATCGGCGCGTTTTATTTGGGCACGCCCGGCATTTATATGGGGCGCACGCGCGGGGCCTGCTGGGGCCTGACCAATCACCTGGTTTCAGGTCGCGATCTCTATGCAGAAGAGGTGCGCGACGGCCGCTATCGCGACGGAGAGCAGTGGCATCGCCTGCGCGTCGAACGCGAGCAGGTCGGCGTGCGCGGAGCCCCAGACAGCGAGCTGCGCATCGAGCATACGGCGCGCGGTCCACTAGTCAACGAATTCGTTCAGCCCGTCGCAGAGGACGGCGATCCGCCGCTGGCGCTGCGCTGGGCCGGAGCCAGCAGCGCCAGCGGCTTCGAGTCCATGCTGGCGCTGATGCGCGCCAACGGACAGGACGAGGTCATACGCGCGCTGGCGCGCTGGCCCTTTCCCAATCTCAACTTCGTCTTTGCCGATGCCAGTGGTCAGATTGGCTACCACGCCGTCGGCACTGTGCCGCACCGCAGAGCCGACTGGCTGGGGTTTCGCCCGGCCAACGACCCCGCACACGACTGGAACGGCCGGTGGCCCTTTGACAAACTACCGCACCTACTCAATCCGACGCACGACTGGGTTGCCACCGCCAACAACCCGCCCCTGAGCGGCCGCAGCGAGTACGTGCTGCTGGGACACTGGGCCGACGGCTATCGCTTTCGCCGCATACGCGAGCGCATCGAGCAACAGGACGTCCTCTCTGTCGAGGAGGTCGCCGCCATACAGTCCGATATACGGCATCCGCGCGCCGCAGAGCTGGCCCCGCTGCTGGCACGCCACCTGCGCCAATCCGGCGTCGATGGTGCAGGCGAGCTAGCTTCAATTCTGGCGACCTGGGACGGTAGCTATGCAACGGAAGAAATTGGTCCAGCTATCTTTGAGGCCTTCTGGCTCTTTTGGCGACGGCGCGTGGCCGCAGCGCGTTTCCCACAGCGCTGGGTTGATCTGGCCGCCGAGCGCAGCGGCGCCCTTGCACGGCGACTCCTTCAGGGCGAAATGGAAAGCTGGTTTGCCGGACGAGCCATCGACGATGAGATCGACGCCTGCTGCCGCGAGGCGCTAGGCTGGCTGCGCGACCAGTGCGGAACGCAGATCGAGGGATGGCGCTGGGGCCATCTGCACAGCGTGCTCTTTCCGCACCCGCTGGGCCAGCACAGCGACCGCCTGCGCGCCCTATTTTCCCCGGGCCCCTTTCCCACCTCAGGCGGCAACGGTACAGTGCGCGCCGCCGGTTTTTCGACCGCGCAGCCCTTTGTCATGACGTCGGGCTCGACCTATCGCTTGGTTGTCGACATGGGCCGCGAAGGATGGGCGATGGCCACGACGACGGGCGGCCGTTGCGGCCACGTCGGCAGCGAGCGCTACGCCGACCAAACGCAGCTGTGGCTAAACGACGCATACCATCCGCTGGTCATGGATGTGCGCGAAGAGGACGTCGAGGGAAGCCTACATATGATCCCTAAATAATCTCGGCATTCTCTTCGATCACGCGCATGCTCTTCCAGCGCCCACCGCGAAAGCGCGCGTAGAATAGGATGCCCATGACGATGATATACAGGCAGATAAAGCTCCACAGCACAAAGATGCCGGCATCGAAATAGGCCAGCGCGACAAACGACGGCACGACCATGAGAGTCCAAGCCATCAAAACGGATAGCCACATGACAAAGCGGGTGTCGCCAGCTCCCTTGAGCGCAGCCGTAAAAATCATATAAAACGCATCGAAAACGCAGTAGATGGCCACCACGCGCAGCAGCGAACGCGCCAGATCGCGCGCGGCGATAAAATCTGCTCCCTGCGCGCGCAGGCCAAAAGGCGAGAGAAACACATCGGGCAGAAATAGGTAGCCCAGCGACATACCCCCCATGTAGAGCAGAGCTAGGTGCACGCCGGTCCACGTGCAGTACTCAGCCTCTTCCGGCTGGTCGCGGCCCAGGCGCTGACCAACCATCGTCGATACGGCAATGCCACAGCCAATCAGCGGCATAAACGCGAGGCTGTTGATATTGAAGGCTAAATTGGTCGCAGCCAACTCATTTGCCCCAAGCCTTCCAACGATCAGCAGGAACAGCGTAAAGGCCATAATATCGAGCATAAAGTTAACGCCGTTGGGCGCACCGTAGCGCAGCAGGCGGCGCAGCAGCGGTCCATCGGGGCGCCAACCGCGCAGCGTCGCAAACTCATCGCGGTAGCGCTTGCGCAGAAAGAGCGCGGTAAAGGCCACCGCCGAGATGAGCAGTCCGATATTGGTCGCCCAGGCCGCACCGGCCATGCCGAGAGCGGGAAAGCCCCAGTGGCCAAAGATTAGCGCGTAGTCCAACACAATATTCGCAGCAATTGCCACCACGTTGACCGCCAATACAACCCAAGTCTCTCCGCGGCCGCTAAAAAAGCACGACGTCGCCGTCGCCAGCACCTGCGGCCCCGTTCCGTAGCAGAGAATGCGAAAGTACGTTACCTCCTGACTACGAATGCTCGGATCGTGGCCTATCAAGTCAAAGAGATCGCCGGCAAAATGCGCCGGTATGAGCGCCAGCACGCCGCTGAGCAGGGCCAGATACGTTCCCTGCCAAATGGACGGTCCAACCCGCTCTGGGCGGTGCGCACCGACATACTGAGCGACAAAAGTATTGGCATACTGCGCCGTGCCCATAAAGAGACTGATAAACGTGAAGTTGGCGATACCGGCCGGCAGTGCCGCAGCGAGCGCCTCGGTCGAATGCCAAGTGAGAAAGACGCGATCGACAAAGTGCTGTACACTCCAGCTGGCCGTGCTCAAAATAAGCGGCATGGCAATGCCGATAAACTCGCGATAGCCGCCAGGCGCGCGCCAGCGACGGCGCAGCGCACAGATTATATCCAAGAGTATCCTTTGCGCGAATTGAGGATCGAGCGCAATTCCCTTACATTTTGCTGTCGCTAAAGACCTCGTCAGACGCGTGCAACGCGCAGTGCCGATGGCATTGCAGAGACGCCAGCAAAACGGAGAAAACTACGCAGAGGTATGGGAAAGAAGAAAAAGCAAAAGAGCACAGAACGCCACGCTTACGGCATCACGGTACTCAAATCAGCCGATGCGCGCGTGCGCAAATTAAAAAGCCAGTACGAACCTAATATTCACGGCAACAAGGTGTGGAACTCCAGTTGGTGCATTATGGACTTTATTCAGCAGCAGGGCCTACGCAAGGGGACGCGCGTGCTAGAAGCGGGCTGCGGCTGGGGTCCAACGGGCATTTTTTGCGCCAAACACTACGATGCCAAGGTCACCGGACTCGACGCCGATCCGGCTGTCTTTCCCTATCTGGAGCTGCACGCCGAAATCAACGACGTCAAAATCGAGACGCGCCAGGCGACCTTTGAAGAACTGAAGAAAAAAGATCTAAAGGGAACGCGCCTGCTGCTGGGCGCCGATATCTGCTTTTGGGACGAAATGGTCGACCCGATTTACAAGCTCGTCAAAAAATCTGTTGCCGCCGGCGTAGACCAGATTGTCATCGCCGACCCCGGCCGACCGCCGTTTCACCAAATGGCCGACAAGGTCATCGAAAAGATCGGCGGCGAGGTCAAGGAGTGGAGCGTCGACGACGAAGTCAAAGCGCACGCACTCCTCCTCGTCGTAGGCACCCTGCTATGAGCCGTTTACCGGACAACATCGGGCGTGCCCTGCGCGCCGGACAGGTCATCCCCGCCCACCCGCTGGCCCTCACTTCCGGGCGCATGCTCGACGAGCGGCGCCAGCGCGCCCTTTCGCGCTACTACTTGGCGGCAGGCGCGGGCGGTCTGGCGGTGGGCGTGCACACCACCCAATTCGCCATTCGCGACGAGCGCGTTGGCCTCTTTCGCCCCGTCCTCGAGCTGGCAGTAGACGTAATGGCGGCAGAAGGCCGTGCCGACTGCGTTCGCATTGCCGGTGCCGTCGGGCCAACCGCACAGGCCGTCGCCGAGGCCGAGTTGGCCATGGATCTGGGCTATCACGCCGTATTACTCAGCCTAGCCGCGCTGCGCGAAGCCGATGACGACGCCCTGATAGCGCACTGCCGTGCCGTGGCCGACGTGGCACCCATCGTTGGCTTTTACCTCCAGCCCTCGGTCGGCGGACGCCTGCTCAGCTACGCCTTCTGGCGTCGATTCTGCGCATTGGATAACGTCGTAGCCATCAAAATTGCACCATTTAATCGCTACCAGACCATCGATGTGCTGCGTGCGCTAGCCGCTTCGGGGCGCGCTGCCGACATCGCCCTCTACACGGGCAACGACGACAATATCGTTCTCGACCTGCTGACGCGGCACGTCTTTGACGGCGTCGAACTGCACTTCGCCGGTGGTCTGCTCGGACACTGGGCGGTCTGGACGCACAAGGCGGTTGAACTACTCGGTCGCTGTAAGGCCGCCCGCTCCAGCGGCGCAGCGCTAAGCCAAGACATGCTCACGCAGGCCATCGAGGTAACCGACAGCAATGCCGCGTTCTTTGACGCGGCCAACGGCTTTGCCGGCTGCATCGCCGGCATACACGAAATACTGCGCCGACAGGGTTTATTGGCAGGTATCTGGTGTCTGGAAGAAGGCGAAGTCCTATCGCCGGGGCAGGCGGCCGAGATCGACCGCATCTACGCGGCTTATCCCCATCTAAACGACGACGCCTTTGTCGAAGCACATCGCGACGAGTGGCTCCGCTGAGCCCCGTCTGCGCGCCTAAAGAAACGGCGCGGCAGCCTTCTATAGACCGCCGCGCCGCCCCATACTAATTCCCGCCCAACTTCAAAACCAATTTGCCTTGTCGACGACGTTGACCAGTGGCTCACCTCGGTCAAAGCGCCGGCAGTTGTCCACCATCAAATCCAACCGGCGCTGGTTCAGATAGGGTCCTGCAGCGGCCGTATGCGGCGTCATGAGAAAGTTGGGGGCCGTCCACAGCGGGTGGCCAGCCGGCAGGGGCTCGGTCTCGAAGACGTCGAGCGCGGCACCGGCAATCGCGCCCTGGCGCAGAGCGGCATCGAGTTCGGCTAGGGCGACGTTGGAGCCACGGCCAATATTGATGAAAAAAGCCGTCTCCTTCATAAGAGCAAATTTAGCAGCTGTAAAAAGGCCCTCGGTGGAGGGCGTCTGCGGCGCGGTGAGTATGACGAAATCGGCCTGCGGTAGCAGCGCGTCTAACTCGTCCGGCCGCCGCAGTTGGTCGACGCCCTCCGGCGCTTCTGCAACGCGCGGATCGATGCCGATAACGCGCATGCCAAAGTGATGGCAGTGCACGGCCGTTGCACCGCCAATGCCACCTACCCCAACGATGAGCGCGGTCGATTCGGCCAAGTGCGTAGCGGGGCGCATCTCACCCCCTTTGCGCCACTGGCCGTCGTACTGGTCGCGAAAGTAGGCGTGCATCCCGCGCGCAAAGCACAGCACAAAGGCCATGATATGCGCGGATATATGGTCGTTAAAAATGCCGCGAAAATTCGTCACCTGCACATCGCTGGCGATGAGTTCGTCAAAGTAATAGCCCTTGGGCGGACCGGCCGCCGGTGCAGCTAGCCACGCGAGTTGGTCGGCAGCGGCAAGCAGTTCCGGGTCGAGGGTGCCAAAGCACGCGCGCGCGCCGGGCAGAGCCGCCCGTTGCGCGCTGCGATCGGCAGCAAAGACAACCTCTAATTTGGGCACGACATCGCACATAGCCGCTGCATAAGCCCGCGTTTGCTCGTTTTCCGAGCTGAGAAAGACGAATTTAAACGACATAGTGGCGATCCTTTGTTAAGCGCAGTGTGTAGCGGGGGAATATATCAGATGGACTAGACCGCGCCAAGCCCTCAATAGTCGCGCATTCCCACAGAAAAAGTATTAGATCGTTTAGAGATGCAAGCGTCCTCTTACAGCGAGATGCTAATGCGATCAGGTCACCTAAGGGCGCAGGTTATGATGCATCTAACTATCGTGCATTTATTCGAATTGGACTGACGTGCCATTTCCTTAGGGCCGCAGGGCTCTGCGGTGGTCTATACGGGCAGTTTGAGTAGAACGGATGAGGTGGATGAGACCGCCGGAAGGCAAGATGGGCCTGCAGTGGGGGATAGGCGCAGCGCTAATCATCGCCCTGGCGCTGCGCTGGGCGACCGCGCTGTTTACTCCTCCTATATGGCATCCCGATAAATTCAATTTCGCCTACTGGCCATTGCTCTTTTTCGATGGCGATTTAAATTCGCACTTTCACTACTACCCGCACTTTCACTACTACGTTTTGGCGCTCTGCTATGCCCTATTCCTAGCCGTGCAATCGACCTTGGCCGGTTGGGAATTCGGCCAAGCTGTCGCACACTACTACTTCTGGGAAACGGATGAGATACTGCGCATTGGCCGCTCTGCATCGGCTTTCATGGGCGCGGCAACTTTCGTCTGGGTCGCCCCACTGGGCCATTATGGCCAAGCCAAACAAAGCTGGGAGCACGCTATAGCCTGCGATCCCAACTACGGCACGGCTTATTTCAACTTGGGGATGCTCTACCTAAATCAGTTGGGAGATGATGGCCGCGCGCAGGAGCATTTTTCCAAACTAGTCCAACTACAGCCCAACCACCCGCAGGCCGAAGCGATCAGGGACTTTCTCCAGCAGCGCTAAGCGGCTGCATGCCGCAGGAAGCAAAGACGGCCTGCCACACGCGCGTGTGACGGTCGATCGCAGCGACAAACTGTGGCCACGGAGCGGCGGGGTCATGCGCCGAAAGCACGGCCTGGCGGTAGGGAACAAAGGCCCTGGGCATGGCCTCCTGCTGGTCAGCAAGCGCATCCATCGCATCGATCCAAGCGCGTCCTTCGCGGTGCACGCGGGCCATATAGGGTTGCACCTGTCCCGAGTAGAATTTTTGAAAAATATTTTGCATCACTTCGGCTCTCGGCGTCGGACGACCCTGCGGACACAGAGGCCGCTGGTCCTGGCGCTTGGACAACGCGTCGGCGACATCCTGCAGATGATATCGCAACGCGTCCATCGACTGCAACAACCGACCGCCGTAGCGGCCGTTGTGCAGCTGCACATAGTGGCTCTCCAACTCCTGCGAAACGAGCTCCGTAGCCGAGCGTCCCAGCCCAGCGCGCAAATCCCTCAGATAGTACAGCGCTTCCAACTGCGGCTGCACGTCAACTTCGATTTCGATAGGGAGTAGGGGAGCAGCCAGCGAAAGATGCTCGGCCATCTCCGGACTGGCAAAGGTGGCATTCCAATAGGTGCGCGGCATATCGCTCTCTTTAACAGCAACCACCTCTTGCAGTTTTTCCAACAGCTCGGGATCGCGCTGTGGATGGGCGCGCAGCGTGTCCATACAGTCGCGCGCCAAACCGAGCAGTCGGTGCTCGTAGATAAGCTGCTGGCTGGGCTGCATCACCTTGCCCAAACTGCTGTTGCGCTCGGCGACCAGCTCTTCCAAACCGCAGCGCTCCAGCGATACCAAATCAACTAGGCCAATGCGCAGATCGCTCAGCTCGAGGCGCACGTCGCGCCGGCGCGGATAGGTCGGCAGGTCGTGCGGGGGCGGAGGCGGCGATTCCAATTCTAGCGCGTTGCGCACGCGCTGATTGTAGTCTAGCAAAACGTCGGCGGCCTGCGGTGGTCCGCAGCTGTAGAGGAGAAGAGCTACTAGCGTGGAGGCAATGCGTCCATACTGCATATATTACCTTCGCGCCGATGGATGACCAACACCACCGCATTCCATCAGGCGGGACGCGGTTGCAGCAGCGCCTGAAAACACGTGCGCTCAGCGCCGCAGGCACTGGGACATACCATATCGTCATCGGGCCCAACGGCGTGGAGCGTCTTCAAACAAAAATACTGGGCGTGAGGGTGTTCGCGTTCGAGAAAATCTTGATCCTGCAAGGCGGGAATGTAGCTCTTTTTAGTGCGCAAATTTTTGCAGATGGCCATGGTGCTCTCCTCAAGCGGCTAGCGAGCCAAGCGCTCGCCGCACCAGATTTTTGCTCAACGCGACCTTATATCCATTGTGCTCGAGCGGCACGGCATCGGCAACGGCCGCCGCGGCCGCGCGCTCTATGGCATCTTCGCTGAGACGCCCTCCGACTAACGCATCTTCAGCCGCAGCAACGCGCCACGGTATGGGCGCAACGCCGCCCAGCACCAGTCGCGCGTGCTCAACGATATCGCCATCGAACTGCAGAGCAACCGCCACGCTGCTAATGGCAAAATCGAGGGACTGTTTTTCGCGGAACTTCACATAGGTCGAACGCGTGCCAGAAGCGGGACGCGGGACGTGAATTCGCGCGATGACCTCATTGGGCTGCAACCTATTTTCGCGCATCAAGTTCTGATAGGGCAGTTGAAAAAACGACTCTACCGGCTCTTCGCGCCGACCGTCCGGACCGTATATTTCCAAGCGCGCACTGAGGGCGATAAGCGCGGGCGCCGCATCCGAAGGATGCACGATATAGCTCGGTCCTCCGCCCATAATCGCATTGTATTTGTTTTGCCCCTCAACGGCATAGCACTTAAAACCGCCCTTCTTAAGACACGGATACTGACCGCCGCGAAAGTACCAGCAGCGCGGACGCTGGCACAGATTGCCACCCAGCGTGCCCATTTGGCGCAGCTGCGGCGTAGCGATTGACGCCGCGGCTTCCGCCAGCACGGCGTACTCAGCGTGCACGGCCTCGCTGTGCTCCAACTCGGCGATCGTCGTCAGCGCGCCAATGGTCAATCCTCTGCGCGTCTTCCCGATGCCGTGCAGTTCTTCTATGCCCTTTATATTGACCACGCGCCGCGGCCGATCGAGCCGCTCCTTTAGGCGATCGAGCAGATCCGTGCCGCCTGCTAGAATTTCCGTTTGCCCCCAGCGCGCGTCAAGCAAGGCCGGCAAGGTCTTGAGCTGAGTCGCATCGACATATTCGAAATCTATCATCTCAAACCTCCTGCAGGGCGTTTAACACGCGATCCGGCGTCATGGGCAACTGGCGCATGCGCACGCCGATGGCATTGTAGACGGCGTTGGCGATGGCTGCCGATGTGGGTATGGTAGGCGGTTCACCGATGCCGATGACGCCGCGCTCCGGCTGATCAAAGAGGACAATATCGATGTCCGGCGTTTCCAGCGCCCCGGCAATTTTGTAGTTCTCGAACTCGGCATTGACCATAGTCCCCGTCACGGCATCCATCATGCGCTCTTCGAAAAGGGCATAGCTAACGCCCTGAATAATCGCGCCGTTGATTTGACTCCGGGTGGTAAGGCGGTCGAGTATGAGGCCACAGTCCGAAACGGATAGCACGCGCAAGACCTCAATGCGGCCAGTGTAGGTATCGACTTCTACTTCGACAAACTGACAGCCCGCCACGCCGCTGCCCGATAGGCCTTCGACCCACTCGCCGTGCACCGTCAGCACTTCCGTTCCCAACGCGGCGCAGAGCTCTTCAAATGCAATGCTTTGCCCGTTACAGCGCACGCGGCCTGCAGCAAAGACCACGTCGTCCACACCGCCTCCAAGCAGGCCAACGGCTCGTTCTGCCAGTTTAGCGCGCGTCTTTTCTGCGGCATTTTTAACTGCCGGCGCCACCGAAGGCACCGTCGTGCTGCCTCCCGACCCACCCGAATAGGGATATTCCGAATCGCCGATCAGCGGCGTGATGCGTTCAACGGGCAGGCCCAGCTCTTCGGCGGCAATGGCGGCGACATAGGTGCGCGTGCCGGTGCCAATATCCTGCGTGCCGCAGCGCACGGCCACCGCACCGTCGCCGTGCACGGACATCTGCACCTGCGTGCCGCGTCCGCCGGTAAACCAGATGCTGGCGCCCAACCCCATACCGCGTTTGATAGGACCGGTATCGCTGTTGGCAGGCTGGCGCGCCGACCAGCCAAAGCGCTCGGCGCCCAGCGCCCACTGCTGTTGACGCGTTTCGTTGGGATCGTTGCGCAGGCGAAATTCCAGCGGATCAAGGCCTAGCTTCTCAGCCAATTCGTCCATCACCTGCTCCATCGAAAACGCCGCCTGCGGCCGTCCGGGAGCGCGAAAAGCGCGGCCGCCGCCGCCGTTGGTCAGCACGTCGCTATGCGCGGTGCGCCAGTTGGGCACGGCGTAGACATAGGGCAGCGACACGCCAGCCCCGCCGGAAATGCCCGATGTTCCCCAGGTCTTGGCGTCGAAAGCAATGAGCTTACCGTCAGCACTAGCGCCTGCTCGAACCTGCTGAATGCTGTCGGGGCGGTTGCCGACGCTCAGGTGTTCGTCGCGGCGCGACAGCATGAGTTGCACGGGTGCACCGGCCTGTTTGGCCAGGCGAGCCGCCAGCACCGAATAGAGACCGGGCTGCAGTTTGGCGCCGAAGCCGCCCCCCATGTGCTCGCAAATTACCCGCACTTTATCGGCGGGTATTTCCAACATACCCGCAATGCCCTCGCGCACGCCGTGCACCGCCTGCGTCGAATCCCAAACGGTCAACCGGTCGCCGTCCCACTGCGCTACGCTGCCGTGCGTTTCCAGCGGCGAGTGCGTTTGCACCTGCGTGCGATACGCACCTTCGACTACCACATGCGCCGCGGCAAAGGCTGCTTCGACATCGCCCTCCTCGCGGACGCGCGCCTCCTGCTCATTTTCGCGATCGGCAAATACGCGCGGTGCGCCCTCTTGGAGGGCTGCGTCGGTACTCACCACAAAGGAACGCTCTTCGTAGTGCACGACAAAAAGATCGAGCGCGTCGCGGGCAATCTCCGGCGACGTGGCCGCTACCGCCGCTACGTATTCACCAGCAAATCGCACCGTGCCAGTGGGGTGCGCATCGGTCAGCACCGCCCGGACACCGGGCAGTTTCTGCACTGCGCTCGCGTCGATCGAAATTACCTTTGCCGCCGGATGGGGAGAGGTTAGCAGCGCCGCGTACAGCATACCGGGTAAGCGCACGTCGTGAGTGTATTTGGCGCGACCGCTGACCTTGTCCGGCGCATCGACGCGCGGCAGGTCTTTGCTGAGCACCTGCATATCGTCCAATTTTTTCCACGCTGCCATCGCTCAGCCTCTCATGGTCTCGGCCGCTTTTTGCACCGCGGCAAACACGTTGGGATAGGTTCCACAGCGGCACAGGTTACCCGACAAGCCGCGGCGAATGTCCTGCGACGTCGGGTTGGGATTCTTGCCCAGCAGTGCCGTGGCGGCCATGACCAGGCCCGGCGTGCAGAAACCGCACATCAGCCCATCCAGTTCGACAAAGGCCTCCTGCACAGCGCTTAGCGCACCGTCTTCGTCCAAGCCTTCGACAGTAGTGATTGCTCGGTTGCGCACGTCGATGGCCAGCAGCATACACGCCAGCATGGGCGCACCGTCTACTAGCACAGTGCAGGCGCCGCACTGACCGCGGTCGCATACTTCTTTGGCCCCCGTCAGATCGAGCGGACCGCGCAGCGCGCTCAACAGCGTCGTGCGCGGTTCCACTTCGACGCTGCGGCGCTGTCCGTTGACAGACAGCGCCATGATCTGTTTACCCTTAAATACGTGCGCGCCATCTACCTGGGCAGACGCCTCTTGGCCGAGCAACTCATCGGCAATAGTGCCCGTGGCGACGAGACCGCCGCCAACGCCCTTGAGAAAGCTGCGCCTAGAAATTCCGCCGCCCTGCGATTGCTCTTTCATCATACTCTCCTCCGAAGCGGTGCATACTGTGCGTCCATGATACAGCATGCACCACCTGCTGTCAAAAATTGCTCTTATTCCTGCCTAGTTCCACGCCGAGCGCAGCTCGTGCACTCTGAGATCGCACAGGTGCGCACGGCCTCCGCGCGCGTGAAACGATAGCACGTGCTCGGCAGCCTCGGGCAGAAAGCAGCACGACATCGACACTTGGCCACCGTGCGCAAACAATTCGAGCGACGTGCGATCGACCAAGATCTGCAGCGGCACCCTGCCATCGCGCAGGTCCACTCGAGCGCTGGCATCGAGAAACGACAGCACGCCCTCGGCTGCGTCATAGCGCAGCTCGATACCGCGAATACGCGCAATGACCGCACTGGCCTGGTCGGGCACCAGATCAAAGCGCATATCGAGCAGTTCGCCCACCTGGGGCACGACGGGACAATCCGGATCGAGCGCAACGTCTTCTCCATAGTGCACTCTGCTGTGCAAGAGTTCAATCTCGCGCACCGGCTCGCGACACAGGCGTATCCCGTCTGGCGTGCTGCGCAGCGTCAATTCGACGGGGAAGCTCATCTGCTGATTAAAGGGCATCGCCGGATACTTGCCGCCGCGCATCCACGATATCTGTATGCGCCGTCCGTCGGCTTGCGGCACGTCACTCCAGGTTTGTCCAGCATAGCCGTTGGGCCCGCTCTCGGCGTGCAGCACCTCTGTTTCCGCTACGAAGACCGCTCCGTCGAAATGACCGAGCAAGTAACCGCCGCTGGCCCCCCAATAGACCCAGCGCGCATTGTCCGGATCGCCGTCGACTGCCAGTTCAAATAGGTCGGGGCATTCGGTAACGCCGGGCAGGTCGAGGTCGCACAGGTGCTGCCATCGGCGCAGGTTGTCCGAGCCATAGAGCGCGTAGCGCGAACCGTCTAGGTAGAGCGCCATCAGCCACTGTTCCGTCGCGGCGTGCCAAACGATTTTGGGGTCGCGATTGGCGCCCTCTATATGCCCGAGCACTGGGTTGTCTGCGCACTTGGTCCAGGTGCGCCCACGATCGTTGCTATAAGCCATGCTCTGCGTAAAGGGGACCGGTTCGGGTGCATGCGCGCCAGCCGAGGTATAGAGCGCAATCAGCGGTGGCTCGTCGCCCTCCTGCAAACCCGATGTATTGTGCCAGTCGACAACGGCAGAGCCGGAAAAAATTGTACCGAGCTCGTCGGGATAGAGCGCGTTTTCAAGTTGCGTCCAGTGCACCAAGTCGGGGCTGACGGCATGGCCCCAGGTCATATTATTCCAAACGACGCTCTCGGGGTTATGCTGAAAAAAAAGGTGGTACTCGCCCCCGTAATAGACCAATCCATTGGGGTCGTTAATCCAGTTTTTCTGCGCGGAAAAGTGAAACTGCGGGCGATGTGTCTCCCGGTACAGCACTTGGTCAGTCATAGCAAATCTCGCTCTCCATTCTCAGGGTTGGGTAAAGCGCAGGGAGAACACATCGGCATCGCGTAGATCAAAGCGCAGGCGCACTGGCATATCCACTAGTCCACTCAGATCACCGCCGCCTCTCCAAGCGACCGGTGCGTCGAGCTGGTCTCCGTAGAGCGGCTCCATATCATCTAGCGCAAAGCCCGGCAGCGCGCGCCCGTCGTCGCCCTGTAGTTCAACGCGCACCGAACCAACGGCTGAAGTAGAAAAGTTGATGCGCAACTGCGGCGCAGAAAAGCGCACGGGTTTCGCATGGACTTGACCGCCGCCATAGCCGGCTCCGATGCTGGCAAATCCCCATGGGCGAACGCTGAGCCGCCGCAGGCGGTTATCGGGCCAGCCGTAGTGTTCGCTGACGTACATCGACCACTCCGTCTCACTCAGCGGTAGGATGCCGATGGCTGGACAGGTATTGCGATGCGTCCAGTTGCGCTCGTCGAGACCGGCGCGCAGCCAAGCCTCGGGAAAAGGGCGGTGCCAGTGCGTGCCGTTGCGACTGGACATCATCACCGCATCGGTCATACCCGCCATGCCTGGACTGCCGGTACCGGGATAGTCCATTGCGCTGATGTCGGCCAGCGGCGTTGTGCGCTCGGCCACGTAGCGCATGGGAAAAGACAGCAGGATATGCTCGGCTCCGGGCACTGGCGTCGTCGCATTGGTGTAGAACTCCTCGACTGGGGCATCCTCGTCATAGGTGTGCGGCACGGGATCGCTCCAGTGGATAAAATCATCCGAAATACAGCTCTGAATGGCGCGCCCACGCCCGTCCTCAGAAAAGCGGCTAAACAGGCGGTACTGACCGGTTACCCCATCCCAAAAAGCCAGGTTGGCACTGTCGAATTTCCCGGGTACAGCGAGCGGCTCGTCCTGGGCCAAACGCCAGATAAATCCATCGGGAGAGTAAAGTGCATAGAGGCTGTTCTGGCCGGTGCCACCCACCGCCTTAAAGCGCGCATCGTCGGCGCAATCGGGATTTTTATCGCGAAATACGACCAAATTATGCGCCTGAATACCGCGCCAAATGGCATTGTTGCGCCCGCCGTCGCCCACGTCGAATAGACCCAACTCAGGGCGCTCGAAGTGCAGGCCGTCTTTGCTAATGGCCACGTGCGCCGTCTGCTGCTGCGAGGCATCGCCTTCCGTATTGGCGATCGGATAGTGCCCCCTGTAGTAGAGCAGATAGTTGCCTTCCGATTCAACGAGGACGTTATACACGCCGCTGCAGGCATTTTCCATTGCGCCCTCTACCTGAAAAACCACCTCTTCTCGCTTTGGCGCGTGCATCCTCAACGCCGCCTGGCCATCGATGCGATCAATCAGGTAGTGATCGACAAATAGCTCGCGGCGCGTTCCAATATCGATTGCCTCCATGAATATTCTCCTATCTTTTGTCCTTGTTCCGTTGCCCGTGCCGGTATGCACCCATCGCCGGTCGCCTCGCCTACCGTGGTTGAATGGCATAGGCGCTGCCGCCGCGCGCGGCAAACGCCATAATGCCCCGCTCATTGCGCTCTACCGCAGCGAGCTCATCGCCGCACAACACCACAACCGCTTGCGCCGTCCGCAGTCGGCACACTGCATCTACCTTCGCTTCGATGCAAGCCGCCACAAGGCGGTTTTCCCGCCACTCCATATCGACGACAAATCCTCCGCGCGCGCACAGCCCCCTTACATGCCCTGCCGACCAGGAGCGGGGTAGGGCGGGCAATAGCTCGATGTAGCCGCCATGCGACTGCAAGAGCGTCTCCGCCATGCCCGAAGTCGCGCCGAAATTGCCGTCGATCTGAAAGGGAGGGTGCGCATCAAATAGATTCGCATAGGTGCCGCTCCCGTCGTACTCGGTGCGGCTCGACCCCGTCAGGCGCAGCGGCCGATGGCAGCATTTCCGGCGCGTGATCGCCGTCCTTGAGTCGCGCCCAAAAGTTGATTTTCCATCCTATTGACCAGCCCGTGCCCGCATCGCCGCGAAAGCGCAGCGACCACTCGGCCGCCGCGTACGCCTCCGGCGTGTGCTCGGTTATCTCTTGGCCAGGGTGCAAGCCCCACAGGTGCGAAACATGGCGGTGCGTTTCCTCTGGAGTGTCTTTGTCAACAAGCCACTCCTGTAGCTGTCCGCGCCGACCGACTTGATTGGGTGCAATACGCCAGCGCGCCGACCGTCATACGGCACAGTTCGTCAAAGTGCGCATGGGCACCCGCGTGCGCATAGTCGTGGGGCCGGCCCTTCCACACGGTATCTTCGTTAAACTGAGTGTGCTCGGTATGCATCCCACCGTATACCATCGCTCCAAGACGGCCATTGCCTACGGGTAGGGCCTCCGTCCACTGCTCGGCAGGTTGTTCGCAGCGATGACATAGCGAACGGATCGGGTCCTGGCTCATAGCATCTGCATCACTTTCGAGTAGATTCGTTGCATGCAAAAAAACGACATGGGGCATTGGCCTGATGCCACCCAAAATGACGTAGCTAAGTAATGACCTCGTCGCCAACGGGGCAACCAGGCACAGCAGCGCGATTCACACCGGGAAGATATACACATGATAAACATCGCCATTATCGGCGCCGGCCTAGCCGGCCTTACGGCTGCCCATCGGCTAAAACGGTGCGCAGAAGTAACGCTCTTTGAAAAATCGCGCGGTGTGAGCGGCCGATTGTCAACGCGGCGGGCAGACCCATATGCATTTGATCACGGAGCACAGTTTTTCAAGGTTCGATCCAACGCATTCCGCGCCTGCATAGACCCCATGCTGCGAGAGGGCACCGTGCAGCGCTGGGACGCGCGCTTCGTTGAGATCGATGGCACGACCATCGTCAAACGGCGACAGTGGGACGAAGAATTTCCCCACTACGTCGGCGTGCCCGGCATGAGCGCCATCGGCAAGCACCTGAGCCAGGACCTAGATATTCGACTCGACACGCGCGTTCTATCTGCGCAGCGAACGCGCGACCGGTGGACACTGCTCAATGACCAGGGGATCTCTCTGGGCACATACGACTGGGTCATATCAAGCGTTCCCGCGCGGCAGGCCTTCGATCTACTGCCCCCGTCGCTGCCATTCCACTCCGCACTGTCTGCACCCCATATGCGCGGATGCTTTGCCCTGATGCTCGGCTTTGATTGCCCCGTCTCCGTGGAATTTGACGCCGCGCTAGTGCGCGGCCGAGACATCAGTTGGATATCCCTCAACAGCTCGAAGCCCGGTAGAAATAGAGCGTGCTGCCTGCTGGTTCATTCAACCAACGAGTGGGCCGATGAGCATATAGAAGGCGACCGAGAGTGGGCAATGGACTACCTATGCGCTCAAACCAGCGACGTCATCGGACTCGACGTCGGCAAAGCGCCACACAAAGCCCTTCACGCCTGGCGTTTTGCCAATATCGAAAGGCAAGCAGGCCCGACCCATTTTATCAGCCCCGACCAGCAAGTCGGCGCATGCGGAGACTGGCTTATCCAGGGCCGCGTCGAAGCCGCCTTTACCAGCGGACTCGCGATGGCCGATAGCCTATTAGAAACACTATAACCTCGGAAAGAAGGGGGAAAGATATGATAAAAAACATAGCTATTTTCGGCAGTTCGGGTGCCATTGGCGGTGCCTTCACTCAGCAATTGGCCGCCCGACACCCGGATGCAACCGTTTGCGCTTTTTCGCGCCGTCAACCAGCAGCACTCCCACCGAACGCAGTCTACCACGCCGTTGACTACGCTAGCGAATCGTCCATCGAACAGGCCGCGTTACAGGCATCGGCTAACGGGCCCATGGATGTGGTCATCGTGGCAACGGGCGTTTTGCACACGGACGACATACAGCCCGAGAAATCGCTCCGCGAAGTGTCAGCGGAAAAACTCAGCTACCTCTTCGCGGCCAACGCCATCTTTCCCGCCCTCGTCGCCAAGCACATTCTGCCCAAGCTTTCGAGAGACACCCGCTCGGTCTTTGCCGCTCTTTCGGCCCACGCAGGTAGCATATCGGACAACGACATAGGCGGCTGGTACGCGTACCGCGCCTCCAAAGCAGCGCTCAACATGCTCATCAAAAATGCGGCCATTGAGATCGGCCGTCGCAACAAACAAGCCGTAATCGTCGGATTACACCCCGGCACCGTCGACAGCGACCTATCAGAGCCCTTTAAAAGGAGCATACCGGCCGACAAGCTATTTACGCCCGAGTTCGCGGTGGAAAAAATGCTCGCCGTGCTGGACGGTCTAACGCCCCAACACAGCGGCGCGTGCTTTGAGTGGGACGGCACCGAACTCAAGCCGTAGCGCAAGCTAAACGGAGCGAATGCCGCCGTCATCAACTTCGTAGGCACACCCACCTATCGACATCCAGAGTAGGCTAGCCGATGCGCACTCGTCGGTCGCAATGCCGCCGCCGGCATTGACGAGGATGCGGTCATTACCGACTTGAGCCACCTCCGTTTCGCCCTGCAAGCGCGTCTCGACAGCTGGCATTGAATGTCCTGCATACTGCGGACACAGCACAACGGCCAGATTGCGCTTGGGGACTTCAATACCGTTCGGCGTAAAGCGCAGGTGATACTGCGGCTTCCACTGCGAACGGTCCTTTCCCTCCATCGGAGGAGGATCCCATCCCTCGCTCAGCGAAAAAAAGCCCGTTTTGCCGTGCATGATGTGTCCATACAACACGCTGTCGCCGCGCTGCGTCCAAAAGGTGCGCCGCTGGTCGGTTTCGAACGGGGCCCATGCGTGAATATTCCACTGCAGCGCCGAGGCTACACCCACTTTGGCTACAAATTCATCAACCAGCACGAAGTACTGCTGTGCTTTGGCAAATACCACATGGCGCCGGTAGCGCTGCGCTCGATCGGCATAGCTGGCATCGGCTAAGCCTCTAAAATAGACTACGCGCTCGTCTTCATACGCATGATCAACGGCCCCGACCGACTCGGGCGATCGCATCAGCTGTGAAGCATCGGAAAGCGTCGCGCAGTTGTGCGACTTTGTATGCCATACCCAATGGGCGTGGTGATCGGAGCCGTAGCCGGCGTAGTAACCGCTCGGCATTGCCATGACCTGGCCGGCAACGTGCAGAATAAAATCGTTGTTGTTGGCGTGCGAATGGCTGATCGATCCAAAGGGCGAAGATCGAAAAATAAAGGCGATATCGTTGCGCTTGTCCGCGAAATCCGTTCGAATAGCCGCCCAACCAACGTCGCCAAACACGCGCAGCGTCGACGCCGAGTCTTGCCCAGTGCCGTCAGAGGCTTCCGGCGCGCCGGGCGCGGTGAGCAGCTCCGAGGAAACGCCCGGCATAGCGCGCTCGGCCGGCGTCGTCATTTCAGCTGCTTCCTGGCGCAGCGCCTCAGCGTAGGGCAAAAACGCAGGGGTTGCCGTTTCGCGCCCTATCAGCTCGGCCAGATCGGCACCGCGCAGCCACGCATCGCGCCAGCGCTCCGAGTGGTCGCCAAAACCCATCCACTCTGCATACGGCGGCAGCATATGCTGGCGCCAGCGCGCGTGATTTTTCCAAAACGGCCTGCGGTATAAATCGACGTCGGCACCGCGTTTGAGCGCCGAGGCAAACATGGCCATGATCGTTACATAGGCCAATCCGTACGAAGGCCCCTGCGCCCAGCCGCCGTCGTCGCCGGCCCAGCTCGGCCACAGTCCGCATAAAACGGGACGCAGCCATGCCAGCCACGTCGTTGCTGCCGGAATGTGTTCGTGAAATACCAGGGCTATATGCGCCAAGAACACAATCTCGCGTCCCGCATGTGAATCAAAGCGCGTAATTCCGTATGTGCCGCGGTCGTGCATGTGCTCGTAGGTAATTTCACCGCGCCGTCGAAACTGCTCGATCACCGTATCGCGCTCCTCTTCGGTGAACTGGTCCCACACATAATCGCAGGCGTGACTACCGTGCCAAATAACCGACATATGCGCTTCGTCGTTGTGTCCTAAATGGCTCGAGCCCGTTGGATCCCACGCACAAATAGAAGCCATGCGCATGCAGGCCGCGCGCGCATAGGGCACGTGGCCGGTGACCAACCAGGCCATGCCCAACGTCTCTGCTCCTTTGACAAAGCGACGCGATCCCCACATCGTCGGATACCACACCTTCCAAAATGCATCGTAGTCTACGCGGCGATCGGCCAAGAAGTCGGGCTCGGCAATTTCGTGTGCCTCTCCTAGCAGGCGATCGGCAGCGGCCAATAGGCGCTGCACAATGGGCTCGTGTGCACCGGCCTTTGACCGGCGAAATGCATCAACCTGCTCCGGGCGCAGCAGCAGGCGCGGATGGCTGGGCGAGAAGCGCGCTAACCACACTTCTACGGGAGGCACTTCCAGCTCGACAGCCGATTCGTCGATTTCAAATTGGAACGTCTCAGAGCACATATCGCCGGCAAACCAACGCCAGAAATACGCGCCAGCAGCCAGTGCCTTCTCGGGCAGAAATACCGGATCGGATAGGTCTTCTACGCGCAGACAGATCGCTTTAAACTCTCGGTCGCGCGCCACTTCCAACGTGGAGCACGAAACCCCCTGCGGCGGCTTCCAAGCAAATACCGGCGGATTGGTACCGGGCCGCGTGCCGTTGCGCGGCTGGCGCGGGTCGATGTGCGGGTGCGGATGACGCGTCTCTTTCATTGCGACCTCGGAAGAACATACGCACGCTATATCGTCAGCGTCCGCTATGCGCTACAGCGCGCTGTGGAAGGGGACATGCCCGTTTGCTATACTTTGCCCATCCAGCAAAAGAGGAATGGTTTCTATGTGCGCATCGCCAGCCCAGTTTGAAGCGCTGCACTTTGTCGGCAAAAGCGCGAAACATATGATAGCAGATTCGGCGCAGTTTTACGAGCACCTGCGCCGGCGGCGCACGGTGCGCCATTTTTCCGATCGACCTATTCCCATGCAGGTCGTAGAAAATGCCCTGCGCGCAGCCGGCACTGCACCCAGCGGCGCCAACCGCCAACCTTGGCATTTTGTCGTCGTCACCGACCCGGCGCTAAAGAGCGCCATTCGCAGCGCCGCCGAAGAGGAAGAGCGCGCATTTTACGGAGGGCGCGCACCCGAAGAATGGCTAGCGGCGCTGGCGCCATTGGGCACGGACGAAAACAAGCTATTTCTGGAGCAGGCGCCCTGCCTGATCGCCATCTTTCTCAAGAAGAGCACCGTAGAGCCGGACGGCACCGTGCAAAAAAATTACTACGCGGCCGAATCGGTGGGTATCGCCACCGGCCTGCTGATCGCATCGCTGCACCTATCGGGCTTAGCCACGCTAACGCACACGCCCAGCCCGATGAAGTTTCTTCACACGCTGCTCGAGCGTCCCAGCGAAGAGCGCCCCTACCTGTTGCTGGTAGTCGGCTACCCACACGCAGACGCACAGGTCCCGAAAATAAGCCGGCGCACCTTAGAAGAATTCGCTCAGTTTCGCTAGCGCACATCCATTGTGCTCGTTCTGACCTGCCCGTTAAGTCGGCGGCTCGCCCTCTAGTAAGCAGCGCCTGTATACGCGCCAAAACTTCGAAAACGAGCGAACGTAGCCCACCATATTCGCAAGCATTGGGCGCGCTTCTGCACGCCCATGGTAATGCCGCTGCGTTGGATGATCGCGGTAATATAGCACGCTGTCTTCACACCGTTCTTTCAGCGAAAAAAACGATCCTACATATAGCTGTAGGTCCGCAATGTTTTTCGCTAGCTGCAGGGCAAACTGAAGCGGCTTAGGTCCCAGCGGATAGCGCGCCAGCAGCTCCGGCTCTACGAGCAGCACGCGGTTGCACTCTTCACCCGCATGCCAGATAGGATCTAGATTATATAGGGTGTATACCAACGTCGGCCGCGCCATATCTATGCGCAATTCGTCGGCTGCTGGCAGTGGGCTAACCAAGTCAAGAGCGCTGCACCGCTCCAAGCCGCTGGGAATCTCCATCTCTTCCAGCATCGAGTACGATACGTCGAGAAACGTGCCGCGCTGCGCACTGCGGCAGTAGGTATTGATATTTTCCTGGTTGGCTACATAGCACGTATTGCTATTGGCGCCCGCGACCCACTGCCAGCTCAGCGCATTGCTCGCCCAATCCGCATCCAGCAAATGATAGTGCATCCAACGAGCCGGCTCTAGCCAGTGACAGCGCGCTATATTGCACGCGATGGACGCCGCATACATGCGCACGTGGTTGTGCATATAACCGGTCTCCATCAATTCGCGCACGGCATCATCAATCGCATCGATGCCCGTTTCCGCATGGACCAACGCATCGGGCACCCCAGCGCGCTGCGCGCGCGGCTGCGGATGCAGCAGGTCACCATCAATCGCATCGCCGCGCTCTACCCACACCTGCTGCCAATAGTCACGCCATGCCAGTTCGCTGATAAACTTCTCTGCCGTTTGCAGGCTGTATCCGCGTGCTCGCAGCGAATCGTATACCTGCCGCGTCGACAACACGCCGCGCGATATGTAGGGAGACAGATAGGACACGGCGCCGTCGACGTAGTTGCGCGTCTGCGCATAGGCGACCGGATCAATCGCATGCATGCGCGCTAGTATATCTTCGTACTGCGTGGGAAATTCCATAGCCATGCGCATGAATGTATCAGACAATGGAGCAAATGATAGATGGAGCTAAGCAATGTGGTGCATCTGTAAAAGTGGATCTTGATGAGTAGACTCGCGTACGGTATCCTTGGATAATGTAACCGCGCAGCACGCTGCTATGCGCGCTTTAATTCAACTGGACTGTTACCCTTAGGAGAAGCAACTCATGAGCGTCTCATCTCCCAGTGCAGCACCCTATCGCGCTCCTGCGTTTATAGACTTCAAACCCGAATGGTCAGGCAAAGGCGCCACCGAAGCCCGCTTAGAGGCGCTGCGCGAACTCAGCGTCGTCATTATCGATGACTTTGTCGACAGCGAGTGGATACCCATACTGCGCGAAGCTGGTCGCCGCGTGACGGAAGCCTGCCGACCTGAAAAGGCCTACAGCGCGCTCGATGTCTCAAAGGGCTATGTGCACCGAACGGAGCAGGACGAGCCCTGGGCCATACGCGGCATTATTCACCCGGCTTTCCAGGAGCCGAGCTTTGCCCAATTCCACGGATCCGATGAAATGCTCGACTTCGTGGCCGGCTGGTGCAGTGGTCTGCAACCGGAAGACCTCACGCTGAGCACCATGCTGCTGTGGTGCAATAACCGCAAGCACGAGCACGCTCTTGGCTGGCACCGCGACACGACGTGGTGGGGCAGCGGCGAGAGCCGCAACTCACAGGACGGGCGGCCCGACGGCCCGGATGCCTACTCTGAAGAAGCCGAACGCGCCGTGTGGGAAAAAATTAAAGAGCGAAACAATAAGCAAGTCGACGAGCGCAACGGCGTCAGCATCTTTCTAGCCCTAGTCGACGATGAGTGTCACGAAATTATCCCCGGCAGCCATAACCGCTGGCGCACGCCGTTTGAACACGATGTCCTCTTGCCCAAACATATGAAGGAAGCCGGCGTGCCCTATACGCCGAGCTGGGACGGCGAGAGTCCGCTACCTGACCAGACGGCCGTGCGCCTCAAAGCGGGACAGGCCCTCATCCGCATTGGAACCAATATCCATACCGGACACACTGTGCCCCAACGCGAGCGCAACACGCTGGTGCTGGGCTGGTCCAAGTGGGGTGGACCGTTTGAGGGAGAGCCCAAGGTGGCCGATGCGCGCTGGGCCTGGCAGCTCGATCCGGCCGTGCGCGAAGCCATGCCGCACGAGTGGATGAAAACGGCGTGGGACCGCTGGGCCGCCACGGAAACGCTCGGCGACACCATAGAAGACCGCTATACGCCGTGGGATATCAAGCACATCCGGGCAGGGCAGGTGCTGGGGTGGCGCAGCGAGTTGGAGAAGAGGGCAGCAGCCGAAGGTGAAAAGGCCGATTGAACGGCTAGCGAAGCGCCATCGGCGCCGTGGGTCCCTGGTGATGCCCATAGCCAGCTTCGTGTGAGCGCCAGCGCGCGTCCGCTACTACTTCATACGAATAAAACGGATCGTCCTGGTCTCGCAGATGGCGCTGCAGCAGCGCGCGGTGTTGCAGCAATGCGTCGCGATAGGCCGGATCGAATGCCAAATTGACCATTTCACCGCGGTCCTGCCCTAAATCGTACAGTTCCTCTCCGCCGGCCGGATTGTCCGCACCACCGCTGCCCTCCAGATACGACGTATACTTGTAGCCCGCACTGCGAATCATCCGTCCCGGACTGACGGTGCAGCCCCATTCCGAGTACCACTGGCTCGCCACGAACTCACGCTCTACCTGCTCGCCGCGCAGCAGCGGTGCAAAACTGACGCCAGGCAAATCCTCCGGCACTTCTACACCCGCATAGTCGCACAGTCCCGGCAGCAGATCGAGTAGCGACGTCAGCGTCTGCACCCGCGCCCCGGCGCGCACGCCCGGACCCGCTGCAATAAAGGGCACCCTCGCCGTTTCCTCGTAAAACGAAACCTGCTTGGTCGCCATTTGATGCGATCCCATGCCATCGCCGTGATCAGCCATCAGCACGACCAGCGTATCGTCCAACACGCCTTTTTCTTCCAGCGTTTGCAAAACTGTGCCCACGTGGTCGTCCGCCATTTTGCTGTAGTGGCGAAACGCATCGATGTAGTAGCGCCAATCCTCGTCGCTGTAGCGAGCCGTCTGCGCCGCCCGGTTGTGGCTACAGCAGATATAGCGAATGGGCACCGGCAAACTCTGCCAGTCTTCCACCCGATGATTTGCCGGGAGTTCCGGCAGATCGACCGCGCGCTCAGGGTGAACAACGGGCTCATCGAGGCTGCTATGCTCACCGATCCAACCGCAGATGTTGTGTGGATTTTGTAAGTCGACGACGCACAAAAACGGGCTAGCAAGGTCGCCCTCGGCCCACTCGCCAAAGCGGTCCATCGCCCAGTTGTCTTTCCACGTATCGCTGTTTTCAGGATAGCCTACTGGCACGTGCTCGGACCGGCGCTCTCCACCCGAAACGATTTCGAATCCCCGCAGCGCACCCGAGTCATGCGTCTTACCGAAGTGGATTGTTTTATACCCGGCCTCGCGAAAGCGCGATCCCAGGGTAGGCATATCCTCGGGCACGGACCGATTGGCTATGACGCGAGGATTTTCCGCCCTCACCCCATTGGACAAGACCCCTGTCTGATGCGGACAACGGCCGGTCCAGAACGATGCCCGCGCCGGCGCGCATAGCGGACAGCTCGTATACATATTCTCAAATACCGTACCGTGCGCAGCAATGCGGTCTATGTTGGGAGTATCGGCCCACGCGCTCTCCCCGTAGGCTCCTACCGCTCGAGTTGTTAAATGATCGCTGACAATTACGACGATGTTGGTCATGGTGCTCCTGCTACTGATAGGCATTAATAAACGGAAACAAACCCAAAGCAGATGCCTCTGATCCTCGCTATACGGCGAGACAACGGATCAATATAGCCAATGTATAGCCAATAGGGCCAAAGACAGCCATCTACCTTCCGACTCGACTTCGGCTGCACGCATTGTCCCCGCATAAAAAGGGTATGGCCAAACCCATACACATAGACGATATTTTGGTAGAGTTCCGATCGGTTCGCCGGTACGGTTTGCAAACCGTCTTCGCCCAAGCGACACAGCCCGCAAAACGGCTGTGCAAAATGGCATGAGCCCATGAAATCAACGGGTCTACTCATCCTCTGCTGTGCGCTCTTACTAGCCGCTCTTAGCCAAAATGCGCATCCCAATGCACAATTCTGGGTAGAGGTGGTGGAGTGCGAATCCCTCGAGGAGCTCAACGAACTCGAACGGTTCGTGCACGACGGGTTCGTAGAACATGCTCACCACCGCTGCGTCATCCAATCGCGCGACGCAATTGCCCTGACGCACAAATCGATTGACCAACGCCTGTTTATACTGCAGCAAACCCTCCTGATTTAATCCCAGCAGCGCTCGTTTCTCCTTGCATAAACTCGCACCTAGGCCTTCACCGCCTAGGCGATTGCTCTATTCAACAATCCACTGATGCCACTCATTGCGCAGCGCGTGCCGTTGCGCATACCGCGAGCAGTCTCGCTTTCTGCTCGCATGCAATACGAGCCCATTATGAATACGCTGGAATTACAACGGGAACGACCCAAGCTGCATACTCCTCCGCGCTCTCCGGTTCGCTCGAAAACTACGGGACTGCGGGTAATCGCTCGTCTGCTGAGCATGCTATTAGCCGTGCTCGGCGTCGCCATGGTAATGTCCATCGGCTGGACGCTTTTTTACGGCGAAACGCAGGCGACCAGAGCCTTTGCATTCTCCATAGCGATCACACTCTTCAGCGGCGCACTGCTATACATGTGGGGACGCAATAGCCGATCTATCATCTATCGCAGAGAAGCGCTGGCCGTCGTCGGCCTGGGATGGGTGCTCATCGGAATCTACGGTGCACTTCCGTATTGGCTCGCCGGCACGCTGGACCACTTTGCCGATGCCTACTTCGAAGCAACGTCTGGCTTTACCACGACGGGCGCTACCGTCATAGAAGATGTCGAAGTCGTCTCACACGGCCTGCAGTTCTGGCGCATGATGACGCACTGGCTGGGGGGCATGGGCATCATCGTTTTGTTTACCGCTCTTTTTGCCCAACTCGGGGTCGGAGCCAAACAGCTGCTGCGCTCGGAAGTGCCCGGACCCATTACCGATGCACTGCACCCGAAAATACGCGAAACCGCGCTGGCTATGTGGAAGATCTACGCCGCGTTTACGGCTGTGCTTTCGCTGCTGCTAGTTCTACTCGGAATGAGTCCATTTGACGCGATTTGCCACGGCTTCGCCACCATGGCCACCGGCGGCTACTCCAACTACAACAGCAGTATAAGCCACTTTAACAGCGCCGCTATTGAAATGGTCATTGCAATATTCATGTTCATGGCCGGTATAAACTTTACTCTCTACCACCAAGTAATACGCGGCCATTGGCGGTCGGCTTCGCGCAACAGCGAACTACACGTCTACTCTGGGCTGATATTTGCTGCCTGCGCGCTCATAACATTTAACACCTACGACCACCAAGGCGAAAACGTGTGGCAGGCACTGCGCTATGCCTCTTTCCAGGTTGTTTCTATCATCACGACAACGGGCTTTGGCACCGATGACTTTGACGCCTATCCCACATTTTCAAAGTTTATTCTATTATGCCTGATGTTCGTGGGAGGCTGCGCCGGATCAACGGCTGGCGGCATGAAAGTGTCTCGCATTATCGTGCTGTTTAAAGTGGTCTATCAAGAAATCTACCAAACCTTTAGGCCGCATATGCGCGTTGCTACACGCGTGGGGCGCGTGGTCGTCGCTCCCGAGGTATCGCATTCTATTCTCGTCTTTACCATTGCTTTTTTTCTCATATTTGTCGGCGGTTCGCTGTTTATGACCTATCTCGGCTTGGACCTGACGACGTCAATCACTGCGGTGATTGCATGCCTGGGCAACATCGGTCCCGGCTTGGGTCAGGTGGGACCAACCCAGAACTACGCCGCGCTGCCGTCCGTCGCCAAAGTATTCCTATCGTTCTGCATGCTCTTAGGACGCCTCGAACTGACTACGCTGCTCGTGCTATTGATGCCAAGCTTCTGGCTCCATATAACGCGCGAGTAGGAGGGCGCAGAACAAAAAAGCAGAGGCGCGGAAACAACCCGCGCCTCTGCTATCCTGCCGCTAATTGACGATGAGGAATGCCTAGCCGTTTTTCTTTCGCATAATGATGGTCATGCCCTCGGCATCCGTCAACGTTAGCGCTACATCGGTAATCACCACGGTGTATTCGTAGCGATCTCCATCCTGAACCTGGGTCAGCTTGTTGCCGTCCAGCGTCCAGGTTCCCGTCACCTCAAGCGTTATTCCTATAATCGTGTAGCGCTCGACATAGGTTCCATCATCTGCAAACGTCGCTTCGTACGACTCGAGCCCCAACAAATCCTCATCCTGCTGAATGATAGCCGCTATATCATCGGTATTCAGGTACCACGTGCCGATCAGTTTGTCGCGATCGCTGGTCAGCGTCGATAGCGGGTTTTTATCTTCATCCAAACAGCCCATCAGTGAAATACTCAAAGCAAATAGCAATATATGCCGCATAGCACCCGTCCTTTTTAAATTGATTTTCTTCAACTTAAATATCGCGTAATAGGTGACCGTAGCAAGACCTGTATGCCGCCTTGATACTGGCCCGGCGCACGCGCAGTCCTCCATGCGTTCGCTCCATTCCTTGCCCCCATTATACACGCACTCTATTTTGACTGCTTACTGAGCCATTAACGCACCAATAGCCGACGATCATCGCGCCCGACCAACCTGCTTGTAGCCGGCCCATTCTACAAAGGATAGACGCCATGTCCCGCCCCAATATTCTCTTTATTATGTCCGACGATCACGCCGCACAGGCCATTTCGGCCTACGGCCACGGTATCAACCAAACGCCCAACATCGATCGCATCGGCGCCGAAGGAGCGCGCCTAGACCACTGCTATGTGACCAATAGCATCTGCACGCCCAGCCGCGCCGCCATTCTAACAGGCACCTACAACCACGTCAACGGCGTCACCTCACTGGCCACCGGTTTTAACAACCGCATGCCGCACGTAGCCAAGCACCTCCAGTACGCAGGTTACCAAACGGCCATCGTCGGCAAGTGGCACCTGCACGAAGGACCACAGCACTGCCCGACCGGCTTTGACTACTGGTCGGTGCTGCCTGGACAGGGCGAGTACTTCAATCCCGACATGATTGAGAACGGCCAAAATATCGTCGAGGAGGGCTACACTACCGATATCATTACCGATAAATGCGTCAACTGGATCAAAGGGCGCGATAAGGAGCGCCCCTTTTTTATGATGTGCCACCATAAGGCACCGCACCGCTCGTGGGAATACCACCCCAAATACGACGACCTCTACACAGACGAAATACCCTACCCCGACTCGTTTAACGACGACTATAGCAACCGCGCCAAAGCAGCTCTCCACGCCCGTATGCGCGTGGAATCCGATATGACGTACCAGGACCTCGACCTCGTGCAGCCTTACTATCCGAGCAAGAACCAACAGTACGCGCTGATGCACCGACGCACGCCGCAGATGATGGTGCCTTTTCCCGAGACAGATGCCGAATATCGCGACTTCAAGCTGATCTGCCGCCGCACCGGCGAAGTTTTCACCTTTGCTAACCGCGAAGAGTTAAAGAAGTTCAAATATCAGCGCTATATGCAGAAGTATCTGCGCACCGTCGCCTCTATCGACGAAAGCATCGGCCGCCTGCTCGACCTGCTCGACAAAGAGGGCCTCGCCGACAATACGATGGTCATCTACACATCCGACCAGGGCTTTTTCCTCGGTGAGCACGGCTGGTACGACAAGCGTTTTATCTACGAAGAGTCGTTTCGCATGCCGTTTCTCATCCGCTTTCCCGGCGTTGTGGAACCCGGCTCGATCATCGGTTCGATGGCTAGTAACGTCGACTTCGCACCCACCTGGCTCGACTATGCCGGCGCGCCCATTCCCAGCTACGTTCAGGGAACCAGCATGCGGCCGATTTTCGAAGGACCAGAGCCGAAAGATTGGCAAAAAACAGCCTACCAACGCTACTGGATGAACCAGGACCACAATCACAACGCCTACGCCCACTACGGCATTCGCGACCACCGCTACAAGCTGATCTACTGGTATAACGAAGCGTGCGATACGCCCGGTTCACAGCCGGCCGACTTTGAGGAAAAAGACTGGGAGCTCTTTGATACGCAGGAAGATCCACTCGAGCTATTTAACTGCTTTAACGCGCCGGATAAGCGCGACATCGTCGAACGCATGCTCGGCCTGCTCGACGATAAAATGGCCGAAATTGGCGACGTGCCCGAACACGATTCGCGCGCGGTGCTAGGCAGCCTGCAGGCAGCGGGCTGATTGGGCACGCCCAGACGAAACCGGATTTATCTGATGCGACTGCGCGCATACAGGTCTGGGCGGCGAAAGTAGCGGAAGAACGTCTCCGGCACGCGCCGCGCTTCGTATAAATCCGCAGCCCGCAGGTCGGCTACGATCATCTCCGCGCAGTCGCCGCGCTCCGTGGCCGCCACGACCTCTCCGCGCGCGTCGCAGATAAAGGCCACGCCGGCAAAGACGCGTCCGGCGCCGTTGTCACCCACTTGGTTGCAGACGGCCATGTAGACCGCATTATCGTAGGCGCGTGCCGGCATATAGCGCAGCCAGCGCGCGCGCTTTTCCTCGGGCGTTTCTCCTCCCGATGCATGCGGAAAAAACAGAATCTCGGCGCCGTCTTCGGCCAGCAGCGTGCTCAGTTCGGGAAAGTGTGAGTCGTAGCATATCTCGATGCCAAAGCGCGCTTTGGCGTGCTCGAAAATGGGCACTTCGTCGCCCTGACACCAGGTGCCATTTTCACTCGTGGGCACGTGCGTCTTTCGGTAAACGCCCTGCATGCCCTGCGGGCCAAAAACGCACTGCGCGTTGTAGACAACCCCATTCACCGCGCGTTCCAATAGGCCCGCCAGAAAGGTAACGCCCGTCTGCCGACCGATCTCGGACAGCCGTTCGACCGAAGGGCCGTCGAGCGGTTCGGCGGACGGGTGATCCGCATCCCCGGCGTTGTAGCCACAAACGCACAGTTCAGGAAAGCAGACAATGTCGACCTCTTCGCGCACCGCCTGGTCGACAAAACGTTCAATTGTAGCAATATTGCGCTCGGTATCGCCTACGATACAATTCATCTGCACCGCTGCTATGCGCATGTCTCTCATAGTCGGGTTCCTTCCCAATAAGCAGTTGGCTCGGCAGAAATCGCTCGAGCACAATCGCTCGAAAAAAGCAGAGCGACCGTTTTGCTAAACGCCGTTTTTTCTTTCATTAAGATACTTCTGCGACGCCCATATCCGCGATATGACTATGACAGAATACGAAAAATACCTCTTTGACCTCAATGGCTATCTCGTCGTTGAAGACATCCTCAGCCCAGCGCTCCTCGATGCGCTCAATGCGGCGATCGACCAGCACATGGCAGCCGATGCACCGCTTGCGCCTACGGGGCTCAACTCGGGATCGGAGCAACTGAGCGGCACGCACGGCCGCCAAACGTTCAGCGGTCTCAACTGGTCGGCGCCGTGGTGCGACCCTTTCCGCCAGCTCATGGCTCTGCCCAAAGCGCTTGAGTACATGGTCGATACCATCGGTGACGACCTGCGTTTTGAGGGTCTGACGGGTATCACCAACACCAAGGGGAGCGAAGGGCAAATCCTGCACGGCGGGGGCGTGGGCCACTCACCCAATTTAGAGCAGGGCTTTTTTCACCGCGTTGAGCAGGGCCGCATGCGCAACGGGCAAATGGCCATCGCCTATTTGCTCAGCGACGTCCATCCCGGCGACGGCGGCTTCTGCTGTATACCGGGCAGTCACAAGGCCAACTTCTTTTGTTCGTGGGAAATGCGGCGCATGGAAGTTGGCGCGGAGTTTGTGCGCCACGTGCCGGCCAAAGCCGGTTCGGCCATCCTCTTTACCGAGGCGCTAACGCACGGCGCCCTACCGTGGACAGCCGATCACCAGCGGCGCATCGTCATCATGCGCTACGGTCCGGGCATCATGGCTTTCACGCCGCCAGCTCCACCGGAAACGCTGGCCGAACTATCCGCTCTATCGCCGCTGCACGAGGCGCTGCTCAAACCGCCCTCGTTTCCCGAGCGCACCGATTTCCCCGCGCTCTTAGCGCAGGCCAAAGGCTGAAAATGGACCTCAACGAGGACACACTGCGCGCGCAGGTCGCCCAATTTGAACGCGATGGCTACCTCGTCCTGCCCGATGTGCTGACGCCGGAAAAAGTCGATCGCCTCAACGCAGCCATTGATCAAGTGCTGGCCGAAGAAGAGCCTAGCGTAGCACACAATATCTACCACTGCATCGACCGCCATCCCGAACTGGCCTCGCTCGTCGACGAGCCGGCGATCCTGCCGCTGGTGGTTAATATCATGGGCTACAACATTCAATTTTGCATCTCCAATCTGAGCATTCGCCATCCCAATCCAGACGACCAGCAGGCCAAAACCTGGGCTCAGATTAACTGGCATCAGGACGGCCCCAACCCGCGCTTTCCCAAGGTCGATGGGGCGACATCGCTCTACTACCTGCGCGTCGCCTATATCCTCAGCGATTTGACCGAACCCAATCGCGGCAATACCAAGGTCATCCCCGGCAGCCACCGCTGGGGCAGCGCACCGCAGACGGGCGCCGACGGGCTGACGCACGAGAGCGAGGTGCAGATCTGCGGCAAGCCGGGCGATGCCTTTCTATTCGGGCAAAACACCTGGCACGCTGGCCTGCCCAACCGCTCGCAGCATACGCGCAGGCAGCTTTTATATGGCTACGGCTATATGTGGATGCGTCCGATGGACTACAGCACGCCGTCGGCCGCGCTGCTCGCAGGGGCTTCACCCTACCGCCGGCAGCTCCTCGGCGCGCTCGACGACAATCCGCTGCGCCACTACCTGCCGACCGACGACAATGTGCCGCTCAAGGCGCT
>JAYOYH010000027.1:0-58816 GCA_038153405.1 Gemmatimonadota bacterium | reverse complement strand
TAGTGGCTGCCCCCCTAGGGCTCGAACCTAGAACCTCCTGATCCAGAGTCAGGCGCACTTCCAATTGTGCTAGGGGGCAACGTGACAACATGGCGGAGAGGGAGGGATTCGAACCCTCGGTACGAGTTACCCCGTACAACAGCTTAGCAGGCTGCCACCTTCGGCCACTCGGTCACCTCTCCATGGCCTTTTTATTTTCTCTATAATCTGGCGGAGGGCAGGGGATTCGAACCCCCAATCCTTACGGACCCCGGTTTTCAAGACCGGTTGCTAACCATTCGCGTACCCTCCATTTAGCAGCAGGTAAATATAAAAGCGCCACTTTTTTAGGTCAACCCTCTTCCCCCTCCTCGGAAGGAGCCTGACCCCCATCTTGCGCGTCATCCGCTTCGCCAGTTATCGGCGATTCACCGTTGTCCGAAACGGCGACTTCCTCGCCCTCTACCTCTTCTTCGTCGCCCTTGGGCACTCTCGTCATATCGATGACGCGATCGCCTGCATCGAGGTTGATCACGCGCACGCCCTGCGTATTGCGCCCTACGGTGGATATGCCGCCAACCTGCGTGCGAATCAACACGCCGTTCTGGGTGACGATCATGACTTCGTCTTCTTCCAGAACTTCTTTGCAGGCGACCACTGGACCGTTGCGATCCGTCGTCTTGATATCTAAAACGCCCATTCCACCGCGGTGCTTACGCGGATATTCGTCCTGCTCCGTGCGCTTGCCATAGCCGTTTTCGCACAGGGTAAACAACTGGCTACCGGCATGGCTGACAACGACCATATCGACGACTTCGTCATCGGCACGCAGACCGATGCCCTTTACGCCCGTGGAGACGCGGCCCATCGGTCGCACCTCGTCTTCGTTAAAGCGCATGGAGCGGCCGTTGCGCGTTATTAGCGTGATATCCTGATCCTCTTCGATGATAGCGGCACCGATCAGATCGTCGTCGTCCTGGATCTTCAGTGCGATTATGCCGTCGCGGCGAATGTTCTGGTAGGCCGATAGCACGGTCTTCTTCACGATCCCCCGTCGCGTTGCCGTAAAGAGATACTGTTGCTCACTGAATTCGCGCAGGGAGACAATTGCGCAAATCTGGTCGTCCGGACCAATCTGCAGCAGGTTGACCAGCGGTCGACCGCGCGAAGCGCGTTCGCCTTCGGGTATGCGGTAGACCTTGAGCCAGTAGCACTTGCCTTTTGAGGTGAGAAACATCAGATAGGAGTGCGTAGAAGCCACGAAGAGGTGTTCGACAAAGTCCTCTTCTTTGGTCTTCATACCCGTAACGCCGCGACCGCCGCGATTCTGCACGCGGTAAGCGCGCGGCGACATGCGCTTGATATACCCCTCGTGCGAGATGGTAACGACCATATCCTCTTCGGCGATCAGGTCTTCGATATCAAACTCTTCGGCGGCGTAGACGATCTCCGTGCGGCGCTCGTCGCCAAAGCGATTGACCATCTCGTCGAGTTCGTCCTTGATGATCTGCATCTGGCGAGCGCGATTTTCGAGGATCTCGCGCAGACTGGCGACGGTCTTCTGCAGTTCGTTAAACTCACCGTCGATCTTGTCGCGCTCCAAGCCGGTCAGCCGCTGCAGCGGCATGCTGAGAATGGCCTGCGCTTGCACTTCGCTCAGGACGAGACCCTCCTGACCGCTGACGCCGGAAAACTCGGCGACGTCCAGCGACGCGCCCTCCATCAGGCGCTGCTTGGCCTCGTCGGGGCTAGCCGACGAACGGATCGTATTGATGACCCAGTCTATGTGGTCGAGGGCAAAGCGCAAACCCGCCAGCACGTGCGCGCGCGCCTCGGCTTTGTCCAGTTCAAAGCGGGTGCGGCGCAGGATGACCTCGTGGCGGTGGTCGATGTAGTGCTGGAGCATTTGCTTGAGATTGAGCAGCTCCGGTCGACCCTTGACGATGGCCAACATCATCACGCCGTAGGTGCTCTGCAGCATGCTGTGCTGGTAGAGCTGGTTGAGCACGACCTCGGCCTGGGCATCGCGCTTTACTTCGAATACGATGCGCATACCCTTGCGACCCGATTCGTCGCGTATGTTGGTCAAGCCGTCAATGGTTTTGTCCCGCACTAAGTCGGCGATTTTTTCCAACAGCGTCGACTTGTTGACCAAGAAGGGTATTTCGGTGACGACGATGTTCTCGCGACCGTTGCCGAGCGTCTCGACTTCAGCGCGCGCGCGCACGTGCACGATGCCGCGCCCTGTCCGATAGGCCTGCTGCACACCGCTCATGCCGTAGATAACGCCGCCGGTGGGAAAATCAGGTGCTTTGATATGTTCGACCAGATCGGATATTTCGGCGTCCGGATTGTCGATTAGCACCCTCAGGCCAGCGGCCACCTCGCGGATATTGTGCGGGGGAATTTTAGTCGCCATACCAACGGCGATGCCCATGGAGCCATTGCAGATCAAGTTGGGAAATTTCGACGGCAGGACGGTAGGCTCTTTCTGCGTATCGTCGTAGTTGCCCATGTAGTCGACGGTATCTTTATCCAGGTCGCCCAATAGCTCGGTCGCCGCCCAGCTCATGCGCGCCTCCGTATAGCGCATGGCCGCCGGCGGGTAGCCATCGATAGAACCGAAGTTGCCCTGCCCGTCGACCAGCGGATAGCGCATGCGAAAGGGCTGCGCCATGTGCACCAGCGTCGGATAGACGATGGCTTCGCCGTGCGGATGGTAGTTGCCTGATGTATCGCCCGCTATTTTGGCGCATTTGCGAAAGCCGCGGTTGGGTGCCAAGCTGAGGTCGTCCATCGAGACGAGAATGCGGCGCTGTGACGGCTTGAGTCCGTCGCGCACATCGGGCAGCGCGCGCGCCATAATCACGCTCATGGAATAGTCCAAGAAGGACGTCTTGAGCTCTTCCTCTATTCTAACCGGGACAATGCGGGGGTCTTTTTGTTCCAGCATAAGCCGATTCTTTTCTCCGTAAAGTAGAGGGCGTTTTTAGGCGCCGTGGAAGTCTAAATTCTTGACGTCGAGGGCGTGCTTTTCGATGAATTCGCGCCGCGGTTCGACCTGCTCACCCATGAGAAGGGTGAAAAGGTGTTCGGCCTCCACCGCATCGTCTAGCGTTACCCGCAAGAGCGTGCGCGTGTCGGGATCCATCGTCGTGGCCCACAGCTGTTCGGGATTCATTTCGCCCAACCCCTTGTAGCGCTGCACCATGACGCCGCGCCCTTCTCCGTCGCTGCTCAATTCGCGCACGCGCTGATCGCGCTCTTCCATCGTGAAGGCGTAGTGCTCCTGCTTGCCCTTTTTGACGAGGAACAGCGGTGGTTGCGCCAAGTATAGGCTGCCGCGTTCAATGAGCTCGCGCATATAGCGGAAGAAAAAAGTCATGATGAGAATGCGGATATGGCTGCCGTCTACGTCGGCGTCGGCCATGATAATGACCTTGCCGTAACGCAGCTTGGAAAAGTCGTATTCCTCGCCCAAGCTCGTTCCCAGAGCGGTGATCAGCGGCAGCAGCTTGTCGTTGCCCAACACGCGGTCTATGCGCGCCTTTTCCACGTTGAGCGGTTTTCCAAACATCGGTAGCACGGCTTGAAAGCTCTGGTCGCGCGCCTGCGCAGCCGAGCCGCCGGCCGAATCGCCCTCGACGAGGTAAATTTCCGTTTTTTCTGGATCGCGTATGGAGCAGTCGGCCAATTTGCCCGGCAGTGACGCGCCGTCGAGCAGGCCCTTGCGCCGCGTTAATTCACGCGCTTTGCGCGCCGCTTCGCGCGCGCGCCCCGCTTCGACGATTTTTTCGACGACGCGCTTGGCCACGTCTGGGTTCTCATCGAGATAGCGGCTCAGGGCCTCAGAGGTAAACGAGTCGACAATTCCCTGCACTTCGCTATTGCCCAGCTTACCCTTTGTCTGCCCCTCAAATTGCGGTTCGGGGACTTTGACGCTAACGATGGCCGCCAGCCCCTCGCGCGTGTCTTCGCCCGAGATCTTGAACTTGATGTTCTTCAGCAAATTATTGCCGGCCGAATAGGCGTTGATCGTGCGCGTAAGCGCCGTGCGAAAACCCGACAGGTGCGTGCCGCCCTCCGTCGTGCGGATATTATTGGCATAGGTGAAAATTGTTTCTTGGTAACTGTCGTTGTACTGCATGGCAATTTCGACGGCAATGCCCCCGCGTTCGCCCTGTAGGTAAATGGGATCCCCGTGCAAAACGGCGCGCCCCTGATTTATAAAGCGCACGAACTCTTCGACGCCGCCTTCAAAGTGAAACACTTCGTTTTCGCCGCTGCGCTCGTCACCGACGTGAATGGCCAGCCCCTTTGTCAAAAAGGCCAGTTCGCGCAGGCGGTGCGAAAGAAATTCGTAGTCGAATTCCACCGTCTCGAATATCTCGGCATCGGGCCTAAATTCCGTTATTGTGCCGGTGCTGTCCGAATCGCCGATGACTTCCAACTCGCTCTGCGTGATGCCGCGCGCATAGCGCTGTTTAAAAACTTTGCCTTTTTGCCAGACCTCTACTGTGCACCACTCGGAGAGCGCATTGACCACCGAGGCGCCCACACCGTGCAGTCCACCGGAAACTTGGTAGGCCTTGTGGTCGAACTTGCCGCCGGCGTGCAGCATGGTCATCACCACTTCGACGCCCGACATATTTTCGCCGACGTGAAAATCCGTCGGTATGCCGTGTCCGTCGTCCTGGATGCGCACGCTGCCATCCCGCTTGAGCAACACATCGATGCGCGAACAGCGTCCGGCCATAGCCTCGTCCACGCTGTTGTTGACGATTTCCTTGATCAGTTCGTGCAACCCGTTGACGCCCGTATCGCCGATGTACATAGCCGGGCGTTTACGCACTCCTTCTAGGCCCTTGAGTACTTGGATTGCTTCGGCGTTGTACTCGGTATTGTTTTGATCAGAAGAATCAGCGCGGTCCCTTGCTGGTTCCGTCATCAACTTTCTCCTTGTGTAGTCGAGCGCCTTGGAGCGCTCTGTCGGTTGATCAATCTCAGTTCGCGCACGACGGTGCGGCCGACCTCTTTATTGATTCGGTCGACAATATCGCCCTGCATAAAGCTCAGCTGCGCCCGCCAAACGGCCGAAGGCACTGCCACCTCGAGACACCCGTTGTTGACCCTCAAGGGATGGGCGTAGCGAGCCAGAGAAGGTCCCACGGCCTTTTCCCAGGCAATTTGGGCTTGGCACTCGGCCAACTTGTCTTCTACCCCCAGTTCGCCCAGTAGTTCGCCCAACAGTTCGCCCAGCGCGCTAGCCGGTGCGGGTGGCCGCTCTTCTCCCCTCTTATTTTTCCAGGCGTATTTCTTCAAATCTGCCCGCTGGTATGACGTCGAATTCCCGCGGTGCGGTGATGACCACCTGGCCAAACTCACCCACCACTTCTAGTAAAACCCCTGTGCGCGCCTGGTCGAGTTCGGAAAATACATCGTCGAGCAGAACGACCGGCTGTTGGTTACAGCGCTGCGCTATAAAATGCCACTCCGCCAACTTCCAAGAGATCAGTATGGTCTTTAACTGTCCCTCTGATGCATATAGCTCTGCGGGCTGTCCGTTCAGATCGAAAGACAGGTCGTCGCGGTGCGGACCACAGAGCGTATGGCCCATTTGCAGCTCCTGATTGCGCTTGTGTAGCAACTCGTCGCGCAATGTTTGCTCTAAGCTGTCTTCTACGTCCTTTCTTCGCGGCCCCTTATACTTTATCTCCGCTTCTTCCCCACCGGGAGAAAAACGGCCGTAATAGCTGCTGAACGGATCCTGCAAGATCGCCAGCGCGTCGAGCCGGGCGCGTCGAATTTGCGACCCCAATTCGACTATTTGTTCGTCCCAAGGCCCCAACACCTCGGCGCTTAACACCGAACGAGGATCTTTTTTTGCCGAACGGAGAAGGTAGTTTCTCTGCTGCAGCACCCGCTGGTAAACTTGCAGGTCGCGCAAATAGGCCGAGCAGGACTGAGATAGCAGTATGTCTAGCATGCGCCGGCGCTGTGCTGGAAAGCGCAGTACGAGCGATACATCTTCAGGGGAAAAATGAACCGTGCGAAAATGCCCCAGTATATCGGCAACCCGAGGTAGGGGATTTTCGTTCAAAAACGCCTTTTTGCCTTCTTTCTTTCCAAAGAAAACGCGCATTTTTTGCGCTTGGCTACCGCTGTCGTACAGACCCCGGACATCGAAGTAGTCGCCATTGTGGGGCACGGCATAGGCATCTTTGGTGCCGCGCACTGACTTGCCGATCGAGAGGTACGATATCGCCTCGAGAATATTGCTCTTACCGCGGCCATTGGGGCCAAAGAGAAGTGTGTGCGATGCCCCAAAGCACAGATGGAAAGAGGCGAAGTTGCGATACGGTCTGAGCCATAGCTCGAGGAGGCGCACTGGGCTGTTGGCCTCATCCGGTTGGACGCAGGGGCATCAGTAAGTAGAAGTATTCCTCTCCCTCGCGCGCTTCGTCTGGCTTCAGTAGGGCTGCAGTGACGTTGTTATTCAGCTCAAAGCGCACCGACTCTGCATCCATTTTGCGCAGTATTTCCATCAAGAACTGCGCGTTGTAGCCTATCTCCATTTCTTCGCCGTCATACGATGCGGGTATGACCTCGCGCGCCTCTCCGCCGATTTCTGGGCTAGCCGCCGAGAGTTCGATGACATCGCCCTTTAAGGCAATGCGAACCTGGCGCGTATATGAGCTAGACAGTATGGAGACCCGGCGCACGGCGGGAAGCAATCGATCATTCACCACGCGCAAGTTTTTGTCGTTGTCCTTGGGTATCACCTGTGCGTAGTCGACGTAGGGCCCTTCTATGAGGCGAGACAGCAAATGGGTGCTATCCGTGCTGAGAAACAGCTGCGTCTCGCCCAGCGTAACTTGCACAGTGCCCCGGTAACCCGAAAGAAGCTTGCTCATTTGCTGCAGTGCCTGTGGGGGAACGATCACACCCGCTTCGTCTTCCGCACCGACTTGCAGCGGTAGGGCGCGCCGGCAGCACGCCAAGCGCGAGCCGTCAGTTGCGACCATTTCCATGCCTTCAGCGTCTATGCGCCACAGCACGCCGTTGAGGACGGGCCGTGTATCGTCTTTCGAGACGGCAAAAGACGTCTTGTTAATCATCTCGAGCAGAACGTGGGCATCTAGCTCGTCTGATTCGCCAAGAGAAATGCTGACGCCGTCGAGAGAAGACGGCATGATGGGAAACTCTTCGGCGGCCATACCCGAGAGGCTGTAGGCGCCTTCCCCGCTTTCGGCGGCTCCAAGATTGCCCGAAAGGCGCAGGCGGTCATTATCGACCACAATGCTCAGTTCGGCTTCCGGCCACTCCCTTGCAATTTCTGCAAACGTCCGCGCCGGCACGGTAATTTGCCCTCCCTCTTCTACAGAGGCAGGCACTTGGGTCCGTATGGAAAGGTCCAGATCTGTAGCCGAAAGAGAGAGCGTCGCGCCTTCGGCAACGAGCATAATATTGGACAGCACGGGCAAGGCGGGTTTTGAGGGAACGGCATCCAAAACAGTATCTATGCCTTGCCAGAGTTCGTTTCGATTTACAGTTAGTCTCATAGGTCGGTTGCTTAGCTTGAGGGTATACATGCTAAACTAACAAACGCATTGGGGTCTGTCAAGACTATATTATATAGTACACGGATGATTTATTAAGGCAATTTTAAATTAAACATAAGTTACTGTTTTAAATAAAATTATGGAATATTACGGGAACGCAAAGGAAAAGGACGGCAAGTAGTGAATTTTTGTGTAGGTGTGTATATCTATCGGCAGTGAATGTGTATCGTCACATTCAGAAATCCACACAAAGTAGTATAGAGAGTATACACATAATTGTGTTCTTGTTCTAGTTCTTGTTCTAGTTGGATTGTTGATATGTTGGTAAGTGGGTGTCAAGGCGGGGGCAATATACAAGATACGGTGTTGTTTTTAATTGATTTTTATCCATACTGCGCACAATCCAATAAACCGCAAAAACCATGTGCATAAGAGAGGTAAAAGCCCCATATATCAACAGCTACGGCACGCGAATAAAGCGATTCTAAAACGTGGACAACTTATCCACATCTATCGCGCCAGAGTGTGTGGATAGTTATCCACTGACACAATGACAGAAGTAAGCGGTTTCCGATGGGTTACTAAAACAAACGAAGGAGAGTGCAGCTGATCAGAACGTTGGAGCGTATTTTTGTTTTATAGCAGATGTAAAATCTTCGATCATGCGGGCAAAAGAGGGATCTTTCTTACACTTCTTCTCAATGGCTTGCACGGCATGGACCACCGTGCTGTGGTCGCGGTTGCCAAAGTGCAAACCAATCATCTTCAAGGGATGCGGAGTTAGGCGCTTGGCCAAAAACATAGCAATATGACGAGCAGCGGCAACTTCTTGTTTGCGCGTCTTCCCGATCAAAGTGTCCAGCGTCAGATCAAAGTGATTTGCAACATATCGCTGGATTGATTCAATATTTAGCTCCGTCGTGGGGTCAGGGCCACGTTCGCGGGCAATGTGCTTGGCAGCCTCAACGGTTAGCTCTGTATTGTGAACGGAGCAGTAAGCCATTAAATGAATGAGGGCCCCCTCTAGTTCGCGAACGTTTGAGCTGATATAGCTACCTAAGAAAGCGGCGACGTCGTTCGGTAGGGGGATGCCGTTGATCTCGGCTTTCTGGTGCAGAATTGCTATGCGGGTTTCCAAGTCCGGTGGTTCAATCGGCGTGACGAGTCCCCATTGAAAGCGGGAGAGCAGCCGCTCCTCCAGTCCTTCGAGCTTTTCCGGCGGGCTATCGCAGGTCATTACAATCTGCTTGCCGTTTTGGTGGAGGGCATTGAACGTGTGAAAGAACTCGGTCTGGGTGTGTTCGCCGCGTAAAAACAGAAACTGGATGTCGTCAATCAGCAAAATGTCGGCGCTGCGATACAGGCGTTGGAAATCGGCCGAACTGCGGTTTTTAAGCGATTCGATGAAATCGCTCATAAACTTTTCCGACGGCACATAGGCCACTCGCCGGGCTAGGTTATTTGCGCACGCGTAATTTCCAATGGCTTGTAAAAGATGCGTCTTGCCCAGACCGACTCCGCCGAAAATAAACAGCGGGTTGAACTGTGTTTTGCCCGGCGACTTGGCGACGGCCAACGCTGCTGCATGAGCAAAGCGATTGCCTTCTCCAATGATAAAGCCGTCAAAGGTGTAGCTTACATTCAGCGGAGAAAAGGGCTGTTCCTCATCGCCTACATCGGTTGGTGGGCCAATCGCAGAGGGGGGCGGAGTAGCTGTTACTTGAGCGGGAGCATTGGACGTATTTGCGGGGTAGGTCTCCGTTGAGTGGTTTCCTGGTTCACGTCCTCCAGACCCCTTTCTCTCGGGTGCGTTTTCTGGAGCAAGGGCTGTACCCTCTATAGTGAACGTAACTTTTGGACAGAGTGTCGTTTCTTCGGCGACGACGTCTTCAATAAGGCCCAAATAGTGCTTTTCGAGCCAATCGGCAGAGACGACACTCGGCACCTGAATAACGAGCATTTCCCCGTCAAAGCGGGCTATTTGCGTTGGTCTAAACCAGTTTGCAAAGCTCTGGGCACGGACGCGGCGCTCAATAGCCAGGAGACATTGTGCCCAGAGTTCGTGGGGATCCTGTGAATCCAGAGCCATGAATCGTCTGTTATTTTGAGTGGATTGGGAAGACGAACTCAAGCTATACAATTAGGCATTGATAGTCAAGACAATAACCGGTCAACCGTAATCAATATTGACATATTAAACGATTGGTATTAATATTGTAAGTTTGGACAAACGCTTAAAAAGAAACTGTAAAATAGGACAGAGAACGTGAAACGAACCTTTCAGCCCAGCAATCGAAAGCGTCGGAACAAGCACGGTTTTCGCAAACGCATGAGCACTCCTTCCGGGCGCGCCATTCTCAACCGCCGCCGCCGCAGGGGACGCAAGCGCTTAGCCGTATAGCGGGAGGCTGTATGAGCTGGATCAGGGGGTCTCACCTTTGGGTCCGGCACGGTCGGGAAAAGCAGGGCACAATCTTCGTCGTCCGGCGCAAACTTGGCACTGCTGTCGCGCGAAATCGTTTGAAAAGACGACTTCGCGCAATCTGTCGATCAAACGGCACCGGTTTACCTGTGAGTTTGGTCGTCTTCTGTCAGCCCTCTGCAACTCTGGCGAAATTCTCCGATTTAGAGCAGGAGTTGAAGATGTTGCTGTCTGAACTATCTGCTTCATGAAACACCTTTTCATATGGGCTGTCCAAGCCTACCGACTTCTCGTTTCACCCTTTCTTTCCCCATCCTGTCGTTTTCATCCAACCTGTTCGCAATACGCCCTTGATGCCCTGGGCAAATACGGCGTTGTAAAGGCGAGTTGGATGACGGCAAAGAGGATCGTTCGCTGCCATCCTTGGGGAGGGAGTGGATACGATCCGGTGCCCTAACGCGTAACGGGAATTAGAGTATACCCCTATGGATGACAAGCGCACACTACTCGGGTTTTTGTTAATCGGTCTCATATTCCTGCTTTCACCCTATTACTACGAGTGGATGGGCTTATCGCCCAAACCCGAAGGCCCCTCCGAGGGGGATTCGGTGCCAGCGTTGGAACAAGGGACAGAGCAAATAGCTGAGGAAACCAGCCCTCGACAGCGTTTAGAGCAGCCCTTCGAGGTGCTATCAGATGGTGAAAAACCTGCCGATAGCGGGCGCCCGCAGAACAAAGAGGCGCTAATATCCACGCCAACGGCTGCCGACCCTGTCTTTTCGCCCAAGATGATAGCCGTTGAAACCCCTTTGGTGAACCTGACTCTCTCAACTCGGGGAGGCACGATTCAGTCTGCGCTTCTCCAGCTGTTCACCCTCCCCGATGGTCGCCCCGTTCAACTCATAGCTCCCCAACGTTCAGGTCTGACCGTTCGCTTGCAGCAGATTGACACCGTTGAAGACCTTTCGCGAGTTGAGTTTGAGCCCAGCCGAGAAAAACTCGTCGTTAGCGATGGGCAAGGCACCCTTACCATGCGGGCCCAGTTGGAGGGAGGACGGATCATCGAGAAGGTGTTTACCTTCTACTCTGATCGATACGCCTTTGATTTGGAACTGCGCTACGCGGGCTTTTCTGAAGACGTTGACGCTATTCTTGGTTGGCAAGGAGGAATCCCCTTTACGGAAAGCAACCCCGACAGCGATCTGCCCGAAATGGGCGCTATCGCATCCTTTAACGACGAGCGCGTCGAAATCAAGGTGGATAACGGGGAGCGCGACTCTTGGGCAGACGAAGGCGATTTGAACTGGGTCGGTGCCCGCAGCAAGTATTTTCTCTCGGCCATTATCCCAACCCAACAGCAGGCCCGCTACCGCGCCGAACTGCGGGGAGATCGCACCGGTTCCAGCCCCATACCGAACTACAGCTATGAAATTGGCCGGCAGCTTAGCTCTTCTGGTAGTTGGAACAGCACCATTTATCTCGGCCCGCTTAACTACGATAACCTGGTTCGCTACGAAGTGGGGTTGGAGCAGGCCATTGACTTTGGCTGGCCCGTTATCCGCAGCGTGAGCAAGTTTTTGCTCATCGCCTTCAAATCGACCCACAGCTATATTCCAAACTACGGCTGGATCATCGTTCTCTTTGCAGTGGTGATTAAGATTATCGTCTATCCCTTAACCCATAAGACCTACGAGTCCGCTGGCAAAATGCAGGAGCTGCAGCCCAAAATAGCAGCCCTGCGCGAAAAGTACAAAAACGATTCCCAGCGCCTCAGCCAAGAAACGATGAAGCTCTACAAAGAGGAGGGCGTTAACCCAATTAGCGGCTGTCTGCCGATGTTTCTGCAAATGCCGATTTTCTTCGCTCTCTACAATGTGTTCAGCAAGACGATTGAGCTACGCCAAGCTCCCTTTGCCCTCTGGATTACCGATCTTTCCATCCCAGATGAGGTGCTCGTCGGAGGATTTAGCCTACATATCCTACCTCTGTTGATGGCCGTATCCATGCTCATTCAGCAAAAGATGACGATGAAAGATCCCAAGCAGGCGTTTTTGGTATACTTCATGCCCGTGCTTATGATCTTTTTCTTCTGGAGTATGTCTTCGGGTCTGGTACTCTACTGGACCCTCTTCAATGTTCTTACCATTGGGCAGCAGGTTCTCGTTAACCACCTCAAGAAATAAACTGCGACGCTAGCGCTGCAAGCGTATCCATGGAAGAAACTATTGTAGCGATTTCCACGCCCCCGGGAGAAGGGGGCGTGGGCATCATACGGATCAGCGGCCCCCAAGCCATACCCATTGCCCAACAGCTTTTTCTGTCGACTCCTCCTATTGGCTCGCGTATCCGCTACGTTGAATACGGAAAGGTCTCCGTCGAGGGCCAAGAAGTTGATACGGCCCTGGCTTGGGCATTCCGAGCCCCGCGCTCCTACACGGGCGAAGATACCGTAGAAATTAGCTGCCACGGGAGCACCATAATTCTCGAACTAGTTGTTAATGAAGCCATTAAATTGGGTGCCCGAACAGCCGCTCCCGGCGAATTTACCCGCAGGGCCTTTTTGAACGGCCAGCTCGATCTACTTCAGGCCGAAGCCGTTGTCGACCTTATACAGGCCTCCAGTGAAAGTGGGCTCGAAGATGCCTACAGCTTAGCCGGCGGACGCCTGTCAAAGGAAGTTCGCACGCTAAAAAAATCGCTGGTCGAGAGCTTGGCAAAAGTGGAAGTCGGATTGGACTTTTCAGAAGAAGACATCGACCCAATTTCTCGTCATCTCGTTGGCGCAGAGCTAGAGGCCATCGTCCGTCGCGCTCGGCAGCTAGTCGACTCGTTCGCAGCGGGGCGCCGAAGAATGCAGGGCTATCTCATTGCGCTTGTGGGCCGGCCGAACGTCGGTAAGTCTACGCTGTTAAACGCCTTACTTGACGAAGAGCGGGCCATAGTAACAGAGATTCCCGGCACGACGCGTGATCTGATCGAAGGACGCACGGCTTGGGAGGGGCGCAGCATTCGCCTAGTAGACACTGCTGGCCTGCGTGCTAGCCCGGACCCGATTGAGGCCGAAGGGATTTTCAGAGCAAAAAAGATGGCAGACGAAGCCGACCTCGTCCTTCTCGTCATCGATGCGATGGAGGATGATATCGGTAGGGAACTTCAGCTTTGCCAAGAGCTCCATCACAAACAATGCCTCGTTGTCTTCAATAAAATAGACCAGCGATCTCCAGCAAAGAGCGGTGCCCTTTTTGGCAATAGAACAGTTGTTGAAATTTCAGCACTTACGGGCGTTGGGATGGAGGAACTGAGGAAGGTTGCGCTTGCATTGCTTCCCCGAGACCTCTCGGCGGGAGGGGTCGTGCTCACCCGCCAGCGGCACCGGGAATGCCTCCTCTCTATGATGAATCGAACGGAGTCCGCCTGCCAATTGCTCGACACCGGCCAGCCAGATGAATGCGTTGCAGCCGAACTGCAAGAAGCCCTTCATAGCCTGGGCGCTCTCCTTGGCGAGCGCGTTGATGAAGATGTGCTCGACGCGATTTTTGCAGAGTTTTGCATCGGCAAATAAACGCGTTTCACGTGAAACAGTAATAGAGCAAATGGGCGATGGGCCGTTCTGTTTCACGTGAAACAAAGCCGCGAGAGGAAGAGGTTGGAGAATATACCGTCGCGCCTTAAGAGCGATTTAGAGGCGTTAAGGGAGTGGGCTCTGAGCAGCACCGTAGCCGTTACGGAGGAGAGGTGGGCTAAGTTGTGTGCCTACGTCTACTTGCTCTACCAGGCGTCGATAAAGCTCAATCTCGTTTCGCCGCACGAGCGCGAGTCCTTGGCAACGCGGCACGTTTGGCGTGCGCTGGCGATGGTTCCGCACATTCAATCGGTTCCGCACGAGACCGTCATTGACGTCGGCTCGGGCTCGGGCATACCGGCCATCCCCCTAAAAATTTGTTTGCCGGATACCGCCTTCTATCTGATAGAGAGTCGCCGTCGAAGAGCGAACTTTCTCAAGCAGACCGTGCGGGCACTCGGCTTAGAATATGCGGTAATAATAAACGAGAGGGTGGAGGATTGGAAAGAGCCGATTGCAGCCGACGTTGTCACGGCCCGTTCGGTAGGCGATCCGCAGGAACTAAAGGCCTGGGTTCGGTCGCACGTTCGCCCATCCGCTTGGCTTTTTTGCACGCTAGACCCTCGCGGTAAATCGCCGGTAGAAGGCGCCGAGCAGGTGGTAGTGCAGTGGAGAGATGAGGTGATGCGCTTGGGGCGCGTGCCCCTAAATTATTAACACATTGGACAAAGTTATTCACCATACCCATGTTGATAAAAAAAGAGAGGGTAAAAGCGGGAGTTAGCCGCTAAAAACACGAATAAAATCGACTAGATAGGGGTGCTAGGTGCCAGGTAGTTAATGCCCGCCGCTGGCTAATTTGTGAATAAGTGGACAGGTTAGCTTGTGAACAATTTTGAGATATAAATACCTTGCAATAGGGGAGATAGTTGCCGTATATTTTATAGGTTCAGGGTTTGTCATTGATCACTCTCATCGGCTTGCACTGTGTTAGATAAATATTTTAAACCGCTCTCGCTGGCGGTTCTCAGACCGCTGGTCCGTTTGTTCATTCGATTGGGTTTCCGTCCGGATTGGCTTACCCTGATCGGCTTGGTTATGAACATCGGCGCGACGGTTGTCTTCGCCCGGGGCGAACTGCGTTGGGGCGCAGCCGTGATGATGTTGGCCGGCCTATGTGATATCCTCGACGGCCAGGTAGCGCGCGAAGGCCGCAGAGAGACAAAGTTTGGTGCCTTGCTCGATTCGACGACAGACAGATACTCGGAGATCTTCATCTACTTTGGCATCGGTGCGTATCTCATAGGCCGGGACGAGTGGATTGCTAGTGGCATCCTCTTCTTTGCGATCACGGGTTCCCTAATGGTCAGCTACGTCCGCGCCCGCGCCGAAGGGCTGGGAGAGGACTGCAAGGTGGGCTTCATGCAGCGCCCCGAACGACTGTTGGCGCTGGCGTTGGGTTGCTTCGTGGGCCATAATGGACTGGTCTTCGTTCTGGTCCTTCTCGCAGTGACGACGAACTACACTGTTATTGAGCGCCTGACCTACATCCGCAACAAACTCAAGGCGAGCCCCAATGTTGCTAATCCGGTTCAGCAGGGGTCGTCCTGATCCATCCGCTCCTCCTATTCGCACAGTCCACCAATGCCTAGAGAGGGCCTATTCTTCGCGTTCGAAGGCATCGATGGTAGCGGTACGACGACCCAAACAGGGATCCTGACGCAATTCTTACAGCAGCGCGGCCACGATGTCGTGCGCACGCGCGAACCCGGTGGCACGCCGGCAGCCGAACGCATCCGCCAGCTTGTTTTGGATCCTGATGTGCCAGAAATAGCTCATCGCACGGAGCTCTTCCTTTATGCGGCGAGTCGCTCCCAGCATGTAGAAGAACTTATTCGGCCCTCCTTGGCAGCGGGAAAGGTCGTCGTCTGCGACCGATTTACCGCATCTACGGTAGCCTATCAATCGTTCGGGCGCGGTCTGGAGAGAGGCTTGGTCGAGCAGGTAAACCAGTTTGCCGTGGGTTCATGCCTGCCGGACGCAACGATTTTTCTGCGTCTGTCGGTTGAGGACGCCCGCGTTCGCCGGCATAATCGCGCGCAAAAGGCGGATCGCTTGGAAGAGGCCGGAGACGAGTTACAGGAGCGCGTGGCGTTGGGGTATGAGTCCATTTTCGCAGGCGATGCACAGGCCATTGAAATTGATGCGCGCCCCGGCCAAGAAGAGGTTGCCGAGGCCATCCGCAAAGCCCTCCTAACGCGGTGGGCGTGGCTTTAATCGAGACATGAGACGGTTTATGAAGAAAATGCCGTTTGGCATGGTATGGGTAGCGCTCTGCATTCCACTGGTAGCGGCGGCGGCGCCGGCCGATCCGTACAAAGAGGTCAATGCGGGCTGGGAGCGCTTTGGTGCGGTCTACGCGCGCATAGTCGACAATTATTACGCCAACTTGGATCAGAACGAGATCATGATGGCGGCAATTGAGGGCATGCTGGACCAACTCGATTCGTACAGCCAATTCTATGATGAGGAAGGCCTGCGTCAGCTGCGCCAGGATACGACGGGCAAATTCGCGGGGTTGGGTATCACCGTGGCAATAAAGGACCACTATCCGGTTGTTATCTCGCCGATTGAGGATACGCCGGCGTCGCGAGCCGGTTTGCGCTCCGGAGACTTGATCGTAGCCGTCGAAGGGGCCGATACCCGCGACATGTCGCTGGAGGCCATCGTCGATGCACTGCGAGGGGAACCGGGGACAGAAGTGCGCATTGAGATTGTCCACCGACTCGGCGGCCCAAGGCACGAGGTCGTGATAGAACGCGAAGTGATTGAGATTAAAAGCGTGTCACTGGCAGAGGAGATCCGCGCGGGCGTAGGCTATATCAGCATGCGTCAAACGCGGTTTTCGGAGAGCACCTCAGAGGAAGTTGAGCAGGCCATCAAGTCGTTGCTGACAAAGGGGGTAACGGGCATAGTCCTCGATCTGCGCGGCAATCCAGGAGGTTTGCTCAGTCAGGCGACCCAAGTGGCCGATTTATTCTTGCCCAAAGGGGCTCCGATCGTGTCGATCCGCGAGCGCGAGGGCCGGCGCGAGGAAATCAAGCACTCGCAGCGCCGTCCCGTTTTGGGCGAACTGCCCCTGGTCGTGCTCATCGACGACGGCAGTGCCAGCGCTTCTGAAATCGTGGCCGGAGCTATCCAGGACAACGACAGGGGCGTTCTGGTGGGCACTACTTCGTTTGGCAAGGGCTCCGTTCAGACCATATTTGACCTGCAGGAAGTAACCGATAGTGCGCTCAAGCTGACGACGGCGCTTTACTACACGCCCAGCGGTCGCAGCATTCACCGCGAGTATTCGGGAGGAGCGGATCAGGCCAATCGCATTGAGATTGCCGATCGCCAACTGCCAGCGGCCCTAGTCATGGACGTCATTTTGGAAGCAAGCGATAGGGAGGCGGCCTTGGCCGCCATACAGGCTCGTTTCGACATGGATGCGTCGGTGGCGCAAAAGCTGCTGGAGACGCGCCTGGTCGACTTGGTGGGAATGGAATCGGCCTCCTCTGCAGCAGACTCGCTCAAATTGAGCGAGAGCGAATACTTCACCCAGCGCGGCAGGAAGGTATTTGGCGGAGGGGGAATTACTCCCGACATTGTGGTTGCGCCGCGCGCGCCTTCCCACTACGTGCAAAACCTCGAGCGCCGCCGCCTGTTTTTTGATTTTCTGGTGGACTATAGCACGGCCGACTCCATCCAGGCCGATCGCGCAACAGAGGGGCCGCAGGTCGACGGAGAGATGTTGGATTCCTTTAGACAATTCGTCCGCAAGGCCAACGAGAAAGACGACTACACGGTAGGGTTGGACCAGCTCAGCTCGCTGAAGGACATTGCCAAAGAATTGGGGTGGGGAGAGGTTGAAGCATCGCTAGAAAACTTGGAAGCGGCATTTGTTGCAGAGCGGCAAAAAGGATTTACGGAAAAAGTAGAACCGGAAATCCGCTTTGCGTTGGAAAGAGAACTGGCGCTTCGCTACGAGGGTAGAAAGGCCCAACTGAAGCTAGAGCTCAAGGGAGATCCCCAGTTGGAAAGAGCGATCGACGTTTTACGGGACCAAGAAGTGTACAAGGAAGCGCTTGCAAAAAAAGATTGACCCTTGCTAGTCCCTTGTGCGATGCGTATTATAAGAGCATAGGGACTTATTTGTCTAAAGAACGTCATTCGTCACGTTTACAGTACCATTTATCTAGTTGGAAGTTCGAGCAGAGACCGAGAAGTTTTTGCATGAAAGGGTATAGAGGGTCTCTTTCCGGGATTTGAAGCGACGCGCGTCACAACAGACGCAAGTTATTTATTAATAAGATTTTATAGAGCTTGGAGTGGTGCGGTTATGAGCGGGTTTTACCGCTTTGACTCAGGACCGCAGACCAACTAGCTCTTAAGCCGAAGTATTCCTGGCTTCAGAGATGAGTAGTGCGCGATACCTCTGTCAGGCAACATCGGATCTTTTCAATAGATCATTTCGGCCCGTTGTATATCGCAATAAACAAGCGATATGTCGCACGCTCCCCATAAGGGCATACAAAATTCCTAGCCCTCACTAGGTCCTCGATACGCGTTGGTGCGTCGAGAGTGATACCCATTCGCATACATAATCTTCACGTCTTCTCTGCCGATACTCCGCGTATTCACAGGGAAGTTATATGCACACAGAAATCTATATCAATGCAGCGTCGAACGAGTCGCGCATTGCCATTGTAGAAGACGGCCGCCTGGCTGAGTTATGGGTCGAAAGACCAGAAAACCAGCGCATGGTTGGCGATATCTACAAGGGAACAGTGACCGCTGTTCTGCCGGGTCTTCAGGCCGCGTTTGTCGATATTGGACAGGAGCGGACGGCCTTTTTGCAAGCCCGCGATATGGTCGAGGCCGAAGACGAAGAAGAAGAGGGTGGTGGACGCAACGGTCGCCGCCGTTTCCACGGCCAGCCCCCGATACAAAAGCTGATTAAAAAGGGGGACGAAGCCATCGTGCAAATCTCCAAGGAGCCGATCAGCACAAAAGGGGCAAGGATTACAACGCAGCTGTCGCTACCAGGTCGCTTTGTCGTGCTCGTTCCTGGGGGGAGTTGGGTTGGCGTTTCGCGCAAAATATCCAGTTGGAATGAGCGGCGGCGGCTGCGCGATGTCATCGAAAAGATCCGCCCGGAAGGGTATTCGGTGATTGTGCGCACCGAAAGCAGAGACAAAAAAGAGAAAGACCTCAAACGCGATCTCAAGCAGTTGGTAAAAAACCATCAGCGCTTACTTAAAAACGGCAAGAGACTGGCAGCGCCATCGCTTATTCACAAAGAGATGGGCATGACGTCAAGCGTTATCCGCGACCTCTTTACCGAAAACGTCGAGCAGGTCGTGGTAGACGACGAAAGCCTACACGGAGAGATTCTATCCTATTTGCGTCAGGTCTCTCCCCTGCTGGTCAAGCGCATCGCCCTACACAAGGATCGGCGTCCGATTTTTGACGCGTACAAGATTGAGGAGGAGATCGAAAAGCTCTCCAACCGCACGGTTTGGATGCGACGCGGAGGAGCGCTGGTCATCGACTTTGCCGAGGCGGGCACCTTTATCGACGTGAACTCCGCGCGCTTTGTCGGTTCCGATGATCAAGAAGAAAACAACCTCAACACGAACTTAGAAGCGGCCAGCGAGGTGGCGCGCCAGCTGCGCCTGCGCGATATCGGAGGTATCGTCGTCATCGACTTCATCGATATGAACGACGAGCGAAACCGCAAGAAAATTGTCGATCGGCTCATTGAGGAAGTAAAGAAAGATCGTGCAAAGGTCTCGATTAGTTCGCGTATTAGCGAGTTTGGCCTGCTGGAAATGACGCGGCAGCGCGTGCGTCCCAACCTGTTGCACGACCACAGCGAGCCTTGTCCCATGTGTGCGGGAACGGGACGCGTCATGGGTCCCGATACGACGATGACGAAGATCGAGCGCTGGTTACAGCGCTCCTTTGCCGCGACGCGCGAGCGCCGCTACGTGCTCAAGGTGCATCCGGACGTCGCCACCTACATTCTGGAAAATCGCGAAGAGCGCCTGCGTTCGCTGCGCAAATCGACCAAGGCGCGCCTGATGGTAGAGAGCGATACGACGCTGTCGCCGCAGGACTACCGCTTCTTTTCGCTCAAGCGAAGCTCGGACGTAACATCCGAATTCAGCGTTTGACAGATTAAAATGCCGTTCGTATTTTATACGTTTCCCAGAGTACTGGTGATTTGAACGGATGATCATCTTTGGAGAAGTGCGATGTACGCAGTCGTTAAAATAGCAGGTGAGCAGGTTCGGGTCGAGAAGGGCCAGCGCGTGCGCGTCCCCAAGCTCCAAGCCGAAGAGGGCAATGCCCAGGAGTTCACGGAAGTGTTGTTGGTCTCCAATGAGGGCGATACGAAAGTTGGAAGCCCCACGGTTGAGGGTGCGAGCGTATCGGCCACGGTCTTAGGTCACGGTCGCGGTAAAAAGATCGTCGTCTTCAAAATGAAGCGGCGCAAGACCTACCGCAACCGCAACGGACACCGCCAAGACTACACCGAGATCCAGATAGAGGACATCGTCCTCCCCAACTAGAGATTAGCTGAAAGGAAAGCGCCATGGCTCATAAAAAAGGCGTAGGCAGCTCCAAAAACGGTCGCGACAGTCATTCCAAACGCCTCGGCGTCAAGCGCTACGGCGGCGAGACGGTTAGGGCAGGTACGATCATCGTGCGCCAGCGCGGCACCCGTATCCACCCGGGGCTCAATGTGAAAAAGGGTGGCGACGATACGCTCTTTGCAACAGCGGACGGCAAAGTGCAGTTTGAGGAATTTGGCAAAAGCCGCAAGCGCGTCAATATCGTAGCTGCGTAGTATAAATCGGAATATCAGAACATAGAAAAGGGTGCTGGCCATACCGGCTAGCACCCTTTTCTATGTTCTGCAGGCGTTGCGCGCTACCGACTGCCGAGCTTGGCGCGTAAGAAATCTCTGTTTAGGTACGCTATGTGACCGGCTGAAATTTCCTTTGGGCAAACGGCCTCGCACTCGTATTCATTAGTACAGTTGCCAAACCCTTCTGCCTGCATTGCCTCGACCATTGCAATCGTTCGCCGCTGCCGTTCGGGCTGGCCTTGGGGCAGCACGTTGAGGTGCTTGACCTTGGCGCCGACAAACAGCATGGCGGACGCATTTTTGCAGGAGGCAACGCACGCGCCGCACCCTATACAGGCAGCCGCATCCATGGCTTCTTCGGCTAGGTTTTGGGCGATGGGTATGGCATTGGCGTCGGGTGCCGAACCCGTATTGACCGATATATAGCCGCCGGCTTGCATAATTCGGTCGAAGGCGGACCGGTCGACGCAGAGGTCGCGTACGACGGGAAAGGCCCTTGCCCGCCACGGCTCTATCGTGATGGTTGACCCGCTCTCAAAGCTGCGCATATAGAGTTGGCAGGTCGTCGTGCCGCTGCCCGGTCCGTGGGGCTGTCCGTTTATTACCAAACTGCACATGCCGCAAATGCCTTCGCGGCAATCGCTGTCGAAGGCTATCGACTCGATACCCTTGAGTTCTAACTGGTCGTTTACCACGTCGAGCATTTCCAAAAAGGACATTTCCGGATTGATGTTCTCGGCCGAATACGATACCATCTCACCGCGGTCGTTAGCATTTTTCTGACGCCATACCTTCAGCGTAAATGCCATGCCCTCAGCGCGGCTGCCTTCTCCGCTCACTTGTAACTCCTTTGCGTGAGGTGCACATTCTCAAATGCGAGATCTTCTTTATGTAGCGCGGGATCTTGTCCAACCCCGGTGAATTCCCAGGCCGATACAAAGGCAAAGTTTTCGTCGTCGCGTTTTGCTTCGCCCTCTTCCGTTTGGTGTTCTTCGCGGAAGTGCCCGCCGCACGACTCGTCGCGCGCCAGCGCGTCGCACATCATCAGTTCGGCAAACTCCATAAAGTCCGCCACGCGCCCCGCTCGCTCTAATACCTTGTTGAACTCGCCCTGCGTGCCCGAGACCGTGACGTTTTGCCAAAACTCATCGCGGATCGAGCGCACCTTTTCGCGCGCTTCGGTAAGGCCTTCAGCACTGCGCGACATGCCGCAGTAATCCCACACGACCAGACCCAATTCGCGGTGAAAATCGTCGACGGTGCGATTACCCTGAATGGATAGCAACCGCTCTATGCGCTCGTTGGCTTCCCTTTCGCTTTCGTCAAATGCAGGATGATCGGTCGTCACTGGGCCGATGTTCTCCGAAGCGATGTATCCACCTAGCGTATAGGGGATAACGAAGTATCCGTCTGCCAAGCCCTGCATAAGCGCGCTAGCCCCCAGCCGGTTGGCGCCGTGGTCGGAAAAGTTGGCTTCGCCCAAGACGAATAGCCCGGGCAAGTTGCTCATCAAATTGTAATCGACCCATAGGCCGCCCATGGTGTAGTGGACAGCGGGGTAGATGCGCATAGGGGTTTTGTAGGGGTCTTCGGCGGTGATCTCGTGATACATATCGAATAAGTTGCCGTACTTTTGGCGTATAACCTGTTCGCTGTCGCGTCTGATCGCATCGGCAAAGTCCAGATACACCGCGCGCCCTGTGCTGCCAACGCCGCGTCCTTCGTCGCACACCGCTTTTGCCGCACGCGAGGCCACGTCGCGGGGCACCAAGTTGCCAAAGCTGGGGTAGCGGCGCTCTAGGTAATAGTCGCGTTCGCCCTCGGGTATTTGATCGGGGGAACGCGCGTCGCCGGCCTGCTTGGGCACCCACACGCGGCCGTCGTTGCGCAGCGACTCGCTCATCAGCGTCAGTTTGGACTGGTAGTTGCCGGAGACGGGAATGCACGTCGGGTGAATCTGCGTGTAGCAGGGATTGGCGAAGAACGCGCCCTTTTTGTGCGCTCGCCAAGTCGCCGTGACGTTGCTGCCTTTGGCATTGGTCGACAAGTAAAAGACGTTGCCGTAGCCGCCCGTGGCTAGGATTACCGCATCGGCGACATAGCGCTCCATCTGACCGCTGTTCAAGTTGCGCACGATGATGCCGCGCGCTTTGCCATCGACGAGCACCAGTTCGAGCATTTCGCGCCGGGTGAATAGCTTGACCTTGCCCGTATGCACCTGGCGCATCAGTGAACTGTAGGCGCCCAGCAGGAGCTGCTGTCCGGTCTGTCCGCGCGCATAAAACGTGCGCGAGACCTGAGCCCCACCAAAGGAGCGGTTGGCCAGCGCGCCGCCGTACTCGCGCGCGAAAGGCACGCCTTGTGCGGCACACTGGTCTATGATCTGCGTGCTGATCTGAGCCAGTCGATACACGTTGGCTTCGCGCGCCCGGTAGTCGCCTCCCTTGATGGTATCGTAAAATAGGCGGTATACGCTATCGCCGTCATTCTGGTAGTTCTTAGCCGCGTTGATGCCGCCTTGGGCTGCGATGCTATGGGCGCGGCGCGGCGTGTCCTGCAGGCAAAAGGACAGCACGTTGTAGCCGAGTTCTGCCAGCGTTGCGGCCGACGAAGCGCCAGCCAGTCCGGTGCCGACGACGATTACGGTGTGTTTGCGCTTGTTTGCAGGGTTGACCAGCTTGAGGTCGAATCGGTGATTGTCCCATTTTTCGGCTAAGGGGCCGCTTGGAACACGTGCGTCGAGTGCCATCTCTACCCTTGTTGAATGAGGCCCACGTAAATGGGCAGAAAAGCAAAACCGGCGGCGATGAACAGACAGAGCGCCGACCCTATGATGTGGATGGCCTTTGAGCGCAGGCTCAGTGTTTGAAAAGCGCTTTGGAAGGCATGCCAGAGGTGAAAGCCCAGTATCAGCATGGCGACGACATACCAGACCATATAACCCGTCTGTTGGAACGTTTGTTCGACGAGTTTGTAGAGCGATCCGCCCACGCGCTCTCCGTATTTAAATGTTATCAGGTGAAAGACGATAAATACCAGCGTGAAGGTGCCGGTGAAGATCATGGAAGATGAGGCTAGGGTGCGCCCGCCGGAGGAGCGTGCGACCTGATAGGCGGTGGGACGCGCCCGGCGGTTTTCCGCCGTAACGCGTATGGCCAAATACATGTGCAGGAGAAATGTCGCCAATAAGAATAGCTCGGCAGGTATGATGAGGGGATGGTTGATGAGAAACTCGGCATAGGCGTCAAATGCTTGACCGCCGTCCCCTTTCAGCAGGAGTAGATTTCCCAGCAGGTGCCCCAGGAGGAACCCGTACCAGACGAGCCCGGTGAGGGCCATACCCAATTTCTTGCCAATGGACGATGAGATAAAGCGAACAGCCATACGTGCGTATATCCTCGGTGTCAGGCGCAGTAGCACCTAATCGATGACGAAACCTAAATGCAGTTCTAATTGTGGTTTACGACATCACAGATAATAATCCAAAACCATCAGGGGTCAATTGGTGTTCGGCGAGAATAGCGTTCTTAAATAACCCAATCGGCGCGCCCGGTGCCGTTCTTGCCAGTTTGCTGTTCTATGCGTACTGTATGATACTTCAGACAAACAAAGGTGGTCGATAATGAAAATCCACGAATTTCAGGGCAAGGAAATACTGAGACAATACGGCGTGGCCGTGCCGGAAGGCCGCGTTGCCCATACGCCAGATGAGGCGGAGCAGATTGCCCAAGAACTGGGCGGCAGGGTGGTCGTCAAAGCGCAGATTCACGCGGGTGGTCGCGGCAAGGGAGGGGGCGTGAAAGTGGCTGGCAGCGCGGCCGAAGCGCGCCAGGCGGCCGAAGCCATTATCGGCATGCAATTAGTAACGCACCAGACGGGGCCCGAAGGTCAGAAGGTTAAGCAGGTATTGGTGGAAAAGGCCTCCGATATCGACCGCGAGTTTTATCTTGGTATTACCCTGGATCGCGCCCAGAGCAAACTCGTCGTGATGGCCAGCAGCGAAGGGGGCGTTGAAATTGAGGAAGTAGCGGCTAACAATCCGGAAAAGATCCTGCGTGAAACGGTGGATCCGGGCGTCGGTCTGCAGCCGTTCCAAGCTACGCGCCTCGCCTTTGGACTAGGTTTTGAAGGGGCGCAGGTGCGCGCCGCGGCCGGTCTAATCCTCAAACTGTACAACGCGTTTGTTGGCGCCGATTGTTCAATAGCCGAGATCAATCCGCTGGTCACCACCAAAGACGGCCAGGTGCTGGCCCTCGATGCCAAGGTCAACTTTGACGACAATGCGCTCTTTCGCCACAAGGATTTCGCGGAGATGCGCGACCTCGATGAAGAGGACGACCTCGAGGTCGAAGCATCCAAGTACAACCTGAACTACATCAAGCTGGACGGCAACATCGGCTGTATGGTCAACGGCGCAGGGCTGGCCATGGGCACGATGGACATTATCAAACTAGCCGGCGGTGAGCCGGCCAACTTCCTCGACGTGGGCGGCGGTGCCAGTGCCCAGACCGTCGAGAATGGCTTTAAGATTCTGCTGTCCGATCCGAACGTAAAGGCCATTCTCATCAATATCTTCGGTGGCATTGTGCGCTGCGACCGCGTGGCCGAAGGGGTAATCCAGGCGCGCAAGAATATCGACGTCAACGTGCCCATCGTCGTGCGTCTGGCCGGCACCAACGCCGATGTAGCAGCCAAGATGTTAGAGGAATCGGATATGGATTTTGCCGTAGGAAACGGCCTCAAAGACGCGGCCGAAAAGGCCGTGGCAGCCATACAGTAAACGGGGTTAGAATGAGCGTTTTAGTTGACGAACATACCAAAGTTATCGTTCAGGGCATCACCGGCGGAGAAGGCTCTTTCCACGCCAAGCAGATGATCGAGTACGGCACCCAGGTGGTGGGGGGAGTAACCCCAGGTAAAGGGGGCCAAGCGTTCGAAGGCGTACCCGTGTTTAATACGGTAGCCGACGCGGTCGAGCAGACCGGCGCGAATGCGTCCGTCATCTTCGTGCCGCCGCCTTTTGCCGGCGATGCCATTATGGAAGCGGCCGATGCGGGACTACCGCTGGTGGTTTGCATCACCGAGGGTATTCCCGTCGATGATATGATCAAGGCCTATCACTACGTGCAGGCGCGCTCGACGCGGCTGATCGGCCCCAATTGCCCCGGTATTATCAGCCCGGGCAAGTGCAAGATTGGCATTATGCCGGGCTTTATTCACCAGCCGGGCCGCGTAGGTATTATCTCGCGCAGCGGCACGCTGACCTACGAAGCCGTTGGCCAGCTGACGGGGCGGGGCCTCGGGCAGTCCACGGCCATCGGCATCGGCGGCGATCCGGTCATAGGCACGCGCTTTGTTGACGCGCTGGCCCTGTTTAAAGACGATGCCGATACGGACGCCGTCGTGATGATCGGTGAGATTGGTGGCACGGCCGAGGAAGAGGCCGCCGAGTATATCAAGCAGCACTACGCCAAGCCCGTCGTCGGCTTTATTGCCGGGCGCACGGCCCCGCCGGGACGGCGCATGGGTCATGCCGGTGCAATTATTGCCGGTGGCAAGGGCACGGCCGAGGACAAGATGGCGGCGATGAAGGACGCCGGCATCCACGTCTGCGAGAGCCCGGCTGAAATCGGCGAGACGGTGGAACGAGCGCTGGCGTAGCGCACCGACCGAGTCTAAAACGACAAAAGCTCCGTTTGGCCACTGGGCCGGACGGAGCTTTTTTTGTGGGTTTTGTTGCCGATCAGATAGACATTTGCCCGGGGGCAAGTAGACAGGTCGAGCGCTCTACTCCAACAGCGAGACTTCGCGATCTTCGGGCCGCGCCTCGAGCCGATCTTCCGCGATAATGCGCGCGCAGCTGTTCCAGCGCAGCACGGCGTCATCGATCCCTGGCTCAGCTAGCGGCTCGGCTTCGGCAAAGCAATCCATGGCATCGCACAGCAGCTCATAGGCGTCAAATATCGCACCGGGATAGCCGCGGCTCAGGCGCGCTTTGGCATCGCGTTCGTGCACGATACCGGTGTAGTAGATGCGCTGGTAGGCGTCCGTTAGCGCTCCGGCCAGATCCAGCGCCCGGCGGCTGAGTCCGGAACCGGTGCCTTCTATCCCAAACTGGTCTGTCAGAGCGAGAATGAGGTCGATGCGCGCAGCGCAGTTGTCCGGGTCAACGGCCAAAATATCGAGGCAGATACTTTCGGCGACGCGCGGCTCGTTCAATAGCCTGTAGCGCTCGACGCGCTTGAGGGCGGTCGGCACGGACTGGAGGCTGATCTTCTTCAGTTCCATAAGGGAGGGCGCTGCGCCTAGGTGCTGTCGGAACTGAATATTTGAAAGAGCCGGCTAAATGGATCGTAGTAGCGGTCGACGACGCGCTCTTTGAGCGGAATGATGGCGTTGTCGGTTATGGTAATTTCCTCGGGACAAACCTTAGTGCAGCACTTGGTTATATTGCAATAACCGATGCCGTGCGCCTTTTTGAGATCGGCAGTTCGGTCTTCTACGTCGAGCGGGTGCATTTCAAGGGCCGCCGTGTATACCAGTAGGCGCGGACCAACAAACTCTTCGTGCTTGTCGTGTTCGCGCAGAACGTGGCACACGTCCTGGCACAAAAAACACTCGATGCACTTGCGAAACTCCTGCACGCGATCGGCATCTTCTTGCACCATGCGCCACGTGCCGTCCTCGGCGTCGGGCGGCCGGGGCTTGAATTTCTTGATGGCTTTTTTAGCGCGGAAATTGGACGATACGTCGGTCACTAGATCGCGGATGAGGGGGAACGCCTTCATCGGCTCAATGGTGACGGGCTCGTCGAGCGGAACCTGATCGAGGCGCGTCATGCACATAAGGCGTGGCATGCCGTTGATTTCGGCTGAGCACGAACCGCATTTGCCCGCCTTGCAGTTCCAGCGACAGGCAAGGTCTGGCGCTTGCTCGGCCTGGATGCGGTGCACGGCGTCGAGAACGACCATGCCCTCGTCGACCTGCGTTTCGTACTCTTCAAAGTGGCCGGTATCGCCGCTGCCGCGCCAGATCTTGAAACGGGCCTGTTCCATTAATTGCTCTCCTCTTCGATGACCTGCAGTAGCTCGGCAGGTAGCTCGGGTATGGGCAATTGGTCGATTTGCATGCTGCCGTCCTCTCCCTTGCGCACCCGGATATTAACCTTGGCAAAGTGGTCTGCGTCCTTGTCCGGGTAGTCGTCGCGGAAGTGGCCGCCGCGGCTCTCTTTGCGTTCGATGGCCGACAGCGCGATCGCTTCGGAAACGGTGAGTAAGCTGTTTAAATCAACTCCGGTATGCCAGCCGGGATTGTACTCGCGGTTACCCGGCACCGATGCGCGCGCTGCGCGCGCTTTGAGCGACGAAATAACATCCAAGGCCTGCTGCATCTCTTCCTCACGGCGGACAATGCCGACCAGCTCTTGCATCGTCTCCTGCAGCTCCGCCTGGATGGCGTAGGGCTGTTCGCCGACGTCCTCGCGCTCGAGTGGCTCGAGCGTGCGCCGGATCAGCTCGCCCACTTGGCTTTTGTCGACGGATACATCGCCGTTTTCCTGGGCAAAGCGCGCGGCATACTCGCCAGCGCGCTTGCCAAAGACGATCAAGTCCGAAAGCGAGTTGCCGCCTAAGCGGTTGGCACCGTGCAGTCCAGCAGCGCATTCGCCGCAGGCAAAAAGCCCCGGCACGGCCGACATCTGGCTTTCGGCGTCGACGCGTATGCCGCCCATGGTGTAGTGCGTGGTCGGACCGACTTCCATGGCGTCGGCGGTAATGTCCACGTTGGCCAACTGCTTGAACTGGTGATACATGCTGGGCAGCTTGCGCTTAATATGCTCGGCGGCGTTGGGCAGCTTCTCCTTGATCCAAGCGATGTCCAAGAAGACGCCGCCGTGGGGGCTGCCGCGGCCCTCGCGCACTTCGTGCACTATGCAGCGTGCCACGTGGTCGCGCGTGAGCAGTTCGGGCGGTCGGCGAGCCGATTTGTCGCCTTGGGTGTAGCGCCAGCCCTCTTCGGGGTTGTCCGCCGTCTGATTGCGGTAGTTTTCCGGTATGTCGTCGAACATAAAGCGCTTGCCCTCGCTGTTGAGCAGCACGCCCCCTTCTCCGCGCACGCCCTCGGTCACCAGGATCCCGCGCACGCTGAGCGGCCAGATCATCCCCGTGGGATGAAACTGGATGCACTCCATGTCGATCAGATCGGCGCCGGCATCGTAGGCCAGCGCGTGCCCGTCGCCCGTGTACTCCCAGCTGTTGCTGGTGATTTTAAATGCGCGGCCGGTGCCCCCGGTCGCCAAAATGACGGCCTTGGCGTGAAAGAGCTTGAAGCGACCCAGTTCGCGGTCGTAAGCCAGCGCGCCGGCGACGCGATCGCCGTCCTTGACCAGCGAAGAAACCGTGTGCTCCATGTGTACTTCGATGCCCTGGTGAATGCCGTGGTCCTGCAGGGTGCGGATTAATTCGAGGCCGGTGCGATCGCCTACGTGCGCCAAGCGCGGATAGCGGTGCCCCCCGAAGTTGCGCTGGGTCATGCGGCCGTCCTGGGTGCGGTCGAAAAGTGCCCCCCAAGCTTCCAGCTCTCGCACGCGCGCGGGCGCCTCCTGGGCGTGGATCTGGGCCATGCGGTAATTATTGATATACTGGCCGCCGCGCATGGTGTCGGCGAAGTGCACTTTCCAGTTGTCGCGGTCGTCGACGTTGGCCATCGCCGCCGCCATGCCGCCTTCGGCCATCACGGTGTGGGCCTTGCCCAAGAGCGATTTGCAGATCAGGCCGACCTTGAGATCGGTAGTCGATGCCTCAATGGCGGCGCGCAAGCCGGCGCCGCCGGCGCCGATCACTAGAACGTCGTACTCAAAATTCTCGCACTGATCCATTAGAAGATTCTCCAATCCGTCCAGATCCCCATGGCGCACATGCGCACATAGAGGTCTGAGAAACCGACCGAAAACAGGCTCAACCAGGCGAAGCGCTGGTGGCGTTTGTTCAGGCAGGTAACGCAGTTATAGGCTTGACGTCTAGCCGGGGCCTTAGACAAGTGGTCGAGAAAGCCGCCGACGATATGGCGCAGCGAGTGACAGCCGAGCGTGTAACTGCCCAGTAGGAAAACGTTGGCCACGAGCACGACGGTGCCCAAGCCGATGCCGAATACCTCTTGGCCGGTGGCCGCATCGACAAACCACATGGCATTCCACGCGTCGTAGGCCAGCAAGACGATAAAGACGAGCGCCACGTATAGAAAGTAGCGGTGGATGTTCTGCATGATCAGCGGAAACGAGTGTTCGCCGCGATAGCTCGAGCGCGACTCGGAGACGGCACACGAGATAGGATCGCCCCAGAAGGCCTTATAATAGGCGCCGCGGTAGTAGTAGCAGGTGAACCGAAAGCCACCAGGTGCCCACAAGATGAGGAACGCCGGCGAGAACGGTAGCCACAAGGGCCACCAATCCGGCTTGGGTCCAAACAAGCTGTGTGGGGAAGAGCCAAAAATTTCCGGAGCGTAAAAGGGGGACAGATAGGGACCCCAGTGATAATACTCACCTTGAAACGCCGCCCAAGTCGAGTATATGATAAAGGTAGAGAGACCTAAAAATACCGCCAACGGCTGTAGCCACCAAGCATCGGGGCGCTGGGTGGCACCGAAACCGCTCTGCTTTAACGGCAACTCGATAGAGGGCATGCTGCGCGCTCCTAAAAAAGTTTAAAAAGTGTTCATGGAAAATAAAGTGAAAAGGCATGCGGTGCAACAGCGCTTCGGATGCGCGCCCGGTCAATGCAAGCGCGTGGGCGACGGCATGATGGGCGTGCTGCGCGAGACGATATACAGGCCGCCACAAAAGACCAGAGCGGAAATAATCAGGGTCGCTGTTGGCATATGGGTGCTGGTCGACAGCGCGTCCACGCCCCAGTGCGTGCGCGCGTTCACGCCGGCGACCGACAGCGCGTTGTTGATGCAGTGGGCCAGCATGGCCGGATAGATGCTGTGGCTCCAATAGGTCAGGGCCGCCAGCAGCAGACCAAGGGCGAAAAGCGCGGGCAGCTGCCAGGGATTAAAGTGGGCAGCGGCAAAGAGGAAGGCCGACAGCAGCAGCGCCTTCTTAGGCCCGCCGTGGGCGTATAGACCCGTAAAAACGAGGCCGCGGAAAAACAGCTCCTCGCACACCGCGGGGAAGAACGCGACGGCGGCGACGACCTTGGGTACTTCCCAGAGATTGCGAACGATCTGTATTTGCAATGCGTTGCGCTGCAAGCTGATAGGGGCTGACCAGTCGATCGAGCGCAGCAGGGCATTTACATACAGGTCGAATTCGGCGACCAGCATACCGCCGGCCAGCGCTGTAGGCACAGTGGCAACGAGGGTGGCCACTGGCGCGGCGTTGAGCAGCAGCGCGTCCTCGACGAGCAGGCGGTTGCGCCGCAGGTAAAGCGCCATAAATCCAACGATGGACAGTTCCGTGGCAGCGATGCCCAGATGCGGATCCAGCAGGCCGGCTAGCGGCCAGACGATAAACTGGGCGACAAAGAGCGCCAACAGCACGGTGCGTAGGAGGTGTCGCGGCGCGGGGTAGGCGTTTTCCATCATGCGTTTGCGGTGTGCAGGTAGGCCATGGGAGCGCTAATCCTCCTCGGTGACCGGAACCAGCACGGCAGTGCTGCCCGCATGGCACGTTTCGCACCGCAGACCGGAGCCTGCAGAAGGTGCGTCAACGCGCATTTGGGCAACGGTGTGCTCTCCCTGGATCCGACTCAGATCGATAAACGCGCTGTCGCTGTCGGCGCGGTAGACGGCGCGCAGGTGGACCGGACGGTCTCCGATTAGGTAGGTCAGGGTCGTGTCGCTGGTGCTGACCAGCCGATCGACAAAGACGTGCTTCATGGTCCGCGCGACCTCTTTGCGCGGCGTGTCGGCGCCGTAGTTGATTTTATTGCCTTCCTTGAGATGGCAGTAGGCGCACTTCACCCCGAGCGCCTTGCTCATCGCCTGCATTGCCCGGTTGGTTGCTCGCTTGTCTTTGCCAAAGATCGTATGGGGCGGCTTCCGGTCTGGCGCGGCTTCTTGGGATGCGGCTGGGGCAACGAAAAAAAAGCCGCTCAAAACGGTTGCAATGGGTGCCAATGCGGCCCATAAAAACCAGCGATTTAAAATCGTATGCATCAATTGGACCCAGAGCGTGAATCGATATAGCCCCGCGTGCGGTTACACCACAGCAGGTAGTCGAAAAACAGATCGGGGAGTCGCCAACCGACCAAGGTATCGGCGAGCCAATACAGGGGCCAGTAGATCATCGGCAGCAGGGCCATTTGTAGCGCGATGCGCTTGGGCGAAAGAAGCGGTGCGCTGAGAAAACCCAGCCGCAAAACGCCAGCCAAGTCGGGGTGTTTGTCGACTAGTATGGGAATCGAACCCTTGCCGTAGGTGTACATGAGGCGACAGAGTTGGTCAAGTGGACGTATGTGGTTGTGGTGAGAAAGCGCTCGTTCTACATACCCAAACTGCGCGCCGGCGTTGTAGAGGCGGTAACCAAGTTCCAAATCTTCGCCGCCGTACGCGGTAAAGTCCTCGTCGAATGGGCCCACGCGCTTTAGTAGGGAGTTCGGCAGCGATGAATTGCCCGTAACAAAGCACTTGAAGTGCACCTGACCCTGCAAACCCGTGCGGTGCACGCCGCGCTTCTCCACGTAGCGGGTGAGGGCGCTGGGGGGGATGTCCCTTCCCCAGACGATATTGCCGATCAGGACCCGTTCCTCCCCGTCGGCGTGCGCCTCGGCGTGGGTGCGCAGAAAATCCCTCTCGACCGTCATATCGCTGTCGAGGAAAATCACAATATCGCCCGTGGCCCGTCGCAGACCCGTGTTGCGCGCCCGGGCGCGCCCCTGATTGCTTTCGTGCCGCACTAGCGTCAGTTCAAAAGGAGCTAGCGCTTGGCGCAGATCCCCTTCGTCTACCGGCGTTGGGGACGCATCGTCTACGACGACGATCTGCACGCGGTCCGTCGGATAGTCCTGTTCGCTCAGACTGTTCAGCGCAGCGCGCAGTCGTTCCGCTTCATCGTAGGTGGGCATCAGCACGCTGAGTGTGGGCGCAGTTTGCATGGCTAAAGTTCGGCGTAGAGCTGCACGAGTCCCTCGGCCTCGCGCTCCCAGTTGAACTGTTGGGCGGCGCGCAGAGCGGCTTCGCGCTGCCGAGCGCGGCCCTGCTCATCGGATAGCAGGGCGTGCACCGCCCGGCCAATGGCTTCGCCGTCGCTGGGATCGGCCACGACCCCCGCGCCAGTCTCTTCTACGACGCGCTGCATTTCTGGAAAGTTGCTGGCCAGCACGGGCAGACCTCCCATCATGTACTCAAAGAGCTTGTTGGGCAGCGAGTAGTAGAAGCTCTGTCCCGTGCCCTTGATAAGGCAAAGCCCCAGATCGGCCGAACAGGTGTAGGCGTGCAGCTGGTGGAAGGGCACGCGGTCTATGAAATACACGCGCTCTTCGAACTGCAGGCTGCGCACCAGCTCTTTTAACTCCGCTTCGCACGGCCCGTCTCCTATCAGAACAAAAGCCGCGTCGCCGAACGCTCCTGCTGCCCGTATTTGCTCGCGCAAGCCGTTGCCCGTTAGGAAGCCGCCCTGATACAGCACAATGGGTCGATCCGGAGCCAAGCCGAGGGTCTGGCGAATCCGGTCGCTCTGCTCGTGCGGTTTGTAGAGGGGCAGGTTGCGCAGTACGGCAATGGATCCCAGCGATGGGTAGCGCTTCTCCAGCGAGTGGGCGATGGAAGGGCTGACGGTAATGGCTCGATCCACGCGTTCGACGAGTCTCCCTTCGAGAAGGTTCCAGATGCCGCGCATCAACGGCCTGTTTACAAGCGAGGACTGCTCCGTCCAGAACTCGTGCGAGTCGTAGATCAGGGGCCGACGGCTGCGCCGGGCAGCCCGCGCGCAGGGCCATAGGGCGTCGAGGTCGTGAGCGTGGTAGGCGTCGGCTCTCACGTGTTCGAGTATCTGCCCAACTCTACGCCAGAACAGCGGGTAGAGCAGGCGAAGCGAACGGCTGCGGTCTATCGGTATCAAGTGGGTGTCGAAAGCATCCCAACCGTCCAGCGGTGCGGCGCTGAAAGCGGCGGCGATAATCGTCACGCTGTGCCCGGCCCCGTGCAACGACGTCGCTTCGCGGAAAATCCGGTAGTCGAAGCGCAGATCGCTGAATGCAACCATACAGATGTGCATGGGATACTGTTCTAACGAAGGGTGATTACGCGTAAAAAAGAGAGGCGACCCATCAGGGAAAGATGGGTCGCCTCGGTCACAAAATCAAGAGTGTAGCGGTCGAACTGTGCGATCACAAACCGTAAATTGAGATCCTCAAACGAGGCGGTGTGGGGAGGTAATTTTGAAGACCCCAGTGGCCCGAAAAGGGGAATCCGAGCTTTACGGTAAGGATTTACTCACTCAGCAGACCGCCACACTCAAAACGTTTTCCACACACGCACAAGGCAGTGTGTCAACTATTTGCCTGCGACAGTGTACCTAAATCCTGCCATAATTTACACACGCTACTTTGTGTTGTCAAGAACTATTTGTCGAAAATAGAAAATGCTCCAAGAACTTGCACACACACTTGTTGGTGTATATATTGGTGAGGTATGGCGCGGAGTATAAACTCGATTTAACAAAACCCAAGTGTTTATTTTATAGGAACTTAAAGAATGCCGTTTGCCGATATGATAAAAGACGCTCGCCTCGGCGCCCGCATTAGTCAGCGCGCGTTGGCCGAGCAATTGAAGACAGCGCAGAAGCCCGAAGGCGTGTGGGCGACGTATGTGGGGCAGATAGAGAAAGGCGAAAAGGTTCCCTCCGACGAGGTGTGTGTAAAGCTGGCCGAGGTGCTAAAACTCGACACGACGCGCGTTTTGCTGGCCGCCTACGAGGCGCGTGCCGCCGACTCGCCCGCCCCTGCGCGCGCGCTCTTCGCGCTGATGGAGCGCGCCCTCACAGACGCCGTCGTCAGCCAACTATTGGAAACCGATGCGCCCTTTGATCCAAACGTGTTGGACGCGCTGGGTCGTCCGGGGATTGCCGCCGGGCTGTCCGATTCCAACTGGGTGGATGCGTTTGAGCGGTGTTATGAGGTCGGGAAAAAGCGCAATGTACCGGGGCTGATTAAGCTGGTAGAGGCCATGAGCGACAAGCAGTGGAATGGGCTGATGGCCATGCTGGAAAGCATGGGATTGGAGCCCGACGAGTAGGTGCGCTGTCCCTGCGGTCAGGCCGCCAGCGAGAACGGTCTCCCATCCACTAGGAGTCTGGTAGCTGCGCTTGTCGTTGGTTGAGGACCTGCATTACGCGCTCGCGCACAAAGGGATTGGGGTCCTTGAGCGCGGCGTGCAGGTATTTGTTGCCATATCTGGCTTCCATCTTACCCAGGCTCTCGATGGCCTGTAGGCGTATGCCGGGGTCGCTGTCCCTGGCCGCCATGCCCAACACCCGAGAAACTTGCTTTTTTAAGCCGTTGTCATTGCTCTGGCTCAGCACGTCTAGCAGCCTCACGGCTTGGGCGCGCACGGCCAAGTCGCGATCCTGCAGTGCCCTGGCCAGCAGCTGGGTGGTTTTTACCTCTTTTTCTTTCCCCAAAAGGGGCACGTAGCGGATGGGCGGGATGGTGCGCACGCCGCAGCCCATCATCCACGATTGGGCGATTAACACCGCAACGACGGCGACGAGGCGGCGATACGAGCTGCCCTGTCGAACCCAGCGAGTATATTTGTACATGCGATCCATATCTTCTTTATCGGTCCATGGGCCCGTTCCTTGAAGAATGTATGGGGAACTCGGTCCGTCTGGTAGGGGTCCTAATCAAATGGGTGCGATAGCACAGATCGCTGCCGGAAAGGGGGTTTCTATTGTTTTGGAATGCGAAGAATTTGAAGAATGGCTGTCCGAATACACGGACGGTTCCTTAGACGGCGTTAGCAAGGAACTCTTAGAGGGGCACCTGCGCTTCTGTCCGCGGTGTGCCGATGTGCTAGGGAAGATGCGCCAACTGAGGCAGGCCTTATACAATCTAGGCGGAGAAGGCCCATCGGCGGCGTTTCAGCTGCAACTGAATCGCCGCTTGGGCGAGGCGCGCCTTCGGCCGCGGCGGTTCGGTCGGCGCACGGTCCGCTGGGGTCTCGCCGTCGCCGTCGCCATGGCACTGCTGCTGTGGCCAGAGCCTGCCCTATGGGACCATTCTAAGCCCGTTCCAGCGGCGCAGTGGAACGCACCGTCGAGCCGACGCGCACGCGAATTGCCGCGCACCTACCGGCCGATTAGGGTCGGTCCAATCGCACCGCAGGCCGCGGTGCGCGCCGCCTCATTTTAACGGACCGGTCACCGCACCCTCTTACCCGATCCCATCTAAAAGTGCTCGGGCAGTTTGTAGTCGCCCTTTTCGATGGCCCTTTCCAGCGCCTGGTGAAAGCTGCTGTCGAGGTGAGTGGTTATCTTCCAGCCATCGCTTTCGCGAATAAAGTAGAAGAAGGGGGACTGACGCTCGCTCTCTAGGGTGGTGGGATCGAGGAGCAGGTAGGCGATCTGGTCGTTTATGACCTCTTCTTTGGTTATTTCGCGGCGCAGCAGAGCACGGGTCTTTTCGGGGGGCATCTCGCGCCACTGACGCCGCCAAGTGGCGCGCACCTGCTGGTTGCGATAGGCCAGGCTGTAGGTATCCCACAGCAGGTCTAGGTCGCTCTTTTCAATGGCCTGCTGATGGGCGCTGAAAGTGGCATAGGGCGTGTCAAAGCGCTCGTTTTGAGCATCGCAGCCCCAATAGAGACAAAGGAAAAGCGCTGTGGCAGCGCAAGCAAATAGCTTCATGGGTGATTTGCGCGGAAAAGGTTGAATTTCTGAGGGAAAGCGGCGCGCGGTAGGGCCCCGTCTAGGACAGGCCCTCGTTGCCCAGCGACTCGATTTCGTCGCGAAGGCGCGCAGCCTCTTCGTATTCTTCGCACAGGACAGCTTGCTCTAATTGCGCTTGAAGCAGGCCCAATTCGTCCAGTTCATCAATAGCCTCTTCCCCCTCGCCGCCGTCAACGCTCTCCGGGGCGCGGTCTTCGCCGCCGATCTCTTGACCGGCGTCGGACAGCACGCCGGCAATTTGCGGCTCCATCTCGTAAAAGCGGTCGAGGGTGTTTTCGATATCGACCTCTGTGTCGAGCGGTTCGAGGCCGACCTTGTCGAGCAGTTCTCGCGAGACGAAAATGGGCGATCCCGTTCGCAGGGCCAAGGCAATGGCGTCGCTTGGGCGCGAGTCAACATCCTGTATTTTATGGCCCTTTTCCACGACGACTTTGGCGTAGTATATGGAGCGCCGAACGGTGTGAATAACGACCTGGCGCACGTCGACCTGCAGGCGATCCAGCATAGAAGAGAGCAGATCGTAGGAAATGGGGCGGATGGGCTCGTCCTGCTCCAGCTGCATCTGTATGGCCGCCGCCTCGAACTCGCCGATGGCGATGGGCAGCAGTCGCGGCTGCTCGGCGCCCTTTTCGCCTAGCCAAACGAGCGGTCGGTCTTCGCGCAGGTAGGGACTCACTTTCACGACAACCATCTCAACTAGAGAAGTGGCACCCATTGTATTGGAACCTCGTATCCGTCCTATTGTTCGAGATTTTCGCGGCGGTGTATCTCGTCGCGCAGCCGCGCCGCTTCTTCGTACACCTCTTCGGCAATGGCCTGTTCCATGCGGCGTTTTAGCTGCTCCAACTCGCTTAGGGGCTCGGCGACAACGGCGGGAAATGGGCGCTCTTCGAGCACGGCGACGGGTTGGTCGTCGTCGGTGCTGGCCAGCGGCTCAGCGAGGGCAGCTTCCGCCGTTTTAAGGAATCCGGCCTCTTCCAAAATCTGCCGCGCAGCGAATATGGGCGCGCCAAAGCGCAGGGCTAGGGCAATGGCGTCGCTCGGCCGCGCATCCAGCACGTGTTCGCATCCATCGCCGTCCAACAGGTGCACCTGGGCGTAGTACGTGCTCTCGTGCAGGTCGGTGATTTCCACCTTGGTAATTTTCGAGTCCATGCCGACTAGAATCTGCCGCGCTAGGTCGTAGCTGATGGGCCGAGCGGGCCTCTGGTCGTTTTGCGCCATGGAAATGGCAGCCGCCTCAAAGCGCCCAATGATGATGGGCAGATAAGCCTGACCGTCCACTTCTTTGAGGACGACCTGGGGATAGGAGGATTGGGGGCTGCTATTGTAGACCCCGCTGACTTCCATTCGAATCATTAGGTAAAATGCGCGGGTTGGGAGTTAGATAGACGACACACATGAGGAATATAACACGTGCTCGGAGCGAGTGTCAACTTGGCGCTGCGTCCGCCCAATGCGCTCCTACTCGCCCGTTGCCGGATCGGACTCACCCAGCTCTTTGCCCAGGCGTTCGAGCTCGTCTCTCAGTTCGTCCGTGCGGCGCTGGAGGCGCATTATATAGGCGAACAAGACGGTCCAGATAAAGGCATAGGCGGCGAATAAGTAGTGCAGGTTGTCCATGGAGAGTCCTCTAATAATCCGCCTTTGCCAAGGCGCGTTGGCGCAGCTTTTCGACGGCCTCTTCGGCGCGCGCCAGGTCGAGGCGGCGCAGCAACAGAAGGGCCAATAGCAGGAAGTGGGCGATGAAGCACATCCACAGCGCGTAGCGCATTTCCGGCTGCAAGCCCACGTTGCGCTGGGGATGCAACTGCTGATCGGCGGCCCACAGGTCGACCGAGTAATACACCAGCGGCACATTGGCAAAAGCGACGATACCGAGCACGGCCGCCAGGCGCGGGGCCTGCCCGGCATTCGCACCGTGCTGGCGAACCATCAGGTAGGCGACGTAGATTGCAAACGTTATGAGCATGGAAGTAAGGCGCGGCTCCCAGCGCCAGTACACCCCCCAAATGGGCTTGGCCCACAGCGGCCCACTGACCAGCACGATCAGCCCAAAGAGCACGCCCAACTCGGCCGAGCACAGCGCTAAGCGATCCCAGCGCGCCTGGCGGGTGCGCAAATACTGTGCGCTGCCGAGAAAGACGAGAAAAAAGCAAATAAAGGCGGTGATGGCCGCGGGGACGTGGAAATAGAAGATGCGCTGCGTATCGCCCATCACGCTCTCGGTGGGCGCGTAGAGAAAGGCCGCACCCAATGCGAGGAGCATAGCGGTAAATGTCAGGGCCGGCAGCACCTTGGCCAACGGGTTATGTGCATTCATTCTTCGACCGCATATTCAAAGAGCATGAGCGAAAGGCTGACGAAAACGATCGCATAGACGGCGAGCATTTTCAGGTGGGAAAACAGATTCGCATCAAATCGGTTGCTCAAGACCAGCCCCGTTGCTTCCACGCAGGAAATCAGCGCGGGCAGTATCATGGGCAGCAGCAGCAGTGGCAGCAGCAGTTCGCGCAGCCGCATCGTGCTCGACATGGCGGCAAAGAGCGTTCCGGCCGCTGACAAACAGGCCGAGCCGAGAACGAATACGCCTAGGAGCGGCAGCAGGAAAAAACCAGGGGAGAGATTAAAAAAGAGCGCAAAAAAAGGCAAGCAGATGACCTCGATGAATAGGAGAGAAACGAGGTTGCCCAACATTTTGCCCAAGTAGATGGCGCCGCGATCGCCCGGGGCCATAAGCAGGGCATCAAGCGAATGGTTTTCGCGTTCGTCGGCAAAGGAGCGACTCAGGCCTAGCAGGCTGGCAAAGACGAAGGCCGACCACAGCACGCCCGGCCCAATTTCGTGCAGGGCCGCTCCGCCCAGCTCAAAGGAAAAGTTGAAAACCAGTAGAACGAGCAGAGAAAAAAACGCCATGGGACTGAGCCGTTCTTTGGTGCGCCACTCGGCAATTAGATCCTTGCGCAGGATCGCCAACGTGCGTTGCCAAAAGCTCAACGGGGCGCTCCCAAGAAAGGAGCGCAGGTATCGATCAGCGCTTGCGGCGAGCCGCTCCACGCCTCATCGTGGCAAATGCGCCCCTTGCCCAATACGACGAGGCGATCGGCCAGTTCGGCGGCCTCTTGCAGCCTGTGGGTGACCATTACGCAGGTGCAGTCGGCTGTCTTCAGTGTGCGCAGACGCTCGTTCAGTGCGTCGCAGGCGAGCTGATCTAGGCCGGTGAACGGCTCGTCCAACAGCAGGATGGTGGGGCGGTGCAGCGTGGCGCGCGCCAGCGCCAACCGCTGGCGCATGCCGCGCGAAAAGCCGCGCAGGCGTCGGTGCCGCTGCTCGGTCAGTCCCACTTGTTCGAGCGCTTCCTCTACGCGCTGCGCCGCGTCGGGCAGCGCGTAGAGCCGCGCAAAAAAGGTCAGGTTTTCGTTGGCACTTAGGTCGTCGTAGAGCAGCGTGTGATGCGATAGCAGGCCGATAGACGCGCGGGCCTCGGCGTAGCGCTGCGGGTCCTGGCCGGCAATGAGCACGCGCCCGCTGCTGGGCCGGCTAATGCCGGCCAGCAGGCGCAGCAGCGTACTCTTGCCCGCGCCGTTTGCCCCGGCTAGGAGGACGAATTGCCCGCGCCCAATGCGCAGCTCGATAGACCGCAGAGCGACAAAGGAAGCAAAGTGCTTGCTGGCGCCTTCGATGACAATATCGTCATCGGCCATGCTCTGGCCCCTCTAAGCGGCGCGTTAGGTCGATGGCCTGTTCGAGGAGCCGCCGCCGCGTCTGGCGGTAGGTTTCCTCGTCGCCGTCTGTGGCGTGATCGCGATCGAGGCGGGCAATGGCCTCCAATAGCGTCTGGCGGTGCTGTGGCAGATCGGGATCGGGTAGTGCGGGCGGTGCGGTGCGGGCGACCGGTCTGTCGATGCGCTTCCACACCAGCAACACGCCGGCGCCGATGAGCGCGCCGCCGCCTAAGGCAATCCACTTGAGTATCCAGCGGACGGGCGCGTCGATCGGCAGCGGCACGAGCAGGCGCTGTCCGGCGGCCACATCGGTCATGAGCAGGCGGCGATACTGCTGTCCGTGCAGGTCCATAACGCCGGCATCGGCCCAGACGCCGCCCACCTCCAACGTGCTCGGTTGCACAAAGAGCTCGACGCGCTCGGTGGGGTAGGCCGCTTCGTGCCAGTAGCCCCCGTCCAATAGGTCGGTGTTTAAATCAAAGGAAAAGCTGAGCTGGGAATGTCCAGGCAGCAGGGGCTGATTGTCGAAAAATGTCGTCTCGTCAGCTTGGTTTATGTGCCCGGAGTGGCTCTCTATGTTAAAGGCGCCGGCGGGGAGGCGAAACGCGCTAACCCGCCGCTCTGTGCCCTGGCCGCTGCCCGCGTAGGCGTGCTGTCCCCCATTGTAAAACTGGACCAAGTGAATGACCTCGACAACCCCCTCTTTGACCCGTAGAAAGAGGTTGTGGGAAACAATGCGGATGTCGGCATCGTCGCTGGTCGGTTCGTAAACTTCTAGGATGACCTGCTTCTGCGCGCCGACCTCCAACATTGAACTGAAGTAGGTCACATCCTTGTAAAAGGCCGCCAAGGCGAACGGAGTGCCCGCGGTGAGAAACGGCCCGGCAAAGCGAAAGCGACCCGCAGCGTCGGTCGTCTTGCGCATAATCTCGGAGACTTGATCGTCTTGGCGCACGTAAAAGGCCACCTCGACGCCGCCCATGCGCTGGTCGCCGTTGGGGTTGAGCACGTAGCCATCGATTGGGTCAGCGCCAGCAGCGGGCGCAGCGAGCGACAGGGAACAAAGTAGAGCGAGACCACATAAGAGCCACCGGGCCATCGCTCAGGCCGCTTCCTCAAAGGCCTTGCCGCACTGGGTGCAAAAGCGGTCCGTAACATCGCGCCGCGCCGCGCCACACTGACTGCAAAACTTGGCCAGCGCCGCAGACGCCGGCGGCTGTGGCGCAGATGGGGGGGGCGTTGGCTGCGGTAGCTCGCCGGTATCGGTCTGCAGCGCGGCGATTTCGCGTTCGATCCGCTGTTCCAGGTCGCCGCGCGGCCCCGTCTCTTCTAGCCGATCGATCTGCTCGATAACGGTTAGGGCTTGCGACTCCAACTCGCTGCGCATGCGCTGAAAATCGGACTCGGGTAGCTTGCCCAACTCGCGGTCGAATTCCAGCTCCAATATAGAGGCGTAGAGCTGTTCTTTGCGCTCGGCTAGCTGGCGCACGCCCACGCTAGCGGCTGCGGTGTTGCGCAGGCGGAACAGCGGGCGGGCGACGTAGTATGCGCAGCCGGCCAAGAGCAGTGCACAGGCTGTGATCGCCGTCGCATCCATTGGCTACTCGCTCTCGTTGAAGCGGTCCAACTCGCGCTGCATTCGCTCGCGTTGTGCCGCGTTAGGTGCCGTTTCGCCCGGTGTGCTCTGGCCGGCAGAAGGTCCCTCACGCCGCCAGCCGCGCAGCACGGAGCGGATGAGAAAGACGCCAAATAGCAACGCTGCAAAAGGGGCGATCCAAGCGAGTAGGTTGGCTCCCTTCGGCGGTGGCATGGCCAGGGCAATTTGCCCGTAGGCCGAGACGTATTCGTCGATGATTTCCCGGTGGCTCTTGCCCTCATCGAGCAGCTGGCCGATGTACTCGCGCTGCGGCACGGCAAATTCGTTGCACAGGCAGGTGGCCAGCGATTCCCGATTGCAGTCGCCGCACAGACAGACTAGCTCTGCGGCGACCTCTTTGATCTCCTCGGTAGATGCCGCTAGAGCGGGCGCTGCCAGCAGGCAGAGCAGCAGGAGGAGTATGCCTAGGCGCATCGGGCGATCAACCTGCCGGGCTGGGCGCAGCCAAGGGCACCGAAGCCCGTCGGTCGAGGTGGGCAATGCGCCGGTCGCGTGCCGTGGGCCACATCGCCCACAGCGAACCGAGGATTAGCACGATGCTGCCCAGCCAGACAAAGTTGACCAGCGGGTTGATATACACTTGGAATTTGGCGCTGTCATCGCTGGCCGAACCGACCAAGATCAGGTAGAAGTCCTCGCGAAGATCGGAGTAGATAGACACCTCGGTGGTGCCCTGCTCAAAGGCCTTGTAAAAGCGGCGCTCCGGCAGCAGGGTGCCCAGGCGCTGGCCATCGCGGCGCAGGGTAAGCGCGGCCGCCGTAGAGCTCATATTGGCGTTTTCTTTATAGGCCAGCGTTTCGTAGGTCAGCTCGTACTGGCCCACTTCCGTCGTCTCTCCACGCTGCAGCACGAATTCGGTTTCGCTTGTAAAGGCTTTGCCGGTAAAGCCGACAAAGAGCAGCACCAGCGCAAAGTGGGTCATATAGCCGCCGTAGCGCCGGCGGTTTTTGGTGCTGAGGCGGTAGATGGCCGTGGCGTAGGGCTCGCCCGTGCTGCGCATGCGCGCCCGCGTGCCGGCGTGGAACTCCAGCGCAATAGAGGCCGTGGCAAAAGTGCAGAGCACCAGCGAGACCAGCGCGTAGAAATCGTCTACGCCCAGTCCAAGCAGCACGGGCAGCGCCAGCACGGCGACGGCGACGGGCACGGCAAAGTTCTTTTTCAGGCTCTCCTCCGACGTGCGCCGCCACGCAAAGAGCGGTCCGGCTCCCGTCAGTAGTATGAGAACTAGCCCAATGGGCACGTTCACCTGATTGAAAAAGGGAGGGCCAACCGTGACCTGCTGTCCAGTAAAGGCCTCGGAGATCAGCGGGAACAGCGTGCCCCAGAGCACGGCGAAGAGAATGCCGAGCAGAATCCAGTTATTCAGCAGAAAGGCCGTCTCGCGCGAGGCAAAAGACTCCAGTCGGTTTTCTGGTTTTAAGAGCGGCAAGCGCAGGTAGAGCAGGCCAAAGGAGACGACCAGTATCACCACCATGTAGACGGCGAAAAAGGGACCGATATTTGATTTGGCGAAGGCGTGCACCGACGATATAATGCCCGAGCGGGTAATGAACGTGCCCAAGATGCACAGGCCGTAGCAGAGAATGGCCAGCACCATATTCCACACCTTGAGCATGCCCTTGCGCTCCTGAATCATAATGGAGTGCAGAAAGGCCGTGCCCGCCAGCCAGGGCATTAGCGACGAGTTTTCCACGGGGTCCCAGCCCCAGTACCCGCCCCATCCCAGTTCGACGTAGGCCCATTTGCCACCCAGCAGCAGACCCGCGCCCAGAAAGGCCCACGGGATGAGCATCCAGCGGCGCGCCGGTCGCAGCCAAGTCGAGTCCAGATGGCCTGAGGCCAGGGCAGAAATGGCGAAGGCAAAGGGAATGACCATGCCGACCATGCCCAAGTAGAGCAGAGGCGGATGGATGGCCATCAGCGGCTGCTGCAAGAGCGGGTTGAGCCCGCGACCGTCCTCCGGCTTAAAGGGCAGCATGACAAAGGGATCAGCCGAAAACAGGTGGAGTATGCAAAAGAAAAAGCTGGTAGCTGCCATGACGGCGACGGCGTAGGGCATCAGCTCGCGGTAGCGGCGGCGGTAGAGCATGACCACAGCGGCGATGTAGAGCGAGAGAATCCATCCCCAGAATAACAGCGAGCCGGCCTGCCCGCCCCACAGGGAAGTCACGACGTAGAACAGCGGCATGGCCAGATTGCTGTTTTCGGCGACAAAGCGCACCTGAAAGTTGTGCGTGAGCAGTGCGTGCCACAGCACGCATACCGAAACGGTGAGCAGCAGGCAGGTGGCCAAGAGGGCGTTCTCGCCCGAGCGAACGAGCGCCAAGCTGCCGCTGCGCCCGCCGGCCACCGAAGAGACCAGCGCGTAGCCCGAGGACAGCAGCGCTAGACACAGTGCAAAGTAGCCAAAATCAATCATGGTTTAGTCTGGAAAGGTGCGAATGGAAAAGGACGAGGCTAGGAACCACTCTGGTCCTTCATCGCCTGCACGTGTCCCTCGTAGTCCTGCCCTTCGTATTTAGATGGGCACTTGGCAAAGACCACTTCGGCGTTAAAGGCGCCGTGCGTCGCCTGGTATTCCCCTTCCAACACGACGAGTGCCTCGTCTTTAAAGGTGTCAGGCAGCACGGCATTGCCGACGTAGCGCACGCGCAGCGAGCGCTGGCCGTCCGTGATATCAAACACGGCGCTCGATCGGTATTTGTCCCACTGAATCGATCCGGGGACAACCGTGCTGCCGCCGAGCTGAATGCGCTGACCTTCCAACTCGGCGCTCTGGGCCGCTTCCACTAGGCTCTGCAGCGTCATGTGCGTCGAGGACGACTGCTGAAAACCGGTTAGGAAGAGGTAGAACAGGCCGGAGGCGACGACGAGCGCACCAACGGTAAACTTATGGCGATGCATAGATCTCTCACATGGGAAACAGAAGGGAAACAATACACTAGAATCTGCTCAATTCACCGCTGTTTCGCAAATCAAACAGGTCGTTTTATCGTATAGGCGAGTGAGGATTAAAACGACGGGAATTTCGCCGGAGCGAATGCCGAGCTTGCGTTCGACTTCCACCGGCTCCAGCGGAAAGCGACGCCGTTTGATCTGCTGCGGGAAAAAACCCGCTCGACGCATGTGCTGCCGCAGCGTTTTGATTTGAAACGGCATCGTATGTAAGACGCGGTAGGCGCGCGCCAGCGGCGTCGTGACCAGAGCGTCGCCACTTAGGTAGGCAATCTGCGCATCCAGTTTCCACGCGCCTAAGCGTCGTGCCAATTCGTCGATCAGGTGCGCGCGCACAATGGCCGGATCGGGATCGTAGACGTAGGCGCCGACGGGCCCGACCGGTTCGGCACCCAGACCGTCATCCGTCAGCGTGTGTCGCTCGGGCAGCAGCGTGGCGCGGCGCCGGGCCGTGACCAGTTCGCCGAAGTAGAGCACGGCCTCGCGGCACTGGCCTGCGCTGGATACGAACTCCACCTCGCCATCGCCGGGCAGCTCCTCTTCGGGGATGGCGGGCGACACTTTGACGGCGACGCGCGAAACGCAGGCGCGCAGCGCCTCGACGGAAGACAGGGGCGGATCGTATTGGGCGCCGCTGCGCTGGCGGCCGTGCTGGCCGCGTCGGGCTGGATCGAAAAACACGGCATCGGCGCGGGGGCGGATGGTGAGGGCATCGGCGGCGATAAAGCGCGCATCGTCGACCTCGTATACCGCGCAGTTGTGCCGCGCCATTTCCAGCCGGCGGCGCGAGATGTCCACGCCGATCACGCGCGCGCTGTGGCCCAAGTAGAGCATGTCGCCACCAATGCCACAGCACAGATCGAGGATGGTCTCGCACTGGCGCAGCCGCCAGGCGCGGTACTGGGCAACCTCGGCGCGCGTAGCCATCTCAAACCCCTCGCGGTCGAACAGCATGCGGTCGGCGCGCGCAAACTTCTCGCCGGCTGCCGCGCGCACGGCGACCAGCGATAGCGCGGCCCGGCACATATCGGTTGGAAAGTCGGCGCGCAGGGCCTGCTGGGCGTTCAGATCGGTGCCGACCTGTGCGGCGGCGGCCAGCAGCAACTGGCCTGCGGGCGTCTGTAGGTAGCGCAGTGCCGCGTGCGTCAGCGGATCTGTTGAAGCCTCTCCGGGCACCGCTAGGGAATGTCTAAGGCTTTGGGGAAAGTGGTCAGATTCTCTATGCCGTCCTCGCGCACGACGACCGTATCTTCGATGCGCACGCCGCCCAGCCCGCGGTAGTAGAGCCCGGGTTCGACGGTGACCACTTGGCCGGCCTGCAGCACGTCGCCGCGGCGGCCCAGGCTCGGTCCCTCGTGTATCTCTAGCCCGAGCCCGTGGCCGGTGCCGTGAAAATAGCCCTGCATATAGCCATCTCGCTCGCCCGTCTCGTAGCCCCGTTCGACAAAGAAGCGCTGCACGCCCTCGTGAATGGCCCGGCCCTCGGCCCCGGCGCGCACCTGCTCCAGCGCTGCCTCATGCGCCTGCAGCACGGTTTGGTAGAGCGCGCGCACGCGGTCGGATACGGCGCCCTTAACGAAGGTGCGCGTGATGTCGCCGAAGTAGCCGCTGCGGTCGTCCTTGGGAAAGATGTCGATGATAATGGGCTCGCCGGCGCGCAGCGGTCCGTGGCCCTCCTGATGTGGATCGCAGCCCTGATCGCCGCCGGCGACAATGGTGTGCTGTCCCGTGCAGTCGCGCTCCATCAGCGCTCGGTGAATAGACCGGCGTAGCCGTTCCGAGGTCAGCGCTTGGCCCTCATGCACTAGGGCGCCGTCATCAATGCGCGCGGCGCGCAGCATGTCTACGGCCGCTGCCATGCCGGCTTCGGCCCCCTGCTGGGCGGTGCGAATGGCCTCGATTTCTGCGGCACTTTTGATCTGGCGCTGCGGAAAGAGCGGGTTGGACGCAATCTCCAGGACGAAACCGGCCGAACGCAGCGCGTCGGCTGTGCCCAAGGGAAAGTCGCTGGGCACCAGCACGCGCTGCAGGCCCAAATCGCGCAGAAACGCCTGCAGCACATCGGTGGTCGTTGGGGTCTGACAGCCGGCTGCGCGCGCCTTCTCTTCGTAGGCGGCGTAGGCCAGCACGCGATCGACTTCGGCCTGTTGGCGCGCGCGGTCGATTTCGAGGCTGTGCGCCATCATCAGCTTTTCGCTTTTCGTCCAGGCAAAGACAAAGGCGTCGGGGGCGCGGAAGCGGGTGGCGTAGTATAGATCGGCTAGGTGTTCGCTGGCCCCGACGATCAGCAGTGCGTCGGCACTGCCCAGTTCAAATGACATCGCATAGCTCCGGAGTGGATTGGATGGGTTGGGTGTGCGGAATATTGACGCGGACAAAAACCATCTTATTGCGGTATGCGCAGGGCGCGCACGTCGATGCCGCTGTCGGCCCGCCACAGCCAGAACAGCGCCGAACGGCCCGCTTCGAGATTGGATACGGAGCGCACGAAGTGCGGCATTGAAGTGATGCGCTCCTGATCGATCTCCGTAATGACGTCGCGCACGCGAATGCCTTTGTCGGCGGCAAGGCTTAGCGAATCGACGTCGATGACGACGACCGGTCTCTCGCCCAAACCGAATCCAAGCTCCTCGGCCACGTCGCCGGTAAAGCCGAGCGCTAGAGCTAAATCGCCGGGCAGCGGTTCCACGCGCAGTCCCAGCCGCTGCAGCCGCACCTCGCCCTGCGCCAGCTGCCGCTCCTCCTCGCGCTCGCCCAATTCGATGTCTAGTTCGCGCGGGCCGCCGTCGCGATCCAGCAGGGTCAAGCGCACGCGCTCGCCCGGATCGCGGCCGTATACAATCGATTGAATTTGGTTGGGGTGGTCGACCGGCTGGCCATCCACGCCCAACACCACATCGCCGTTGCTCAGGCCGCCGCGCGCGGCCGGACCCTGCGGCACGACGCGCACCCGCACGCCGCGCGGCCGCTCCATGGGCAGGTCGTACATGCGCACCATGTCCTGCGTGACCGCCTCCATGCCAATGCCCAAATAGCCGCGCACGACGCGTCCGTGCGTCCGTATGTCGTTCATGGCCTCGCGCGCCAGATCAATCGGCACGGCTAGGCTATAGCCCATATAAAACCCCGTGCGCGTGGAGATGGCCGTCACGATGCCGACGGTTTCTCCATCGAGGTCGAGCAGGGGACCGCCGGAGTTGCCCGGGTTGATTACGGCGTTGGTCTGTATAAAACTTTCAATGGCGTAGCCCGAGCCGTTAAAAATATCCGCGCGGCGATCCAGCGCACTAACGATGCCGTGCGTGAGGGTGGATCCCATGCCCAGCGGATGGCCAATGGCCAACACCCAGTCGCCAATCTGCAGCTCGGACGAATGGCCCAACTGCACGTGCGGCAGCTGCTGCGCTTCGATTTTCAGCAGGGCGATATCGATCAGTGAGTCGAAGCCGACAACCTCCGCGTCGAAGGTGCGCCGGTCGGGCAGGGTGACGAGAATGGAATCGGCACCGGAGACCACGTGGTAGTTGCTCAAAATATAGCCGTCGTCGCTGACGATGGTGCCCGAACCCAGGCCGCGAAAAGCCTCCGGGTCGATTTGCGGATGCGACTCGGGCAGCATTCGCCGGCCAAAGCGCCACTGGCGCGTGGTGGCGATTTGCACGACGGCGGGCCTGACCCGCTCGTAGGCGCTGCGAAAGGTATCGCTGAGCTGGCGCAGGTGCGCCTTTCCGTCCTGTGCCGCCGCCGTCGGCGCTAGCCAGCCGATTGCCGCAGCGACCAGCAGCAGGAGTCCGTGCCCTACAAACCGCTTCATTCGACCCCGTATTCCTTTAGTTTTCGGTAGAGCGTGCGCGCGCTAATGCCGAGGATATCGGCCGCCTTGCGGCGGTTGCCGCCGACGCGGTCAAGTGCATCGACAATGGCGTCCCTCTCTCGGTCGCGCAGGCTGAGCAAGGGCTCAATGGCGCGCGCATCGCCGTCGGCCAGCGGTGCGGCACTCGGCTCTTCGATGGGAAAGATCGCCTGCGCGCTGTCGCTGCGCACTATGGGCTGCTGCCCGTCCATAAAGCGATCAAAACGGTTGCGCAATTCGGCCACTTCGCGCTTGAGGTCCAGCAGGGCAAAGTAGATGAGTTCGCGCTCGGACTGGTCCGGGCTCTTATTGGTCGGCACGGGCAGGTGGCGCTGCGGCTCGGGCGGCCGTTCCAGATGCGGCAGCAGATCCTCCGGTTCGATGACGCGGCGCGGCGCTAGAAAGACCAGGTGTTCGATCAGGTTGCGCAGTTCGCGCACGTTGCCGGGCCAGGCGTAGTCTTCGAGCAGGGACTGCGCCGCCGGCGAGAAGCGCTCAAAGCGGCCCTTGTTTTCGCGCGTGAGATCCTCGACAAAGTGCGCGACTAAATCGGGTATGTCCTCGCTGCGCTTGCGCAGCGGCGGTATGTTCAGCTCGACGACCTTTAGCCGGTGGTAGAGGTCTAGGCGAAACTCGCGGCGGCTAACGGCCTCCTGCAGATCGCGGTTGGTCGCCGCGACCACGCGCACGTCGACGGGCACGGCGGCATCGCCGCCGATGCGGGTCACCTTGCGTTCTTCGAGCACGCGCAGCAGGCGCACCTGCGCCGAGAGCGCCATCTCGCCAATCTCGTCGAGAAATACTGTGCCGCCCTGTGCCTGTTCAAAAATACCTCGGTAGCGCTCCTTGGCGTCGGTAAAGGCGCCTTTTTCGTGGCCAAAGAGCTCGTTTTCTAGCAGGTTTTCCGGTATGGCAGCGCAATTAATGGGTTTAAACGCCCCGTCGCGGCGCAGGCTATAGCGATGCAGGGCCTCGGCGACGTTGTCTTTGCCGGCGCCGCTTTCGCCCGTTAGCAAGACGGTGGAAACGGGCGTGGCGGCAATCATGAGAATGCGTTCGCGCAGCTGCTGCATGGCGCTCGAGTGGCCGATCAGATCGACGTCGCCGTGCAGAAAGCGCCCCCTTTCGACCAGCGACTCGGCCATGTGGCGCATCGCTTCGTCGGAAGCGGAAAGGTCGATTCGCCCCTCGATGTGGGCGTTGCTGGCCAACAGGTGCCACGATGCGCTTTCTTCGCCCAGCCCCATCAGCGGAATCTGGCCAAAGGAGGCAAGCACGTCGGCATATGCGTCCAGCGCAGCGCCAAGGGACAGGTCGATTGCAATTAAATCCACATCGCGCTTCAGCAGCGCGGCCAGGATGTCAGGGCTGGTCACATCGACGATGCGGCCGCTGTCCAACGCCCCTTTAAAGCGCTCGCCGACGGCGTCGGCAACGAGTAGAATGCGTCTTTTTGCCAAGTTCATGTTAACGTAGAACGGCTCCGATGTTCTTCGCGCAGGACGATGATCTTGCGTCCCTTGCAGGCGATGTAGCCCTGGGTTTCAAGTCGTTTGAGCACGCGCGAAACCGTCTCGCGCGTCGTGCCCGACATATTGGCCAGTTCTTGGTGGGTTGGCCGACTCTCAATGGCGATGCCCTCGGCCGTCTCCTTGCCCTGGTCGGTGGCCAACTGCAGCAGCGTCTCCGAGATGCGGCTGGCTACGTCAAGCAGGGCCAACCCCTCGATTTGGCGATCCGTGCGGCGCAGCCGCCGGGCCAGCTCGGCCAGCAGGGCCGTGGCGATCTGCGGCGTCTTGTAGACGAGCTGCTGAAAGTCGGAGCGGCGCAGCATGATCAGGCTGGTCTCGTCCGTTGCCACGACGTTGGCCGAGCGCGGCTTGCCGTCCAACAGCGCCAACTCGCCAAAGACGGCGCCCGGTCCTAGCAGCGACAAAATGACTTCGCGTCCCCCTTCGCTGACGATGCTGACCTTAACCTGTCCTTCCTTTATGATGAAGAGCGTATCGCCCAGTTCTTCGGCCAAAATGATAACGCCATCTTTGGCGAAGCTGCGCGTGAACGAGAGTTGGGAAATGGCCTCTAATTCGCCGTCGTTCAAGCCCTCAAAAAGGGAGACGTTGCGCAGAAAGTGTTTGTCCATAGCGGCTCTCCGTTAAATGTGCCCTAGTTGAGCCGACCGACGCGGCGGCGCAGCGCGGCGATCTGCTCTTGGGCCATCTCGCCCTGCGGCGTGCCGCCCCCCTCGCGCTGCACGATGCGCTCATACACGGCAATGGCCGTCGCGAATTCGCCCATTGACTCGTGGCACTTGGCGCGCTGAAAATCGGCCGATGTAATCCATTGGCTAAAGCCGCCGGCTCCGTGATAACTCACCTTGTAATAAGCTTCGATGGCCTTGCGGTATTCGCCCATGTTCTGGTACGATTCGCCGACGTAAAAGCGCGCTTCCGACGCGTCGTTGGCATCGAGGCGCTGTTCATTGAGCAAGGTTTCAAAGTGGTTGATCGCCTGGGCGTACTGTCCCTTTTCCTTGAGGATGACGCCGAGCTCTAGGCGTGCTTCGAGCTGGCGCGGGTGGTCGGGAAAGTCGCGCAGCAGCTGGTCGGCTACCCCGTGCGCCGCCTCGTATTCGTGCGCGCCTTGGTAGCTTTGCAATAGCTTCCAAATAGCCTCGCGCGCCGCCTCGCGCTTGGCGCTTGGCGCGTCGAGCACGCGCTTGTAGGCGCCTGCCGCCTGCAGGTAGTTATGTAGGGCAAACTGGTAGTTGGCTAGGCGCAGATAGGCGTCGGCACTCTGCGGCGTATCGGGGTAGTCTTGGACAAAGCGCACGAGCGCTTCTAAGGCGCGTGCCGCGCCCTCTTCGCTGGGAGCAGCCGCGTTTTGTTGCCAGAGCGCCTCGGCAGCGTAATAGGCCCCTTCGCTCGCTGCGCTACCGCCTTTTTTGACCACGTCGCGGAAGGCCTTAAGCGCCTTGTCATACTCCTTTTTGCGCTGGTAATAGCGCCCCTCTTCCAGCAGAAAGCGCTGGTCCCACTCCGCCTTATTGCCCATGTGTTTGGCGTAGCGCTTGGCCGCCTTGCGCCCCTCTTCAATGCGCTGTAGGCGAAAGAGGGCGAGGGCATACTGGCCGTAGACCAGCGAGTCGGGGACGTCCTTTTCCAGCAGGGGTGCGTAGATGCGCTGGGCCTCGTCGTACTGCTCTAGGGCAAAGGCTATGTGTCCAGCGCGGGCACCGGCCTGGTCGGCCAACGGCGCATCGGGAAAGGCGTCGCGCACGGCGAGAAACTGGCGCACGGCTTCGTCTTCTTGGCCCAAGCGCACCAGTAGGACGGCCTGATCGAAATAGATGCTGTCGCGCGCAGCGGCCTCGGTCTCATCGTCTACTAAGCGTCGATAGGTCTGCAGGGCTGGGCCATACAGTCCCATGTGGTGGTAGGCGCGGGCCAGCTGTCGGCGCACGCGACCGCCCGGATCGCGCACGCCGGTGGCCTCGGCCAGCGGTCGGTAGATCTCGGCAGCGGCGGCGTACTCGCCCAGCGAGAAGTAGGTATCGGCCAGCAGCAGCAGTGCCCTGCGGCGTGCAGGAAAGGCCGGATAGCCCCAGCGCAGCTCCTGCAGTCGACCGATGGCCTGTTGGGGCAGCGACTGGGCCAGGCGCATCTGTCCCAGCTCAAATAGGGCGTTGGCCGCCAGCGGGCTTTCGGGATAGCTCTGCAGCATGCGCTCCAGCGAGTCGGCGGCCGCATCGTACTGACCGCGCTGGGCCAGGCACAGGCCGATGCCAAAGAGCGCCTGCGATACCAGTGGGCTCTGCGGAAAGAGCCGGCGCAGACTCTGGTAGTCGGCAATGGCCGAATTCAGCTTGACGTCGTCACCCAGCGCACGCCGCGCCTCGGCCAGCTGGAACAGGGCCTGGTCGAGGTGTTCGCTGCCCTCGCGGCCGTAGGTGCTGACAAAGCGCGCAAAGCCCTCTTCGAGCGTGGGCAGCCGCAGCGAGTCGGGCCCGCTATCGGCCTCGACCTCAATCAGCCGCAGTTGGGCCCGCTGCGCCCAAGACGATCCCTCGGCGCGCGCGAGAATGCGGTACTCCTGCAGGGCGAGCTCGCGCAGCGAGTCGGCCTGCAGCGGCCGCTCCTCCATGGTGCGCTGGCGCGCCAGGTTGAGCAGGCTTTCGGCCAAGAAGAACTGGCCCTCCGGTCCGTAGGTGCCGTTGGCATAGGCCGCCGCGTAGTGCTCAAACGAGCGGGCGGCGCTCTCGAAGTCGTGGTGTTCAAAGAGGGCGTGTGCGACGTCTAGCTGCACGCTCTGGCGCGGAGTGCCGCTGAGCTCGTCGATCCAAGCCTGCTGCAGGGCGCGGCTCAGCTCGGCCGGATTCATCACGGTAAACTCGCGCAGGTATTCGATGCGCTGGCGCGCTGCTTCGGCCTGCGGCGCACCCGGAAAGAGCTCGAGATAGGCCACGTATTCGCGCAGCGCTTCGCGCGGCTGGCCGCCCGATTCAAACGTGCTGGCCAGTCCGTACTGCGCCTCGGCCGCTACGGTGCCCTGTCCAGATGCCAGTTGGCGATAGATGGCAACCGCTTCCTCGCGATAGCCGGTCGAGGCGTAGAGTTCGGCCAGCACGGCGCGCACGGCCTGGGCGTCGACGGCCGACTCGTCGGTCTCCTGCAGGTAGCGGCGATACCAGGTGATGGCACGGCTGTGATCGCCGCGCGCTCGGTAAAGCGCGCCCAGCTCGCGCAGGGCCGCCAGCGCTTCCGGGCCTTCGCCAATCTGTATCAGGCCCTGAAACAGGCCCACAGCCAGGGCGAATTGCCCGGCTTGCCCGAGGGCCACGGCCTGGCCTAAGCGCGCGCGCAAATAGTCTTGGTCGCCGGCCCGCAGCTGTTGCAGCAGACTCCTGTAGTGTTCGAGCGCCTCGGCCGTCTGCCGACTCTGGCGCCGGGCATCGGCCAGGCCCAGCAAGGCGCGGCGCTGCAGCGCCGCGTCTTTTGCCGCGGAGAGCGCTCGTGCAAAGGCGTCACCGGCCTGGCTAAAGAGGCGTTGCTCGTAGAGATGGTTGGCGTAGTCGACATGGGCACTATCGGCCTGCGGCGTGCGCGCAAAGCGTTCGTAGAGCACGGCAAACTTTTCTGACGCGCCGTCGCGATTGCCCAAGAACAGATCAATGCGACCGTTTAACAGTTGGGCAGAGGCCGCCTGTTCCGGGATGGGTCGAGCCATCGTTATTTGCCCCAGCAGGCGCTGCGCCTCGTCGGGCCGCCCGGCGGCAAAGAACAGACGGGCTAGCTGGTAGCGGGCCTGGTGGACGGCCGCACTGGTGCCGTATTCGTCGAGCACGCGCTGGTATATATCCACCGCGCGCTCTATATCCTGTCCATACGTGTAGTTGGCTGCCGCATCGATTAGCGCGGCGGCGGCAAAGTCGCTGGCGCTGAAGCGCCGCTGCACGTCTTCGTAGGCACGCGCCGCTTCTGCATACTGGCCGAGTAGTGATAGACAGGCAGCCCGCTCGCGGCGCGCATCGGCGGTGGCCAAGTGGTCTGGGTGTTCGAGGAAAAAAGTCTCGTAGGCAGCCGCTGCCAGTTCGCAGCGGTCGCTGTTGCGGTAAGCGCGCGCCAGCATCAGTCGCGCCTCGGCGCGCTGCGGGCTATCGGGGTAGTTGCGGAGAAACTCGGCAAAGAGCGTAGAGGACGTGGCGTAGTCGCCGGCGTCGCGATAGAGATTGCGCGCCAGTTTGAAATCGTCGTCACCGCTCTGCTGCGCCGCAGTGGGCGAGACGAACAGGAGCGTCGCCAGGGCAAAGCGCGCCGCGTAGTTTAATGCAGACATAGACCTGCCAATCTGTCAGTTTTTACTTATCATAGTAGATTATACGCAAAATGAGGTCAAGCTCCATGGCGGAGAACGAGTGGGTTGAGCGCGCCAGCGCCAAAATCAATCTCGGACTGAAAATTTTGGGCAAACGCCCCGATGGCTATCACGATATTCTCAGCGTTGCGCAGGGCATCGATTTGGCCGACGTCTTGCACTTCAGGTCGGCCGAGCGCAATGCGCTGACCTGCACCGTGTCCGATATACCCGTAGACGGCGACAATCTCGTCCTGCGTGCAATGGCGTTATTTGCCCAGCGCGCGCCGGTGCCCTGCCGCTCGTTCAGCGTGCACTTGGAAAAGCACATACCCGTTGGTGCCGGTTTGGGCGGCGGCAGCGCCGATGCGGCCGCTGCCCTGCGCGCGCTCAACGCGCTGCACGGGTCGCCTTTCGATGCGGAGGGCTTGCGCGCACTGGCCGCACAGCTGGGCTCGGATATCCCCTTCCTTATAGAAGGAGGCACGGCCCTGATGCGCGGGCGCGGCGAGGTGCTCGAGCCTTTGGGCTGGCGGGGGGACGCATGGTATGTCTTGGTCTATCCGGGCGTCGCCGTCGGCACGGCCTGGGCCTATGGGCAGGTTCGCGCCGCCTTGACAGACCCCAATCCCTATATTAGTTTTGTCAATTCCTTGAGCGGCGGGTGCGTTGACTGTTGGGAATTGATGGAAGTGTTGGAGAACGACTTCCTGCCCGTGGTCGAAAGCGCCTATCCCATCGTCGCAATGCATCGTTCTCACCTGGATCAAGCCGGTGCCTGCGCCACATCCATGTCGGGCAGCGGCTCCACGGTATACGGCCTTTTCGACGACCGGAACGCCGCCCTCAAGGCTCAACAAGAGCTACGAGCGCAGGGCCACCGGTCTTTTTTTTGCCGGCCGATGGCCAGCGACACAATACAGAGTTAGGGTAGCCCGGTCGTTCAATTGGCAGGACAACGGATTTTGGTTCCGTTTATCGAGGTTCGAGTCCTCGCCGGGCTGCCATTTTTCTAAGGAGAAGTATCCCATGCCGGCAGTTCCACTCAAGCTCCACAAGCGGGCACATGTCTCGCTAAAAATTGCCCACCGTCATGAGCAGGGCAAAGGTCTCGTGGGTCAGCTCAGGCGTCTCCATGGCCAGATACCCGGTGTGCTTTACGGCCACAAGCAGGATCCCTATGCCTTCAAAATCGACGCGCACAACTTTGAGCAGATTTTGAACAAGGGCGGCCAGAACGCGACGATCAACGTCGAGTATGAAGACGGCACCGAGTCGGAAGGCGCACTGATTCGCGAGATTCAGTATCACAAGGTGCGCGGTCATGCCATGCACCTGGACCTGCTGCGCATCAACGCCGCCGAGACGCTGCGCGCCGAGGTGCCCCTGGTTACGGTTGGCGTGCCCGAGGGCGTGCGCAATGGCGGTGGCGCGCTGCAGCAGACCCTGACGTCCATCGAGATCGAATCCGTCGTATCGGAAATGCCGGCCGCCATTGAAATTAATATTTCTTCGCTCGTCGTTGGCGATAGCCTGCACGTCAGCGACTTGATGGAGCAGGAGCCGCGCATCAGCACCGATCCATCGCGCACCATCGTCAATATTTTGGCACCGCGCCTGTCCGGCGCCCGGGCCAGCGACGAAGAGGGCGAAGAGGGCGAAGAGGGCGAAGAGGATTCGCAAGAGTAGCGCGTCTTGCAGATCGTCCTCGGGTTGGGCAATCCGGGTGCGCGCTACGCCGATACGCGCCACAATATCGGCTTTGCGCTGCTCGACTACGTGGCCCGGCGCGCTCAGGTCGAGTGGACGCCCAGCGCGCGCGATCACAGCCTGTTGGCTCAGGTCGAATGGGACGGTCAATCGGTCCTGTTGGCTAAGCCCCAGACCTATATGAATCGCAGTGGACGCGCCGCGCGCGCGCTGTGCAGCCGCTTTTCAGCCGCACCGAGCGATCTGATGGTTGCCTACGACGACTTTCTGCTGGACTTTGGTCGCTTGCGCCTGCGCGGCCGCGGCAGCGACGGCGGTCACAACGGCTTGGCCTCTGTGTTGGAAGAGCTGTCTAGCCAAGAGGTGCCGCGCTTGCGTATGGGCATTGGTCAGCCGCCTCAGGGCGGCGATATTGTCGAGTATGTTTTGGCGCCATTCTCGCCGAGCGATGGCGATGTGGGGGCGTTGGTGAAACGCGGCGCTGCGGCGCTGGATATCTATTTCGCAGAGGGCGTCGAAGCGGCGATGAACCGCTTTAACGGCGTTCTCCAATAATCCGCAAGAGAAGCACTGCCCTCCCATAGGGGCAAAGGGGAAGAAATGGAAAGCTGGACAATGGCAGCGCCCTACTTGGGCTTGGCGGGGTTATTCTGCTCGCTGCTACTGTATACGTTCATAAAGAAGGGCTCTGTTGGCACGGAGAAAATGGTCGCCATTTCCGACGCCATTCACGAAGGGGCCATGGCCTTTCTAAAGCGCGAGTACACCATTCTACTCGTCTTTGTCGTCGTCGTCTTTGCCCTGCTCTTTGCCTTTATCGGCGAGCGGACGGCCTACGCCTTTATCGCCGGAGCCTTCTGCTCTATTGCCGCTGGCTTTATCGGTATGAAAGCAGCGACGCACGCCAATGTGCGCACGGCGCAGGCCGCCAACCAGCAGGGTCAGGGCCCGGCGCTGATGATGGCCTTTTCCGGCGGCGCTGTCATGGGCCTATCGGTGGCCAGCCTCGGTCTGCTGGGCGTGGGCGCGCTGACCAACCTATTTGATGTGTGGACCGATCCGGGCGCATCGGCTACGATCAACGGTTTTGCCATGGGCGCCTCTTCGATCGCGCTCTTTGCCCGCGTGGGCGGTGGCATCTTCACCAAAACGGCCGACGTCGGCGCCGACCTGGTCGGCAAGGTCGAAGCCGGTATTCCGGAAGACGACCCACGCAACCCGGCCGTTATCGCCGATAACGTAGGTGACAACGTCGGCGATGTGGCAGGTATGGGCGCCGACATCTTTGAATCCTACGTCGGTTCGGTCATCGCCACCATTGCCATTGCCGCGACCGCCTCGCTATCGACGCTGCAGGTGCTGGCTCCGGGTGCGACCCAAGAGGTTGCGCGCCTCTCGTCCATGAGCTTCCCGCTGATCGTCATCATGATTGGTCTGCTGGCCTCGCTGGTCGGCGTGTTTAGCGTGCGCCTCATGCAAAACGCCGACCCGGGCGCAGCACTGCGCTACTCGACCTTTATCTCTGCCGCGCTGATGATTGGCGGTGCCTACTGGGCCGCGGGTCAGCTCGAACTGTCCAACGACGTCGTCTGGGCGCTGAGCGCCGGCTGCATCGCCGGCATCGTCATCGGTCTGCTGACGGAATACTACACCGGCGGCAAGCCCATTCGCGACATCGCCTCGGCCTCGGAAACGGGATCGGCGACCAACATTATATCCGGTCTGGCCGTCGGCATGGAGAGCACGGCGCTGCCCATCTTGGGCATTGTCTCCGCCATTTTCTTGGCCTTCCACTTTGCCGGTCTATACGGCATCGGCATCGCCGCCGTCGGCATGCTGGCTACCGTAGGTATCACCATGTCGGTCGACGCCTATGGGCCCATCGCCGACAACGCCGGCGGCATCACCGAGATGGCGGGTCTGGGCGCCGATACGCGCAAGATCACCGACGGTCTCGACTCGCTGGGCAATACGACGGCGGCTATCGGCAAGGGTTTTGCTATTGGCTCGGCGGCCCTAACGGCGCTGGCACTGTTCTCGGCGTACACATCTACTATTGAGCAGGTCACCGGCGCGCCCGTCGTCATTGATGTGACCGAACCCATCGTCGTCATCGGCCTATTTATTGGCGCGATGATTCCCTATCTGGCCGCGGCCATCACCATGACGTCGGTCGGCAAAGCGGCCCACACCATGGTTGAAGAGGTGCGCCGTCAGTTCCGCGAGATTCCCGGCCTGATGGAGGGCACGGGCACGCCCGATACCAAGCGCTGCGTCGAGATTTGCACGACAGCCGCGCTGCGCGAAATGATTGCGCCCGGTCTGCTGGCCGTGCTGGCTCCGGTCGTCATCGGCTTTGGTTTAGGTCCGATCGCGCTGGGCGGCATGCTGGCCGGCGCCACCGTTAGCGGCGTGCTGCTGGCGCTGATGATGTCCAACAGCGGCGGCGCCTGGGACAATGCCAAGAAGTGGATTGAAGAAGGCAATCTCGGTGGCAAGGGTTCTGAGCCGCACAAGGCGGCCGTGGTCGGCGATACGGTTGGCGATCCGTTCAAGGATACATCGGGTCCCTCCCTCAACATTCTCATTAAGCTGATGTCGGTTATCTCTCTGGTGCTGGCACCGCTTTTCGTCTAAGGGCACGAAAAAGCTCTTCGGACTATAACCAAGGAAGCGATACTACATGAAGAACTACGAACTCGTTTGCATCTTCGACCCTCAAATCGGCGAAGGCCA
>JAYOYH010000026.1:0-60158 GCA_038153405.1 Gemmatimonadota bacterium | reverse complement strand
AGACGGCCGGCGCCATGGTCTTGATGTAAACGCCCAGCGCAAGCAAAAAGACGCCGGCGCCAACCCAGCGGTTTAGCGCGTCGGAATTGGACATAATCTGCTCGTCTAGTAGACGGGTGAACGCATTGTCGAAACGATTTAATCTAAAGGATAATATGGGCTTGGGAAAGTGCGCGCGCGGTCTGCCGCAGTCCTTAACTGCCGGTTATTAGTTCGACCGTCCCCCAAGTCGAAGGGTCGCGATCGACGCCCATATCGGCGCGCGAAGACCACGACTGGGTTCCGCGCTGCGCGTCGTGTAATAGGTAGGTAAAGCCAAGGCGGTTGAACTCGCGCGGGCTAAAGCCATTCAGGCCACTGGCGGGTATTTTAATTTCCATTTGGTAACTCTTCTTAAGCACGCGCAGGCGCGCTTCAATGGCGTCTTCGGGGCAGGGAGGTGCCTGTTCGCGCGCCTCCTCTACGGCCGTCTGGCGCCCAATGGGCTTTTTTATGGTTTTTCCGATGCCACCGGGCAGGAAATAGAAGCGGTGACAATAGCGGTTGGCGCGGTGTTCTTTTACGTCGCGCGTATCGATAAAGAGCTCTAGGCAATCGCCTTCCGTAGGCTTGCGCGGATCGAGCTTGTACTGGGTTTTATTTTTCACATCGACGCCAAAGTAGAGCCCGCTATCGTCCCAGCTCATATACACATTGGCGAAGGTATGCAGCCCTTCAACACTCATTAGGTCGGGCAGCAGGGAACGCTCGTTCCACTCGCGCAGGTTGCCGTCGATTTTGGGTGGCTCATCGGCGTGGGGGCAGGTGTAGATAAAGTCGAAAAAGGCCCGTTGGGGCAGGTGGAGATCGGTCATTTAGCTGGCCGCCTTGGGCTTTGTTGAGCGCTTCTTGGTTGCCGCAAAGAGGTTCTTTAACACGGCGCCCGTATGCGATGTACGGATCTTGGCGACTTGTTCTGGCGTGCCTTCGGCGACGATCGCTCCTCCTCCTCCTCCCCCTTCTGGACCTAGATCAATGATATGGTCGACGGTTTTGATAACGTCCGTATTGTGCTCGACGACGATCATGGTATTTCCGGCATCTACTAGGCGATGGAGGACGACGAGTAGGCGTGCCACGTCGGCCACGTGCAACCCCGTCGTGGGTTCGTCCAGTAGGTAGAGGGTGCGGCCGGTATCGGGGCGTGCCAACTCAGCCGCCAGCTTTAGCCGCTGTGCTTCACCGCCGGAAAGCGTCGTCGAGGACTGACCAAGATTCATATAGCCGAGGCCAACGTCATCCATGATCTGTAGGCGCTGGCGTATACGCGGAACGCCGTCAAAGAGCAGCAGTGCATCGCGCACGCGCATCTCCAACACGTCGGCGATGGAATGGCGTTTAAAGCGCACGCCAAGCACTTCACCTGTGTAGCGCTTACCCTTGCAAGAGTCGCATTCGACCCATACGTCGGGGAGAAAGTGCATTTCTATGCAGCGCCAGCCGAGGCCCTCGCACGTCTCACAGCGTCCGCCGGGTTTGTTAAAGGAAAAACGTCCGGCGTTGAAACCGCGCAGTTTGGCTTCGGGAAGTTCGGTGTAGAGCTGGCGAATCAGGTCGAAAACGCCCATGACGGTAGCTGGAGTAGACCGCGGCGAATGGCCAATGGGCGTCTGATCGATATTGATCACTTTGTCGATGAACTCCAGACCGTCAAATCCATCGAATTCGCCAACCGGCCGGCTCGCCTTGTGCAGTTGGTTGGCCAACGCGTTGTAGAGCACCTCCTCTACTAGTGACGACTTGCCCGATCCAGAGACGCCGGTGATGCCGATGAGTTTGCCCAACGGCAGGCGCACGTCGATGTTGCGCAGATTGTTTTGACGCGCGCCGAGCACGGTTAGCGTTTGACCATTGCCTTTGCGCCGCTGGGTGGGCACTTCGATGTGAAGCTCGTCGCGTAGATAGGCGCCGGTCTGTGAAGTAGGGGATTCGCGCACTAGCGCGGGTGGGCCACTGGCCACCACCTCACCTCCCTCGCTACCGGCTCCAGGCCCAATATCGACGATATAGTCGGCCTGCTGCAGCGTTTCGCGGTCGTGTTCAACGACGACGAGGGTATTGCCCAAATCGCGCAGCGCCGCGAGTGCGTCGAGCAGGCGACGGTTGTCGCGAGGGTGCAGGCCGATGGTCGGCTCGTCCAGCAGGTACAGCACGCCGGTCAGGCCGGAGCCAATCTGCGAGGCGAGGCGAATGCGCTGCGCTTCGCCGCCAGAAAGCGTCGAGGCGCGGCGGTCGAGAGCGATGTAGCCTAGGCCAACGCGCTCCAAAAAGCCGAGGCGCGTGCGGATTTCCTGCAGCAGCTCGCCGGCGATTTCTGCTTCGCGCTCGTCTAACGCCATCTCGGCAAAAAACGGTAGACTCTCAGCAATGGGCAGGCGGGCAATCTCGGCGATGCCGCGTTCGCGCAGGTAGACAAAGCGGCTCTCGGTCCGCAGGCGCGATCCCTCGCAGGCCGAGCACGGCACCTGTTTTAGCGTCCGTTTATGGCGCGCCGAACGCCTCGCTGTCTCGTCGATGGTGGGCAGCACGCCGCGGTAGCAAAAGGCATGGCCTCGTTCGTTCAAGGCTATGCGCTCGCCGGGGGCGCCGTAGAGCAGGGCGCGGCGCGCGGCGTGAGACAGTTCGGCAAAGGGGGTGTCGATATCAAAGCCCAGCTTCTTTCCGGCCAGTGCCAACAGGCGCGCAAAGTCGGCGTCTTCAATGGAACCCCACAGGGCGATGGCTCCGTCGCGCACGCTGAGGGCATGGTCGGCAATAATCAGCTCGCGGTCGACGCCTTCCCCTTCGCCTAGCCCTTCGCAGATCGAGCACATGCCCTGCTGGTGGTTAAAGGAAAAGCTCTGCGGGTGCAGCGGTGAGAACGCATCGCCGCACTTCGGACAGGAATAGCGTCGGCTATAGCGCGTTTCCGCGTCGTCGTCTGGAAAGAGCGCGATCAGCTCGCCGCCTGACAGCTCTAGGGCGCGCTCGACCGATTCGTTCAGGCGGCTTTGCTCGCGCTGGCGCACGACGAGGCGATCGACGATGAGCTCAACGCGATGGCGCAGGCGGCGCTCAAGGGCAATCTCTTCGTTCAGTTCGTGGATTTCTCCGTCGATGCGCACGCGCACAAAGCCATCGCTGCGCGCTCGTTCGAGCAGCGTTTCGTAGCCCTCATTGTGGCGCGGCTCGATCGGTGCCAATAGCACGGCGCGTTTTTCCGCCGCGCCGTCGAGTAGGCGATCGACGATCTGCTGGGCCGTTTGGGCGCCGACGGGCACGCGGCAGCGCGGACAGTGTTGGATGCCGATGGTCGCATAGAGTGCGCGCACGTAATCGTAGACTTCGGTCACAGTGCCCACTGTAGAGCGGGGGTTTTTGCTCGGGGGTTTTTGCTCTATGGCGATAGCCGGGGAAAGACCGGCAACGCGCTCGACTTTAGGCTTTTGCATCTGTTCGAGAAACTGGCGCGCGTAGGCCGACAGCGACTCGACGTAGCGCCGCTGCCCCTCGGCGTAGATGGTGTCAAAAGCGAGCGTCGATTTGCCCGAACCAGAGACGCCGGAGATGACCGTCATCTGGTCGCGGGGAATTTTCACGTCGATGCCGCGCAGGTTGTTCTGGCGCGCACCGCTGACCTCGATTTCGCGAATCCAGCCGCTACTCGTCTGCTTTTTAGGCTCCGTTTTTGCGCGCTGCTTTTTTCCCTTATCCGGGGCGTTTAGCAGCTCGTTGAGAAAGCGGCCGGTATAGGACTGCGTCACGGCTGCGACCTGCTCTGGCGTGCCCATGGCGACGATCTTGCCGCCTTCTGCGCCGCCTTCTGGGCCGAGGTCTACGATGTAGTCAGCCGTTTTGATCACCTCCATATTGTGCTCAATCACGACGACTGTATTGCCCTGGTCGGCGAAGGTGTGAAGTATTTTTAGCAGTTTGTCGACATCGGCAAAGTGCAGGCCCGTGGTTGGCTCGTCGAGGATGTAGAGGGTGCGTCCGGTGCTGCGCCGACATAGCTCCTTGGCCAGTTTTACGCGCTGCGCTTCGCCGCCCGACAGCGTTGGAGCTGGCTGGCCGAGCTTGAGATAGCCGAGTCCTACGTCGTCGAGCGTCTTTAGCACGCGATGTATCTGCGGCACGTTTTCGAAAAAGGCCAGTGCTTCTTCCACTTCCATATGCAAGAGTTCGGCGATGGACTTTTCGCGGAACTTCACCGTCAGAGTTTCGCGGTTAAAGCGGCTGCCCTGGCAGACTTCGCACTCCACCCAAACGTCGGCGAGAAATTCCATTTCGACGAGGGTGGCGCCGTTGCCCTCGCAGGCCTCGCAGCGCCCGCCCTTTACGTTGAAGGAGAAGCGACCCTGTTGGTAGCCGCGCAGGCGCGCTTCGGGCAGCCTGGCAAAGAGCTGGCGGATGGGAGTGAAGAGGTCGGTGTAGGTCGCTGGATTCGAGCGCGGCGTTCGGCCGATGGGCTTTTGGTCAATGCGAATGACTTTGTCTAGGTGTTCGACGCCGCGGATTGACGAATGTGCGCCTACTTCGATCTGGGCGCGATGCAGTTGTCGGTCGAGCGCTTTAAAGAGGATGTCGTTGATCAGCGAGGATTTGCCCGAACCCGACACGCCGCAGACGCTGGTCAAGCAACCCAGGGGAATGCGCGCATCGACGTTCTGTAGGTTGTGGTGGCGGGCGCCGACGATCTCCAGCCATTGGCCGCTGCCGACTCGCCGTTTGCTCGGTGTGGGTATCTTGAGGCGGCCGGCCAGATAGTGTCCGGTAATAGAATCGGGATGCTCCTCCACGTCTGCGGGTGAACCGCAAACCACTATTGAGCCGCCGCGCTCACCGGCTCCGGGCCCGAAGTCGACGATCAGATCGGCTTCGCGCATGGTCTCCTCGTCGTGCTCGACGACGATTACGGTATTGCCGATGTCGCGCAGCCGTTTGAGCGTGTCGAGCAGGCGCCGGTTGTCGCGGTAGTGCAGGCCGATGGACGGTTCGTCCAGCACGTACATCACGCCGACCAAACCGGAGCCGATTTGCGAAGCCAGACGAATGCGCTGCGCCTCGCCGCCAGATAGCGTATGGGCTCCGCGGTCTAGGGTGAGGTAGCCCAGGCCCATATCGCACATGAGCTGCAGGCGTCCGCGAATCTCCTTGAGGGCCTCTTCGGCAATCAGCGCGCGCACCGAGTCAAACGTCAACTCGGCAAAGAAGTCGTGTGCCTCTTCAATGGCAATGCCGGTCAGCGAGGGCATATTGCGCTCCTCTACGAGAACCGACAGCGATTCAGCGCGCAGACGTCCCCCTGCACAGTCGGCGCAGGTCTGCGTCCCCATAAACTGCTCCAACTCGCGTCGAATGCGTTCGTTGCCGCCGCGAAAGCGCTCTTCGAGCATGGCGACGACGCCCTCGTAGGGATCGTCGTGCGACCAGGTGTACTTGCGCTTATTGGTATAGGTAAAGGTGATTTTCTCGTCGCCGAGGCCATAGAGAAAGCCGCGTTTTTGCTCTTCGTCAAGATTCTTCCACGGCGTATCAAGGTCAAAGCCGAGGCGGTCGGCTGCGCCCTCGTATAGGTGCAGGCGCCAGCGGTTACTGGTGACGTCGCCGAGAGGCTCGATGGCGCCCTGCAGAATGGACTTTTGCGGGTCGGGTATCAGCAGGTGCTCGCTCATTAGCACCTGCGTGCCGAGTCCATTGCACGTGCGGCACATGCCCTGTGGGTTGTTAAACGAGAACATCTGCGGTGTTGGTTCCTGGTACGATATGCCGCAGTTAGTACAGTCGAAGCGGGCGCTGTAGAGCTGGTCTTTTTCTTCGTCGCGGGCAATGATAAAAGTACCTTCACCCAGTCGCAGGGCCGTGTCCACCGCTTCGGTTAGGCGACTGCGCTGCTCTTCGCGCAGCACTAAGCGGTCGACGACCACATCAATGGTGTGACGGCTGTAGCGGTCCAGATCGGGTGCTTCGTCGAGATGGAAGATCTGTCCGTCGACACGCACGCGAATGTAGCCAGCCCTTTGCAGCTCTTCGAAGAGTTCGTGGTACTCGCCTTTGCGCTCCTGCACCACCGGGGCCAGCACGTGTAGGCGCGTTCCCTCGGGCAGTGTGTGAATGCGCGTCACCATCTGTTCGCGGCTCTGGGCGCCAATGGGCTGCCCGCACTGGACGCAGTGCGGCTCGCCGACGCGCGCAAAGAGAATGCGCAGGTAGTCGTATATCTCGGTGATGGTGCCCACCGTCGACCGCGGGTTTTGGCCGGCGGTTTTCTGAGCGATGGAAATCGTCGGTGCCAGGCCGGAAATTTGGTCTACGTCTGGCTTTTCCATCTGTCCGAGAAACTGGCGCGCATAGGCTGACAGCGAGGTTACATAGCGGCGCTGGCCTTCGGCATATAGCGTATCGAAGGCCATGGACGACTTGCCCGACCCCGACACACCCGTAAAGCAGATAAGCTGATTTTTAGGTAGCTCTAAGTGGACGTTTTTTAGATTGTGCACGCGCGCACCGCGCACGACGATGTGGTGGGTTTCCATGCCTATCCTTGCAGTTGGGCAAAGCCCGAGCGGCGCATAGCCGACTGTGCGCCGCTCGTTTTGGCACTAGGCCAAACAGTTAATCTGGTCGGAAAAGGCAAAAATGGAAAGGGCGAGCTGTCATATTAGACGATAGCCGCAGCGCGCACTAGGTCGATGTTTGGTCATGGATGCCGTATAGTGTAGAGTCTGACAAGGGCCTCGCCCTCTGCTTGACGCCCTCCATACGCCGCACTATACTGACCAATCGCGCGATAAATCGGTGCAGTCAATCAACGTTCACTTCTCTTAGTTGAGGAATTTTTACCATGATAAAATTGGGTGCCAATTCGGTTCTATTTGGCGGTTTTGATATCGAAACAGCGTTTAAATACATCGCTTGGGCCGGCTACGACGGCATTGAACTCTCAGCGATAAAGGGCATGTGCGAACACCTTGAACTGGACAACTGGCAGGCGCAGAAGAACCAAATTCGGGAATTGAGTCAGCAATACGAGTTGGAATTATTGTCTATGGAAGAAGCTGCGCTCGACGAAGAACGCCTGGAGAAGGCCTTTGCCGCCGGCGCAGAGATTGGCATTCCGGTTATTAACGTCGGGCCGGGTGGCAAAGCCGACGTAGAAGAAGATTTTGAGCGCCAAGTAGCTTTATTGGCCAAGATGGCCGACCGCGCCCACGCCCACGGCGTTACGCTGTGTGTCAAAGCGCACGTGGGTAACTGCATCTACAACACGCCTACTACGCTGCGCGCTATGGAAGTTATCGATTCACCGGGTTTTGGTATTGATATGGACCCCAGTCACATTCATCGCGCTGGTGAAAATCCGGTCGAGGCATTGGGCGCCGTGGTATCGCGCGTTAAGCACGTGCACATACGCGACTGCGCGGTGCCGGAGGGCGGACCCGGTGCGCCGGAACTGCAGGCCTGCGGGCGCGGGCAAATCGATCTGGCCGGCTACGTGCGGGTGCTGCACGAGGCGAATATCAATGTGGCGGCCAATTTAGAAGTCATTGGCGCCAAGGAGTACGAGCTAGGCCGCGTCGCAACCATTGCCGCCGAAAGCCGCGGCTATCTCAACGCCTGCCTCAAGGCGTGCGGCGCGCGCTAGCGCATTGTTGGGCATTAGACGATTGGTGTGATGCGCTGGGATGCGGCTGCGTAGCGGCTGTGTATTGGATGAGCGAAGCGCCGCATCGGGTGTTGGACGCGCGCGAAATTGAGCTGACCGAAAGTTGTCTCGGGCACCAAGGCGCTATGAAACGCTGAACTGTGCGCCGTTTGGGTATGTAACGAGGTGAACTAATCGGCTGGGCGGAACAGCCCGAACGAGCTGGTGTAGCCGTGCAGGTGGGTAGACGGGCCGACGGGGCCGATTTCACCGCTGCAAAAAAAACCGGTTAGCGGCACGTTGCCGACGTATTCGAAAAAGGCCTTGGATTCGTGCTCTGGGTTGGAAAATAGCTGCTGGCCACGCCCTGTGCAGGTAAAGAGCAGCGAACCTCTGGGCCGGGTGCCGCTGGCACTGTAGCGGCGCAGCAGCAGTTCGAGCTCTTCGCTGGCTGCCTCGGCATCGCGCAGGTGGAACTGCACCGTTTGTCCGGGGCGCAGCACGTCGCCTATGGCCAGGTAGCCCTTTTCGTGATCCATGTGCACGATGTTGCGCATGAGAAAGTCGCCGGGGCCGAGTGGATCTTTTAATTCGGTGCTGGCAATGCCCAACAGCAGGCCGTCGCGCATGCGCGCCTGGTCTTGGGTGCTGAGGCTGTGGTAGAGTTCGGCCAGCATCTGCGACGCCGGTTTGTCGTCTAGCTGGAACAGCAGGTTTTCCTCGCAGGTATTGGCCGTCATGGGTTTGCCAATGGGGCGACAGCCGCGCGCGACCAGTGCGTCCACTCGTATATTGCCCTGCAGCGCGATACCGACTAGGCCATTGCCGTGCAGGGTGCCGTTTAAAAAGAGAATATTGTCGTCGAGAGCTGAGGCGAGGCCGCCTATCTGCGTGCAGCCCGGGTAGGCAAAGTCGAGCCCGGCTAGCAGCGGGCGCGGATCGAAAGAGGGCGGACCGGCCAGATTGGCCATCAGCACAAAGTAGGCGGGCTGGGCGCGGTCGGCTCCGACTAAATCGGCCCAGGCGTCGGGGCCGGCATCGGCGTTGGGACACTGCTCTTGGCGGCAGTAGAACGGATGGATCGACACGTCGGGCAAGTGAGCTGCACACAGGGCTAGGGCCGGTCCCCGCTCGGCTTCGCAGCCTCCGCCGAGTTGGCCCGCTCCGCTGCAGCCGATGCTGACGCGCGGTGCAAAGAGCGCGTTGCACTGTTGGGCGATGTGCTGGTACTGACTGGCGTGATGAGAAGACACAAAGGCACACACCAGATCAGGGCGCTTTCCACCGAGTTGTGCGTCGATGGAGCGCTTGATATCGGCCAGTGCCGCGCTGGCGTTGTCTTTGTTCGATAGGGCGGAAGCCCAAATCATACGTGGTCCTTTTTTGCCTGTATAAAAACAAAAATCGCCGCAGCGGACAATGCCCGCTGCGGCCACTGAGATAGAGGAGTGGAGAATGTCAGGTCGACCCTATATTCTCGCAGAGACCAATTGGCAGGCGGTAAAGTCTACGAGCTACGACACGGCGGTGTTGCCCTGGGGAGCAACCGAAGCGCACAATTACCACTTGCCTTATTCGACGGATGTCGTGCAGTGCGACGAGATCGCCGCCGAAGCGGCGCGGCTTGCATGGGAGCAGGGCGCGCGCCCGATCGTGTTGCCAACGGTGCCCTTTGGTGTGAATACAGGGCAGCTCGACGTCGCGCTCGACATCAATATGAACCCCTCGACCCAGCTAGCCGTACTGTCCGATATCGCGTCGGCCCTAGAGCATCAGGGCTTTGATCGCCTGCTCATTATGAACGGCCACGGCGGTAACGACTTTCGCCAGATGGTGCGCGAACTACTGCCCAAACACAATATGTTTATCTGCTGTATGAACTGGTACAGCAGGGTGAGCGACGATATGTTCGAGCTCGGCGGCGACCATGCCAACGAGATGGAAACGAGTCTAATGCAGTACCTGCGTCCCGATTGGGTGCTGCCGCTCGACCAGGCCGGAGACGGCCGCGAGCACGCCTTTAAGCTGCGCGGGCTGCGCGAGGGATGGGTGTGGACGCAGCGCGACTGGCTGCGGGCCACCGACGATACGGGCATCGGTGATCCGAGGTTGTCGACGCCGGAAAAAGGGCAGCGCTGTTTGGAGCGCGTTGCTGCCGACATTGCCTCTTTTCTCGTGGAGTTGGCCGCTGCCGACCTCAATGATTTATATGAGGCATAAATGGCGTATTACGCCTTTACCGTTCCGGGAATCGAAGGCGTGCTGGCGCGGGAGATTGCCGATAGCGGAGGACGCAGCAGCGAGCGGCGACGCGGCATAGTGTTTTTTGAGTGGCCCGGCGATGTGCAGGCCGCATTGCAGTTGGGAACGGCCGAGGACGTTTTTGCGCTAGTCGCGCGCCAAAAGGTGTCTCTGCAAAAGGATGGCCTGCGAGAAATCGAAGCGCTGGTCGGGCGTGCGTCCGCGTGGGATGCAGCGCTAGATGCACTGCACGCGGTCCGTCCGCGTCGAGGTCAACGCATGCGCTTTCGCGTAGTCGTGCAGCGGCGCTCGGGGGGGCAGCGCTACGTGCGCAAAGTCGTAGAAGAGCGCGTGCGGCAGGCAGTGGCCCGTCGCTTTCCGTCGTGGAAAGCGGTGGCGGAAGATGGACTGCTGGAAGTGTGGATTCTCGAGGAGGGAGGCGAAGTGCTGTGCGGCCTGCGCCTGTCCGATCGCACGATGCGCCACCGCACCTACAAGAACAGCACGATAGCCGCCTCGCTGCGCCCGGTAGTGGCGCGTGCGATGGTGATGATGACGCAGCCGTGCGAAGAAGACGTATTCCTCGACCCGATGTGCGGCGCGGGGACTCTGCTGGTAGAGCGCGGCGAGTGCGCCCGCTACCGCCAGCTGTTAGGCGGCGACGTGCGGGAAGAGGCACTGGCGGCGGCGCGCAGCAATATCGGTCCGCGCTACAAGCCCATTGAGCTGCGCGTCTGGGATGCCTGCAACCTGCCGCTGGATTCCGGCAGCGTCGGCGCGGCCGCCTGCAACCTCCCTTTTGGCAAAAAAGTGGGGTCGCGCAGCGAGTTGGCCGATCTCTACGCCCGCTGCGTGCCGGAACTGCGCCGCGTTCTTACACCCGGTGCCGCTGCGGTGCTGCTGACCAGTGAGCGCGCGCTGATGGAGCGCATTCTGCAGGGCGCGGATCTCTTTTACTGCGAGCGCGTGCTATCGCTGACGGTGCTGGGGCAGCGCGCCTTCGCCTTTGCGCTGCGAGCCATATAGACGCGTCTTGCTGCCCATGCAAACGCCTTATGAAAAAAGGAGAACGTTATGAGTGAATTCGCCAATGCATCAGTGATTGTAACCGGGGGAGCCAAAGGCATCGGTTCCGGTATTGTGCGCGCCTTTGCGGGGGCTGGTGCGCGCGTAGCCTGTATGGATGTCGATGCGGCTGCGGGGGCCGCTATTGCCGCCGAAAGTGCTCAGATAGAAGGTGAAATCCGCTTTTTCGAATCCGACGCCTCCGAAGCCCGCGCGTGCAAAGAGGTATGCGAAACCGTTATAGCAGAGTGGGGCGGTATTGACGTCCTGTGCAATAACGTCGGCATCCAGCCCGTGCACAGCTACGTGCCGGCACACGAACTGCCCGAGGAGACGTGGGATCGCATTGTCGATATCAACCTGAAAAGCTATTTCCTCATGGCCAAGTACAGCGTGCCGAATATGATGGCGCGCAGCAGCGGCGTCATCATCAATACGGCCAGCGTGCAGGGTCTACAGTCGGCACTGGGCGTGTCCGCTTATGCCGCCAGTAAAGGCGGCATACTGTCGTTGACGCGTCAGCTGGCCCTGGAGTATGCGCGCTACAACATACGCGTGCTCGCCGTAAATCCGGGCGGTATTGACACGCCGCTCGTCGACGAGTTGGTCGAGGCGCAGGGCTTAGATCGCCCGGAGTTTGAAAAAAGCTATGCCGATATCCACCCCGTCGGTCGATTTGGCCAGCCGGTTGATATTGCCAACGCCGTGCTGTTTTTGGCCAGCGAAAAGGCGTCTTTTATGACTGGTTCGTACGTCAACGTCGACGGCGGTCTGATGGCCAAGGGGGCTTGGGCGTGAGCAGTGGGGACATCGACCAATATCTCGCGCGCGGCTACTGTATTTTCCGCGGCATTGTGCCGCCCTCTCTGCTGCGCGATTTGCGCAGCCAGGCCGACATAGCCCGCGCGCTGGCACACGAGCTGAACGGTCCACAGACGCAGCGCATTCAGCCGCTGGACCAGTACGGCGATCGGATTGACCTGCAGCCCTTCCGCGACTACGTAGAGCTGTCGGCTCTGCGCGACGCGATCCACGCTTTGCTGGGGCCGGGCTACACCCATGCACACCTGCACATCATGGGTTTGCTCGTCGAGCCGGCCGAGCACCCATGGCACTGTGGCTGGCACCGCGACGGCGTCGTCGAAGTGCCGACGGAGGCGCGCACGCCCGAACTCGCTGCCGAGATGAACGCGTTTTGGCACGATCTGCGCGTGTTCAACCAGGTCAACTGCGCGATTTACGCCGATTCGTGCACTTGGTTTGTGCCGGGTTCGCATCTGCGCTCATTCGACGTATCCGGAGAAGAGCAAAGCACGGACGTCGCTGCCATGCGCACGCCGCCGGCTGGGTTGTCGAATGCCGAGGCCGAGCGCTTTTACCTGCAGCACTGTCGGGATATGCCCGGTGCCATGCAGGTGCACTTAAACGCCGGCGACTTTCTGCTCTACCGCAATTTGGCGTGGCACACGGGACTCTATCTGCCCTACCAACCGCGCGCCACGATTCACGATATCGTCAGCCATCCGCAGGGCGGCGAGGTGACGGCGCGCTGGCGCGAGGCGCAGAAGCGGGCACGCGCAGATTGGGAATCGGCCAAGGCGTCGAACTAGCGCAATCTGCTGGGATGGACTTTCTATCCGGTATAGGCGCCGATAATATCGATAATCAGTGCGATGTCATGGCCGGCTTCGGCCAGCGGCGTGCGCGGCGTAGCGCCTTCGGTGATGCAGGCATGAAAGTGCCTCAGCTCGCGCACAAAGGGGCTTTCCCAGGCGATACTCGGGTGCTCGCGCACGGGGTTGCCCTGCGCGTCGAGGCGCTGCACTTCTAGGGTGGAAAGAATGCCGCGCGCAAAGCCCGTCGGGTAGGACAGCAGCAGGCGGCTGTCGTCGCCGCTGATTTCCAGCGTTTCCTTAAAGTCGCGCACGTCGCGCAGTTCGACCCAGGTGGCCGCACAGCGCGCTCCGCTCTGGTAGGCTAGCACCGTGTGAATTCCCCATCCATCGTTCCATATTTCGGTCGACAGCACGCGCTCGGGCACGCCGAGCACTGCGCGCGCGCCGTAGATGTCGTGGATCATGCTGCCGGCTAGGCGAAAGAATGCACCGCGAACGGATTCGGCGACGTCGCCGATGGCCTGCTGGGCAGCGGCGTTGCGCGCGGCCTGTGCCTCTTCTATGCGCGCAGCCGGCAGGTCGCTGGCCCGGTGCAGGCGAAAGTGGGCCAGGTGATGTGAGTTGTCAGTGTGGAGATGGTTGATCTGGGCGTAGCGAATGGCCTGCATGGCATCGGCGCGCTGCTGGGCCAGCTCAAAAGCGGGATCGTAGACCTTCATATAGGCGGCCATGCCCACGGTGCCGGCGCGCTCCTGGGCCGCTGTGATCTGCTCCATTTCCTCTAGTGAAAAGCACACGGGCTTTTCGATCAGCACGTGTTTGCCGGCGTCAAAGGCGGCGACTGCAGCTGCCGTTTTGGGATCGGTGTGGCAGAGCAGCACGGCATCGATGTCGCTGTCCAATAGCTCGTCGATGTCGCTCGTATGGCGTGCAATGTGAAACTGCTCGGCTACGCCAGCAGACAGCGACGGCGAAAGGTCGCATGCGATCTCGACGGAAAATTCCTCTTGTAATTCCGCCAAATTGGGCAGGTGCTGGACCTGCGCTACTGCACCGCAGCCAACAATGCCAAGGCGCACTCGTTGCATACTATCCTCCATTTTAATCGATTGGAAATGGCGCGTGCATTTTCGCGATACTTAGCCCAGTTTGCCGGCGCGCGGCGCTAGGTCGTTCCAGCGATCGGCCAGTGCGTAGATATCCCAGTGCACCTGGCGCAGCTTTTCCCACATGGCTTCGCGCAGTTCGTCTGCACGCGCTCCATCGCCGTGCTGAAGCGCCCTCTTTAGCTCCTCGCCGAGAGCCTTCTGTGCGTCGGCACAGGTGTGTGCGCTGGCCGACAGCGCGTCGGCTCTGAACGCCACGTCGTCAATGAGCGCGTCGATCGGCGTCTGTTGATCTGTTTCGACATCATAGCTGCTGGAGGCGATAAAGCGCGTGGGATGGCGCGTGCCGTCGGCATCGCGACCCGTATGCGTCGGCTGGACGTGCGGGGTGACGGATAAGTACATAAAGACCGGTTCGTCGCCGTTGTTGCGCACTTGGTGAATTTGATCGGCCAGGGCAAAGCAGAGCTGGCCCGGACCGAGCGTTTGCTCGTCGCCGTCGATGTAGAAGGTCAAGTGACCTTGTAGCACGAAGAATATTTCGTGCCCGAGGTCGTGGCTGTGCATGCCGTGTATCTCACCCGGCTCAATGCGCAGAAAACGCGCGCGAATATGCGGAGTGACCAGCAGATTTTTAATGTCTTGGCGGTAGTCGAATACGTGAAAGCTCATGCGTTTAATACCTCCTTTAAGCGCGTTGCAATAGCCGATTCATCGCCGTCGTGCACCTGAATCATATCGAGGCGCAGCAGTCCCTCAGCGGCGTCGAGCCAGACGGCGGGGTGGCCATCGCGCAGGGCCTGTGATAGAGCGCTCGCCCTGCGCCCGTTCGATTCTTCGTCAAAGCGCAGGCCAACGCTCGAACCGCTCTGCTCGATATGCACGTTGGGCAACGCGCCGAGTTCTGCGACTAATTGCTCCGCCCGTCGCCGAGCGGCAGCCAGGCGTTCAGCGTGGTCCAGCGAGAGCCAGCGGCGCAGGGCCGCGACGACGCCGAATACCTCCTGTCGATCGACTTTGAAAGGGCGGCCAAAGCCCAGCAGGTCGCGTTTTTCAAAGCCGGCAAAGCTGTGCAGGCGCGCCGCGTCGATTAGGTCTTTGCGGCCGCAGAGCAGGCCGGTCGAGTTGGGTGCGCCGAAATACTTGGCGCCGTAGCCAAATAGGTCGGCCCCCATCTCGGCGTAGCGGTGCAGGCCGTCGAGCGGATAGACCTTATAGGCCGAGTCGACGATGACGGGCACGCCGTAGCGGTGGGCAATGCGCACGACTTCTTCCACGCTGAGGTAGGTGCCAGGTGCGTCGATTTCAGGGTAGAGCACGGCGACGGTGCGCTCGCTAATGACCGATTCCAAATCGGCGGATTCGGCGTGCGTTGCGCTGCCCACCGGCACAATTTCGACGCCGGTCATGCGCACGACGCGGTCGTATTTATAGCGCTGTGGTCGCTGGATAATGACCTGGTCTTTAAGGCCTTTCAAATTGGGCAATTGCGCCATTTTTTCCGGGTCGTCCCCTGTTAGACAGGCGGCCGTGCCCAAGACCAGTGCCGCCGCACAGCCCGGCGTGACTAGGGCTGCTGGACAGGTGATCATCTCGGCGATGGCTTCACCCGAGCGGATAAATAACTCTTCCATATCGACGTAATAGCGACCGGCTTGGCGCATGACTTCTACGACGTCGGGATGGGGTTCAGAGCCGCCTAGTAGGGTGCGTGCACCCAGGGCGTTAATGGCCGGTCGCACGCCCAGCTGAGCGTAGAGTTGCAGGGCATCAGTAGACATGGGGATAGCTCTCCATAGGGGTATCAGGCCAGAGGTCGACCGGTGTTAAGAGCAGCGGGCGGCCGTTGTTGCGCAGGCGCATCTGCAAATAGGTGCCCAGCTGGCCCGGCTGTGCGGCAATAAGGCGCGGTCGCAACAGGGCGTAGTTGAGCGGCGGAAGGCGCGGCACTTCGATTACTTCCATGCCGCGTTCGGCGGATAGGCCGGCGTGTTGCAAAGCCAAATGGATGGCTGTATCAAGGCCGCCCAACGCGTCGATTAGACCGTGTTCGAGCGCGCGCTGACCGCTCCAAACGCGGCCGCGGGCCAACTGCTCTAGCTCAAAGGGTTGCATGTGGCGATTGGCGGCAGCCCGTGCGACAAAGTCCGCGTAGAGCGCGCGGATAGCCGCTTCTGCACGCTCTTGTTCACGCGCATTCAGCGTGCGGTCGGGCAGCGCGCCGATAAAGGGCAGGCTAATGCCAAAGGGTAGGTCGGCATGGCGACCGATCTGCACGCGATCAGTGCTCAGGCCGAGTTTCTCTTTGATGCCCGCGTCGTATATCCAGCCGCCAATAACGCCTATGGATCCCGTAATCGCGTTGGGTGCTGCTACGATGGCGTCGGCGTTCATCGACAGCCAGTAACCGCCCGACGCGGCGACGTAGCTCTGCGAGGCGACGATGGGTTTGGCGGCGCGGCAGGCGCGCACCTCATCGGCGACTAAGTCGGCAGCCAACACTTCGCCTCCGGGCGAATCGATGCGCAGCACTACCGCGTCGATATGCGCGTCTTCACAGACGGATCGCAACTCCTTAGCCAACTGGCGCGCGCGAATGCCGCTGTCCATTGCACAGGCACCCAGCGCGTAGACTACCGCTACGCGCGGCGGCTGACCCCAGGTGGTATTGGTCGGCTGTAGATAGCGGTCGGCCTCTATGGGAGCGCGGCGCGCACCGAGAGATTCCGTGATGCGCGCGATCTCGCTCCAGCGCGCCACGCGGTCGACCAGTCCGTTGGCCAGCGCCTCTCGCGGAAGAAAGAGCGTCTCCTCGTCGACGAGGCGATCGAAAGTATCGCCGCTGATCCGGCGGCTGTGCGCGATTTCGCTGCGCGCCAGCGCATAGAAGTCGTCGATCAGGGCTTGCGCCTGCGCGCGTTCACCCGGAGACATATCGCCGCGCGTAAAGGGCTCGTAGGCCGATTTGTATTCGAATAGGCGCCACTCGTCGACGCCGATGCCCAATTTGTCGAGCGCGCCCTTCAGGTAGGTGTTGCCCTGCACGTAGCCCTCTAGTACGAGCATGCCAATGGGGTCGATGATCAGGTGGTCGGCAATGGAGACCAAGTAGTACAAGGGCAGCGTCACATTGTCCACGTAGATGACGACGTGCTTGTCGGCCGCCTGAAGCTGGCGCAGCTTTTCGCGCAGTTCCCAGGCCATGGTGCGGTCGATTTGCAGGCCCGACGCGTTGAGAGCCAGGCCGGCGATATGGGGGTCGCGTCGCACGCGTTCAATGAGCGATAAGAGATCGAGCAGCGCGTGGCTCTCGTCGAAAAAGGCGAAGCGCCGATGGCGCACGGGGCCGTCGAGTTCAACCTGCACAAAGCGCGTGCCGTTTCCGGTCAGTGCGCGCCCCACGCTTTCCTCGTAGCCGCCAAGGCGAACCGCATAGGTGTTAAAGGCATGCTGGCGCCGATTGTCGGTGTGCCACTGGGCAGCGGTGCCTATCGCACCCATGCTCAGTTCGAGTCCCAATGCCAAGGCACCGCCGTCGCGGTAGCGCCCGACCAAGTGAAGTCCGGCAACCGGGGCAAAGCGGGCACCCACCTGCCACGAAGAGGGTGCATGGCGGCTGCGCACGCCTTCGGCAAAGAGTGCAAGGCGTGCGCTGTGCAACGGGCGCAGGCCGATATCGAACGCGAGTTCGCGCGCCTTGCCACTGGCCGTTGTAGTGATGGTTGCCCCGGCAGAAAGGCGAGGAGACGGGCGGTAGAGGGCGCCGAGCACATAGTGGTTTTTGCGTCCAAAGGCGCGCGCGTTACCCGTGCTAAAGCCGTAGGAAAAGCCCAGGCCTACGCGGCGGTCGCCTCCGCTAAAGGAGATGCGGTAGTCGGTGATATGCCGTTTGTTCCAGGCGCTGCGCACGGCGGCAAGGCCAAGTTGGTGCGTCCCGCTAAATAGGCCCCACTGCAGCTGGGGGTTATCGGTGCGGGCAGAGGACAAGGCGACGATATTCTCCATTTGTTCGACGTAGTTTAGCAGAGCAGGGTTGGCATAGCCGTAGAGGGCATTGCGCGAAGCACTGGGGGCGTCGAGCAGGAGCGCTCTGCGCGCTTCGTAGGAGGGAAAAGCGCTCTGTGCAGCGGTGGGATGCGCGGTTAGGAGGGCGCATAGATGCGAGACAAAGACGGCCCATCGCAGCGCATTAGGGTAGCTCATTTTGCTCTATCTGCCTTTATTATTAAGCCAGTACTAAATGCAATTGCGGCGCCTGAGTCAATTGCGCCGAGTATTCTCAACGCAGGCTACACGGAGAGGGACCATGTCGGAGAGCATACCTCGTCTACCCGACGAGCACCTAGCGGCCGCGCGCGATATAATTGCCAAAAACCGCACCAAGAAGAACTGCAAGGTCTGCTACGATCGCGGCTTTCTCGGCACGAATCAGGACAATATGCTGGTGCCGTGCAATAAGTGCGTCGATTCTGAGGCCGTAATGGAAGCGTGGCGCACCCACGTGCGCGAGAACGAAGCCCTTAGCGCCCTGTACGGCGACTATTTTGAGGAAGAGAAAGAAGAGGGCGAAGAAGAAGAAAAGACGGAATAAGCGCGTTGGCTAGTCGCTAGGTTTGAAAGGGACGCAGGTCGCCCTTGCCGGCTCGCAGCACCTCCGCTCGGTCGCCGACCAGCGACACGACGCTGGAAGGCTGCACGGGCAGTGAGCCGCTTGCGAGGATCACATCGACGAGGCCACCCATTTGCTCTTCTAAATCGCGCGGCTCGGTAATGACTTCCTGCGTGGAAAAATTGGCGCTGGTGCTCAGAATGGGTGCGCCAAGCGCGGATACGAGAGCCAGCGGCACGGGATGGTCGGGAATGCGCAGTCCGACGGTTTGCTGCCCCGTCGTTAGCGCGGGCGGCGCCCCATCCGCAGCCGGTAGGACAAACGTATAGGCGCCAGGCAGGCACTGCGCGAGGAGGGGACGGGCGTAGGTTGAGACGCGCGCATAGCGGTCGACGTCGTTCAAGTCGGCGCATACAAACGACATGGGCTTGTTGGCATCGCGTCCCTTGATGCGCTGCACGCGTTCAATGGCTGCTGGATTGGTAATATCGCAGCCCAACCCATAGATGGTATCGGTCGGGTATATGATAACGCCGCCTTCGCGCAGAACGTTGGCAGCATGCTCGATGTGCTGCGCATTGAGATGCTGCGGATCAATAGGGAGTACGGTCGCCATCGGTCTTAGCGCTCGCCGTCAATCTTTTCGATCCAGGCGTTGACGACGGCATCAATCATGGCTTGGCCGTGTTCAACGTTGGCCGTCCAACTATTCTTTTCTTCGTCCTGTCGGCAGTACCAGGGGGCGCTGTCGTCGAGCCGGTCCTGCTCGACTAGCTCTGGGCGCGCCGCCATGAGAAACGATGTCTCGTTATAACCGGCGTGGTCGCCTCCAGCCGGTGGGCTGGCGGCCGGCAGAATCATCGGCAGCACCTGGATGCGGCCCCACACGTCGCCACCTACGGCCCGCATTTCTTCCTCGCGGCTCCACCAGCCGTGCGCATAGCCTTTTTCTAACACATTCTCAAAGGTTAACTCGGCCGCCGCCTTTTTAAAGGCCAGCGCTAGCGGAGCTTCCATGCCCTGGTGCATAATGCTGACGTATATCCTGCGAAAGCCCATTTCGCGGAAGTTTTTTAGTATGCTCTTTACGCAGCGACCAAAGGCGTCGTAGTCCGGGTCGATGGTGCCGTCTTGGGGACCGCCAAGGGCATAGCCGGTGGGTCCGTAGTCGAAAGAAGGGGCGATGGCACAGGGCGTGCGCACGGCAATGCGTTGACAGATCTCTTCGACGATGATGGTGTCGTGGCCGATGGCCATATGCGGCCCGTGCGTCTCGATACAGCCGGCCGGCACGAGCAGCGGATGGCCGGCTTCGACGTAGTCGCGCAGTTGGTATGGGCGCATGTGTTTGAGTTGCATGAGAAGCTCCCGCGTTTTGCATTGGTAACGGCCGAGAAGTAATATAACGCAAGAATCACCACCAAATCCAGGAAGCACATGGCACACACCGTCGTAGGCATGGCCGGGCATATAGACCACGGCAAAACGCTGTTGGTCAAGGCACTGACGGGCATGGATACAGATCGCGCGCCCGAGGAAAAAGCGCGCGGTATAACGATTGAGCTGGGTTTTGCCTTTCTCGGCGACGATATCGCCATTGTCGACGTGCCCGGTCACGAGCGCTTTGTCAAGACGATGGTTGCCGGCGTCAGCGCCGTCGACGTGGCGCTGTTGGTCGTGGCGGCAGACGACGGCATTATGCCGCAGTCGCGCGAACACCTAGATATCCTCGATCTGCTGGGCGTTGAGCGCGGCATTATTGCACTAAATAAAATCGACCTAGTAGAAGACGAGTGGCTGGAACTTGTAGAAGAAGAGCTGCGCGAGTTTGCACGTGGAACGTTTCTGGCCGATGCGCCCATCGTTCGCGTATCGGCGCAGAGCGGCGCCGGCGTAGATACACTGCGCGCCCAGCTTCTCAACATGACCGCTGATACTCGATCTCGGCGCAGCGATGCGCCGTTTCGACTGCCAGTCGACCGCGCTTTTTCCGTCAAGGGCTTTGGCCTGGTATGCACGGGCACGGTCATAGCGGGTGCGATAGCGGAAGGTGCGGCCGTCGACGTGCTGCCGGCCGGGCGCGCGGCGCGCGTGCGCAGTGCACAGACGCACGGGCGCGCCGTGCCTGCCGTTGCCGCCGGCGATCGCGCCGCCATCAATCTGGCCGGCGTCGAACTCGAAGAAGTGCAGCGCGGCGACGTGTTGGTCGAAGCGGACCTCTTCAAATCGACCCACATGATGGATGTGCGCCTACGCCTGCTCGACTCGAGTCCAGCTGCGCTACAGCAGCACGCGCGCGTGCGCCTGCACGTGGGCACGGCAGAAGTGCTGGCGCGCGTGGTGCTGCTCGACTGCGAGGAGCTTCTGCCGGGCGAGCAAGCCCTCGCCCAACTGCGCCTAGAGAAACCGCTCTGCGCGGCTTGGGGTGATCGCTTTGTGCTGCGCCGCTACTCGCCGCCGTTGAGCATCGGCGGCGGTAGCGTGCTCGACCCGCATCCGCGCAAGCATCGCGGCGCCGACGGTGCGGTGTGCGCCCAACTGCGCGCGCTGGAAACGGGCGATGCTAGGGCCGTGGTGGAGGCGTTGCTCAGCGCGGCCGAAGATCGCCTATGGACGCAGAAACAGCTAGCGGCGACCTTGGCCCTTTCCCCGCGCGCCATCGGCGAGATACTGGCTGGTTTGCAGGGAGCGCAGCGCGTACTGCTGCGCGAGGTTTCAGGCCAACTTGCGGCGCTGCATGCGGCAGTGTGCAGCCTGTGGGTGGAACGCATCGCGGCGGCGCTGGCGGCTTTTCACCGAGAGAACCCGCTGCGCGCAGGGCTGCGCAGGGCTGAACTGTGCCAGCGCAGCGCGCGCTATGTGCAGGTCGAGCTATTCGATTGGGTGCTGGATCAGATGGCGCGGGACGGGCGCGTTGAGATCAGCGCTTCGAGCGTGCGCCTGCGCGGCCACGAAATTGCATTCGACGACGAGCAAGGTGCGCTGCGCCAGCGCATAGAGGAGGCGGCGCGCACGAGAGATTGGTCCGCGCTGCAGGACGCAGCGGGACTGGCGCGTGCGCTGGCCGTCAGTCCGCGCGCGTTGGACCCTGTGCTGGGGGCGCTGCAGAGTTTAGGGGTGATCGTCGTCTTGGAAGGTGGCCTGTTGCTGCACGCCGATATCGTCGGCGAGGCGCGCGCAGTGCTGGGCCGCTATCTGGAACGTCACGAGCAGATCACCGTGTCCGAATATCGCGATGCCATGGACTGCAATCGCAAGTGCGCCGTAGCGCTGCTGATCCATTTCGATGCAGAGGGATTCACCCAGCGACAGGGCGATGTCCGCGTGCTCTACGCGCCAAGTCGCTGAGATTTTGCGCGGCAACAAACGGGGACCGATGCCCCAATGGATCGGTCCCCGTTCGCACGCGCAGCTGACGGTAGCGTCTAGCCTTCGTCGTACCCGCCAATGGGGCGCGCCCAAATAGTGCGGAAGCGCACTAAATCGCCGTGGTCTTGCAGGCGCAGTGGGCCCTGCGGCGAGTGGGCGACGTAGCGATAGACGTCGCGATGGCCGGTCGGTCCGTGCAGTTCGACGTGGTTGTGCACGACTACGCCGTTGTGGATGACCGTGGCATAAGCCGGGCTGACCAAGTCGACGCCGTTAAAACGCGGAGCCGTCCACAGAATGTCGTAGCTCTGCCACTGACCCGGCGGGCGACAGGCGTTGACCAGCGGTGGGTACTCGCCGTAGACGGCGGCGGTAATGCCGTCGGCATAGGTCGGGTTCGCGTAGCCGTCGAGCACCTGAATTTCGTAGCGTCCCATTAGAAAAACGCCGCTGTTGCCGCGGCCCTGACTCTCGCCCTTGACCACGGCGGGGCAGGCAAATTCGAGGTGATACTGCACGTCGCCAAAGTGTGCGTTGGTCTGTATATCGCCCGTGCCCGGCACCACTTCCATATAGCCGTCTTCGACTTTCCAGCCCGCATCGCCTCCTTTGACGCTGCTCCAACCGGATAGGTCGCTGCCGTCAAAGAGAACGACGGCGTCGGCCGGCGGTTGACCGACGGCGTCGGCCGGATTGACTACGCGCGGTGCCGGCCGCTTGGGGTCGTGCACGCAGTAGGTTGAATCTCGGATGAGCGGCGTATCATCATAGCCCAGTTTTCCCATCAATAATGCTCCTTTGCAATGGGGGTTATAGGCCCAAAGACTAAGCAAAAAATAGGGTGTGGGAAATGCCCTGTGCATCGGTTGGTTGGACAACATACGTTGGCGTATATTGAGCGCGGGGAGAGATTTATGAAAAAACCTGTGATGCGTTGTTTTGCTCTATATGCGCTGCTGATGGCGGCGGTTTGCAATCCGGCCGTCGCTCAAATCACCTCGTGGCAGCTGGGGGGCAGCGGCTTGGCCTGGTCGCGCAGCGATACGTCGCGCGTTCTAGTCGAAATCGACGTAGCGACTAATTCGCTGCGGCCGCACTTCTTTCAGCCAGGTGAGAATATGTACCTCGCTGTTTCGGGGTGGTCTGAACTGAGAAGTCCGCGCGAGTTGGGCTATATAGACGGCCATCAGCCCCGCCTGTGGTATACCGATGGAACCAATGTCAACCGAACTTCGTACTTCGACAGCCCGCTCTATGTCGACGGCGATCGCTCCACCTACAACACGGCGCGCGGCGCCTATTGGACCATCGACATTGGCGTGCCCGTGCCCGCCTCGCAGTTCAGTTTCTACACGCCGACGCAGGGCACGCGTTCGGACGGCGTGCCGCTTAACCAAGATCCCGTCCCAGCCTATGAAGTGAGCGTGTCGGCAGAGTCGGATCCGGTGCTGTTGGAATCGGGCTACCGACGCCTCGAGACGCTGATTGCCAACGTGCCGCAGAACTTCGAGTCGGAAGTGGAAATCGACTTTCCCCGTCAATACGTGCGCTTTGTGCGCTACAACCGCAATCAGTCCGTGCTCGATCAGCAGAACACGACCGATAGCAATACGCTGCGCGGTACGATTGCCGAGTTTGTCCTGCGCGGTCAGGGCGTGGCCAAGCGCTCGCTCTACCGCAGCCGTATTTTGCCCCTCGGTCGCGAGGTGAACTTTGGCCGTCTGTTCTGGGCCGGTCGCACCATGCGCATGATCGACGGCGCGCCGGTGGAGGTCGACAGCGCCGAGGTTTGGGTGGACGTCGAGGTGCGCACGGGACGCGACGGCGATCCCAATGTCTACCACGAATACACCGACTCGGGCAAGGAATTTGTCGTTTCGCGCGAGCGCTATGAGAACGAACTGCGCTTGTCCGATTCGGAGGGCATTCTGCAGAGCGATCGCCAGCCCGGCATTCGAGCCTCCGTGCAGTACGATAGCGAAAATTGGAGCTTTTGGTCGAGTCCGATCACCGAGTCGGGCAGCCGCATCGACTTGCGCAACGGTGCCTACGTGCAGCTGCAGATTGCGCTGCAGAGCCGGTCGTTTTCCGATTGGGTAGAAGTCGACTCGCTGTGGATTGAAGTCTCGCCGCCGCTGGCCGACCGCGTTGTGGGCGAAGTGGCACGCCTGGACGATATGCGTCCAGCGCGCGGATTCACCCAGGTAGAGTTGGGTCGCGAAGAAGAATTCGCCTACGATATCGCCGCGGAATTTGCCCTTTCTTCGGGCGGTTTTGATGGAGTGCGCGTGCGCACGGGCACTCGTCCGCGCTTTATTCGGCTGGAGATGGGCAGGCCGTCACAGCCCGTCGAAGCGGTTTCCATTATTGAGGAAGACGACGGATTGAGCGTGCAACTGCCGCGGCGCATCGGTCGGGCCAACGACGAGAAGGTGCGCTTGGTTTTTGCGGCGCCGGTGTTTTTACAGGCGACGACTTTTGAGGGGGAAGTATTCGATTCTGCTTCCGGCAACCTGCCCCAGCCGATCGAACCAGGGGATGCGGGCGAGGAGGTGTCGACCAACGATCTGCGCGTGCTGGGCAGCGCGCTGGATCCGGCGCAGTTTGCTCGTCAGGTGCGCCTATCGTCCAACGCGTTTACCCCCAACGGCGACGGCGTCAACGACGCGGTAGAGATGGCCTACGAGCTGTTTATGCTGCCCGCTCCGATCCCCGTCGAATGGGTGGTGTATGACCTGCAGGGTTCGGTGCGCGCGCGCCTGCCGCTGGGCGCGCAGGGAGCTGGACCGCAAACCGTGCGCTGGGACGGGCGCAGTGAACGCGGGCACCTGCTGCCTCCGGGAATATACGTAGCCGGGATTGAGCTGCATTCCGAACTGAGCACGGTGCGCTACATGCATCCCGTCGGCGTGGCGTATTGAGGAAATGGGCGAACGGCCCAACGCCGCGGCGATGCGGTTCCCTTGCTCGCATGGAGCGACAGCGGCGACCTGTGCCTTTCTTCGCACGTAGCCATGCCCAACGGCCGCGCCGTCGTAGCGCGCGATTACTGTGGAAAACGGAAAGCGGTGCTACTCCAACACGGGGCGCTCCAAGCGCAGGTGGTAGGGTGGTTCGAGAACGGCGCGCTGCTCGGCTGTGAGACCGTTTAACATAGATTCGGGCCAGTCGTAGTTGCGCGCATAGGCCATGTTCCCCGGCGAAAAGCGGAACAGCGCCGTGCGGCGCTGGTGATCGGCCGTCCACGGCAGCGTGCCGTGCGTCACCGCTTCGGTAAAAATGATCGCATCGCCGGCTTTGCAGGTAATCTGCTTGATAAATTCGGAGTGCGCTTCGCCGCGCCGCAGGGCGGGAGGACAGGGGTAGTTGCCCTTGTGACTGCCCGGCACGACGCAGAGGCCGCCGTCGCCGGGGTTGATATCGGCCAGCTGCCAGGCGACGACGGTCAGCCCATTGTGCATGCGGCCATTCCGAAACACATAGTACTGGTGTGGATCAAAGCCGGGGCCGGAGGAGCCGTGCAATACGTGTCCTTCGGCTCCTTTGCGCATGGTGATGATGCCGAGGTTGTGATCGAGGCGAAAGCCCTTGCCGAGAATCTCGTGCATGTAGGGCGTCAAACGCGGATGGGCCATCATCGCGCGGAACGGATCGCAGTAGGGCTTTTCCCAGCTCAGTGCGCCGCCCAAGTCGCCGCGCCCGGTCTCGCCCTTTAGGGCGGGCGACCCACCCGATAGCGACAGTTCGCCGACGCGCTCTTTGATGCCGTCGGCGTAGTGGTCAATCGCCGCGTTGGCCGCGGCAATTTCCTCCGCCCTTAGCACGTCGCGCACGACGATATAGCCGTTGATGTCGAATAGGTATTTCTCTTCTTCGTCCATGTTAGACTCCTGCAAATTGCACGCCCTAGGCGTTAGTTGGCGGTCCGTCGGGCAGATTGGGAAAGGGGTGCGGATGTCCGGTGTAGACGCGCTCGCCGCGCACGAGCACCTTTTCCGGATCGTCTTTAGCCACGTCGTGGGCGTCGTGGGCGCGATAGCCCAGCGTCATACTGCGCCGCGAATGCGCGGAGCGGTTGACGTCGGCGCCGTGAAAGCAGCTGTCGTTAAAGAGTAAGATGCCGCCGCGCGGCATGGGCACGGGCAGAGCGCGGTGGTAGAGGGGGTGCGCATAGAAGTCGCCGCCCGGATAGCGCCGCTGCTGGCGAAAGGGTCGGCGATGCGATCCCGGCACAATGCGCACGCAGCCGTTTTCTATCGTCGACTCCTCCATATAAATGAGCGCGGTGACTAGCGTCGATTCGTAGGACTCTTCGCCGCTGTGCCAGGGAACGATGCTCGACTGCGGCGGGCGCACCATCAGGTGGTTGTGCTTGTTGGTTAGCAGCTCAATATGGGGGCCTAGCGCGATCTCTATCGCGTCGAGTAGAAACGGCTGGGTTGCCGCTTCCATAAAGGCTGGGTCGCGCTGGAGAATCTTGGACAAGCGGCGCACGTGGCAGGGCTGGCGCCCTTCTCCTTCTTCCCAGACGATGGGCTCGCGCAGGGCCGCTAACTCCCGATCGGTTGCCGCATTGAGGCGGTCGATTAAATCGTCGGACAGACGCTGTGGCACGACGTAATAGCCGCTGTGCTGAAAATACCAGATGTCTTCGTCGGATGGCGTCATGGCGCAAGTATAGCCAGCTGACTGCGCTGCGTAAAGAGCGCGCGCGGTGGTCCTGGGATTGACCAGGGCAGGGGGTGCGTCGAAATTCACAACGATGGAATTCGGCCCTTTTTCAGCCTTTTGAGATGAGCATGTCAAAGCACAAACCTGAGATCATGAGCCCGGTCGGCCACTGGCCGCAGCTGCGCGCCGCTATAGAGGCAGGTGCCGATGCGGTCTACTTTGGCCTAGACCAGTTCTCTGCGCGCGCTAAAGTTGGTTTCACCGTGCAAGAGCTGCCCGACGTATTGGCCACGCTGCACGAACGGGGCGTAAAGGGCTACGTCACCTTTAACACGCTCGTTTTCGACGAGGAACTCGAGCGCGCAGCGCAGCTGCTGGCCGATCTGGCTGAAGTTGGGCCCGATGCGCTGATCGTACAGGATCTGGGTATTGCGCGCCTAGCGCGCCAGGTAGCACCCGATCTCGAAATTCACGGCAGCACGCAGATGAGCATTGCCAATGCAGAGGGCGTGCGGCTTGCGCAGCGCTTTGGCGTGCGCCGCGTGGTGCTAGCGCGCGAACTCTCCCTACATGAAATCCGCGCCCTGCGCGCCGACTGCGAATGCGAGCTCGAAGTTTTCGTGCACGGTGCCCTGTGCGTCTCCTATTCGGGGCAGTGCTTTTCGTCGGAAGCATGGGGCGGGCGCAGCGCCAATCGCGGCCAGTGTGCGCAGGCCTGTCGCTTGCCCTACGAACTGCTGGTTGACGAAGCGGTGCGCCCCTTGGGTGATGCGCGCTACCTGCTCTCGCCCGGCGACCTCTATGCGCTGCACCAGGTGCCCGAGTTAGTGGAGATTGGCGTTGCCGCATTTAAGATTGAGGGGCGCTACAAAGACGCCGATTACGTCGCGCTGACCACGCGCGCCTATCGCAGGGCTGTTGATGCGGCGTGGGAGGGCGGCCCGTTGCAGATTGAGCCGCGCGATGAATTGCAGTTGGAGCAGGTCTACTCGCGCGGACTGGGACCCCATTTTATGTGCGGCACCAATCATCAGCTCGTCGTGCGCGGTCGGGCTCCGCGCCATCGGGGCGTGCGCGTGGGCCACGTGGTAGAAGTGCGAACGGACCGCGTGCGCATCGCGCTAGACCCCGCTACGGCCGCTATGCCGCTAAAAGCCGGCGATGGCGTGGTTTTCGATGCGGCCGACTGGCGCGATCCGGCCGAGCGCGAAGAGGGGGGCCACGTGTACCACGTCCGGCCCGTTGACGAACGCACCTGTGAAGTGGAATTTGCCAACGGTGCAATTGACTTTGCGCGTATTCGCCCCGGCGACTGGCTGTGGCGCACGCGCGACCCAAAGCTCGAAAAGGTCGTCCGTCCCTACGTACAGGCCCGCGTTCCGCTGCACAAGCAGCCGCTTCGAGTGCGCGCCGTAGCGGGCGTTGACCAGCTACTTCGTGCGCGCTGGGAGTTGGCTGACGATCCCCGTATTGCGGTGGAAGTCAATTCGCCGCAGCCGCTGACGGCGGCCAATAACCGCGCGCTGGCAGCCGACTACCTCCGTCAACAGTGGGACCGATTGGGCAATACGCCCTACCGCCTGGACGAACTCGTACTCGACGTAAGCGGCGCGCCGTTTGCGCCGGCCTCGCTGCTGAGCGCGATGCGCCAGCAGGCCGTACATGCGCTGAGCGCGATGCAGCGCCAGCCTAGGCGCCCGGCCGCATCCAATCCTCAGATTGCCCTACAGACTCTGCGCCGAGCGCCGGTTCCATCGGCAGCTTCGAAAGAAGCGCAGCTGCACCTGCTGGTGCGCACGCCGGATCAACTGGGCGCGGCGCTGTCGGTGCAGCCGGCTAGCATCGTGCTCGACTATCTCGATTTGTACGACCTGCGCCCGGCCGTAGAGCAGGTGCGCGCGCAGCATATACCGGTGTGCGTGGCTAGTCCGCGCATAGTCAAGCAGGGCGAGGAGGCCATCGCGCGCTTTCTCTGCAGTTTGCAGGCTCCCCTACTGGTGCGCTCTGGTGGCCTGTTGGAGGTGCTCGTGCGCCAAGAGCATCCGCCGCTGATCGGCGATTTTAGCCTCAATGCGGCCAATGAGCTCAGCGCCGTTCAGCTGCTCGATTTAGGATTGCAACGGTTGACACCAACGCACGATCTCAACGGGGCGCAGGTGGCCCAATTGGCCACACGCGTCGGCGCTCAGCACATCGAAGTGGTAGCCTATCAGCACCTGCCCGTATTCCATACAGAACACTGCGTATTTTGTCGCTTTTTGTCCGAAGGAACGTCCAAAGCCGACTGCGGCAAGCCCTGCACGCAGCATCGCGTCGCTCTGCGCGACGGCCAGGGGCGCGCGCATCCAGTGCTGGCCGACGTCGGCTGTCGCAACACGGTTTTCGGCGCCGAAGCACAAGAGGCATCGGCGCATATGCAGCGCTGGCGGTCGGCGGGCATTGCTCACTGGCGGGTGGAGTTTGCCCACGAGAGCGCCGAGCAGGTCGTCGAAGTGAGCCGGCTTTTCACCGAGGCGCTCAGCGGAGCAATGGCTCCATCGGCGCTGGCCACTGCGCTGCGCGCCATAGCTCCTCAAGGCACGACCGAGGGCAGTCTATTCGTGCCCGCCCTCCTTTAAATTCGTTCGATAATCTCGATTGCGTCGATCAGACTCAGGCCCGTGTGGTAGCCGGGATCGGCATCGGCGGTGGCGGGGATAGCATCGACTGGTGCGCCGGAAATTGATAGCGTCTGATAGGCCATCAAGTGCAGGTCCGGGCGCACGAAGTGGCCGAACGCATTGTGCGCATCGCGCAGCACGTGCAGACAGCGCGCGCGCTCGTTTGAGTTGGTGGCCGCTTGCATGGCCAAGGCGGCCGAGCGGATGGTCTCGGGCAGATTCCACCAGGGCATGTCCGTATTGAGGTGAGTGCGCGAGATGAGATCAAAGGCCTTGGAAATGCCGCCGGGTACGGCGATATAGCCGTTGGCAAAATTGCGTTCAAGCAATGCGCACATAGGTTGCTGCGCCGCCCGCAGGCGCTCTATTTGCCGCGGTGTAGCGAGCGGTTGGGCCGCTGCAATAAACTTTAGCGCCAGACCGACGAACTCTAGCGCGTGGCCCGGATCGGAGTAGAGCACGCCGTCGGCTTCGCGGTAGGGGGTTCCCTGCGCATCGACGAACTCCCAGAAATCGCCTTCCTGCAGATCGTCTATGCGTCCGTCGATATTGGCATAAGTGTGCAGTTCGTGCTCGATAAGGCACAGTCCGCGCTCGACGGCCCCGTCTATATGTGCTTCGGCCAGTATGGTCAGCGCGCCAATCTGGATCATATAGGGTCCGTGTGGATAAAAGCCGTCGCGCGGTTCGGGCCGCAGTTTGGGATCGAGGGGAATCTGGTCGGAGCGAAAGCGCCCTGCCCAGATCGATTCCTCGACCGCTTCTATATACTCGAGGGCGTCGGCGGCGGCGCGGTCATCGCCCGCGTAGTCGGCTGCGGTAAAGAGTCCCTTGGCGGCGAAGAGATCGCTAAACCCACAGGGGCTGTCGGCGCCTATTTCGAAATAGGCCGGTCGGCCCTCGGCATCCAGTCGGAAAGGCCGTCCATCGGGCGCCATGAGAAAAGACAGGTGGCCGCCGTTGCGCGCCCGCATGCGCCAGAGCTGTGCGGCGATTTCGCCGATCATATCGCGCATGGCATCGACCAGATCTTGATGCTGGGCATCGCCGCTCAGGAAACGCGCATGGCCGACCAGCGCTTCTATACCGCGTCCCTGAATCCAGCCGTATACGGCGCCGCGCCCGCGGATGGGATCGTCGTCGTCGAAATCGCGGCCGGTGATTAGGCTCAGTTTGGCATCGATAAAGGGGTAATTCGGCGTGCGCCGATAGCGCTCGACGAGGGCGCGCATGACCGCGACGACGATGGTGCGGTAGTCGCTGGCGATGCGCTTCAGGTCATCCTGCGTTGGCTCTGGTGGCAATGTGAAGTGGCTGTATGACATGGGTTGTTTGCTCGTTTAGCTACTATGGTGGGGAAAGATGTCTTCTAGGTAGTGCAGCGGCGGGCTAGCGTCAAGAGATCGTTTCTCCGGCTGGGTCCATCGATCGGCGCGTGCACCGTCTATAGCTGTCGGATGGGAAAGAGCGTACTTTTGCATCGCTTGGACCCATAGGAAATATTTTTTGCGCGCAGTGCTCAAGTGCTGCGCGCTTGAGCATTCACTACGAGGAGCCCCCATGAACTGCCCACCCGAAGAGCACATACGCGTTGCGGCAGAGGATCTGCGTGCTTTTGTCACTGCAGCCGCACAGAGCGTTGGTCTACCGCAGGACAAGTCTGAGCTATTGGCCGACCTGTTGACAAAAAATGATCTGCGCGGAGTGTTTAGTCACGGCACGCAGCAAATTGCGACCTATGCGATTTTGATGCGCGACGGCAAGCTCAACAACGAGCCCAATGTGGCACTCGTTCGCGAAACGCCCGTTAGTGCGCTGGTTGACGGCGACGGCGGACTGGGCTATTTCCCCGCCCACGACGCGACCCTGCGCGCCATAGAAAAAGCCCAGGAGATGGGTATGGCGGCGGTCATGAGCCGGAACCACGGCCATTTTGGCGCCGCTGGCATCTACGCGCGCATGGCGCTGGAGCACGATCTCGTGGTCTACGTCACTTCGGGCCACCAATTGGATCTGCAGCCGGGCAAGTCGCTCTTTCGCGCCGCGGGGGGATCGCCAATGGCTTTTGGCGTGCCAACGGCAACGCACCCGCCCTTCGTGCTCGACTTTGGCGCGGTGCACGACCTCTACAAGGAGGATTTGCGCAGCGATCTGTCCGCGCGCGCCCCCGGTTTAGTCCTGCGCTGTATTGGCATGGGCGAGATCTGTCAGGCCTGGGGCGGCATGCTGTCGGGATTGGGCGTCGACGCGGAGAAGCCGCGCTGGACGTGGCCGGGCGCCAATCAGGGATCTCTGCTAATTGCCCTGCGCATCGATCTATTTCACGATGCCGAGGTCTTCAAGCGCGATATCGACGAGTACGTCGATCGCATCCACCAGTTGGAACCGCTAGAGGGTTTTGGCGAATCGCACGTCCCCGGTGGTATGGAGGCCGTGCGTGAAGAGGCCTATGCGCGCGAGGGCGTGCCGTTGGGCGATTGGCATCGCGAGCGTCTCGAGGGCGTTGCCAAAGAGCTGGGCATGAGCGTGCCCTGGTAAATAGGGCCAACGTGCGAGTCATCGAACGGAGAACGATATGAGTCAGCCAACGGTTGGCGCCCTACCTGCCGACGCGCCCGTAGTCGAGGTGGGGTGCAGCGACGTCTACTTAATCGACTACCTATTTGAACTAAACGGTTACCTCATTATCAAAGGGGCCGTAGGGAACGGCGATCTCGCCGAGATGAACGCATGGGCCGATGCGCACGTGCACTACATGGACGGAGCGCAGCGCGGCGGGCGCGCAGGGCTAAGCGACGGTGCGTGGATTGGCCGCGTAGAAACGCATACCTATAGCGACGCCGACGGCATCAACTTTCAGAATATCATCGAGGCCGGTGCGGTCTTTGAGCGTCACATTGACCATCCGGCGTGGATTGAGCACGTTCGGCGCTGGGTCAATCCCCACAACGGGCTGTCGCTGCATGAAACCTTGCTCAATATTCGCGGGCGCGACGGCTACATCGGCATTCACTGCGGTGGGCACATTCCCTGCAGCTATATGACCTTTCGCCAGGCCAATACCGGCGAGTGGATGGTCGGGCAGATCAACTGCATCACCGCATTGGAAGACATCGGCCCGGGCGACGGGCCGACCACGCTGATTCCCGGCAGCCACAAGGCGACCATTCCGCACCCCAAGCTCACGGGCGAGGGCGGCAGTCGTACCTATCGCAGCGACGAGGCCGCTGGCATTGCCCTGGGCATGCGCGAGCTCTATTTGGAGGCGGGCGACGTCTTGCTTTTTACGGATACGATCACGCACGGATCGGCGGCGCGCAGCAACGACGGCTACCGGCGCATGCTGCTCTATCGCTACTCGCCACGCTGGATTCGCTCGCGCTTTAACTATGCCCCATCGCCCGAACTACTGGGGCGACTGACGCCGGAGCGGCGGCAAATCGTCGACCCGATTCCGCTGCGGCAGCCCCCTTCCGCATAGAGCACGCTACCGATCGCGTGCCCCGGGCGGCCAGAATGCACTGTAGTCGCGATCGCCGGTGATAGGGACGGGCACGCCGTGGAGAAAAGCCCACTTGCCAACCGTGCAGGCTTCGGCGCGCACAAAGCCGTTGATATAGGAGCGCCGCGGCTTTTGGCCTAGGTTGGGTCTGGATCCGTGCACGGTATAGGGGGTGAACAGCAGCACGTCGCCCGGCTGGACTAGGCAGGGCACGGCGCTGCGCACATCGACCTGTTGCTCTATCTGTCCTTCCGCATAGCGCTTGGCCTTCAAGTCGCCCAGTGCGTGGCTACCCGGCACGATATAAATGCAGCCGCTCTCTTCCGTGGCCTCGTCAACGGCGATGACGGTTTGCACGTAGGTATTGACCTGATCGCTGAACGCCGGCGTGGGGCGCACGTCTTGATGCCAGGGGAAGTCGATGGCGCTGCCCGGCATCTTGAAGTTAATCTGGTTGATATACTGCTTGAGCGAGGTGCCGATCAGCGGTTCGAGCAAGGCGGGAAACTTGGCGCTGGTGCGGATTTCCTCGAAGGCCGGGTGCAGGTGCGCCGGCCATTGCACCTTGCGCAGGTAACGCACGGCCTGCTCTCGCGGCAGCTCATGTGGCGGCTGCAGGTGGATGTGCACGTCGCCGTTGGCGCCCCGCAAGAGGTCTTCGGAGAGATCTGCGCGGGCGGCCAGTTCAAGAATGTAATCGTATCCGGCGCGCAGCCGCGCTATTTCCGCATGGTCGAACAGGCCGCGAGCCACGTGAAAGCCGCGCTCGTAAAACGCCGCTACTTCCTTCCTGTCCAGTGTGTGCATGCGCGCATCAGCCGTGCGTGACGGTGCCTTGCTTTTCCGGAGCGTACTCGCGTTCCCAGCGTGCCTCAATGCCGGCGCGCCAGGTTTCGGCCTGCGCCTTTAGCTGGGCCGCCAGTTCGGGGTGTTCATCTTTTAGGTTGGTCTGTTCCCCCATATCCGCCTCAACATCGGCCAGGTGAATCGCGTCTCCCGGGGGGGCTCCTTCGACGAGTTGGCCGTCGAGGACCAGCTTCCACTGGTCCTGGCGCACGGCCGTCTGCTGGCCCATCTCCCAGTAGAGGGTGCGCTCTTGTGCGGGCTGGCCATCGGCGACATAGGGTAAGATATCCGTGCCGTCGATCTCGTAGCGCGCCGTATCGCCACCGGCGATCTGCAAAAACGTTGGAAAGATATCCATCGAGGCGCAGGGGGCGTCCAGCACCTGGCCGGCGGGAATGCGCCCCGGCCAGTGCATGATGCCGGGCAGGCGGATGCCGCCTTCGTAAAGGCTAAATTTATGGCCCTTGAGCTTTCCAGCGCTGCCGCCGTAGTAGGGGTCGAGATTGCCGTCGAGCCAGTTGCGCGTCTCGCGCGAGGGGCCGTTGTCGGAAGTGAAAAACGAACAGGTGTCCTCGGCCAGTCCCAATCGCTCTACTTCGTCCAATATGGCGCCGACGCTGTCGTCGACGGCGGCGAGCATGGCCGCCATGACCTGTCTATCCCAGTCCAAGTGGGCAAAGCGATCCATATACTGCTGTGGCGCGTGCATGGGGTAGTGCGGTGCATTATAAGGCACGTAGAGAATAAACGGTCGGTCGTTGGCTTGGGCGCGGCGGATGTATTCGACGGCTTTGCGGGTGATCATTTCGGTGAAGTACTGTCCGTTGTCCCAGATCTCTCGGTCGTCTTCCCACAGGTCGTGCGTTGGATTCTGACCGGGGCCACCTCGATTGGCACCCCAGTAAAAAATATGCGAATAGTAGTCGATGCAGCCGGCCATAAATCCGTACCAGTGATCAAAGCCGTGCGCCGAAGGGCGCGAGTGGGGCTGCAGGCCGAGGTGCCACTTGCCCGACATATAGGTCTGGTAACCGAGCTCTTTTAGCGCGGTCGCTAGCGTGGGTGTGCTGGTCGGCAGGCCGCTGGCGGTGCGGTGGCCGGCTAGAATGGAACGCACGCCGGCGTTGCCGGGATAGCGGCCGGTCAGCAGAGCGGCGCGCGAGGGACTGCACACCGGACTGTTCGAATACCACGAGGTAAAGCGCGCACCGTCGCGCGCCATGCGATCTAGACGCGGCGTGCGGAAATCGTCGCAACCCATGCAGGACAGGTCGCCGTAGCCTTGGTCGTCGGTCAAAAAGATGATGAAGTTGGTCATGTGTATGTGCTCTTGGTTGTGTAGTAAGCGCGTGCTGTGCACCCATAAAAGGGCAGGCCCGAATAAGAAAAGCGCGTCAAGTGCGTGAGTTTGGTAGCATAAAAAAAAGTGTTGGCACCTTCAAATGCCCGCTTGATCGGGCACGGTAGAGAAGGCATCTTATGCCACGTAAAAGAGAGTGTACATATGCGTTACGAGCCGTTTCTCGGCGGGCGATTAGCTGTGCGCGCGCTGGGCGAGACGGATCGTGCAAGAACGCGATGGGGGGCTGCTTAGGCTGCGGTGTTATTTGATGGTGCGGTAGCGCGCGATGGCCAGGCGGGGTGCAGAAGGCCGTGCTCTGCGGGCTCGGGTGCCGTTGGCTCGGGCAGGCCGGTGTTAAAATAAATCCACAGCGTGGCGCCCAGCACGGCCAGCAGAAAGAGCATCATAAGGCCGAGGCGTATCATCCATCCCATATCGGCGTTTCGCAGTGTGAGTGTTATATGTATCGTGCATTCAATGGGCACACAACCAGTGAAAGGGTACGTATGAAAGAGCAAATTGGCCAGCTGAGCGAAGGGGCACCCGAAGAAGTCGCCATGTCGGCGGAGGGTCTTGCCGCGGCCGGGGCACAGCTGCAGCGCGCGGTAGACGGTGGACAGATCGGTGCCGCTACGCTGACGGTCGCGCGGCGAGGCCGGCTGGTATACAGCAAAGGCTATGGGCGCATGCGGCCCGAGGAAGGCGCACCTGAGACGGCGGCCGATGCGGTCTTCTTGCTGGCGTCGATTACCAAACCGGTAACGGCTTGGGCGCTGATGATGCTGGTCGATGCGGGCGAGGTTTCGCTCGACGATCCGGCCCAGCGCTACCTGCCCGAGTTGCGCGGTGGTGCGCGCGACCAAATCAAGGTGCGTCATCTGCTCTCGCACACGTCGGGCATGCCCGATATGCTGCCCAACAATACCGAGCTGCGCCGCGCGCACGCTCCCTTGAGCGAGTTTGTGCGCCACGCGCTGCAAACGCCGTTGCTCTTTGCGCCCAACAGCGATTTTCGCTACCAGAGCAAGGGCACCCTGCTGGCCGCCGAAATCGTCGAGCGCGTCAGCGGACAGGCGCTGCGCCAGTTCGAATGGGAGCGCCTCTTCGCGCCGCTGGGCATGGTCAACTCTTCGCTGGGACTGGGTGGGCGCACTATTGGCGATCTGGTCTGGTGCGGTTCAGAGGCCGAGCGCGACGAGGACGACGACGCGCGCAGCTGGGGTTGGAATACGCCCTACTGGCGCGACCTTGGGGCCCCGTGGGGTGGCATGCACAGCAACGGGCGCGATTTGGCCATTCTGCTACAGACGGCGCTCAACGGCGGCGCCTATGGCGAAGAGCGCGTGCTGAGCACGGCCGCTTCAGAGGCAATGGTGCGCAATCAAAATACCCACCTACAGGCGCCGTGGGGCCTGGGCTGGGCGCTGGCCGATTCAATCGTGTGGAACCGCTGTGGCGAACTGGCCTCTCCTTCTACCTTTGGCCACACGGGTGCGACGGGTACGGTGGGCTGGGCGGATCCTGCGCGCGAACTCATCTGCGTCGTGCTGACCAACAAGATGGACGACTCGCTGCTGCGGCGCGTATCCAACGCCGTATCGGCCGCTGTGCAGTAGCTTCTGTTATTTTCCGTGCGTCGCCGGCGCGCCGCCTCGGCTACGTTACCACGTGGGGTTTCCCACGTCGGTATCATCGGCCGGCGGTGCTTCTAAAATAGCGCCGTCCGCTACGAGTGCCGCCTGCAGCGCGCCTATTTCAACGGCGCGCGCATCGCCGTTTTGCGCTAGCGCCGCCGCCGTGCCGGCCGCCTGTCCCATACCCATGGCCGTGGCGGTGACGCGACTGGAGGCCAGCGCCTCGGAGGTGGCTGAGTGGCAGCGCCCGGCTACCAGCAGGTTGTCTATTCCCTGTGGCAGCAGCGTGCGGTAAGGTATGTCGTAGGGCGGCGTCCAGGGAATGTCGTGGTAGCCGGCCGCGTCGGGGGGATGGCGGTCTAGTCGCCATGCGCCAAGCGCGATGCAGTCGTCGTGACGCCGTCCCTGGCGCACGTCCTGTCCAGTGAGCACGTAGTCGCCGACGATGCGCCGCGACTCGCGCGCTCCGGCCGTCGGTCCGCTGGTCATAAAATAGGCGTCGGCAAACTCTTCGATGTGCTCCTTCCACAGCTCAAACATCTTCCAGGCGTCTTCCCGCCCCTTGATTTCGGCGCGCGTCCAGTCGTCGGGGTTGGTGCAGTCGCCCGGATAGCGAGTGGCGTTGAAATAGAGATCGCGCCCGGAAAACGTCGCCGGGTAGGGGCCGGCGTAGAGGCCGAGTTCGCCGCGCTGGTGTGCGGCCTGCAGCACCTCGGCGCAGCGGCGGCGCAGGGCAAAGCTGGGCTCGACGTCGCCAACGCGGAAGTGGAGACTCATCGGCTGCAGGCGCTCGGCCCGTTCGCACGGTGCGCCGGCCCAGGCGGCGATATCGCCGTCGCCGGTGCAGTCGACGACGATTTGCGGTTCGATGGCAACGAGGCCGGCCTTGTTGCTGGCGATGACCTTCTCAATGCGGCCGGATTGGCTTATGACGTCGGCGACTTGTGTGTGATAGAGCACCTGCACGCCGGCTTCCTGCAAGACCTGGTCGGCAGCGCGCTTAAAGCGCTCTGGATCACAGCGCGGCACGATGCGGTCGGGATGCATCTCAACAAAGTTGAGGTCGCCGTTGACGTTGTAGCGCAGATGAGGACCGCTGCCGGGTGCGATAACGCCCATGCGCTCGAGCATCTCGAACACCAGACCACCGACGACGGGTGTGCCCGTGCGCTCGTCTACAAAACCGTCAAAGGCCGATCCGATAATCGCCGTGAAAAAGCCGCCGGCAAATCCCATGCGCTCGACGAGCATCGTGCGCGCGCCGCGCCGCGCCGCCGCTGTCGCTGCACCGAGGCCGGCCAGACCGCCGCCGCAAACCAGCACGTCGGGGCGGGCGATGATAGGTATTTCCTTCGCGTATGCAAACATGGGAGTAGACTCCGATTTTTTTTAGGGGATGGCCCCAAGAGGGTATGGCGTATGAGGTCAGGTTAAAGGCGGCGTATAGGCCGATATAAGACCGCCGGTTACCAGCGCGAGTAAGAGTGCGAAGAGAGCAATGCCTCATAGCGCGCCCTTGCCGCATTCTGGAATTGGGTCAGAAGTCGATTTATCAGCCATGAAATAGACCTGTAGCACAGCGCGGTGGAGTCGATTGTGCGTGTATTGTTAACCATTTGGTGCGCTGTGCGCAATGCGGCAGAGATGGGTGCAGCACCGCTTTGATGCGCCTGCGCAAAAAACGTATACTATGCGCCACACAGCGCCCCGGTTGCCAGTTGCCGCCGGGCATTTATCGTGAGCAGGTGATGCACCTATACGCCATCGACAGCGGTTTGATCGTCGGTCCGTGCCCCTTCCGCCGCGTGCCCTCTAGCGTTGAAGAACTGCAGGTCCTGCGCCAGCGCGCCGGCCTATGGCGGGCCGTGGCCAGCGGGTTTCGCTCGCTGCTCTACTACGATCCGCTGTTCGGACTCGATGAGGACATCGAGCAGTATGCCCCGCTGCGCGACTGGCTCTATTTCTACGCGACAATCGACCCGCGCTTTCCGCAATCGGAAAACGGCGTGCGCCGCGCCGCAGCGGACGAGCGCATCGTTGGCGTGCGCCTGCTGCCGGCCGTGCATCACTACGCCCTTGATGCACCGGAAGTCGACGAGCTAATGGGCGCCGCTGCCGCAGTGGGCGTGCCGGTCAACCTGATGGCTCGCATAATTGACGACCGCATTGCGCCGCGCTACGTGCAGCAGCTCGTCCCCCCGCTGGAGGCCGTGGCCGAATTCCTGCATCGGCACCGCCAGGTCAAGATCGCTCTGTCGATGTTTTACTTTAGCGAACTCAAGGGCCTCGTCGAGGACTGGCACGCTCTGCCGCACGTCTACGTCGATTTCGGTTGCAGCAAGCCCAACGTCACCTCGCTCGACGTCTTAGCGACGTATTTTCCCATTGAACGCGCACTCTTTGGCACGGGAGCGCCCTTCTACTACTGGGCGGGGAGTCGTCTAGGGCTGGAGGGTTCACAGCTGAACGCCGACCAGCAGCGCGCCGTATTGGTCGACAACGCGCGGAGCTTCTTTGCATGGGATTAATAGACGAATTGGGAGCATTCCGCGTTATCGACGGACACGCGCATAATTGGAGCCACTTCGCCGACAGCCAATACCTGCGCACCTGCTTAGACCGCTTTGCCCTACAGGGCATCGCCGTCTTGAGCAACCTGACCGGTGGGTTTGACCCCACACCCGATGAGGTGTCTCAGAGCAACGAGGACACGGCGCGCTTGCGCGACGCGATCGGCGAACGCATCCTTCCCTTTTGCTACGTCAATGCCGCTCATCTCGAGCACGCGCTGGGCGAGATCGAGCGCTGGGCTGATGCGGGTTTTTGTGCGCTCAAGTTCTGGGTGTCGCAGCGGGCCACCGACCAGCGCACGTGGGAGGTCACCGAAGCGGCGCTGGCGCGCGGCTGGCCCGTGCTCTATCACGCTTACTACCGCACGCACGGAGACGCCCCTCCGCACGAAGCGCCGCCGCTGGAGATAGCTCAGCTCGCCCGGCGTTTTCCGCAGGGCCAGTTCATCATGGCGCACTTTGGTGCACAGTTTGAGCACGGCTTGCGCGCGATAGAACACTGCGATAACGTAGCCGTCGACTACGCCGGCAGCATAAACGAAAAGGGTGCCTACGAAATGGCGCTGGATATTCTCGGCCCTGAGCGCGTGCTCTTTGGCACCGACTTGCCGGGAGCCGACTACTACGTCAACGCTGGTCGCGTATTGGAATTAGACGTAGACGACGCGGTAAAGCAGCAACTATTTGCCGGCAATATGGAGCGCATATTGGGTTTGTAGGTGCCAACGACGCCGCGCCGTGCGGCAGGTTGTTCGAAAAGAGTGGTCTTGCGAAAGGAGTGCTGTATGCGACAGGGAAAATTCAAGCTGGCGATGACGCTGGGTAGGAGTCCCAACGACCATCCGGAGCGGGTCAAAATTTGTCGTCAGATGGGCGTGGTCAACTGCGTTACCTCTCCGCCCCTGCACGACGTGGATCGCGGCCAATACGCCGCGGCGATGCGTCAGCAGAAAGAGGAATGGGCGGCGGCCGGATTCGGCATTCCGGTCTATGAGACGATGACGCCGGTGCGCGCCGAGCACATCCGCCGCGGCACCGAGGGGCGCGAAGAGGAACTGAAGAACTATATAGCCGCCATCGAAGCGATGGGTGAGGTCGGTATTCCCGTGCTCTGCTATAATCTGGGACAGGGCGGGTCGCGCACGGGTTGGGTTCCCGTTCGCGGCGATGCCATCTCGTCGCAGTTTGACTACGCCATTTCCAATCGCAGCGAAGAGCCGTTTGCCGAACCGCAGACGGAAGAGGAACTGTGGGATAATTTGACCTGGCTGCTGGAGCGCATCGTTCCCGTAGCAGAAAAGGCCAACGTGCGCATGGGATACCATCCCAACGATCCGCCGATCTCGCCCTATCGCGGCACGGCGCAGATTATGGTCAGCGCTGATGCCTATCGCCGCCTGCTCAAAATTGCCCCTTCGCCCTACAGCGGCGTGACGTTTTGCCAGGGCAATTTCAAGGCAATGGGCGAAGACATATATTCGGTGGCGCGCGAGTTTGCCGAACAGGGCAAAGTATTCTTCGTTCACTACCGCGACGTGGAGGGCACGGCCGATACCGTTTTCACAGAGACCTTTCACGACAACGGCCCAACCGATATGGCAGAGATGCTCGAGGTGCTGTCGCGCGCCGGTTTTGAAGGGCCGATTCGCCCGGACCACGCGCCGACGATGGGCAATGAGAGCGCCGAGGAGACGCGCGGCTACGGCATGATGGGTAAGATATTTGCCTTTGGCTATATGATTGGGCTGATGCAGGCGCGCAATATTGCCTACGAATAGCGCGGAAAAGCCAACGCCGGGAGGTCTGGTGTGCGCAGGTCGGCGCGCGCTGGCACCTATGCCTTGCTGAAAAGCAGATTTTTGTGCATTTATATAGGCCATTTTGATTGGTGTTAGTACAGGTTTATGGTCGCGAGGTGGCCGCACTGCGGGTGCAGCCCCGATGCGCAACCGCTACTGAGCCAATGGGCTTGGCGGTCGCCGCGCAGAAAAAAGTAGTTAACCGATTTGTACAACCCGTAAAAAGGAAGGGAGAAATGCCTGCCCCAATCGCCATCCAGTTATACACTGTGCGCGATCTACTGGCCAAAAATTTCAAGGCCGTTGTAACGCAGATCGCCGAGATGGGCTACGTCGGAGTAGAAACTGCCGGTTTCCCCGGCATCACCGTGTTGGAGGCCTCTGACTTATTTGCCGATCTCGGCTTGCAGGTGTGCAGTGCTCATACGCAGTTGCCCTATGGCAAGCAGAAGAACCAGGTGATCGAGTTGGCCGACGCCCTAGAGATAACGCGGGTCATCTCCAGCACTCCGCGCGATAGCTTTGCGAGCCTCGACAAGATCAAGGAGCTCTGCGAGCGCTGGAACGAAGCGGCTGGAGTGGCCGAAGAATTCGATTTGGAGCTGGGTATGCACAACCACTGGTGGGAGTTTTCCAATGTCGAAGGGCGTCCGGCCTTTGAGATCATGTTGGAAGAGCTGAGCGAGAACATATTCTTCCAGATCGACACCTACTGGGTTAATACGGGCGGCGGCGATGCGACTAAAGTGGTCGAGTTGCTGGGCGAGCGCGCTCCGCTGTTGCACATCAAAGACGGTCCGTGTACACCCGATGGCGATATGGTGGCCGTCGGAGAGGGCAAGATGGAGTTTGCGCCCATCATCGAGGCCAGTCACGGCACCTGCGACTGGTTGATCGTCGAATTAGATCGCTGCGCTACCGACATGATGGATGCCGCGGAAAAGAGCTACCAGTACCTCGTATCGGAGGGGTTGGGCCGCGGAGCCAACACGGCCGACTAGTACAACGAACGAAGAAAGGAAAGGCATGGCCAAAAAGGCGCTGATGGTATGGGGCGGTTGGGCCGGTCACGAGCCCAAGCAGTGCGTTGATATTTTTGCACCGCTGCTGCAGGAGGCTGGATTTGACGTGGCGATATCCGACACGTTAGAGAGCTACAAAGACGCCGATATGATGGCTGAATTGAGTCTGGTAGTACCGGTGTGGACGATGGGACAGATCGAGCGCGAACAGGAGCAGGGTCTGCTCAACGCCGTCAAGAGCGGCGTTGGCATCGCCGGTTGGCACGGCGGTATGGCCGATTCGTTTCGCAGCAATACGGAGTACCAGTTTATGGTAGGTGGGCAGTGGGTGGCCCACCCCGACGGCATCATCGATTACGAAGTCAATATCACGTCCGACGATCCCATAGTGGACGGTATAGAGTCCTTCAAGATGCGCTCCGAGCAGTACTACCTGCACGTCGATCCGGGCAATGAGGTGCTGGCGACGACGACGTTTCGCAACCGCACCAGCGCTCCGTGGATCAACGGCACGACCATTCCCGCCGTCTGGAAGCGCATGTGGGGCGATGGCAAGGTATTCTACTCTTCGCTGGGGCACGTGGCCAGCGACTTTGACGTGCCCGAGGCGCGCGAAATCCAGCGGCGCGGTCTCGTCTGGGCAGCGCGCTAGGAGGCGGTATGGCCTTGGCCCTATTGAGGGCGCCGATCAGCGGCGCAAAGTCGGCATACCACCTGCCGCAGCTGTACCGTCGCCGCCGTCGCCGCGCGCGCCGTCTGCGGCATCTGCTGTTTATTGTTGGCATGGCCGTCGGAGCCTTCGTCGTTGCCGGACTGGTTTGGGGCGTCGCCCAAGCGCTGAGAGACGACTAAACGGCGCATGCAAAAAGTGCTCATTACAGGAGCGGCAGGGCGCATTGGTCGCACGCTGCGCGCAGGTCTCAAGGATCGCTGCCAGCTGCGTCTTATGGATCGCGTGCCGATCGAAGAGGCTGAAGTCGATGACGTGCACGTGGGGGATGTAGCCGACGTCGAGTGGATGGCGCAGGTGTGTCAAGGCGTCGATGCGGTCGTGCATCTGGCTGGCGACCCGAGCACGAGCGCGCCGTGGGAATCCATTTTGCAAGTTAACATCAAGGGCACGTATGGTGCCTACGAAGGCGCGCGGCGGGGCGGCGCGCAGCGGCTGGTCTTTGCCAGCAGCAACCACGCCACGGGATATTACGAGCAGGAGGGGGTCTACACGACGCCCACAATGCCCGTGCGTCCGGACAGTCTGTACGGCGTTAGCAAGTCCTTCGGCGAAGACCTGGCGCGCTTTTACGTCGACGAATACGGCATGAAAGCCTATTGTTTGCGCATTGGCTCGTTCCAGCCCGACGAGTCGGTAAAGAACCGGCGCGGCGATCGAATCCTGTCGACCTGGCTGAGCTATCGCGATGCCGTCCAACTCGTATGGCGCTGCCTACAGGTCGAAGGTGTCAACTTCGGCGTATACTACGGAATCTCCGGCAATAAGCGCGCCTACTGGGATACCCAGAACGCGCAGAGCGACCTAGGCTATGCGCCCGAAGATGATGCTGAGCGCTACGCCTAGGCCATGTTGTTATTCTCTCGAACGGCCCCCCTTCAATGATGCGCATCAGACTCGATAACCCTCAGGATTGCGGCCTGATTGTGCAGCAAACCGGCAATCCGCAGCAGGCTTTAGTTCGCTTTCTCAACCTGATGCTCAACTATCAATGCGGTCTGGCTTTGCGCGTGGCCGACGACTTTGAACGCGGCGTCGGCATCGTGCAGAAAGAGGGGCAGAGCGTGCGCTGCGCTTTTGTCGTTCAGAATGTCGAAGTCACTCGTGCAGACGCGCTGATGGAACTGGGCCGCAACGGTGCCATACCGATTTTTCTCGTCTTGCCGCAAAAGCGCTTAGACGTCCAGCAAACGCTTGTTGGCGATCTCCAAAACGTCCATTTATGCTCTTGGGAGAGCGCTTTTTTAGACGCCGACCATTCCCTGCAGCACGTCGCCCGAGATGCCTTAGAAGGGCATGGCGTGTGCAATATCTTCAGCGATTTAGACAGCGCCCCCTATTCCGAGTTACAGCAGCGCTTAGAGAATCGGTTGCGCAATCTGAACACTCTGCCGACGCTGCCCGAGATTATCATGCGCATTATGCGCTTGGTCAACGATCCCAAGACGACTACGGTCGAGTTAGAGCGCCTGTTGGGCAGTGACCCGGCCATTGTCATGAAGCTGCTAAAGGTCGTGCGTTCGCCTATCTTCGCCGGGATTGGCCGGTCGGCCAGCCAGTGGTCGCTGACCGATATTATCGTGCGCTTGGGCTATAAAAAGGTGGGGGGCATTGCCCAGCAAATCAAGCTGATCAATAACTTAGTCAAGCCCAGCGAGAGCGAGTTTGACCTGCGCCGCTTTTGGGAGCATTCCATCGGGTGCGCTTTGATTGCCGAACGGCTCTATTCCAAAAGCATGATCAAACTGGGCGAAAAGGTCGAGTTCAACGACTATTGGATCGGCGCGCTGCTGCACGACGTGGGCAAATTAGTGCTCGGTTTCTTTTTCTGGGATTGGTTTGCGCGCATTATTGAGCAGTGCGAAAAGAACCAGGCGTCCTTCCGCGCCATCGAAGCCAAGATGGGCGACGTGGCCAGCCACGAGCGCGTCGGGCAAATGCTGATCGTCAACGCCAATATGGGCGAGAGGTTGGCCAATGCCATCGGCAGTCACCATTACCCCGGCGAAAACCCCTCCTCGTTGGCCTGTCTGATTCACATGGCCAACAATTTGTGCAACGATCTTGGACTTGGCTATTTGCCCGGCGATAAGGCCCACTACGACGTGCGCGTGCTACAGCATTTGGGATTGGGCAATGCCGATGTCGCCCAGCTGCGCAACGCCCTATCCGAAGACATAAACGAAGAAGTGAAGAGCTTGGTATCGCTCTGTCTTTGACCCCTACAGCCGATCAGACTTCATAGGCCGTCCAAGAGCCCAGGCAGCCGTGCCCGCGCCGCACGTGGAGCACGCCGCGCGCAGGCTCGGCGATATAGCCGCATATCGAATGGGTGCCCCCAGCGCCGTGGCGGCATATCGCGCCGGGGTCGCCTTGGTGGTCGGCGAGGATTTCCTTCATGACGTCTGCGTCGATCTGACCCCATTGCTCCCGCACGAGCTGGCGCACGCGTTCTAAGCGCGGCACCGAATCTGCGGTGCGGTGCGTTTCAAACGGGGCAAATTCTCCTGATACATAATGGTTGGTATGCAGGCGCCCATCGGGGTGATCGTCGCCGAAGAGGGCGATGCTATCGGGGCGAATCTCAACGTCGGCAATATCGCCGTTGCCGTCGCAGAATACCATATTGGCCGCCGAGCAGGTGCGGTGCGTTTGCAGGATGTGCAGGCAGGCGGCGATATCGCGCTGTTCGAAGAGCGTGCGCTTGAGTGGGTAGTGCGGCAGGCCGAGCTGCCACGAGTAGTCGGATAGGCCGTTGGCAAAGTGGGACACGCCGTGCGCATTGGTGCCCATATAGCCGAGCTGTCCGGCGAAAGTAAACGTGAGCGCGCGCGGTCGACCGTCGGTGGGTTGGACGTGCAGCACGATGCCGACGTCGGCAAACTCTGGCGGCAAGTCCTGGTTCTGCCCGGCCAGGGCAGAGCCGTCGAGGGTGGCCGAGCGCGTCAGAGCAAACGCCGTGCAGCCCTCGGACAGAGGGGCGCCGGTGGCCTCGCCGCGCACCTGGCACAGCAGCGCGTGCTCAAAGGGAATGGCCGCGCCTTCAGCTAAGCCGCGCACTTCTTCGACGATAAGGGGGTTCAATCGGTCTATGTAGGGCAGGAATGCGCGCGCGCGCTGGCCTAGCTCGTCGCGCTCCTTGCCGGTCGATTTTTCAATCCAGCGCAGGTAGCCCTCGATGAGCGGTGCGGTCTGCTCACCGTGTTGAATGCCCATTTGCCTCGCACTGCCGCGCACGCAGACCAAGGGGAATGACTGCATTCTATTCGTCCTCCTCGCGGTGCGTGCTCCACGTTCTTCGCGTTGAGATAAAGATATAGCGCACGGTGCGGGCAATGTCGCGCAGCAGGTAGAGGCCAATGCACGCCCCGCACAGCGCGGCCACGCGCGCGTTGTGCAGCAGTTCTACTAAGGCGTCAAGGCGTTCGAGCATAGCCGTATAGTATGGCGCTGTCCCCGTCCGTGCAAGCCTTTTGACAGCGCGGCGCGATTGCGATAGTTTGCCCCACAACGAGGGTTAAAACGGAGTGCAAAGATGAATATGCGGAGAAAAGTATGTGTGCAGAAGGGCTGAGTCGTGACGAAATTGCACGCCTGTGTCAGTACGATACGCCGACGATTTGTAACGCCATAGAAGTCTTTGACGTGCGTCCGCGCAGTGCCGGTTATATGGACGAGCGCATTCGCGCTTGTTTCCCCGAAATGGCGCCGATTGCCGGCTATGCGGCGACGGCGACCTATCGCGCGGCGGCACCGGCGCGCGGCGGCGATGTCTATGCGACCATCGATGCCCAAGTCGACGCATTTGCAGAGATTCCCGGCCCGCCCATCGTCGTATTTCAAGACTTGGACGATCCGGCCATGGCCGCCTCGTTTGGCGAGGTGATGTGCACGACCTACAAGGCCTTTGGCGCCACAGGCCTTATTACCAGCGGCGCCGCGCGCGACCTAGAGCAGGTGCGGGCGCTGGGCTTTGCCGCCTTTAGCAGCGGGTCTATTTGCTCGCATGGCTATGGCCATATTGTCGATTTGTCGGTTCCTGTGCGCGTGGGGGGGATGGTAGTCCACGCGGGCGACTTGCTGCACGCCGATGCCAATGGCGTCACGGCGATACCCCGCCAAGTCGCTAGCCAACTGGCCGACGTCTGCCGCGAGTACGTCGCCGCAGAGGACGTGGTGCTGAACTATCTCAAAGCGGGCAGTGCGACGGTTGCTGGATTGGCCGAGGCGCGCGCCGAATGCGCCCGATTAATCGAGGCGTTAGCGCAGCGGGTGAGGCAATAAAAAGGCAAGGGCAACCGAGCCGTGCTCCCGATAGCATGCCCGCGTGCAGTTAGCACGCGGTGCGGCAGACTCGGTCACCCCAATACAAGCGCAGCCATTTGCGCGCTTCTACAAGCTCTTATACGCGTGCAGCGTATGTGTCAGGACAAACATGCCCCAGGCAAGAGCTAAGAGCCCTGGTAACAGGGTTTCTTTGAGAAGCTGGAAAGGCGCTCTGTATTTCACTACGGCCTCCTTTGAAAGAGGGTTATGTGGTTCCTTACTGCCTTGCTCAAGGTTGAGCAAGGGGTATGCCATCGTCGCAGAATAATTCATTTTTCTATAAGTGTCTGTAATACAGTGTTTTGTGCTACGTTCACTTCGCTTGAGTTGGAGTCCTCGATGCGACGCGTAAACCTCATATGAGCTTGAGATGTCGCAAAGGAATCACGCTCGCGCACAAAAGACCGACCTGCTTGCACTTGGCCAATGGCAAAGATCCGCTGCAACGAGTTGAAAGAGCTGCGCTGGATTGGGTGCGCCGCTGCCGGCGCATTTATGGGGCTATTTGTTGTGCCGAGGCCGCTGCGCTGGGGGCGATAAATAGGGTTTTTGCTAGGGGACCGATCGACTGCGCGCCTGCTCTAAACGATGCAGGTGGCGCCAGGTTTTAGCGACTAGGGGACCGTCTTTGTCGCTCTGTTCGGCATACTGCAGCGCTTCGCGGTACATCTTTTCTGCCCAGGCGTAATTGCCGCGCTCGTAGGCGCGATCACCCGCGCCGATATACTCCTGCCAAGAGCGGTCGTCGCTGGTGTACAACAGGACGATAAACAGGGCAATAAAAAGCAGGCCGATGGCGGCGAGTACCCTGCTGTGTGCGGGTAAAGGAAGGGTGCGGCGCTCTTTTCGCCGTCGGCGTTTGGCCATAGAAACCTCCTACCTCAACAGAGCGGCTACGTTGGAGATTCTTCTGTTTTCTTATAACCGGTGCATTGGCGCACGGGCCGGTGAGGGTATTTGCTGAAGCGCTCGTCTACGGCGTGCAAGCGGCATAGATAAAACGTCGACCCGCGCCCCGATTCAATGCGTCGCGCGTGCAGGCAGTGGGTGCAGAGGTCCTGTTCGGTCTGCTCTTTCAAAGGGCGAGCTGTCCGCTAAACTGCACTTGCTTGCTACCGCTGATGATTTCGCCGATGGGATAGGCGCGACATTCGTGCTGCGCTAGATGGGCAATGACCTCGTCCTGAACGCCATCTGCCACGACGAGCGCGAGTCCGACTCCCATATTGAAGGTGCGCATCATATCGGCCGGATCGAGCTGGCCGCGCTCGTAGAGCGTGTGGAACACTGGTGGAATTTCAAACGCGCCCAGGTCGACATGGGCATCGAGGTCGGCCGGCAACACGCGGCTGAGGTTATCGCGCACTCCGCCGCCGGTAATATGTGCCATGCCGCGCAGCGCGCTGCCGGCATAGAGCTTGCGCACGGCGCGGTAGTAGCAGCGGTGTGGGCGCAGGATCGCATCGAGAAAGGATTCCCCCTCGACGTCGGCGCGTGCCAGATCGGGCTGCGCGTCGAGCAGTGCACGCACCAGCGTATAGCCATTGGTGTGCAGTCCGTTGGAGGCTACGGCGAGGACCTTGTCACCCGCCGAGATGCGCGACCCGTCGATGATCTGGCTCTTTTCTGCGATGCCGACGACGCTGGCGGTGAGTATGTAGGTCCCCGCCGGCACGACGCCGGGCTGCTCGGACGTCTCGCCGCCGGTCAGCGTGCATTCCTGCTGGCGACAGGCCGTCGCCATGCCGTCGACCACGCGCGTGATGACCTCTTTTTCCAGCTTGCCGCAGACGATCACATCCTGCATAGATAGCGGATGGGCGCCCATGACAATGATGTCGTTGATGAGGTGGTTAACCAGATCGTAGCAGACCGATTCGTAGCGGCCATGGGCAAAAGCGAGCTTTTGCTTGGAACCGGGTTCTTCGCTCTTAATGACCAGCACAGGATGCTGGTACTGGGGGAAGTGGCCGTCAAAGAGCGTGGCAAAGGCGCCTATTGTATTGAGCACGCGCGGATCGCTGGTCGCCAGGCTGCGCGCCATTTCGCGTTTCGTTGCGTCGGCGTTGTCGATGTCGACACCGGAACTGGCATAGGTGAACTCTGCCACGGCGTTCCTTTCTTCAGAAGAATGCAAATAGGTCTCTTACTAACATATTCCGCGATCTTGCGATCGGCAATACGTGCAGTTCGATACGAGAGAATGTTTAGGAAATTTCGCTAATGCGGGCGCGTCCGACGCGTTCGATCCAACTGCCCTTATACGCTTGGCAGAGTGCTGCAAAGGCGCGTTTGGCCTCCTCGATTTGGCCTGCTTTGAGGAGGGCCTCAGCTGCACGAAACGCCTCTTCGCCAACGGTGAGGACGCGACTACAGCGCCGCGTTATCTCTTGGGGACGGTCGTCACTGCGCCACTTGTCCAGCGCGGGAGAATGCGCCTGCGTCAGCACTCCATAGCTCTCTGGCGCTCGCTCGCGAAAGAGGCGTGCGCGCATATCGGCCTGCCAGTCAAAGGCGTTGCCGCCTTCGCGCCCGCCGAAGGGGTCGACGTCGGCGACGAGAATGTCGTCTGCGCCTCCTCCTTCGCTAAGCACTTGGCCATCGGGCGCTATGATCAGGCTGCCGCTGCCGCGGTGCGCTACGGCCAAATAGACGAAGTTGTCGACTGCGCGCGTGCGGAAAGCCGCGCGGTTCATATCGGCGCCACCGGCCATGCAGGCCCCGCCTAGGGTTGGTACAAATACGACGTCGGCGCCGTTGAGCGCCAAACAGCGCACGGCCTCGGGAAAGACCATATCGTAGCAAATAAGCAGTCCGATACCACCCAGGTCGGGCGTTTCAAATACCGGGTATGCGTCGCCGCGCGCGCGTGCGCCCAACTCGCTATAGGGCATATTGATCTTCCTATAGCGACCGACTTCGACCCCGTCGCGCCCCAGTAAAAACGCCGTGTTGTAGCGCGCGCTACCCTCGAGCGAATCGCTGCAGCAGACCAAGTACATCGCATGGCGCGCACAGGCTGCGCCCAGACGCGTCAGCATGCGCTCCACGGCGGTCGGCAGCACGGCATCCCACAGGTCTTCGTTAACCCCAGACCAGTGCTCTAAACCCAGGGTGTCCTCGGGCAATACCGCCGCGTCGCAGCCGCGCCGACCGGCGTCGTCTACCAGCGCTTCGAGCGCGTCGAGATGGCTATCGACGCACGCCAGCACGGCAGTCGGATCGCCGAGGTGAAAATCGACTAGGCGCCTTGCCGTTTGGATGCAGCTCAATCGTTGGTTCATGCAGCAAATACCTCCATGCGCTCTTCATCTAATTGCACGCCAAGCCCTGCGCCAGACGGCGGGTGGATATAGCCTCCTTCATAGGCCAGCGCTGGATTGGTTACTGCGCCGGCCAATAGGCCCGGTCCGACTAAGTCGGAGGCGATGCGCACGGTGGGACTGGCCACGGCCAGATGCGTGGCTGCCGCCGTGCCAATGCCCAGCTCAACCGTGCTGCCCAATAGGGCGGGCAGGCCGCCAGCTGCCGCTATGTGTAGCAGCCGCTCGGCGCGGTGCAGACTGCCTGCTTGTACCGGAACGACGTTAAAGACGTCGACGGCGCGGTGGCGGATCAGCGCGAGGGCGAAGCGCTCGTCAAAGTCGGCGACGTGTTCGATGAGATCAATGGGCGTGCGCTGACGCACGCGCGCCAGCGCAGCGGCGACGTCGTCGGCATGGTCGGATACCTGCTGCGGATTATCCTTGGCCACAGCGCGCGCCGCGACGCGCAGGGGCGTCTCGACGGCATTGGCGCCGACGGCCGCCAGCGCACAGATGTGCTCTACGGCTTCTTCTTCGCGCCACTGGCCTGATGCATCGATTTTGATATAGGCATCAGGACCGGCTAAGTGGCGACACAGCTGTACGCGCTGCGCATCGAGTTCGGGTTCGTCGCCTACCTTGAGCTTGAAGGCGGTAAACCCCTCGGCGACCTTGGCAGCAATCTCCCGTTCGATCTCGTCGAGCGTGCGTATAAAGGCGACCCACGACACCTGCACGCGCATTTGGTTGCACCCGCCGAATAAAACGTGGAGCGGCACCCCGTAGTGCTGGCCGGCCAGATCGAGTAGAGCGGTGTCGATGGATGCGCTCAGCAGCGAGTGCAGTTCGGGATGCAAGTCGCCTGGCAGGCAGGCCAGCGCTCGCTCCCAAGTGGTCTGGCGGCGCAGCGGGTCGGCTCCCTCCAGCGGACTCAGCATGTGGCGCAGTGTCTGCGGCGTGGGCGTCTGCCAGCTCTGCTCTATATCGGAGATTTCTCCAAGGCCAACGGCGTTGCCGTCTGTTATCAGCTCTAGCACGTAATAGTGCGAGGCCGCTTTGGCCCGTGCGTGGCCGCCGGCTTCCGCTACGCGCGTGTCGTAGACCCGCGGCACGTTGACGGCGCGGATGCGGAGGTCTCGTATATGCATTACTCGATGCGCGGTCGGCCCGGATGGTAGGGCGGTTCCAGCACGGCGCGCTGTGCTGGCGTAAACTCCTCTAGCATATCCTCGACACCGCCGGGCAGATAGCGATTGGAGTAGCTAATGGATCCCGGAGAATACTTATAGAGCATGGACCGCCGCTCGTGTGCAGCGTTCCACGGCAGCGTTCCATGGGTGAGCGCTTCGGTAAAGACGATGGCCGAACCGGCTCGCGCCACCGGCTGGACGACGCAGCCCATATCGTCTTCGAGACGGCGCAGCGCGTTTGGCGTTGCGTAATTGGACTTGTGGCTGCCGGGCACGCAGGCAAAGCCACCGTCGTCCGGTCCTTGGTCCGTCAGCACGTAGGACACGACGGTTAACCCGCAGCGCATCTGTCCGTTGCGAAAGCGGTAGTAGTGCGTTGGATTAGCGGTGTGCCCGCCGCCGTGCAGCACGTGCCCCTCGGTGCCGGCCGTCATCAGGATGCCGTAGAGATGGTCGAGGCGAAAGCCGTCGTCGAGGATTTCGCGCAGCACTTCGACGACGCGCGGATGCACCAATAACTCGCGCCAGATCTGGCCGTGTGGCTGCGGCCAGCTCAGCATGCCGCCAATATCGCCGCGTCCCTGCTCGCCCTTGAGCGCATTGGAACCGCCCGATAGCAGGTCGTTGCCGCTGCGCCGGCGAATGGAGGTCATGTGCGCATCGATGGCGTCGTTGCAGGCTGCCAACTGCACCGCCGAGAGCACGTCTTCCAGCACGATATATCCCTGAAGGTCGAAGAGATATTTCTCGCGTTCGTTCATAGTCTCCTCAAATTGGCTGCTGTAGGTGGGATGAGAGGTCGGCATAGGGCGCCGTGCAGGGCGGGCCGTCGGCGTAGTGAAACCGCGCGTCGTCTAACGTGCGCGCGCCGAGGGCGATCAGTGCCGAAGAGCGCGTGCCACCGCGCGTGCCGTGCAGGCAGATCCCGTCGTCGGCATCGCTGTGCTCTGCCATGAGCTCGGCCAACTCGAGGTGCAGTGAAGACCACGGTGCGCGCGGCGCTGCCAGCGCCTGGCGCGCGTGCCGTATGCGCGGATGCTGCGGGTCGTCTACCTCCGTCTCGCAGAGCAGGTGCAGTCCGGGCGCAAGCGTCTCGGGGCGGGCGCTGGCGCCGTCGTAGTGCACGCAGAACGCATCGAAGCCGTCGGATAGGAGCACGTTGCAGGCGTTGTAGGGAATGTGCAGTAGGTGGTCGAGCAGCCAGTCGCAGGCGGCGCGTGCCGACGTGAGGCGCAGGGCGTCGGTGCACAGGAGGCCGCGCGAACGGCGCTTGGGATCGCGCACTGCGCTGCGTCGATTCGTTAGGGCCACGTGCATGCCTGCGCGATTAACGCCCTGCCAGGTGCCGCCGCCGCTGCGATCGCGCCCGGCAAAAACGCCGTTCTCCCAGCCCGGTGGGTCGGTGGGTCGATCATAGCGTTCCTCGCGATTGGCTGCGATGATATGGGGATATGTCGCGTGTAGCTGATGTGCGAGAATGCACAGGCACATAGGCTGACCTTTTGGCCGACAGTGTACGCGCCGTCTGCCGGGCTGTCAACTAGCGAAGCGGCGCGTGTTTAGTCGCCCTTTAGCGCCCTTGACAGGCGCGCTGAGTTCGGCGCTAATTATACCTCTGATGCAGCATCTGCTGCTAGTGGGCATATGAAAAAACTGATATCGATAGACCATTTGCAAGTGGGGATGTTTCTCGAAGCCAAAGCGACGACCGAAGTCGTCAATGGCGAGGAAGTCAGGTACTTGTGCGCGCTCAACTCGGTGGGTGGTCGACCGAATAAGCGCGCGCGTCTGACGGGGCAGATGCACGAAAAAATAACGACCGAAGGCGGGTTGCGCATCGCCAGCGATAGCATGGTCGAACGCCTGCGATCGATGGGGCTATCGACGGTGTCTATCGATACGGAGAAGGGCAGCGATCTGCCATCCGATGTCAAGCCGCTGACCGATCCCAATCGCAAGCCGCCGCCCGATGGGCGTCTGGTCCATTTTGACGAAGAACTCGAACAGGCCAAGGCGGTGCGCGACGAGACGGCGGATACGCTGACGAGCGCGCTAAGCGACATTGCCGACGGCAAGGAAATGGACGTTGGTAAGGTGCAGGAAGCGGGCACCGTTATCTCCGAGAGCATTTTGCGCAACGTCGATGCGATGGTCAGTTTGACGCGCATAAAGAAGCACGATCCCTACACGGCGATGCACTGTATGAACGTCTGCACGCTGGTCACGGCCATGGCCATGCACGACGGAACCGATCCCGGCCTGCTGCCGCTAGTCACCACGGCGGTGCTGCTGCACGACGTGGGCAAGACGCGCGTTCCTCTCGAAGTCCTCAACAAACCCGGGCGCTTCGAGCCGCACGAGTTGCAGGAAATGCGCAAGCACGCCCTGCACAGCGGCGATATCATGCGCGAGGATGGTTCGTTCAGCGATGACCAGATCGCCATCGCCGAACAGCACCACGAGATGATGGACGGCAGCGGGTATCCCAAGGGTCTAGCCGGCGACCAGATTCACTACTATGCGCGCCTGACGGCCGTGGCTGACGTCTATGATGCGCTGACAGCCAAGCGGGTGTACAAGCCGGCAATGCCCATGTATCAAGCGCTGCTGCGCATTCACAACAACAAGGGCACAGAGTTTGACACGCACGCCGTCGATCTATTCGTCAAAACGCTGGGGCTCTATCCGGTGGGCTCGTACATTGAGCTCAATACCGGCGAACAGGGCGTGGTGTACGAGCCTAATCCCGGCGATTCGCGCAAGCCGGTAGTGGCGCTGTTGACGCAGCCGAGCAAAAAGGCGCGCCCTGCGCCGTTCATCGTCAACTTAGCGCTGCGATCGCAGTCGGATGGGCGCGAAATTACGCATGTATTGGACCCGGATAAACTGGGTGTAGATATCGAAGAAATCATGGCCGACGTCCAAGAGCGCGGCGAGCGAACGGAGCGGATGAGACGATGAAGGGAGCGCGCGTAAAAGCACCTCTCCAATGGGAGGTACTAGAGTTGGACAAGCCGCGGGCCGGCGCGGGGCAGATGTTGGTGCGCATGGAGCAGGTAGCCATCTGCGGCAGCGACTTTCCAGATTACTGCGGTGTATGTCCGGAATATCCCCTGCTGACAGGTGGATCGGGGCACGAGGGTATCGGCATTGTCGAGGAGTGCGAGAGCGGCACCTATGCCGAAGGGGCCCGCGTCCTGCTGTGGGGCTTTGACCGCGAGCGCGGTCTGTTTCAGGAGTACGTGCCGACGCGCGACAGCGGACTGCTGCTCTTGCCGATGGACCAGCCGCGCGAAAAGGTGCTGATGAGTCAGCTGCTCGGCACGGTGCTTCGCTGCTTTCGCAAGTTGGGCAACCTGCTCGACCAGAAGGTCGTGGTGCTCGGACAGGGACCGGCCGGCCAGCTTTTTACCGGCGTGCTGCGCAACCTCGGTGCCAAACAGATCATCGCCGTCGATCCGCTCGATTATCGGCTGGATGTATCGCGGCGCATGGGCGCGACGCACGCGGTAAACCCAGATGCCGTAAGCGTCGTTGAGGCGGTGCGCGATATAACCGATGGCGCCATGGCCGATGTGGTGATCGAAGTCGTCGGCGGCGAAGATACCTACGGTCAGTGCCTCGATCTGACGCATCGCTTTTCCACCATCGTGTGCTTTGGCGTGCCCGATAAGGAAAATCACGAGGGCGTTATCAAGCTGCCGATGATGGAGATGCAGCGCCGCGAGCTCAAACTCGTCCTCTCCGTTAACTACGGCGACCATCCCTATGCCGACTACGCGCTGGCGCTCGACTGGATTGTGCAGGGGCGCCTGGATGTGAGCCCGCTTATTTCGCACGTGCTGCCCTTTGCCGAAATTCAGCGCGGCTTCGAGCTGGCCGTCGACAAGCCGGTCGCCGACGAGGCACTCAAAATCGTATTGGAATTTTAAGTATGGCGTATAACCGAATGCGCTCGGCGGCCGGAGACGTGCGCTCCGGCCGTTTTCTATAGGCGCAATGGCTGTAGATCGGGCCATCCTGACAGCGACGCCCTTTGAGCAGGACGCGCTGCGCAAAGCGCTGAACGCGCCGGTGCAGACCGAGGTCGCTGGGCGTCCTTGGCATGCAGGGCAGCTGGGCGCCTATTCGGTACTGCTGGTCGAGACGGGCATGGGTGCGGTCAACTGCGCCCACGCGCTGACCTGTGTGCTGCAGGCGCACGCCCCGAGCGAGGTCTGGCAGATTGGCGTGGGCGGCGCCTATGCGCAGAGCGGTCTGGTGCCCGGTGATCTGGCAGTGGCCAGCGAAGAGCACTACGCCGACGTCGGCGTGCGCACCGACGATGGCTGGCAGGGCGTGCGCGAGACCATTGGCATACCGCTGCTGCGGGTAGGGGCGGCCGAGGGCGACGAGTGCACCTACTTCAATCGCTTTGCGCTCAATGCCGCGCGCGCAGAGAGCATGGCAGCGCGACTGAGCGGCTCGTGGCGCGCTGAAGCGGGTCCTTTTGTGACGGTGCAGGAGTGTACGGGCACCGACGATCTCGGACGGCAGCGCGGCCAGCACTTTGGGGCGCTGTGCGAAAATATGGAAGGTGCGGCCGCGGCCCATCTGTGCGCGCTTTACGGCGTGGACTTTGTCGAAGTGCGCGCCATCAGCAATATCGCCGCGCGGCGCGATCGCGACGCGTGGGAACTGCCGCTGGCCTGTCGCCGCGCGCAGGAGGCGGCACTCTTTTTACTGGACGAAAGCGGAGGCTGAAGCCGCTATGGAGCCACTCTCTTTAGGGTATTCACCCTGTCCAAACGACACCTTTATCTTTTACGCGCTGGTGCACGGACGCCTGCGGGGAGCGCCGGCCGTGCGCGAGGTGCTCGAAGACATCGAGACGCTCAATAGCATGGCGTTGGGTGGCCAGCTCGACGCGACGAAAATTTCCTTTCACGCGCTGGCCCATCTGCGCGAGTCCTACTGTCTGCTGCACGCCGGCGGCGCGCTGGGGCGCGGCTGCGGACCGCTGGTGGTGGCGCGTGAGATGATCGCTCCCGACGGCCTGCGCGGCAAGCGCATTGCCATCCCCGGCAAAATGACGACGGCTGCGCTGCTGCTGCAGCTTTTCGATCGGGAGATCCGAGACCTAGTCGTCATGCCCTTTCACGAAATTATGGAGGCGGCTGAAGCGGGGCGCGTCGACGCCGGACTGATCATTCACGAAAGCCGCTTTACCTATCCGCAGCACGGCCTGCACAAGGTGATCGATCTGGGCGAATGGTGGGAGGAGAGCACCGGCCACCCCATTCCGCTGGGTGGCATTTTGGCGCGGCGCGCACTGGGGGGCGCGCGCATCGAAGCGTTTGATCGCGCTCTGCGCGCCAGCGTCGAATACGCCCATGCGCATCCCGAAACGGTGCGCGACTATATCCGCGCCCACGCCCAGGAGATGGACGAAGAAGTTATGCAGGCGCATATTGCGCTCTACGTTAATGAGTATACGCTCGACTACGGGCGGGACGGTGAAGCGGCGATTTTCGATCTGATGGAGCGGGCCGAAAGCGCCGGGCTAGTCGCTCCATCGACGCAGCCACTCTTTGTCGTCTAGTTTGCTTGTATCCCATTTTGATCACTTGAGGGAGAAGCCATGAAGCTACTGCAATTTATCGATCCGCAGGATGGACAGCACCTGGGACTTGTCGAAGGCGATGACGTCATCGATCTGGGGATGGGTGGCATTTACGAAACCTATTACGACGGCGGCGGCGATGAGATCGGCCTGGTGGCTGCGGTAGAAAAGCTGCGCGCGGCCGCCGGCGCTGCCCGCCGTCTGAACCTTCAGGAGATGCTGTCGGGCCGCGACGCGTCGGCTGTGCACCTGACCAAGCCGATCAGCGGTCCGTCCGACAATCCGCACGCGCTGAAAGTGTGGCTGGCCGGCGTAACGCACGAAGTGAGCGCCAAACTGCGCGAAATCGAAGCGCAGCAGGCCACCGGTGCGGCGGTAAACGTCTACGATCAGAAGTATCGAGAAGTGTCGAGCGGCGGCCGGCCAGAGCTCTTTTCCAAAGGCGAGCCCGACACCGTGCGCGGCCACGGACAGGCGGTCACGCGTCCGGCCGATACGGTGCGTCTGGTGCCAGAGACAGAGCTGGTCAGCGTCTATGGCGTAAATAGGAGAGGACGGCTCGAGCGACTGGGCTATACGGGCGGCAACGACGTGACGGACAACGGCATCGAAGCCGACAACCCACTCAACCTGCCGCAGGCCAAAAACTGGGGCGGCGGCTGCGCCTCGCTGGGTCCGCTGCTGGTGACGGCCGACGAATACGACGACGGCGACGTGACGGTGTCCTGTGAGATCCTGCGCAACGGTCAGCGCGTTGGCTTTAAAGAGGGCAAGACCGGTCGGGACAATCTCAATATGCCCGACAACTTGCTGCACCTCGAGCGCCATCTCTTTCGCCGCATTCCCTTGGAGGCGCGCTCGCTGCTGGCCTTCTATTGGGGCACGCCGATCGTTTTTGCCGAGGCCGATCTGAGCGACGGCGTGCAGGTCGGCGACGTGATGCGCCTGCATTTTTCTGGTGGCATTGGCATCTTGGAAAACGGGGTGGTGGCGCTGGAAGATACGGGTCAGTTGGCCGGGCTCGAAGGAGCCTGAGTCGGCCAGCTATAGCTGCTTTTAGCGGGGCGTGCCCAATGGCGCGCCCCGCTGCCGTTCTACGCGAAATACTGGTCGGAAGCGCCCTTACTAAAAGGGGACGGACGCCGAATTGCGTCAATCGAGGCAATGTGGAAGGGGTAGAAAGGCCGCCTAGTAAACGGCTGGCGGCCATGTATTTCCTGCAGAACCTCGTTTGGGGTGCGCAGGTGGTGCTGCTGACGGGCCATATGCACGCGCTGGGTTTTTCTGGCGAGCAAATTAGCTACGTGGCCGCGACGGGCTCGCTGGGAGCGATCCTTTCGCCGCTGCTTGGCGGCTGGCTGGCCGATCGCTTTTTGCCGGGACAGATCTTTGCCGGGTTGTGCTATTTGCTGTGTGCGCCGCTGCTGTGGCTGGCCTGGCAGCAGACCGAGTTTGGCTGGCTGTGGCTAGTGCTCTTTGGCTTTGCGCTCGTCCACATGCCGACGGCGGCGGTGACCAATGCCATTGCCTTTCGCCACCTGGGCAACTCCGAGCGCTTTGGGCGCGTGCGGGTGTGGGGCAGCATTGGCTGGGTGAGTATCAGCTGGGTGCTGAGCCTGTATCTGCGCCTGTGGGAATCGTGGGATCCGGGCGCCAGCCACTTGGGTGACGGACTGCTGATGGCCGCCGGACTCTCGCTGCTGATGGGCGTCTACTGCTTTTTCCTGCCCGCCACGCCGCCGGTGCGTCGTACCCGTTCGCCGCTGGTCTTCTTAGAGGCCTTTGTGCTGCTGCGCCAGCGCGACGTGGCCGTGCTGATGGCGACGACGTTCTGCGTGGCGGCGCTGAGTCCGTTCTCGCAAAACTTCGCCTTTATCTTTTTCACGGATGCGCTGCGCGGACCGGGGCTGGCGCCGAGCACGGCCAGTTGGGTGCTGAGTTTGGGCCAACTGCTGGAAATTCCCATCATGCCGTTTTTGGGCGCGTGGATCGCGCGCTTGGGCCTGAAGCGGGTGATTTTGCTGGGCGTGGTGGCGCAGGGCGTGCGCGCCGGCATGTTGGCGTGGGGCGATCCGCTGTGGTTGCTCGTCGTGGCCCAAGGGCTTAACGCGCTCTACATCGTCTGCTTTATCGTCGCGTCGATGGTGGCCATTGAGCGCCTGAGTCCGCCCGATATGCGCGCCCAAGCGCAGGGGCTGCTAGTGCTGGTGCTGCGCGGGGTGGGGCCGCTGTGCGGACACGTGCTGGCCGGGCGGGTCTACGACTACTTTATCCTCACGGCAGGCGTCCATGCGTGGACGTGGATCTTTCTCATCCCGGCGCTGGCCTCCTTGCTTTTCGCCCTAGTTTTTAGCGCGCTGTTTCGCGGTCGGGAGGGCTAGCTGCGCCAGGCGGCCAGTCCCAAGCACAGCCAGCCGGCCATAAAGCACAGGCCGCCCAAGGGCGTGACGGCGCCGAGCCAGCGCACGCCGCTGAGGCTGAGCACGTAGAGGCTGCCAGAAAAGAGGGCGATGCCGGCGACAAAGAGCCAGCCGGCGGCGGTCGTCAGCGCGCCGGGCCACTGGGAGCAGGCCCAAGCGGTGGCCAGCAGCGCGAGGGCGTGATACATGTGGTAGCGCGCCCCGACTTCAAATATGTCAAATAAATCGGCGGTTAACCGTTGTTTGAGCATATGGCCACCGAAGGCACCGGCGGCTACCGATAGCAGGGCCAGCGCGCTGCCTATGGCAAAGAAGGGTGCGCTCATAGGTTTTCTTTAATGTAGGTGACCGAGCGCGCGAACTGGTCGAGCTCGTAGTCGGCGCGCGCATCGGCGCTCTCTTCGCGCTCGTGCGGCGTGCGCCAGTCTTCGTCGGCCGGTCGCGCCGCTCCGTGCAGGGTGCGGATGGCGTTGAGCACTTCGTCCTGCGGCCGCGGCGCGTAGGTTGCCCAATAGTCGTTTTCGAGGATGCGAATGTGGCGCGCCTGCGAGGCCCCTAATTCAATACAGCCCTGCACGTTGGGCGCGCCCGCGTCAAAGAGGGCGACCATTTGTGGCCAGTCGACCACCCCGGTGCCCAGCGCACAGCGCTTGAGGCGGTAGCCGGACGGCGTCGAATGGATCGTATAGTCTTTAAAGTGCACGTGCTTGAGGATGGGCATGACGCGCTTGGCAAAGGCGGCCGGCGTCTCGCCGACAGCTAGCGCATTGGCTACGTCCATCGTCACGCCGAGCTGCGGGCTGCCGACGCGCTCACACAGTTCGAGCAGCTCCCACGAGCAGACGTCCTGATGGTTTTCAATGCCGACCG
>JAYOYH010000025.1:36415-62640 GCA_038153405.1 Gemmatimonadota bacterium | reverse complement strand
CCGGTGAGGCTGCCGCTTCGGCTGCCGGCCCATCCGGACAGTCTGCCAACGGCGAGAAGCGCATGTACGTGCGCACGCAGGGTTTTGGTTCGAGCGATGCCGAACTGCGCTTTCTGCAGCGCAACGGCGTGCGCCACAAGGCGGCGCGCTTCCCCTTTCACGAGGGCATCGGCTGGAAGCTCGACGAGTTGGAACAGGAACGCGAGCGCCACGAAGCCTTTGGCATGACGCTCGATATGTCCTCGCTGCCCATCTACGAGCACCTACCCAACATCATCTACTACGGCAAGAGTCCCGAACGCGATCGGGAAATCGACCTGGTCTGCGAAATGATTCGCACCGCATCGCGCGCCGGCGTCGACTCGCTGCGCTACAACACCTGTATCTTGCCCATTGACCGCACCGAACAGGAAGAGGGACGCGGCGGCTTTATGCACACGGCGTTCCGACTCGACAAGATTCCCGCCGAAGAGCAGGCCAAGCTGACCGACGCCGGACGCGTCACGGCGGAAATGCACTGGGAGCGCATCGAGTACTTGCTCGAGCGCATGATTCCGGTGGCCGAGGAGTGCAAGGTGCGCATGGGCAACTCGCAGGAAGACCCACCCGTTCCGCCCGGCTACAAGGGCGTCGACAAGGTGCTCAACGATTTCGAGGGCATGAAGCGCTTTATCGAAATTCAGCGCAGCCCCTATCACGGCTGGAACTTCTGCGTCGGCTCCATCGCCGAGATGCTTGAGGACTCAGCTACCGAGGTCTTCCCGTTTATCGAGTACTTTGGTAGCCGCGACACGATCTTCTTGGTGCACTATCGCAACCTGCTCGGCAAGCGCTACAGCTTCCGCGAAGCACTGCCCGATGAGGGCGATATGGACTTCTTCAAAGTGCTCAAAGCGCTAAAGGACGTAGGCTACTGCTACGGCATCGACCCCGATCACGTGCCGCGCAGCGCCGACGACCCGCAGGGCTACTATCAGTCGTACTCCTATTGCTTCGGCTATATCAATGCTATGATTCAAGCCGTATACGCCTAGGATCAGCGCTGCGCATACGTCCGAAGTGAGGTCCAACGGGGGCGCTCCATGGCCAGTCTGCTGAATCGATATCCGTCCGTTGAGGACTTGCGCCGAAGGGCCAAGGGGCGCATTCCCCACTTTGCTTGGGAATACATCGACAGCGGCACCGGCGCCGATGAGTGCGTGCAGCGCAACCGCGCGGCGCTTCAGGCCATTACGCTGGTGCCGGAATTTATGAAGGGCGCGTTTGAACCCCAGCTGGCAACGCACCTCTTTGGCGTAGACTACGCCGTGCCCTTTGGCGTTTCACCGGTCGGCCTCACCGCGCTCATGTGGCCGCGCGCCGAGCGCATTTTGGCGCGCGCGGCCGCGACGCACCGCTTTCCCTACACCTTGAGCACGGCCGCGACCGAAGCCCCCGAAACCATCGGCCCGTTGACCGACGGCATGGGCTGGTTTCAGCTCTACCCGCCGCGACGCCCCGATATCCGCCGCGACTTGATTGGTCGCGCGCGCGACTCGGGCTTTACCACCTTGTTGGTGACGGCCGACGTACCGGTGGCCAGCCGGCGCGAACGACAGGTGCGCGCCGGCGTCGTAGTGCCGCCCAAAATAACCCCGCGCATGCTCTACCGCTGCATGGTGCGCCCGGCGTGGAGCTGGGCGACGCTAGTGGCCGGTTCGCCGCGCTTCCGCGGGCTGGAAAAGTACATCGACGGCAGCGATATGCGCGACATGCTCACCTTTATCGGTCACGAACTCGGCGGCTCGCTCGACTGGGCCTACCTAGAAGCCGTGCGTTTGGAGTGGGACGGCCCGCTGGTGCTCAAGGGCATCATGACAGTGGCAGAAGCCGAGCGCGCGGTGGAAATTGGCTTTGACGGTATTATGGTTTCCAACCACGGCGGCCGCCAATTCGACGGTGCGCCGGCGGCCATCGACGTGCTGCCGGCCATCGCCCAAGCGGTCGGCCAGCGGGCGGAGATCCTCTTTGACAGCGGCGTGCGCGGCGGTTTGGATATCGCGCGCGCCCTAGCGCTGGGTGCCGACTTCGTGCTGTTGGGCCGAGCCTTTATGTACGGGGTGGCCGCGCTAGGCCGCAGAGGGGGCAATCACGTGGCCGAGCTGCTCAAGGCCGACCTAGTCAACAATATGGTTCAGCTCGGCTGCACGACGCTGGCCGAGCTGCGCGAACGCCGACGCAGCTAAACACCCTCTCTTGGAGAGTACACTACATGATCCAGCACATCGTCCTGCTCAGGCTCAAACCCGGCACCACCCCCGCGCAAAAAGAAGCCCTGCTCGAGGGACTGGTCGCCCTGCAGCGCGACGACCTAATTCCCGGTATTGAGTCGGTCAGCGGCGGCGACAACAACTCTCCCGAAAGCAAGGCGCACGACTTTGACTGGGGCTTTGTAATGACCTTTGCCGACGCTGCAGCACGCGACGCCTACCTGCCCCATCCAGCGCACAAGGCGGTGGGCAGAGAGCTGCTGCGCCCCATCGCCGATGACGTGCTCGTATTCGACTACGCCATTTAAGCCGCGTCCCAGCAGGCCTTGAGATATTCTACGGCCCGCGGCAGCGCCTCTTCGGCAGCTGAAGTCAGGCCGCACTCAAAAGCCATATAGCCGGAAAAACCCACTTCTTTCAGCACCTTAAACGACGCGGTAAAGTCGATATCGCCCGAACCGGGTTCCTTGCGCGTATTGTCGGCTAGGTGCACGTGGCCCAGTGCATCGGCCACGGCGGCAACGCTCTGCGGCGAGTTGGTCTGTTCGATGTGCATGTGAAAAAAGTCGGCCATCAGGCGCACGCCGCTGCCCGCTTCGCGGCACAGCTCGGCGGCCTCTTCGACGTTGCGCAGCGCATTCGACTCGTAGCGATTGAGCGGCTCGAGTAGCAGCTGTGCACCGGCCGACTCGGCGTGAGCCGCCAGTTCGGCCAGCACGTGGCGCAGCAGTTCGATCTCGGCTTCGTGCTGCGTTTTCCACGGCGACAGGTCGGGCAGGCGATCGTTGCTGTTAAAAATGGGCACGGTAATCGGCCCCACGGCACCCAATTCGGCCGACAGGTCTAAGTAGTGCTTAAGCACGTCGGTGCAGGTGCGGCGGCGCTTGGGATCGGGGTGCACCATCTCGGCGGCAAAACCGCCACATATCGACGAGGCCTTTATCGGACTGTCTTTCAGCGCGGCGCGGCGCTCGGCCAGGCCAGCGGCATCGTTTAGCTGCGCGCCGGCCAGTTCGACTCCGACAAATCCGTAGGACTCCAAATTGCGCAACTTTTCCGCAAAACTCTCGCCCGGAACGAGCCCTTCTTGACACGATAGTCTCATGCGTACCTCCTCTATTGAACGGTCTGAAAACGCGCGCGCCGCAGCGCGTATCCTTGACGATCCACCAACGAGCTGATTTTTTATAGTCTCTTGCTACGCATCGCCTAGCCGCAGGCGACACTGCCTAAAAGAATAAGGAATAAATATGGCCACCACATCCAAGATCATCTACACCAAGACCGACGAAGCGCCCATGCTGGCGACCTACTCGCTGCTGCCGATTATCGAGACCTTTACCAAGGCGGCCGGTATTGCCGTCGAGACGCGCGACATTTCGCTGGCCGGACGCATTCTCGCCCATTTTCCCGAGCATCTCGGCGACGCGCAGATGCAGTCAGACGATTTGGCCGAGCTGGGCGAATTGGCCAAGACACCCGAAGCCAACATTATTAAACTGCCCAATATCAGCGCTTCTGTTCCGCAGCTCAACGCCGCTATTAAGGAGCTGCAGTCGCAGGGCTACGGCATACCCGACTATCCAGAAGAACCGCAAGACGACGCCGAGCGCGAGGTAAAGGCGCGCTATGCCAAAGTGCTGGGCAGCGCCGTCAATCCCGTTCTGCGCGAGGGCAACTCCGACCGGCGCGTAGCCTCAGCCGTAAAGGAATACGCGCAGAAGAATCCGCATCCGATGGGTGCGTGGAACGCCGCCTCCAAGTCGCACGTGGCGCATATGGAAGAGGGCGACTTCTACTCGAGCGAGAAATCGGCCGTCACGACGGCAGCCGGCGACCTGCGCATCGAGTTTGTCGACGCGTCCGGCCAAACTACAGTGCTCAAGGAAAAAACGGCCGTTCAGGCAGGCGAAGTCATCGACGCAGCGGTGATGAGCATCCGCGCCCTGCGCGCCTTTTACGAAGCGCAAATCGACGATGCCAAGGCGCAGGACGTGCTCTTTTCGCTGCACCTGAAGGCGACTATGATGAAGGTCTCTGACCCCATTCTCTTTGGCCACGCCGTAGCCGCCTACTACAAAGACGCCCTGCAAAAGCACGCCGCGGTCCTCGACGAGCTCGGCGTTGATGTCAACAATGGCATCGGCGATGTATACGCCAAAATTGAGGCACTCCCCGAGGCCCAGCGCGAGCAAATCAAAGCCGATCTCGCGGCCTGCTGCGATGCGCGCCCCGCACTGGCCATGGTCAACTCCGACCGCGGCATCACCAATCTACACGTGCCCAGCGACGTCATTATCGACGCCTCGATGCCGGCGGCCATACGCGAATCGGGCCAGATGTGGGGACCGGATGGCCAGCAGAAGGACACCAAGTTCACCATTCCCGATCGCTGCTACGCGCGCATTTATCAGGAGGCGATCAACTTCCACAAAGAGCACGGCGCCTTCGACGTAACGACGATGGGCAACGTCTCCAACGTCGGCCTCATGGCGCAGAAAGCCGAGGAATACGGCTCGCACGACAAGACTTTTGAAATGGCCGACAGCGGCGCGGTGCGCGTCGTCGATGCGTCCGGCCAGGTGCTGTTGGAGCACGCGGTCGAAGCAGGCGATATCTGGCGTATGTGCCAGACGCGCGACCTGCCCATTCGCGATTGGGTCAAGCTCGGCGTAACGCGCGCACGGCAGACCGGCTCTACGGCCGTTTTCTGGCTGGACAAGAACAGGGCGCACGACGCCAACCTGATCGCCAAAGTCGAAACCTATCTAAGCGATCACGACACGACGGGCCTCGACATTCAGATCCTTGCTCCCGTCGACGCCATGCGCCTGAGCCTGCAGCGGGCGCGCGAGGGCAAGGATACCATCTCGGTGACCGGCAACGTGCTGCGCGACTATCTGACGGATCTGTTCCCCATCCTAGAGCTGGGCACCAGCGCCAAGATGCTCTCCATCGTGCCGCTGCTGGCCGGTGGTGGCCTCTTTGAGACGGGCGCGGGCGGCTCGGCACCCAAGCACGTGCAGCAGTTTGTAGAGGAAGGTCATCTGCGCTGGGATTCGCTCGGCGAATTTCTCGCACTGGCCGTATCGCTAGAGGACCTCGGCTACAAGACCGAGAATCGCCGCGCACAGGTGCTGGCCGCGGCGCTGGACAAGGCGACCGGCACCTTTCTCATCGAGCGCAAATCGCCCTCGCGCAGGGTCAACGAGTTAGATAACCGCGGCAGCCACTTTTACCTGGCCCTCTACTGGGCCCAAGCGCTGGCCGCGCAGGACAAAGATGCCGACCTGCAGGCGCAGTTTGCCAAGCTGGCCCAGGCGCTGGCCGCCGGCGAAGGGACGATTATTGACGAGCTCAATGCCGCACAGGGCGCACCCGTCGACATCGGCGGCTACTACCATCCCGACGAAGGCAAGACGGCGGCGGCCATGCGCCCGAGCAAGACCTTTAACGAAATCCTGCAAAGCAGCTGATCGCTGCGCGACAGATGTCCACGCTTGAAGCCGGTCGATCAACCATTCGACCGGCTTCCTTTTGTCCGGTTGGGAGGCAAACCACATGAAACGCATCTGCACGCTGACGGCGGCACCCCGTGCCCTTTTTGAAACCGATGAAGGCGAACTGGTGCTGATCGACGCAGACGGGCTAGCTCGTCTGCGCGATGGGCGACTCCACTATGTTGCGCGCGCAGCCGTAGATGCGGCTGCGCACGGCCCGGACGGACGCATCTACTGGACGCAGGGCGCACGCATTTACAGCGCGGAGCCCAAGGGAGAATCGCCCGCACACGACATCACGGCACTATTTGCCGGCAGCGCGCAGGGAAACCAGCAGATTACCTGCACGCCCGACGGCGACATATGGGTAGAAGGCTGCACGAGCCGGCGCGGTCTCGACGGCCGCTATGTGGCCAATCCACACCACTACGAGCCGCACGCACCGGCGCCCTGCGCGCTCGACGTATACGGCAATTTCTGGAGCGTGAACAAGGGCCACGTGCTCGTGCTGCCGGCCAACGCGCCCCACTGTTGGCAGAGCGCCTGGATATCGGCCGAACCACGCGATGTGCTATTTGCCGACAGCATGGGCTATATCTGGCTGGTTGGTCCGCAGACGTGGCGGCGGTTCTGTCCGCGCGAACAGCATAGGGGCTGGCAGGCGGTAGAGTCGCCCTGCCCGCGGTCCACCGTTACAGCCGTCGGCCGATCGCCCAACGACCTGCTGATGGTCGCCTTCTCCAGCGGCGAGTTGCTCGAAGTGGATACGGCTGCAGACGACGCCATCCATCGGCGCCATCTAGCCGACCTACCCGACGGTACCTGCTGCATCTACAGCGACGGGGACGGTGCCCTGTGGGCGGCGACCGACGAGGCGCTCTATCGCCAGGAGCCGGACCATCACGCCTGGCAGAAGCGCTGGGCTCAGCGGCGCGGCCGCCTGCCGGGCGGCGGCAATCACGATATCTTCTCGACGCCCTGTCGCGGTGCGCTCTACGTCGCCGGCGGCTGGGCTGGCGAATGGGGCCTGCCGCCGCGCGCGCATGTCCTCGATGAGCTATTCTGCTGGGATGGCACCTACTGGCAGGTAATAAGCCGCATGCCCGAACCACGCCGCTATTGCGGCATTGCCGAACTGGACGGCTGCGTGTGGATCGTCGGCGGCGAGACGCGCCATGCGCACTGGGCCGGCGAGGGGCAGGTGCTCTACACCGTGCTGATATACGACCCAGCCAACCGTTCGTGGCGGCCCGGGCCATCGCTCCACCACGCGCGCACCGATCCTTTTGTCGTGCACTGCGATGGGCGCATCTACGCCATCGGTGGCGCGGCACACAACAGCGGGCCGAAGCTCGATTCCGTCGAGAGCATTGGCTCGGACGAGGATGCCTGGCGCCTCGAAACGCCCCTGCCCGAACCTACGCGCCAGGGCCACGGTTGCGCCCTCGACGGCACCATCTACTGTGCCAGCATCGATGGCTTCTACGCCTTTGACACCGCGGCTGGCACATGGGATACCGACCTGCCGCAGCCAGGGCCCATCGGCCAGGGTCCACTGCTGGCCGCCTGGCAAGGCGAAGTATGGCTCATCGGCGGATTCGGCGATGGCAGCATCCGCTGCTACAGCCCGCAGACCCGCAGTTGGCGCAGCGGTCCCGATCTACCCACCCAGCAGGCGTGGGGCGCGGCCAGCGCGTTGGATGGCCGACTCGTCATCACCGGCGGTGCACATACCATACCCCTGCGCAACAACGTTGTCTTTGACGATCGCACCTACGTGCTGCGCGCCAACTCGACATCGGACGCATGAGGGCCGCACGCACTGGGCGCTCCGCTGCGTTCTCCCTATATTTCACGGCCCATTATGCGCGGGAGGAAAGCCCATGTCTATAGTTTCAGACGCGAGTGTAACGCACTACGTAGAAGAGGGCTATTGCCTGATTCCCAACCTCATACCACCAGCTTCTATCGAGGCGGCGCGGCGGCGCGCGTTGGACATAGGACAACAGCTGGCGCCGTGGCCCAGCGGTCACTTTCAGGTATTGGATCCACAGCGCTATCGCTCGGGAAACGGCACGCCATTGCCGGCTGGAGTCCAGCGCCCGGCAACGCGGGAAACCGTCTTTGCCGACGTCGCCGATCACGCCAACCTAGCCGAGGCAATGGCCGCCTTGCTAGGCGGTCCGGTAGAGCGCTTCACCGACCAAATCGGCATCAAGCACGACGTGTTGAGCGAAGCGCAGGGCGGCTGCAGCTACTACCATCAGGACTCGTACTACTGGAAAATCGCGCCCGAATTGGGCTGCAACTGCTGGATTCCGCTGACCGAGGTCGGCGCCCATGCCAGCGCCTTGGCCGTTATGCCCAAAACGCATCGCGGCTGGGAACTCGTCGAACACGAATCCTATTACGATGAACCGCCGATGGGACACGTGGAAAACGGTGCCTTTACGCCATTCAAGCGCCATCGCATTCCCCTCGAGCAGGTCGACTTCGACCGCGAAATGCTCATTGAAATGCAGCCCGGCGACGGGCTATTTTTTAGCAACTACACCTGGCACCGATCCGAACCCAATTGCAGCAAACGGACGCATATGTTCTACGCCATCGCCTATCAGCGGAAAAACGGAGGGAACACAGCGTGAAAATAGATCGAATTGAATGGTGGGAAGTCGATCAGTTTGTTCACCAAGAAATGGTCAACAGCCCCGAATATGCTGAGGTACACGAGCGCTGGGATCTAGTCCCCAAGCTGCTGATCCGCCTGCACGCGGAAGACGGCCACTACGGCGTCGGCGAAACGCCGCGCGGCACGGCTTTGGGTGACTTAGAGACCGCATGCCGCAGCCTGTTGGGCGCCAACCCGCTCGCGCTCAATCTACGCCGTATACCCATAGCCAGCAGCGGAAGCAACGCGTATCGCTGCGTGGAAACGGCCGTCTTCGACCTGGTTGGACGCATGCGCTCTATGCGCGTCGGCGAACTGCTCGGTGGCTACTGTCGCGACGAAGTTGTCTGTTCCTACTGGGCCGGCTTACAAAGCCCCGAGTATTCGCCAGCCGCTGCCGATGCCGCCCGCCAAGGCGGCTATTCCTGCCTCAAAATCAAGGTGATGCACGGCATGGACGTAGTCGATCGCCTGAAGCGCATGCTCGAAGTGGCACCCGATCTGCACTTTATCGTCGATGCCATGCAGCGCTACGACAGCTACGACGAAGTGGAGCAACTGGCGCGCCGCTGTGCCGATTTAAACGTGCTGTGCATCGAAGATCCGCTGCCCAAAGATCGACTCGATTTATACAAAAAGCTGCGCGGGGAAACCGGCGCGAAAATCGCTCTGCACTTGGGCTCGACGCACGCCGTCATCCAGGCACTGGCCGCCGACGCAGCCGACATCTTCAACTGTTCACCCGGTTCCATGGTCGAATTTGTGCGCATGGTCGATGCGGCTGGCACCGCCGACAAGCCGTGCTGGCATGGATCGGGCGTCGATCTGGGCATTCTCGATTTGACATATATTCACGCCACCGCCGTCGCCGATGGGGCTACGGTACCGCACGATATATTGTCGACACCGCTGCACGTGGACGACTTCGTCGTGCAGATGCCCGAGCGCAGGGGCGAGCGCATCGCCGTGCCAACCGGACCGGGTCTGGGCGGCGAACTCGACATGTATGCGGTGAAAAAATACCAGCGCAACGGGGGGGAATGGCGAATTTAAAACGGCTGTAGGGATGGGGTCAGGAAATGCTGCGCTTGGTCGCTGCGGTTGCCATGCTGCGCACAAAACGGGCCGTCATTCGCTTGATGCCCGGTGCCATGATCGCAGCCAGCGCAAGCACTCGGTCTAGACTGGTATTGATGTGTTCCAGCACGGCCGTGGGGACGAAGTGCGCCATCAGCGCTTCGCGATCTTCGTCGTCTAATTCGACAATGGGATTCATCGCCCCAGCTAAGCTCTCGACGACCAGCACGTGCGGATACGGAGCGTCTTGAGGAAAAGGATCCGCCGCTCCTGCAATAAAGTCGGCCAGACTGATCAGCAGTGAGAACTCATCTTCGGGTTCGGGATCGTGGTGGGTCCGGATCGCGTTTTCTACCGGCTGTCCCATCTCCCAATTGTGCGCCATAATCGTCCCAGCCAGTGCGTGGTTAGACCGCGGGGCAATCTCCATCTCGGCGGCGTGTACGGAAATCTTGTACTCTTGAGCGTTAATATAGCTCAGCACCTTGTCAAATTGCTCGGGGTACGTGCTGGCGACAGCGACATGCCCCATGTCGTGCATCAGGCCACCGACAAAGGGCACTTCACCATCGGCGAGCGCAAAGCGGCTCGAGATATTGAACTGCTTTAGCATGGCCACGACCTGTCCCTCGGGACTCCACTCATCAAACAGGCGCTGCTGGTACTCGCCCAACTTCCTACCATCGAAGGGCATCATCAGCATGCGCGCGGTGAATCCGGCACTTACGCTGTGACGCCAGAAGCTCTGAACAGTGGACCGCTCGTCGAATGCAGCTTCCAACGGTTCGTTTAGTGCGGCAGCAGCGGCAATATCGCGAACGGCCTCTTTGCCAAGCAGTTCTACTGCTCGCTTAATGTCTTCGACTTTGTCGCGTGCACCGCGGACCGACGCCCGCGCCCTATCAATGACCATGGCTTCACAGCACGGGTCGCTCTCTACGGCGTCAACCCAATACATCGAATCGGCAGAAAGGTCGCGCGCTATCTTTTGGACCCGGTCGTAAAACAAGGGCGCGCTTGGAAGCTCGCTATTGCGCCCCATGTCTGCTTCTAGCTGTCGGGTGTCATGCCGCATATCGCCGCTTGACAGGCTCGGAGACTTCTTTTCCGAAACGGTGTTATCCGAACTGAAGCCACCCTGATCCCAGGCATTTTCTCCGGCAGATACCCGAGTGGCCTCCCTCGCTGCAGCGGGTGTGTCGGGCGCAGTTGAACCTGGCAAAAAGGCATTTTCGCGATACAACTGCTCCAGCGAACGGGGGTTGAGCTTGCCCCTTTCCAGCAGGACGACGCCCATTTTGCTCATCGTACTGCGCTCGGTGACCGAAAACTCAAACATCGTATCGACGATCAAACAGACTTTGCAGTCGGCTTTGTGGTTGAGCAAGACCAGTCGGGCCAGCGTTATGCCTCCGCCGGAAATATTGTTGGGAACGATGAGCAGGCGCATGGACTCTCGGCGCGCGCGCACCAGACGCATCGCCCTCTGCGTATCATCTTCCAGCACATAGCGCACCTTGCCATCGGCCAGTTGGTCGTTGACGGCCTCAAAAGCCGCAACCTTCATTGATAGCAGGCGCGCCGTCTCTTTGTGTTCAGGGCGTTTAAGCTCAACTGGATCGATGCTCTTCTCGACGATTAGGACAAAGGGCACGCGCTCCTGTGTCATAACCTCCACGTTGGCCGAACTGTTGAGCATCACCTCAAATTTCTGTGCTTCTTGCTCCGCTTTTCGGTCCGTCGTCAGCTGCATGACTCTGTCTATTTTTGCCTTGAGCTGAGAAGAGTTAAAGGGCTTTGATATGTAGTTATTGGCACCGGCTTTCATGGCCTTAATGACGTCTTCTTTTTCGGTGCGCGACGTGGCCATGATAACCGGCAACTCCGCCGTCTTCGGTTCGGCACGCACTTTTTCTAGCAGTTCTAAGCCCGACATATTGGGCATATTCCAGTCGGATATCAGCAAGTCAAAGCCACCATCGCACAGATGCTCCCACGCCTCGACGCCGTCCTCTGCTTCATACACCTCGGCGTATCCCAAACCACGCAGCATTGTGTTGAGGACTTTGCGCATAGAAGTAGAGTCTTCGACAATCATGATCTTCATATCAAGAAACCTCGAAAAACGCAGTGCGAAATATCGACTGTTGCAGACTCAAGACCGTTGTCCTTGCGCGGAAGGATGTGTATATGCTGAGACGCATGTGCTAAATACGTCCTCGCGGAGCAACAACCGAGCGTCATCCTAATTATCGGGCTTGACTGCGCGAGGTCAATCGTGCTTTCTACAAAAATGGCAAGCTAGGCTGATTCTTTGCTCTGTGCAGCGCTATCGGCATTCGCGTTCAAAGGACCTTAGATAAAAACAATTTGTTAGGGAAAAAACAACCGCGCATTGCACCTAGGGAAGACTCTCAAATCGAGAATACGCATTCCCGAAATAGCTTGTCCATCTCCCTAGGCGTACAGCGTCTGTTCTCAACTAGCTTGATACCCATATGGCTCATCACCTCGCGCTGTTCAACGGGGAACTTAGCAATTGAATCGACAAACAACAACACGTCGCAGCGACCACCGTGGTTGCGCAGGATTTGGTTTGCTAAGGTCACGCCGCCACCGGGCCTATCATTGCATATGATGATTAACCGAATATCGTCGCGGTGGACGTCTACTATGCGCAGAACGTCCCGCGTATTATCGGCCAGCACATAGCTCACATCGCCGCGAATTTCGCTATTGGCTATTTCCAAGGCCTGAATTTTCGTCCTGAGAAGACCGACGGAGCGCTCGTTGGTCGGGCGGTGCAGCTCTGCCGACTCGATGCTCTTTTCCACCATGAGCACGAAGGGAAAGCTGCGATCATACAGCATATCACGAGCCGATCCCCTGAGCATAGCGTCGACTGAAAAAGACCGCTGCTTGATTTTCCTATTAGCCTGTCCGCGCATGACTTGAGCGATCTTGTCTCTTAGCTGGCTTGGTTTAAACGGTTTGGAAACGTAATTGGTCACGCCCGACTTCATCGCTTCGATAACGTCCTCGTGGTTGCTGCGCGACGTCGACATAATAATCGGCATATCGGCCATATCTGGATCGGCGCGCACGTGTTCCACTAGCTCCAAGCCCGACATATTGGGCATGTTCCAATCGGTGATCAGCAGGTCAAAACGCCCTTCGCACAGCAGTTCCCACGCCTTTGCGCCGTCGTAGGCTTCATAGACGTTGCAATAGCCCATATCTCCCAACATCTTTTTGACAACGCCCATCATAGACGTTGAATCTTCGGCAATCAAGACGTTTACCGATTTTACGACGGACTCTATCTTGGCCTGTAACTCCACGTCGTTAAACGGTTTGGATATGAAATCGTTGGCGCCGGCATCCATCGCCTCTATGACTTCGTCCTGCCCCGAGCGCGACGTGGACACAATGATGGGAACATCGACGGTATCCGGATTGGCACGCAGTTCCTTGATTAGCTGTAAACCCGACATCCTAGGCATATCCCAATCGGTGATCAGCAGATCAAAAGACGCTTCCGACAGCTGCTTCAACGCTTGGGCGCCGTCCTCCGCTTCGCACACGTTACTATAGCCCAGTTTATTGAGGATCTTCACCAGAATCTTGCGCATCGTAGTGGAGTCCTCGGCAAGTACAATCTTCATGGAGACAGCCTTTCCGCAGCCAATAGTCGTTCGGATTGTCTTGTGGTATGTAGCGCAACGCCGAAAAAATATAAATTATTCTCTGAGCGAAAACCAATTGGAATGGCACAGAACTACAACACGCCTCGCACCGATTCGCACGATGGTGTAAACGCGCCTGCAAAATTGCAGACCTGTTGTCGCCTCAGCGTTGAACATCGTTCTTAGTGGGTATGTCCATCGATCTACGACAAATAGTGTGGATGCGCTCCCAGTGGAAGCGTTTTCGCCACATCCTCTGCATGTGCACAGGTATCGCATGGCTGGTCTGCTGCGCCGGCATCGTCCTGCTCGGGCACGAAGACCTGCCCATTCTACTGTCCATGATTTTCATGCTGCTGATCGTGACAGGGCTCTTTCTCTACCTGTTCTGGATGACGCGCCGCGAGCTCAAATCGCTCGATCGCCAAGCGATTGAACTGCGGGCCCAAGCCGTGCGGGCAGAGGGCGCTCGAGCGGGTTAGGGTCTGCTTCGATTTCTTGCCGAAAATATTAATAATACGTATTTTACGCCGATTATAGCCGACCGTTAATCGACCTTTCCCAACGCGGAAATTACCGTCAGACTTTATCCTCATGGACCCCGCCCACACCCTCGATGTGCTGGCGCGCCAAACGGCGCAGACGCCCAGCTTTAACGCCGTTGTTTCGCGCCTGCGCAGCGGTGAGCGCGAGGTCTTGCTCGGCGGTCTACCCAACGCGCTGGCCGCCTTTCTACTGATACATCTCCAGCGCACGCTCGAGCGCACCGTGCTGCTGGTAGCAGCCGACGAAGATCGCGCCGAACAGTGGCGCGACGACCTACAGGCCATCGCCGGCAGCGAGGTCGTTCGCTATCTGCCCGCTTGGGATGCCGACCTGTATGACAAGCGCTCTCCCGACGTCGAGATTACCGGGCTGCGCGTCGAAGCGGCCATGCGCCTGCAAAGTCGAGAAGCCTCGATCGTCGTCGCCCCGGCTGCCGCCCTGCTCTCGCCTATCATTCCACCGCACGCCATGGAACTGGCTTCTCTGCACCTGAAAAAAGGCGACGAGCAGCCGCCAGACGACATCGCCTCACACCTGATCGACTGCGGCTTTGAACGCGTCTCGACGGTAGACGGCTTGGGGCAGTTCAGCGTGCGCGGCGGCATACTCGACGTGTATCCTTTTGCCAGCGAGTATCCCTTCCGCATTGAGTTTTTCGGCGACGAAATCGAATCCATTCGCCTTTTCGACGTCAGCACGCAGCGCTCGCGCGGCCACTGCGAAGAGGCGCGCATTCCACCGGCGAGCGAGGTCGTGCTGTGTTCGCCGTTCTACGAGGACTACCTCCAGCGCTTGGCCGCCGGTAAAGGCCACGATCGCGCACTCGAAGCGCTGCGCGATCAGTTTGAACTAGGCACTTCGCTAGAGGGCGTGGAGAGCTATATGGCTCTGCTCTACGGACGCGATGGCGGCCTTTTTGAATACCTCGACGATCCGCTCGTATTCTGCGAAGAAGAAGAAGACGTATACGCCGAAGTCGACAAGGCCGCAGCGCGGCCGCAGAAGGAGTACGAGCGCCACGGCGAGCGCGACGACCTCGTTCCCCCCGACGAATTGATGCGCGATGCCGCTTGGCTGCGCGATCGCCTGTCTCAGTATGCCAACCTGCGGCCCGCCCCGTTGGGACGCGGCGGCGATGCCGTGCAGTTCAACGCCAGCGATGCGCGTGCCTACGAAGGCGAAGTCGCTCTGCTGCGCAAGGAAATCGATCGCTTCACCGAACAAGACTACGCCATCTACATGCGCTGCGAAACGCAGGGGCAGAACAGCCGACTGCAGGAAATGTTCGCCGACTGGCCGGACATCCACTTCGGCCTCGGCACGCTGCATAGGGGATTCACCTTTCCCGAGGCACACCTCGTCCTGCTCAACGACCACGAGCTGTTCAGCCGTCAAAAGCGCCGCTTTCGCTATCGCAAATTTCGCTCGGCGGCACCGCTACCCAACCACGCGGCCTTGCAGCGCGGCGATTTCGTCGTGCACGTCGATCACGGTATTGGCCGCTATAGCGGCATCAAACGCCTGTCCCTTGGCGGACGCGAACACGACTGCCTGACCGTCACCTACCATGGCGCAGATCGCCTATTCGTGCCGGTTGAGCAGCTCGATCGCCTGCGCAAATACTCCGACGCCGAGGGCGACGTGCCCACGCTCAGCCGCCTCGGCGGCACGGCCTGGGAAAAGCTCAAGGAGCGCACGCGCGAAGAAATTTTTAAGATGGCCAGCGAGCTGGTGCAGCTCTACGCCGAGCGCAAGGCGCTGCCCGGCTTCCGCTTCAGCACCGACAGCGCCATGCAGCAACAGTTGGAAGCGACTTTCCCATTTCAGGAAACCCCGGACCAACTGCGCACGATGGAAGAGGTCCGAACCGATATGGAATCTCCACACCCCATGGATCGCCTGGTGTGCGGAGACGTAGGCTATGGGAAGACCGAAGTAGCTGTGCGCGCCGCCTTCAAAGCGGTCTGTGACCAGAAACAAGTGGCCGTGCTAGTGCCGACTACGATCTTGGCCGAACAGCACTACCAGACCTTTCGAGAGCGCATGGCCCACGCGCCCGTGCGCGTTGAAGCGCTCTCGCGCTTTCGCACCGCAAAGGAACAAAAACAGGTAATCGAAGCCGTCAAAAGTGGTGGTGTAGACATTCTGATCGGCACGCATCGCATGCTCTCCAAGGACGTCAAATTCCGCGATTTGGGTCTGCTGATCGTCGACGAGGAGCAACGCTTTGGCGTGCGCCACAAAGAAAAACTCAAGCAGCTCAAGCGCCTAGTCGACGTGTTAGCGCTGACGGCGACGCCTATCCCGCGCACGCTGCATATGTCGCTGATGGGCTCGCGCGACATGTCCATTATCAACACGCCGCCGCAGGACCGCCTGCCCATCCACACCGAGATTATTGCGTTTGACGAAGCGCGCATTACCGAGGCGATTCACCGCGAAGTAGAGCGCGGTGGCCAGGTCTACTTCGTGCACAACCGCATCCAGCCTCTCCACCGCCTGTGCGAATATCTACAGGAACTGCTGCCGCACGTGCGCTTTGCCGTCGCACACGGTCAGATGGCCCCGCGCCAGCTCGAAGAAATAATGATGGATTTCATGGAGAAGAAATACGACTGCCTCGTATCGACCATGATCATCGAATCCGGCATCGACATACCCTCCGTCAACACCATACTGGTCAACAGAGCCGATACTATCGGCCTCAGTCAGCTGTATCAGATCCGCGGTCGCGTCGGTCGCTCCAACGAGCGAGCCTACGCCTACTTGTTGGTGCCCAAGGGCAAAAAGCTGCCCAAGAAAAGCCGCATGCGCCTGCGCGCCATCGAGGAGTTTTCCGATCTGGGCTCGGGCTTCAACATTGCCATGCGCGATATGGAGATTCGCGGCGCGGGCAATCTGGTCGGCGCGCAGCAGCACGGTTTTATTGCCGCCGTGGGCTTCGACCTCTACTGCCGCCTGCTCGACGAGGCCATGCGCGAGCTCAAGGGCGAGAGCACTCCCGACCACCCCGAACCCGATGTCAAAATCGCCGTCAGTGCGTACATTTCCGATGAATACGTGCCCAACGCCGACCAGAAAATGGAGTTCTACCAGCGCCTGGCCGACGCCCAGCGCATCGTTGAGCTGTTCGAAATACGCGAGGAGATGGAAGATCGCTTTGGCCGCATGCCCGAACCAACGCGCTCGCTGATGTACATCATGGAAATCAAACTCATGGCGCGGCAAATCGGCCTGGAAAAAGTCCAGCTGGAAAAGAACCGCTTTGTGATGGCCTTTCCCCAGGAGCGCCAGATCACGCCCGGCGACATTCAGCAGATCGTCGAAAAGTGCTCTTTCCCGCTCGAATTCGATTTGGGCGAGCGCCTGCACATTTCGCTGCAGGTAGAAGGTCGCGACGAAATTGAGCGGCTGGAAAAAGCACACGAGGCACTGGGAGAAATACTCTGATATGCGGGCGCATGTCCCCCTCTTGCTCCTGCTAGCCGCCTGCGGCGCTTCGGGACCGCAAGAAGAGGTTGTCGCCCGCGTCGGCGACGCCCACCTCAAGGCCAGCGAGCTAGAGGCTGTGCTGCCCTACGACGCCAGCGCAGAGGAACGCCAGCGCGCCGTTGAAGATTGGATCGGCAGCGAGTTACTCTACCAGGAGGCGCTGCAGCGCAAGCTGCACGAGGACATACGCCTCAAGCAGCAGTTGGAGCGCACGCGGCGCAACCTGCTGCTGGCCGCTCTCTTGGACGACGAGTTTGGCCGCGGGGAGACGGATGTATCGGAGAGCGAGATTCAGCAGCACTACGACGCCCATCTCGACCTCTTTCACCGCGAAGAGCCCGAGGTGCGCGTGCGCCATATACTGCTGGCCAGCCAGCGCCAGGCCAACGCGCGCCGCGCCGATCTGCGCCGCGGCGCCGACTTTGCGGAAGTGGCGCGCAGTTACTCGGAAGATCCCGACACGCGCAGCCGCGGCGGCGAACTCGATGTGTTTTCGCAGAGCGATGACCCTTCTTTGTGGTCCGCCTGTGAAGATCTGGCGCTCAATGAGCCATCGCGCCCCATTCGCACGGAGTACGGATACCACCTTATCGAAGTGCTCGAGCGCTACGACGAGGGCAGCGCGCGACCGCTGGAACAAGTCCGGGCGCAAATCGTCGAAACTATCGTCTGGCAGAAACACCGCCAGCGCATGAGTCAACTAGTGGAAACGCTAAAAAAACGCGAGGATTGGGCCGTTGTCAGCCAATAGATCTATACAGAAAACCTTTCGCACGCTGTTACTGCTCTCCGCCCTATTCTGTTCGGCACCGACGCTGAGCACAGCCGCGGAGCTCATCGACCGCATCGTCGCCTCGGTAGACAACCACATCATTCTCTGGTCCGAGCTCAACTACCGCCTGCGCTTCGAGATGGATGCGCGCGACCTAACCGTCTATTCGCCGCCCGATTCCATCGAAGCGCTGCGCACGCAGGTCCTCGATGACATGGTAGACGAGCAGGTTCTCATTCTCAAGGCGCAAAAAGACAGCCTGCAGATCGACCCAACGGAAGTCGAGGAAATGCTCGTTCAGCAGTTCCGCATGGCGCGCAGCAATATGAACGACAGCGAGTTTGAAGAGATGTTAGGACGAGTTGGCCTCACCGAGCGGCAGCTTAAACAGCGCTATCGCAAGGAAATTCGCCACCGCTTGCTCTATCGCCAGATGCGCAACTTCGTGTCCTTTCGCCAGCATATCACGCACCGCGAGGTAGAAGCCTTCCGCCAGGTGCTGGGCGACACGCTGCCGCTGCAAATCTCGCTGAGTCATATTCGCGTCAAAATACGCCCCAGCGAGGACATTCTGGCCGAAAAGCGCACCCGCGCCTTGGACGTAGAGCTGCGCCTGCGCGACGGAGCCGACTTCGCCGCACTGGCCCGTGAGTTCTCAGAGGATCCGGGCTCAGCGGCCAACGGCGGCGACCTCGGCTGCTTTGCCGCCGGCACGCTAGTACCGGAATTCGAAGAGGTTGCTTTCCAACTCAAGCAGGGAGAGATAAGCGAACCCGTGCTGTCGCCCTACGGCTTCCACGTCATCCGCCTCAATGAAAAGCGCGAGGACGCCATCTGCGCCAGTCACATCTTGGTGCTGGCCAAAACGGTCGATGGCGATAAAGAGCGCGCCGCAGAACGCCTGCGCGAACTGCGCCACCGCACCGATGCCGGCGAGGATTTTGCCGCGCTGGCACGCGCGCATTCTGACGACCCCAATTCGGCCATGCAGGGCGGGCTGTGGGGCACCTTTCCCCGCGACCAGATCCCAGCCTTCCTCAAACCCTATATCGACGGTCTAAAGCTGGGCCAAGTGAGCGAGCCGTTCTTCTTACAGGGCGAGGGGTTCCTATTTAAGATCAACGACGACCAAGCGACGCTCGAAAGCTTGATACGCGAAACGCGCACCGAGCGCGCCATGCGCGAGTTGATACGCGACTATCGCCAGCAAATTCACATCGAGACCCGACTAGACGGAGACTACCTCCGCGAGCCAGACCATGACGCGACTGGATATATTCCTCAAGAATACGGGACTAATTAAGCAGCGCAGCGAAGCCAAGCGCGCCTGCGACGACGGACGCGTTGTGCTCATTGGTTTGGATGGGGAGAAGACCGCCAAAGCGAGCCAGGCGGTGCACGTGGGCGAGCGCGTGCGCATCGAGACGACGACGCGCCGCATAGAAGTCGAAGTGCTCGACCTGCCCGAGCACACACCGGCCCGGCGCGATCGCCAGCGCTTCTACCGCATACTCAGCGAAGAGCGCATCGATCCCTTCGCCGATCTTAGCTTTTGAACGGAGGCGAGGCTATGGATAGCGATGCGGTGCGCCAATTTCCCTATCAAGGACTGGCGCCCATTTACGACTACGTCATGCGCCACGTCGACTACGACGAGTGGGCCGCTTTTATCAACGACGTATTCCAGCGCCATGCCCCTCGCACTCAACGCCTGGTCGATCTGGCCTGTGGGACGGGCAATGTTAGCGCAGAACTGGCCCTCTTGGGCTTTACCGTAACGGGCGCCGACGCATCCGAATCCATGGTCCGCGTAGCCCGCGAAAAGGCCGCCCTGCGCGGCGGTGGTGAGTTCGTTCAGCGCGACCTGCGCGACTTGTCCAAGCTGGGCTCTTTTGAGGGCGCCGTGTGCATGTACGACAGCTTTAACTATCTCCTGGAGCAGGACGATATCGACGAAGCGCTGCATCAAGTATGCTCCATACTCGAGCCCGGTGGGCTCTTTGTCTTTGACGTGTGCACCGAGCGCAACTCGCTGCACTACTTCCGCGACGTGCGCGACCGCGAGAGCGGGCCGGGGTTTTCCTACGAGCGCCACAGCTATTACGAGACGGATTTGCGCCTGCAGCACAACGATTTTTCGATTCGCTTTGAAGGCGACGAAACGACCTATGCCGAAGCACACGTGCAGCGCATCTACCGCCTTGCCGATATAGAACAGCGCATCGCAGCCAGTTCCTTTGAGCTGATCGACGTGCTCGCCGAGTTCACCTTTAACCCGGGTTCGGAAGATTCCGACCGCGTTCACTACGTGTTGCGCGCACCGGGCGCAGTTACTTAGTCGGAGACCCGCCGTGGACCTCGATTTCAAAGCAGCTATAGAATTTGTTCAGCGCGGGCAGCGCTTCCTGTTGACTACGCACGTCAACAGCGATGCCGACGGCATCGGCGCGTGCATGGCGATGCAGCAGTTTCTGCGCCGGCTCGGCAAGGAAGCGCACATCGGCCTGCCCGATCCACCTGCCGACCAGTGCGCATTTATCGACGGCTGGAACGAGGTGCGTCACATTGACGAAGTGCTGGACGTCGAGTACACCCACGTCGTCATTTTGGACTGTCCCAATCTAGAGCGCATTGGCCCCGTCGCAGAACATGTTGCCGGTCTGCCCATTCTCACCATAGACCACCACAAAGGCGGGCCTTTGGCGGGCCAAACGAACCTCATCACGACCGAAGTCAGTTCGACCTGTGAGTTGGTCTATCACATAGCGCAGGCCGCGGGCTGGCCCTTGGACACATCGATTGCAGCGGCACTTTACACCGGCATTATTTTCGACACCGGCAGCTTTCGCTTCTCGCTGACTACGCCCAAGACCTTTGAAGTAGCCGCACAGCTAGTCCGCCTTGGCATCCGCCTCGACCGGCTTTCTGACCAGCTATTTGGCAATAGAACCTATGCATCGGTCAAGCAACTGGGCACTGCCATAGATTCGCTGGCGCTGCACTGCGATGGACGCATTGCCGTGCTGCGGCTCGATGCCGAGGCCATGCGCGCCGGCGACCCCGATGGAGCGGTGAACTACGGCCTGATGGTCAAGGGCGTAGAGGTTGCCGCGCTATTCAAAGAGTACGAACCGGGCATGCACCGAGTCAGCCTGCGCTCGCAGGAAAACGTCGATGTTAACGCCGTTGCCAACGCATTTTCCGGGGGCGGGCACGCGCGCGCCGCCGGCTGTCGCATGCAGGGCAGTGCCGCAGAAGTAACGGATCTATTACTGGCCGAAATAAAGCGCCATTTACGCTAGGAGCTGACGCTTTTGCACTTAGTAACGCTAAAAGACTGGTCGCCGGAGGACGTCCTGCAAACCGTCGAACGCAGCATTGATATCAAGCGCAATCCGCGCCACTACAGCGCGGCGCTGAGCGGCAAGACGCTGGCCCTGCTCTTTCAAAAAACCTCTACGCGCACGCGCTGTGCCGGCGAAATCGGCATGACGCAGCTGGGCGGTCATGCCCTCTACTTAGACTGGCGCAACACCAATTTTGGCCTAGCCGACCTGGGCGACGAAGTGCGCGTGCTCAGCAGTTATGCCGATTTTATCGTCGCGCGCCTAATGCAGCACGACGACGTACTGCGCGCGGCCGACGCATCTACGGTTCCCATCATGAACGGGTGCTGCAACCGCTATCACCCGCTGCAGGGGCTGACCGATCTGATGACGGTGCACGAAGCGATGGGACGGCTCGACGGCGTGCGCCTAACCTACGTCGGCGTGCTCAACAACGTCGCCAACTCCCTGATTGCAGCCGGGGTAAAAACGGGCATGCACGTCACCTGCATTTGTCCGGAAATCAACCCCGCCGCGCGCGACGAGGCGCTCTACGCAGAGGCACACGCGGCAGGTCTGTACGAATATGGCCAAGACGCAGAGCCCCTGCGCGGCGTCCTAGAACAATCCGATGTCATCTATACGGATACCTGGATTGACATGGAGTTTTTTACCGATCCCGCCTTTGCCGAAGAGAAGGAGCGACGCATTGCCCTCTTTCAACCGTTCCAGATCAACGCAGAGCTAGTGCAGGGGTTAGACCTGAAGATTTTGCACTGCCTGCCGGCACACCACGGCTACGAGATCACCGGCGAAATGCTGCACGACCCGCGCTCGCTGATCTTCACACAGGCCGAAAACCGCTTGCACAGCCAAAAGGCCGTGCTCCTACAGTTAGCCGACGCCCTACGCTAGACATGATACCCCTCAACGCCCTATTGCTGCTGCTGACCCTGAGCGTGCTCTCACCGGACCTATCGCGCGCCCAACAGGACACGACGGCCAGCGCGGCAGGCGATACGAGCAAAGGGGAGGTAGAGGAAAAGGTCTTCCGCTTCACACCCTCGCCCTACCGAATTCAGCGCGTGCACCTACCTCCCGGCGAGCGCGGGCCCCAAGCCGGTGTGAGCCGCGGCCGCTACATCGTCAACTTCGGCACGCGAGACGGCGTGCAACCGGGCAGCATTTTTCGCGCGCTCTACCGCGGCCAACTCATGGGCCTCCTAAAAACAACGCGCACCTGGCGCGATACGACCGAGCTGACCCTCGTTCGCCTCGTGCACAAAAGCGACGTCAAATCGCCGTACCCGCTCAATACGGGCTATTACTTGGAACCGCAGCTCGTCCTGTTGGAAACGATCTATTTCGAAGCGGGAGAGCCCGTCATCGACCCCGATATGTACGAACGCCTGCGCTACGCAGCGCGCTTTGTGCGTTCGTTTCCAACGTTTCCCCTCGTCATTGAGGGCCACACCGACTCTAGAGGCAAGGCCGACGAGAATATGACGCTCTCGCAGCGGCGCGCCGAGGGCGTGCGCGTCTTCCTCAACGAAGTGTTCCGCATCCCCTTGGACCAGTTGCACGCCGTCGGCTATGGCAAGAATCGGCCCGTCGCCAGCAATCTGACACCCGAGGGGCGCTACGCGAACCGCCGCGTCGATATCGTGTTAGTGGACAAACTCCCGGCGCAGCCCGGCGCAGAAGAGAAAAAGAAGAACGGCAAGTGACCCGTTGGTAAGCGGTGCTCGGCCGCTTACTCTGACCGCTGGTAGACGCCGCTCCGGCCGCCGCGCTTTTCCATCAGACGCAGGTCGGAAATCACCATCCCACGGTCGACGCCCTTGCACATATCGTAGATCGTCAGCAGCGCTACGCTGGCCGCCGTCAGTGCCTCCATCTCGACGCCGGTGCGATCGTCGATGCGCGCCTCGGCCTCTACTTCCACCCGATCCCGACCAACGGTAAATGCAATATCGATAGCCGTGATGTTGAGCGGATGGCAAAGGGGAATTAGCTCCCCCGTGCGCTTGGCAGCCATTATGCCCGCCAGCCGGGCCGCCTCTAGCACATTGCCCTTGGCCACTCGGTTCTGCTCGATCAGGGCCACCGTCTCCGGCCGCATGCAAATTTCTCCGCGCACGCGGGCCAGGCGCGCCGTCTTCTCTTTACCGCCCACGTCGACCATCTTTAGACGCCCCTCTTCGTCGAGGTGTGTCAGCTTTTCTCCATCCATGTGATGCCCCGTTGGCTCGTTATAACTTGCTAATTTTTCACTGCGGTCGGCGTCCTACAGTTCGCCAATCTCTTCCACTACTACTTCGGTCTCCCACACCGTTTGCACGGCCTCGATAATCGCCTCTTCTACGCGGGGCCGCTCCACGCTGCAGCCCAGCACCTCCTCCAAGGTCGTCACCTGTTGGCCGTTGAGTCCGCAGGGACGCATGGCGCGAAAAAAGTCCAATTCGGGCGCGATATTTAGCGCAAAGCCGTGCGACGTGATCCAGCGACTCACGTGGATGCCTATAGCTGCTATTTTTTTTCCTCCGACCCAGACGCCGGTCAACCCTTCGCGCCGCGCCGACTCAACGCCCATGGCGGCGAGCGCCACAATGAGGACTTCCTCCACGTCGCGCAAATAGCGATGCACATCGCGTCCCCGCGCGCGCAAATCTACAATCGGATACCCCACCAGTTGACCGGGACCGTGATACGTTATGCTGCCGCCGCGTTCAATGTCGACGACCTCAACGGCGCGCGCGCGCAACCACGCCTGCGGCGGCAGGTGCTCGGCCAGCGTTGCCCGACCGCAGGTATAGGTCGACGGGTGCTCCAGCAGCAGCAGGGCATCGCCGACCGCACCGGCATAGCAGCAATCGCGGCGCGCGCGCTGCCAACGCAGCGCGCGCCCGTAAGAAACGCGCGGTGCCGCATAGATATGCAATGGGTTCATATGGACAAAATAGGCGTTACAGCCTTGCGTGGAAATAGGGACTTCGCTATATTTTACGACTCAGCGCGACTTTTTGGCACTCTCTCCGCTGAGAGTGCCAAAATCGCCTGAAAAACATCGAGATAAATCACAATATATCCACCCAAAACAAAATCTTAGGAGGTTTGTTGCATGCCAGCAAAACAGCTCCAATTCGACATGGCCGCACGCGATGCGCTGCTGCAGGGCGTCGATAAGCTAGCCAACGCCGTCAAAGTGACGCTAGGACCCCAGGGTCGCAATGTGGTGCTCGACAAGAAGTTTGGCTCGCCGACGGTCACCAAGGATGGCGTCACGGTCGCCAAGGAAATCGAACTGAAGGACCCCTACGAGAACATGGGCGCCCAGATGGTCAAGGAAGTCGCTTCCAAGACCTCCGATGTGGCCGGCGACGGCACCACTACGGCTACCGTACTAGCGCAAATCATCTTCCGCGAAGGGCTCAAGAACGTCACGGCCGGCGCCAACCCGATGGACCTCAAGCGCGGCATCGATCAGGCCGTGGCCAAGGTCGTCGACGAGATTCGCAAGATGAGCAAAGAGGTCAAGTCGCGCGAAGAGATCGCTCAGGTCGGCACGATTTCGGCCAATAACGACAGTGCCATTGGCAATCTCATTGCCGACGCCATGGAAAAAGTCGGCAAAGATGGCGTCATCACCGTCGAAGAGGCCAAAGGCACCGACACCACGCTCGACGTGGTCGAAGGTATGCAGTTTGATCGCGGCTACCTTTCGCCCTACTTCGTGACGGATCAGGAGTCAATGACCGCCGAACTCGAAGATTCCTACATCCTCATCTACGACAAGAAAATCTCCTCCATGCGCGACCTAGTTCCCGTGCTGGAGAAAACGGCGCAGCTGAGCAAGCCGCTGTTGATTATCGCCGAGGATATCGAGGGCGAAGCCCTAGCAACCCTCGTCGTCAATAAAATCCGCGGCACCATCAAGGTCGCAGCGGCCAAGGCCCCGGGCTTTGGCGATCGCCGCAAGGCCATGCTCGAAGACATCGCCATCCTTACCGGCGGTCGCGTCATTTCCGAGGAAACGGGCCTCAAGCTCGAAGGCGTCACCCTGGACGATTTGGGCCAGGCCAAGCGCATATCGCTCGACAAGGACAATACCACCATCGTCGAAGGCGCCGGCAAGAACGCCGATATTCAGGGTCGCGTCGGACAGATTCGCCGTCAGATTGAAGAAACCACATCTGACTACGACCGCGAGAAGCTACAAGAGCGCTTGGCCAAACTGGCCGGTGGCGTCGCCGTCATCAACGTAGGCGCCCCGACCGAAACCGAGATGAAAGAAAAGAAAGCCCGCGTCGAAGACGCGCTGCACGCCACGCGCGCCGCCGTTGAAGAGGGCGTCGTGCCTGGTGGTGGCGTCGTATTCTTGCGCGGCCAAAAGGCGCTCGATCAGCTCAAGCTGGAAGGCGACGAGGCCGTCGGCGCACAGATCATTCGCCGCGCGCTCGAAGAGCCGCTGCGCCAGATTGCGGCCAACGCCGGCATTGAAGGCGCCATTGTGGTGCGCAAAGTCTCCGAATCCAAGGGCGCCCAAGGGTTCAATGCGCGCACGGAAGTCTACGAAGACCTGATTAAGGCCGGCGTTGTCGATCCGGCCAAGGTCTCGCGCACGGCGCTCGAAAACGGTGCTAGCATCGCCGCGCTGCTGCTGACGACCGAGGCGTTGATCGCCGAGATTCCCGAAAAGCCCGCTCCGGCGGCCGGAGGCCCTCCTGGCGGGGACATGTACGGCGGCGGCGGCATGGGCGGCATGGGCGGCATGGGCGGCATGATGTAAGCACTGACCTCCACGTCAGATGCAAAAAGCGGCGCGGCCTAATGGCAGCGCCGCGTTTCGTATACAATCTCATGCGCGTACCCCCAGCCCGGCAGTCAACCGCGGCGTACTCGATCACCC
>JAYOYH010000025.1:0-36405 GCA_038153405.1 Gemmatimonadota bacterium | reverse complement strand
CCCCGCGGGGGCCGCCGGCGCGGCTTGGGGGGCCGGGGTGTATTTATTCACCCACTCACCTCCACCTCTTAACAAAACCGCGGCGCCCCCTAAGGCCCGCCCCGCTTTTCTTATACATGCTCATGCGCTTCGCGCCAGCGCGTCATTCAACCTCGGCTTCTTCGAGCACCGCACCCTCTTCCAAGATCAGCTTTGGCGTGATGATCTTGCCGCTGAAACGCCCTCCGGCTGCGACGCGCACGCAGCGCCGAGCGCTGAGGCGACCGCGCAGATGGCCGCAAATGGTAGCCTCTCCGACCTGCACGTCCTTGGCGTCGACGCGCCCTTGCTCGCCCACAGTAAGCGAACCCGGAGTTTGCAGACGCGCGCTGCGCAGCGATCCGTCAACGCGCATATCGCTCGCCAGATCCAGCGTCCCTTCGAGCAAAGCGCCTACACCAACCACCGTCTGACCCCCTTCTCGCTTGCTTTCCCTTCTTATAGCCATAGTCTGTAACTGCCCGGGTCGCGAAATGCGTCCCCCTCTTTTAAGGCGTAGTACAGTCCCTCATAGGGAGCCCTACCGCTGCGGCCCGACAGGGCAATATTCTGTCCCTTGACCACGTAGTCGCCCTCGGCCACAAAGAGGTACCTGTTATAGCCGTAATAGGTCTTGATCCCGTTGCCATGGTCGACGACGACCACCTGGCCCCATTCGCCGTCGTATCCGGCGCGCACGACAATGCCGCCGCCGCTCGCACAGACCGGACTGCCCTCTACGGCAGCGATAATAACGGCGGGGAATTCCTCGCTAAACGGACGCGCCAGCGGACCGGCCAGCGGCCACGCCGTTGGCACGGACTCGACGAAACCCCACTGCAACCGCTGGTGTCCCGTGATGAGGGGCTCTTCACCGCCCAATGCATTGCCCTGCGCACCCCCCTTTTTACCGCTGAGAATGGCGCGCAGCTGTTCGTTGCTGCGCTGCAGGCGCATGAGCACTTCCTCCAACTCGTCTATTTGGTCCACTTCGGCCTCGAGCACGGCCTTTTCGCGCTCGAGATAATCCACCGCGACCTCGAGATCGCGCGCCTGGGCGTAGCCGTATAGCCCCACTCCAACCAGCAGCGCAGTAATCGGAATGGTCAGCGCCACCAGCCAGACAATCGCACGCGGCACTTTGAACTCGTGCGTCTTGCCGCTCTCTTCAGGTATGATGAGCAGGGTGAGATGTTTTTCGAACACGGAACCTACTCAGGCCTCTATATCGAGTAGCGCGCCGAGCATATCGTCCTGCGTCTGCACGGCGCGTACGCCAGCGGCAAAGGCCTTGGCCGAGTCGATCTGCACAACTGCCTCGCGCACGGCATCGGTCGAAGAGGCTAAGTACGTCTGCGAAGCCACGCCGCCGTCGCCGCGCTGGCGACCGCTCGTGCGCAGGCGCGCAGCCTCTGCCTCGCCCGTAGTAGCGTTGGCCGTATTGTGCGCAGAAGCATACAGGCGCCGTTGCTGATGCTGCAGTCCCGTTGCGCTGATGTGGAGTGCTCTAATCATAGTCTATAGTTTTAATCGGCAGAAAGTACGCCAAGCTATAACGACCAGCAAGCCATCAGGGCAGCGCCTGGCGGTCGAGTTCGTTGTGAACCAAGGTGATACACTGAGACGCGAAGAGCATTTTGGGCCCCGCGCTCAGCGCGCGCGCGCCGAGGCGCAAAAGAAACTTATCGGCCTTTTTCGGCATGGACAAATGGTCGGAAAAAACAAAGGTCGACTGCGCGGAAAAATGCACTTGGCGCATATCGTCTCCCCGCTTCTGCAGCAGGTACATGTCTCCTGACGCGCACTGCTGGCGCACCAGCGACTCAAAGCTACGCTTGGCTACGTAGACGCCGGCGCGCGATTGGACTTCCTCGCCCAGTGCCAGATCGCGCCCGTCGGCCAGCGCCTGGCTCACGACGGAAGCGAGAGAGCGCTCGTCAAAGCCACCGAGCGATCCCAGCCCATCGCTCTCGATGCGCACGGTTTTGGGCGGCGCCGTCGGTCCGTCAAAAACGATGTGCAACCGCACGTTTTCGCGCAGCTGCAGCGAGTAGAACAGGGCGTTGGCCATGCAGTGACAGACAATTTCTAGGTGGCCCGCTGCAGGCAGGTCCTCTAGCGAAAAATCGGGTGTAGAAGGTCCCTTGCGGGCGCGCAGTATAAACTCTCTCATACGTAGGCCGTTACCTAAGTGCTCCCATGACTCTGCCCGTGCATCGGCACTAAATAGGGCGGACCAACCCCGCCGTACAAAGACCTTGGATGCCCCCTGCAGCCGGCGTATATTAGCCGAATGCTCATACACCGCCCATGGCTCCTGGTCTGCGCGCTGCTCGTGGTCCAGCCGCTGGCCGCCGAGCGTCTGACCATACTTCCCGACGATATCTGGACGAGCTGGTTCTACCCGCCCGGTGCGCTGGCCCTGCGCGCCGGGGCGCTGCAGCCCGTCTTGCTGCACAAGGACATCAATCCGCTGTCCCAAGCCACCGTGCGCGGTGCCGGCGGTGCCCTTTCCCAAGCGCAGGCCGCCTTTGACGGCAGCATGCAAACGGGCTGGAGTCCGCGCAGCGCCGATCCAGCGTCGTGGTGGCTGGAAATCGACCTCGGCCAGGTGCTGCCCGCTCAGCAGCTGCGTCTGTTCTTTGACCCGGACGAGGCACCGCTGTCGTTCTTTACCATTTCCTTTTCCAAAGGCGAGCGCTTTATCAACAGCGCCAACGTAGTCGTCGATGGAACGCTGCTCTACAGCTACAGCCGGCGCTTTGCCTTTAACGAGGCACACGAACTGACCGTCGACCTAGGCGACGAGTTGGTGCGCGTCGTGCGCATCGAGGCCGACCGCGCGCCTGCCGGTCTGCCGCGCCTGCTCGAAATGGAAATGCGCGCCTTCGGCGACAATATCGCCCTCAATCTGGTCGAGCGCGGCGGCAGCGTCGACGTGGAGGCGACCATCGTCGCGGTGGCCGGCACGCCCACTGTGATGTTCGACGGCGACCTATCGACGATGTGGCGCGTCAATCCGCTGGCCAAGGGTTCGAGCGGCGGCAGCGAAACCTTTGGTGATTACCGCGTCGACCTCGGCGCGACCTATCGCATCGATTCGCTGTGGTTGCTCGGCGAACCGCTCGGCGTGCCGCCGCGCCTGCGCCACTTTTACGCCAACTTCCTATCCTATAAGGTGCTCTACTCCGACGGCTCGTTAGCGCCCGACGGCTCGCTGGCCTGGCACGAGCTGGTATCCGCGCCTACCGACCAGAAAAACCTGCTGCAAAACCGCAACTTTCGCCACGAATTTGCGCCGACGGCTGCGCGCTACGTGCGCCTGTTTTACCCGACCAGCGAAGGGGGCAATATCATCGGCGGCGGGCTGAGCGCCAGCAGCGTGCGCCTCGACGGCCTGGGCCTAGTCAGCGAGTTCCAAGTGTACGGCGAGGGCTATCCGGCGCGCGTCACCCTGCGTTCACCCGTTATTGACTTGGGCGCAGACTGGAATGTAACCGCTCTCGACTGGCAGGCCGACACACGGGCCGACGCGCGCCTGCTCGTGCGCAGCCGCAGCGGCGACGAGGTAGTCGAGGAAAACCACTACTTCGACAAAAACGGCAAGGAAGTGACGAAGGCCCGCTACGAAAAGCTCATCGCCTCGTTTCGCGGACCCGTCGAAACCGTTCTGCAGCCGGGGGACGGGTGGAGTCCGTGGAGCGAAGCCTACACCGCATCGGGCAGTCTCTTTCGCTCCCCTTCGCCGCGGCGCTACTTTCAGCTCGAATTGGAGCTGCTCTCCGACCAGCCACGGGCGCGCGTGGCCCTGTCCGAACTCGGCGTCGAATACTCGCGACCGCTGGCCGGCTCCGCCGTGGGCGAAGTGCAGCCGTCCCAGGTCGAACCCGGCCGGCCAACCCTCTTTACGTACTATCTACAGCCGCACATGCAGAATACCAGCCAAGGGTTTGGGCGCATCGCCCTAGAATCGTCCATCCCCGTGCGGTTTGCCCAACTGCGTCTCAACGGCGCGCCCATCGCAGCGGCGTTAGAAGAGTACAGCGCCGGCTTTCGCCTCGATCTAGACGGGAACGTGCGCACCGACGCGCTCATAGAAATCGACTTCGAGGCCACAGTGTACTACAACAACACCCGCTTTCGCGCCATACTCGAGCACGAGCGGGCCGATGGCACCACGCGCCAGCGAGTCGACCCCGGCGATGCCGTGGCCGCGATGGATGGTGCCGGCGATGCGGTCGCGCTACCCGTTGACGGCGAGGTCATTGCAGACCTTCTGGTGCCCAGCGCATTCACGCCCAACGGCGACGGCGTCAACGACGCACTGTCGGTCGCATTCAACCTGCTCAAAATTCTCGACCCGCGCCCCGTTCGCGCAGCCATATACGATCTGCGCGGCTACCTGGTACGCACCCTGCGCACCGAGGCCGGCTTAGCCGGCCGCTACCAACTGAACTGGGATGGCAACGACGAGAGCGGCCAGCGGGTGGCACCGGGCCTCTACCTATTTCACCTGCGCGTTGAGGGCGATTCGTCAACGCACGAGCAAGTGCGCCCGGTCGCCGTCAGCTACTAGCGCGGGGCTAGTGTTCGTCCGCGCTTTCGGCGCGCTCGAGTATCTGGGAAAAGCGCCGACTCGCCGCCTCCTGCGAGCCGTATACCTCTTCAATCAACGCGTTTCGGGTCTTGCCCGCATCCAGCTCGCGCAGGCGAAACGACAAATCGTCGCTCGACGGACTGCGACCTAGCGCCGCGCGGTAGACGGCTCGTACAAAGGTCTCTCCTTCGAGGCGATCGACGCGCTCGGCTGGCGTCTCGACAAAGGCGCGCAGCGTCTTGCTAAGACTGGCAGCCAGCCACGCCTTCTCGCCCGTGGGCTCGCCCAACACCTGGCGCAGCAACACCCGTTGTCCATTTAGCACCAGCTCGTCATCGACCGCCTGCCCCGAAGCCCAGTCCGCCAGACCGCGCGCCCATTCGGCAAAGTGGCCACGGCGCTCCTCGTCGACTTGCCAACTGCGCGTCAATACGTCGACGGCCGGGTAGCCGGGATAGGTTCCCTCGCCAATAGCGCGCACGAGCAGAGCCATATTTTCTTCTGCTCTGTAATGCGACACCGCGTCAAACCGCGATATCAGGGCGCGCACGTGACCCACCCACGGTTCGAGCTGCTCCCCATCGACCATCGCGTCAATGGCGCGCATCTCCTCATCGTAGTAGGTCTGGTCATACAGCACATTGCGCCACGCCACAGCCGCCCCTTCCAACGGCGCATCGGCACGGCATTCGACGTGCAGTAGACCCATGGCCGCCGCGCACAATACGATCGCCTTCACTTGCATATCTCACCCCCGTTTGCGTTCGCTCAAATGAGCAGTTCACACTTCGGGCACGCCGTCTGCACGGCGCCGATGACCTGCTAAATAACGCCCCGACAGGAGATCGGCCGCCGTCCAGCCCAGCTTGCCGTAGCGAATGGTACCGTAGCGCACCAGCCCTTCATCGCAGAAGGGCCGCACGTTATCGAGATCCATCCAAATGCGCAGCAGCAGCCTCTTGCTTTCCTCTTGCTCGACGGGCTCGTGGCCGGCGCGCCCGTGAAACACCGTGTAGTTGTTGCAGAAGGCGATATCGCCGCGATGGAGCGGAAAACTGTAGCAGTCCTCGGCGGCCACTTGCTGTATAAAGCGGAAGATTTCCGCCTCTTCTTCCGTCAGTTCCAAACCCAGCTCCTGCATACCGGTGCGCGACCAGCCGGCGTTAAAGCGGCAGCTGAGTACCCCCTCGGCATAGCTATAGCCCGGCACTTTATAGTTGGAAACCGGTGGCTCATCTTCGTTGTTCTCCGAGCGGCGCGTCCATACAAACCCTTCGTAGAGCCGCGGCAGCCACTCGGGATGCTGGCGCACGATCTCGTTATATATGTGCATAGCCGACGCCACGGTGCTGTGCGGATCGTCCGGGGCCTGGCGCACGCAGCACAGCACGACGCAGTCGGCCAAGTCGATATGCAGGCCAACCGGGCCGGGGTTGCCCACCCCGCGCGTGCCCATCTGCGGGCGCAGTTTGCCGTCGGTGACGCAGTGAATGAGCCCGGCCTCGCTGTTCTGGGTCACGCCCGTGCCCAGGTGCGCACACAGCCCCCAGTATATCTTCTCCACGTCTTCCAATGCGTAATCGTCTACGGGAAAGCCGCGCACGACGGCAAAGCCCCTGCCGTCGCGCAGTTGGCGCAGCAGGCTGGCCAAATCTTCGCTCAACGCCGGCAAGGCAACGTTCTCGCGCGTGATCTCGGCCAGTTGCAGTCGACGCCGCTTGATTTCGCGCAGCGCGCGGTCCAGGTCGTCGACCTGCTCGGCGCTCAGTTCATAGCACCACGACGCATCGGCCTCCAGGTCCGCACCCGTCCAGACGCTGGGTCCCTCTACCGGCTCTCTCAGAATGTCCATCTCAGGCCCTCACCTCTTGCCAGTGTTGCTGCGCGGCCGCCTGCACCTGTTCTACATCCCAGCGCTCTAGCGCCGCATAGTGACCGTTTTTCGCATCGGCGCGAAAGGTTGGGTTGGACGCGGCGCTGTAGCAGCAAATGAGCGCCCAGCGCGAACGCTCGCTCTCGTTGGGATCGGAGCGATGCAGCAGGTTGCTATGAAAAAACAGCAACGTGCCCGGTTCCATCTCGCAGTATACCCGCTCTAGCGTTCGCTCCACCGCGCGCACGCGTTCCATATCAGCACCGGTCTGGTCGCCCGTCTTGCCATGCTCTAAGCGCCCGAGCTTATGCGAGCCTCTAAGGACCTGCAAACAGCCGTTCTCGCGGCTGGCTCGATCGACGGCAATCATGCACGAGGCCATATCGGCCGATAGAAAATTGGCGTACCAGTAGCCATAGTCCTGATGCCACTCCCAGGCACCGCCAACCCTGGGTTCTTTGAGCATCATTTTGTGGTGGTAGTGAAAGACCTCTCCGCCGATGAGCTGCTCCATCGGCTCGACGACGGCGCGGTGCTGCACATAGGCGCTGTACACGCTGGCGGGCAAATCGTAGCGCAGCGACAGTCGGCTTACTTTACCCGTGCTATCTAGCCGGTCGTTGGCGTTCTCTTGCAGCGCCCGATCCGCGCGCGCAATCTCCAGCATGAGGTCCATGTCCTCGCGCGGGAAAAATGCCGGTAGCAACAGGAAACCATCGTCCCAGTACTGCGCGACCTGCGCCGCGCTCAATGCGTAATCCGTCATATGCCCTCCCTCGGTTGTCAACGTCCCGTGCACTGCGCTCGCCGTCTAATCTGACAAGAACTGCGGAGCAATACAACTCCTGCCTTGCGCTGGGCCGATCCGCGCGCCAATCCATTTGGCCGCACCCGGCGCACGACTTATTTTTCCTGCCGCACGCGCGCGCACATACAGCCAATGGACGAGCTAATGAACGACGACAATATCACCCGCTACGAAGACGTTGAAATCGACGACTTGCCACGCCATCTGCACTTTCACCCCAGCGATGCAAGCACTCCTCAAACCCTGACCGGCGCCCAGATAGAAGCCTATAACCGCGAGGGCTATATCAAGGGAATTCGCATTTTTAGCAATGCGGAAATCGCCGACATACGCGCCTATTTTGACGAGCTGCTGGGGCGCGTGCTCGAGTCGGGTGGCACTTCCTATTCGATATCCACCGCGCATATGAGCTACGGTCGCGTCTGGGACTTGCTCAACGACGAGCGCATCGTCGCCCACGTGCGCGACATTCTCGGCCCGGACGTCATCGGCTGGGGCTCGCACTTTTTCTGCAAAATGCCCCGCGATGGCAAGCGCGTGTCCTGGCACCAAGACGCCTCTTACTGGCCGATGTCGCCCTCCAAAACGGTTACCGTATGGCTGGCCATTGACGACGCCGATACGGAAAATGCCTGCATGCGCTTTATTCCCGGCTCGCACCAACACGGACACATGACCTATCACCTCAGCGAAGAAGACGAGAACAACGTGCTCTTCCAGACCGTGCCCAATGCCGAGCAGTACGGCGACCCGGTCGACGTCGAACTGCGCGCCGGCGATATATCCATGCACTCCGATCTGCTGTTACACGGCTCTGAAGCAAACTGCTCGGACCGCCGGCGCTGCGGTCTTACGCTCCGCTACTGCGCCGCCGACGTGCGCGCCATGCAGGGCTGGCATCTGAAGGGCGTAGTCGTCGCCGGCACCGATCGCGACGACCACTGGGGCAACCCCGGACGGCCGGAGGCCGAATAATTCGCATGGCCGATCTCGTCGTCGCCCTCACCGATCCTAGGGCTGCCGATCCCGCGCTGAGCGGAGCCAAGGGCGCGGCGCTGGCCAAGATGATACAGGCCGGCTTGCCCGTGCCGGACGCTTTTATCGTTTCCACGCAAGCGTTCCATTCGATGCTGCACACGCTGCCTGAGCCCCTGTTAAACGACCTCAAAGCCGAACGCTCCGGCGCGGCAGAAGCCGTGTGCCAGAGCCTGCGCCAGCGGCGGCTGCCCGATCCGCTGCGCGATGCCATCCATCGAGCCTACGACGCGCTGGCGGCGCCGGCCGTTTCCGCTCGCTCCTCCTCTACGGCCGAGGATCTGGCCGATGCGAGCTTTGCCGGCCAGTATGATTCGGTGCTCAACATTGCGACGTGGGACGACCTAGTCGAGGCCATCGGCCGCGTCTGGGCCTCCTTTTTTTCCCCCCATGCACAGGCCTACCGCCGGCGCCACCAGATAGACGATGGGCCAAGCGCCATGGCCGTCGTCATACAGCGCCAGATTGCATCCTATGCATCGGGCGTGCTCTTTACCCGCAACCCGCAAAGCGGCGCTGAGCACTGCGTCGTCTCCGCAGCCCTCGGACTAGGCGAGGGCGTCGTCTCCGGCAGCGCGCCAACCGACCACTTCGTCGTCGACCGCGCTACGGGTGCTGCGATATCGAGCGATATGGCCGACAAGCATCGGCGCGTCGCTGCGCGAACGGACGGCAGTGGAATCGAGACCGTAGAGGTCGAGTCCGACCGGCGCAAAGAACCGGCCCTGAGCCCAGAGCAATTGGCAGCGCTGGTCGCGCTGGGCATCCGCATCGAAGGGCTCTTTGCCGCGGCACAGGACATCGAATTCGCCGTCGACGATACCGTGCACATCCTGCAGGCACGCCCGATCACAACCATCGGCGACGTAGCCGAACCGGATGAACCTTGGGAAGACGGCGTCGATCCAGCCTACTGCTGGACAAAGAGCCGCGGACCATTCACCCGCCTCGAACAGGACTATATGGCCGAGTACATGGTCTACGCGCGCGTCTGCTACGAGGAGGTAGGTTCGCGCATGACGGCCAACCACCTCTACTGCGTGCGCAACGGCTATATGTTTACGCGCGCCCCCGAGGTCGAGCCCGACGAACTGGCGCGACGCCACGCCGTGCAAACCGAGCGCGTAGACGCCTGCACGGCGCTCGGTACGACCTACTTTGAATCGGTGCAGCGCGGCATCATAGAAGAACGCCTCGCCGAGCTTGGCGCGCAGCGCCGCCGCGCAAAGAGCGTTTGCGAACGCGTGGCCCACCTCGATTCGTGTCTACAGATGCTCGCCTACGTCTCTGGGCATCTGCACTGGTCGATGGGCCGCCCCGATCCACTGCCCGGCTGGCACGAAGAGTACGAGGCGCTCACGGGTCATCCCCAGCACGAGGCCAACACATTTCTACAGGCTATCGACAACCGCATGACGCGCCTAGTCGGCCTTCTGCGCAAGCTAGCTCGCATCGTCCAATCCGACCCCGAACTGCGTGCTCTTTTTGCCGAAGGTCGTTTTGACGATTTGGCGACGCTGCGCGACAGCGCTGCCGCGCAGCATTTTCGCCGGCGTTTTAGCGCGATGCTCAAGACCTACGGGCTGCGCAGCGGACGCGGCTATGGCTCGAGCAGCGGCTTTCAGACGCCGACCTGGAATATGGATCCGTGGGTTCCCCTCGACATCATCGCCACCTATGCCGAGCAGGACCTCGATCGCCTCGACCAGCTGGAGCGCGCAGCGCGCAGAGAGCGACGCAACGCGACGCAACGCCTGCGGCGCCAGTTCGGCGCAGATGCCGGCAAGCTGGCGCGCCTTGAGGACGCGCTGCTGCGCGGCCAGCTGCACGTGCGCTTTTTAGAAGACCACAACTACTACATGGAGCAGTGCAGCGGCGGCACGGCACGCGAAGCCATAGATGCCGTCGGTCGAGACTTAGTCGGCTGCAACGCAATCGACCAGGCAGACGATGTCTTTCACTTCTCAATGGCAGAACTGCGCGCGCTGGCCGCGGCCGATTGCCCAACCGACCAGCGCTCCCTCGTTGCCGCGCGCAAAGCGGAGTGGGACCGCCGCAAACGCATGCAGCCACCAGCCACTCTAGGGGCGGCGCCAGCGCAGAAAGAACCGGGCGCGGAGGAGGGGACCGAGCGCGGCCTGCAGGGCGACCGGCTGGTTGGCGTCAGTGCCTCAAGCGGACGGGTCGGTGGACGCGCCGTGCTAATTCGAGCGGGCGGGCGACCTCGCGTACATCCGGGCGACATTCTGGTCGCCGGCAACGTCGGTCCGGAGTGGACCCCGGCCTTTGCCGTCCTCGGCGGTCTCGTGTTGGACGAAGGCTCTCTATCGCAGCACGCCGCCATCATCGCACGCGAGTATCGCATCCCCTCCGTTATGCAAACGCGCGAAGCCACCCGCCACATCGCCGATGGCCAGCGCATCGTCGTCGACGGCGATCAGGGCATCGTCGAGCTCCATCCGAACGATGTGTAAAACGGCGTCACCGCACCTTGACGAAGAGAACACGCGGACGCTTTCTATAGGCGCTACCCGTGCCGCGCCATTCAACGGAGAGGCCTGCCCATGACGGATATCACACCGAAAAACTACGTTGTTTACCGCGCCGCTACGCCCATCGTGGTAGACGGATACCTCAACGACGGACCCTGGAAGGCGGCCCCCTGGACCGACCTCTTTGTCGATATCGAGGGCGACGCCAAGCCGCTACCGCGCTTTGCCACGCGCGTTATGATGCTGTGGGACGACGACTACTTCTACTTTGCCGCCGATATGGAAGAGCCCCACGTATGGGGCACGCTGACCAAGCGCGATTCGGTCATTTGCAACGACAACGATTTTGAAATCTTTGTCGACCCCGACGGCGACGGCGAGCACTATATGGAGTTCGAGATGAACCCCCTCAACGCCGCTTGGGACCTCTACCTGCCCAAAGCCTATAATAAGGGCGGCACGGCCGATCACGATTGGGACTTCGAGGGCATCAAGCACGCCGTGCAAATCGACGGCACGCTCAACTGCGCCGACGACGTCGATCGCGGTTGGAGCGTCGAGGTGGCCATTCCCTGGACGGCGATGAGCGAGCACGCCGGCTGCGACTGCCCGCCCAAGGCCGGCGATCAGTGGCGCGTCAACTTTTCGCGCGTCGAGTGGGAGTTCGACTACCACAAGGGCGGCTACCTGCGCCGCGAAGGCGTGCCCTGCGACAACTGGGTGTGGTCGCCGCAGGGCGTTATCAATATGCACGTACCCGAGATGTGGGGCTACGTGCAGTTCTCGTCCATTGCCGCCGGGCATGGCGAGGAAGTGTTTGTGCAGAAATGAGCGCGATTCCCACGACGGCCTCGCCCCAGACGATGAGCGACGAGCAGAAATTTTTCTTTGACCTGAAGGGATGGCTGCTGCTGCCGGCCGTGCTGGAAGCCGACCTGCTCGAGGCCCTGCGCGAGCACGTCTACAAGCTGCGGCACGAACCCGACTCACTGCCCGAGCACGAGCGCTACGCGCTAGCCGGACCCGGACAGCAGCTGGTCGACCACCCGGCCATCGTCGGCATCTTACGCGACATCATCGCGCCCGACCCGGACGACAGCGCCTACGGCTTTCGCTGCGAAAGCTCCTTTGCCATGATTCGCCGACTCGGCGAGCAGGGCTCGCCTCCGCACTGTGGACCGCTCGTTGGCCCCATGGCCTACCGCCTGATCAACGGCCAGATCTACTCCGGACTAACGCGCGTCGTATGGGAGCTGAGCGAAGTAAAAAAGGGCGGCGGCACGCCTATTATGTCCGGCTCGCACAAGGCGGGGTTTCCCGTGCCCGAACGCTTTCGCCAATTCGACCCGTCCGTCTACGAGGAATACGCCTGCCCGCCGGGCTCGGTGCTCATCTTTTCCGAGAGCTGCTGGCACGTCGGCACCGAGTGGAAAGATGCCGGCCAAGAGCGCCGCGCCATTTTTAACTGCTATTGCTCGTATCTAGCCCAGTGGCACAAGCTCAACCTGCCACACGGCGTCGTCGAACGCATGCCGGCCAAGCGGCAGACCGCCTTTCGCGGGGCGTGGGGACACAACTTCAGCATGGGACAGCACAACACCTACTACGACGAGAGCAACCGAGCGCACTAGCGGCTTCCGCACCAACGAAAAAGCTGCTATCGGACGCATATTCTATGCCCCGGTAGCAGACTTATCCCAACATATCCTCTCAGCAGACGACCTACTGCGTGCGATTCCCCATATTTTGCAAATGCTTCTGCACTTGGTCGTATAACTTCGGATCGATTTGCACGGCCCGATTGAAAAAATTGCGCGCTTCGTAGGTGTGCCCTAGCTGGGCATTGAGCTGGCCGCTCAGCATATAGGCCTCTGCCATGTCGGGCGCGCGCCGTATCAGGCGCTCAAATACGCTGAGGGCCGCTTCGATTTGGCCGACGCGCTGGTGTGCGATTCCTATGCGCTTTAGCGAATCAGCGCTCCATTCATCCCATGCAATTTCGCGCTCTATTTCCTCGATCACGTCGCGGCGCTTCAGCACTAGGGACACATAGTACAAATCGGCGGCAAGGTCGGTGAAGCGCCGATCCAAATTCCACGCCTTGAGCATGTTCTGCAGCGCATCGTCGCCTCGGCGCAGTTTCCAAAGCCAGCGCGCGCGCTCCACGTAGACAGCCTGTCGATTTGGGCTCATTTCGACGGCGCGGTCTAAGGTCTTTAGCGCCTCGGCAGCGCGCGCCTCCACCGGCTCACCGAGCACGTAGAGAACGGCCGATAGCATGAGCTGGTGCTTCGTATTGGGGGCGGGGCCATCTGCAGCGGCGCGCGCTTCATCGAGCGTAAGCGTGGCAAAGCGCCCCTTTTCTTCGTCGGAAAAGTGCGGCGAGTTTATCACATCGTCCAACTGGGCCGCTATTTCCTCGCGGACAATCGACGCATTGCTCTGATCCAGCTGTACAACCCAGGCAAAATCGCGACTGATTTCGTCCAAACGAGGTGTGCCTGTAGCCAGCGACTGAAGCATCTTTTTGTTCGCATCAATAAGGGTATGGGCCTGTAGCAGCGGCACTGCACCTAGGTAGTATCCCGCCATTCCGCCCCAAGCCAGCAGGGCCACGGCCTGCATCGAGACGATGCTCCCCGACCCAGCCGCCGCATCAGTACGGCTCTCCGGATCCTGCGCGGTTGCCCGTTCAATCCATGCCAGCAGCGCAAAGAACGCGCATTCCGTGTTGAACGTGCCAAACTGGAATTGCACGTATGTGAAATAACCGAGTAGCAGCGCTGTAATACACATCGCCTGCGGAATGTTGATCGCCCCGCGGTGCACACCTCTATAGAGCGCGCGCAGAGCCACCCACCATACCGCCCCATAGGCCAGCAGGCCAAGCAGTCCTGCATTGAGCGTCCAGTCCAGCACGGCGTTGTGCGCGGCATCAAACCAGTGCTCTTTGCCAAAGAGGCCGGGGTCGTAGTATTTCTGAAAAACGAGGTAGAAGTTTTCCTGCCCCCAGCCGAGCAGCGGGCGCTCAGCAATGCCCTGCAGCGCCATTGGCCACATCATAAAGCGCGTGCCGATTGTATCTTTTGCCGAGACATCGCGAGAAAAATCGACGATGCGGCGCAGCGCTACACTATCGCTTGCAGCCAGCGCATCGCGAAAGACGACCGCGCCGAGCAGCAGGAGCGCACCTGCAGCCAAAAGCCCATAAACAGCATAAATAAAGCGCCGATCGAGTTTCTCTCTTACGAAAGAGAGCCCGATGCATAGCATAGCAACGCAGCCTATACCTAAGCCCAATATGACGGAACGCGTGATGGTGAAATAGATGGTCGCCAAATAGGCTATTAGCAAAACGCTCAGCCCTGCTGCATAGACGACGTTTCGCCGGAAATGCACCAGCAGAATGACGGTGGGCCAAACCAGAAAGAGGAGATACGAGGCGAGGTAACTGGCGTTACCCATCGTGGAGTACACCCGGACTCCTCCAACGGGATAGGGCAGGCCCGCTACGCCTCCCTTTTCCAGCAAACCCAGCAGCGCAACGACGCTTCCAACCGCGATAAAAATCCCTAAGAAAATGGCCCAGTCGCGCGCGCGGAACAGGTGCAACAACAGCAGAAAGTAAACGCAATAGTGCAAGAGACCGGCCAGGCCGCCCATCCGTTCAAAATCGCCAAAGAAAGCGCGCAATGGATTGGGACTCAGCGCAGCGGCTATAGATACGACTAGGACAAGAGCAGTTAGGGCAATGACCTGTGGCGTCCAACGCGGCCGATAGGCACGATTTACGCACAGCAACGCGCCCCAGGCCAGCGCCGCGCAATCGACCAGCAGGCGAAAGGCAAAGTGACGACCTGTAACAAAGGGAAAAACCAGCGAAGACGGGACGTAGAGCACAAAAAAAGGCACAGCCCACAAACAGATTTTAGCGACAATCAGCGCCGTGCGCTCGATAGGTGCTCGATTCATTCGACAAGTATACAGGCGATCGCACCAACCGTCAATCGGAGTAAAAAACCGCGTACCACACACTCCATCGGCTAGCAGTACGGGCGCGATTTACACGCCTAAACATTTCGATGCGTGCAGTGCAATATACACGCCATGCGCTCATCGCCGGTGCACGCACGGCCGGTAGCGCCCGCTATGTTTTCAGCTGCTCCAAAAGCGCCGCTGAAAGTAGAGCGCTACGTTGACCAGAGCAATCAGCACCGGCACCTCGACCAGCGGGCCGATCACCGCGGCGAAGGCTGCCCCCGAATCGATGCCAAAGACCGCAACAGACACGGCAATGGCCAGCTCAAAATTATTGCTCGCCGCCGTAAACGACAGGGTGGTCGTGCGTTCGTAGTCGGCCCCACTCTTGTAGCCGAGGAAGAAGGAAATCAGAAACATCAGCACAAAGTAGATGAGCAGCGGCACGGCAATGCGCAGCACGTCGAAGGGAATTTGCACGATATTCTCGCCCTGCAGCGAAAACATCACCCAGATGGTAAAGAGCAGCGCGACCAGCGTCAGCGGACTAATCCGAGGAATGAACTCGCTCCCATACCAGTCGCTCCCCTTAGCGCGCACCAGCACAAAGCGCGTCAGCATACCGGCAAAAAATGGTATGCCCAGATAGATCGCCACGCTCTCGGCAATTTGTCCCATGGAGATTTCTACGAGCGCACCCTGCAGGCCGAATAGCGGCGGCAGCAGCGTGATAAAGACATAGGCATAAACCGAATAAAAAACGATCTGAAAGATAGAGTTAAACGCGACTAAACCTGCCGCATATTCCGAGTCCCCGCAGGCCAATTCATTCCATACGATGACCATGGCAATGCAGCGCGCTAGGCCGATCATAATCAAACCGACCATATAGTCGGGGTAATCGGCTAGGAAGAGAGTGGCCAGTGCAAACATCAGCACCGGGCCAATCACCCAGTTTTGCAGCAGCGATAGTCCCAAAATCCGTGTGTTGCGAAAGACGCCGCCAAGTTCTTCGTACTTTACCTTGGCCAGCGGTGGATACATCATCAGCACCAATCCCACGGCAATGGGAATAGACGTCGTGCCCATCTGAAAGCCGGTAATCACATCGACGAGAGCGGGCGCAAAGTAGCCCGTACCAATGCCGATGGCCATGGCCAAAAAAATCCACAGCGTTAGAAAGCGGTCCAGAAAGGACAGGCGGCGCGGTGCTCTGCTCATGGTCGTTCTCCCTGTGTATAGAGGGCCTGCGGCAACGTCTCCACGTAGGCGCGTATCTCGTCGCGCACGCGGCGATAGTGGGCAAAGGCCTCCTCTTCGCTGGCCGCTTCGCGAGCCAGCTTCGGCGGATCGTCAAAGCCGCGGTGTATCACGCGCGCAGCTCCGGCAAAGTGCGGGCAGTGCTCGTCGGCGTGGCCGCACACTGTCACCACCCAGTCAAAGGCGACGCCCTGCAACTGGTCGACGCGCGTCGACTGCTGCCCGGATATATCGACGCCGGCTTCAACCATAGCGCGCACGGCGTGCGGGTTGAGGCCGTGCGCTTCAATGCCAGCCGAGTACACTTCGAATACGTCGGCCTTCAAATGGCGCGCAAAGCCCTCGGCCATCTGGCTGCGGCACGAATTGCCCGTGCACAAAAAGAGTATGCGCTGCATAAAAATCTCCCCATTTACAAAAGATACGGGTGAGGTCGTCTATGCCGACCACACCCGCCTGCAACGGAAGGCGCGAGAATCGACCTGCGCCGTCTAATCTTCGATCTAGCCCTTTACTGCACCCGCTGCAATACCGCGCACAAAGAGGCGCATCGTAAAGAGGAAGATCAGCACCAGCGGCAGCGAGGCAATCGAATAGCCGGCCATCATCTCGCCCCACTGTTTTACATACTCGCCGTCGAGCTTTATCAGACCGGCGGCCAGCGTCAGCAGCGCGTCGTCGCGAATAATAATAAAGGGCAGCAAAAAATCGTTCCACACGGAGATAAACTGCAAAATGGCCAGCGTGGAAATCACCGAACCGGACATCGGCAGCACGATGTAGAGCACCTGGCGAAACGGACTGGCTCCGTCCACGTCAGCCGCGTCGAACATATCTTGCGGAATCTCTTCAATAAAGTTGCGCAATATAAAGATCTGCACGACCTGTGCGCCGGAAATGCCCAGAATGATCAGCGCCAATAAGCTGTTGATCAGATTCATATCGCGCAGCAGGATAAAGAGCGGCACGAGATTGGCCACGCCCGGCATGAGCATGAGAACCAAGAAGAAATACCAGAGAAACGTCGTGCCCGGCATCCGGTAGCGCGCAAAGAAAAAACCGGCTGCCGTCGAGCAGCACAGCGCCAGCATCACCGCCGTAACGGCGACGACAATCGTATTGAATATATACGTGCCCACCGTGTCCCAGGCGACCGTCCAGTTTTCCCAGTGCCAGGTATCCTTAGTGCTCAGACGCACCTGCGGCCAGTTGGGATGTGCGGGATTCAGGCCGGCCGCCACCGCTTCTTGGGCCAGCACGACCTCTTTGGGATCGTAGGCGTTTAGCTGGGCCGGTCGATGTTCAAACGTCTCCAACAAACCCGACAGGGCCAGCGGCCCAAACGGCTCGTTGTTGAACTGCTTGTTGTTCTTGACGCTGATGGCAAAGGTCACGTAGAGCGGAAAGAACGCAAAGAGCAGCACGCCCAATATAAAGAGGTGTTTGCCGAATTCGCCCCAAGTTGAACGCATTTACTTCTCCACGCGCACGAAGCGGTTGTTGACTTCGGTTAGTATGAGAATAAAGAAAAATACGATCAGACCAATCGCGCAGGCCTTGCCGGCGTAGAGTTCGACAAAGGCACTGCGAAACATGTAGAGTCCCGGCACCAGCGCCACGCCGCGCGGTCCGCCGCTGTCGCCGAGCAGAATTAGAATCTGCCCGTAGGTTTGCAGCGTGCCTATAATCATCAGCACTAAGTTGATGCGCACCTGCGTGAGAATGAGCGGCAGCTCGATATAGAAAAACTTTTGTAGCGTAGAGGCGTTGTCCAAATCGGCCGCCTCGTAGACGCTCTCGTCAATGCTGGCCAGCCCCGTCAGATAGATCAGCACGCCGACGGTGCCCACCCACGGAAAGCCCCAAAAGATCAGCGAGGGTATGACCAGCGAGGCATCGCCCAGCCACGAGGGGTTCGTCCCTGCGTAAAATACGTCCCAACCGAACAGCCCGTCGATCCATACCAGCACGTCGAGAAAACCCGAGCCGAGCAGAATGCGGTTGAGAATGCCCTGCGTCGGATCGTAAAAAGATTTCCACACCAGCAGGCCAACCATCGCCGGCACGATCATCGGCACGACGAACAACACGCGGTATATGTACTGCCAGCGCTCGCTCTTCAGCCGATGGACAAAGACGGCCGTCACGATAGAGGGCACCATCTTTACCAGATTGGCCAGCACCAAAATGAAAATTACCCCGAAGCCCGACCACAGCGTCTGGTCGCCGGTGCTGATCATCGACTGGTAGAAAAACCACAGGAAACCGTAGAGTATGCCAACGCCTTGCACCCACTGACTCCATCCCGTGCGAAAGACCTGGTGTATGACGACGCCGACGAGCGTTGCCCACAGCGCGCGGCCGTACCACGCCCACGCCTCGCCCGCCGTCATGTGGAGCACGGTCGAAGTATCGGCCGCGGCAAAGAGCGCCGCGCCCAGGGCGACGACCAGCGCCGTCAGCCCCCATGGCGCGCCGCGCGCCAACCACAGCGGCTTGCCGACCAACACGGCCATCATCAGCACGACCCAGGCCGACATGACCAGCCACAGAAAGGGCGACCAACCCAGCAGTTGATGAAAGTTGTACAGGCCGACGAACTCTTTTACGTAGGAGCCGTTCCAGCGGAAAAACGCGTGGTATATAGCGCTGGCCGCCGGGAAATAGGAAAAGATGCCCACCAGCACCGCAGCCGGCAGAGCAAATAGGTAGAGACGCCAGTAGGAAACCAGACGGCGCACGCTAATGTGTTTAGCCATCTAACTCTGCTTCTCTCTAAGGTCGATCTTAATGTGCTGCTGAATCTCGTGGGCCTTGGGTGCGCCCCGCTCGAGCAGCTTGTCCCACTCCAGCAGGCGATAGGAATTGCGGTAGCGGCGCATGCGCATCTCCCACAGGTAGATCATCTTGCTCTGCACGCGCTCCGGCGGCGGCGCGCCTTCGCCCCAGGTCGGACCAAAGGTAAAGCCGGCTAACTGGTGCGATAGCGACATCTCCTGCGCCAAGCGCTCTTCCCACTCGCTGTTGAGCAGGCGCTCGAATTCCTGCGCCAGCGCCCGTGGCATCTCGCGTTCCATCATCTGCGCAAAGCCGTCGTAGTCGATCTTGTGCTCGACCAGCTCCCAATTGGCCTGGTTAAAGGCCGCCGTTGCCGGACCGTTGCCGACGACGCGGTGCACCTCCCCGGTCCAAAAGCCTTCCGGCTTGCGCACAAAGGGGCGCATGAGCGGATGCGGCTCGGCGCCGCGAATGACCGGCGGCCAGCGCGACAGTTGGTTAAAGCGCTGGTTGTTTTCGCGCGAGGTGAGGAACTGCAGAAAGCGCAGGGCAATATCTGGGTGCTCGCTAAACTTCGAGACGGCCAGGCGGAATACCGCCGGCGCATCGGCCTCGCTCACCCGCCCGCGCACGTGCTGGCCGAATTCGGGATCGCTCCGATCGGGGTAGGGAAAATCGCATATGCCCATGGGAAAGTCGACCTGGCTGTTAAAGCTCATCGCGTCCCACGAGCCGGAGGCGCAAAACAGCGCCTTGCCCTGCGTAAAGCGGAACTGCGCCTCCATGCGGTCCATAGCCATAAAGCCGGGTGAAAAGTGCGCCGTCAGGTTGGCCACCGTCATTTGGTCGGCGCGAATGCGCTCGTCATAGAAATCAAAGTCGCCGGAGGCATAGGCCAGCAGCACTTCGTCGTTGGCGCCGAAAGAGCCATCGAAGTCGCGATCGTTTTCCAACATCAGATCAAAGAGCGTAGCCGCGCGCATCGTGCGAAAAACGCTGGCCTGATAGCTCGAGGCGGCCACCGGCGTCAGGTCGGTGCGGCCCTCGCGTTCGGCCCATTCGCCAAAGCGGCGACACAGGTCGAGAAAGGCCCGATAGTCGTTTGGCGGCTCGTCGAGACCAAAGGCCTCGCGCAGCAACTGGCGGTTGTAAAACATGCGAATGGAATAGGTGCTCGAAGATGCGCCGTAGTACTCGAGGTCGGTTTGATCGACCGATCCGGCCATGCCATCCATATAGGTATCCATCCAAGGCACGTCTTCCAGATCGGTTCCCCTGTTGTAGGGGTTGGGCTTTTGCACGTCTTCCGTATTGCTGATGAAGAAGCGCGGCACGGAACCGGCTTCTTCGCGCCCCAGTTGCACCAGGTCGGGCAGCGTGTGTCCAATTCCCTGCGTCTGCACATACTGCTTGTAGACGCGTTCGGAAATGGCGTTTTGCACTACGCGCACCGGGTGCCCCGTCTCCGCGAGGTACGCCTTTTCAAAGCGGCGCGCGATATCGTCAAAGGCCTCGCGAAAACCCGCCTCCAGCTGCCAGTGCACCACGCGAATCGTAGCCATGCCGTCAGACTGCTCGACCTGCTGCACGGCGTAGACGCGCCACAGCGATACGCTAAAGGAGACCACCAGCACCACGAAGGCCACGTAGTTGCTCAAGCGACTCCAGTCCATGCTCTTGCCTTCCCCTTGCGGGCGCGTTTCAGCGGCCATCCGGCTTCTCCTTTGCCCGTTGGTCTTCGACCGGCGTCGACAGCGGCGGCGCGTAGTCCGAATCGAGCTTGCCGCGCTTGAGTTCGTCGGCGCGCAGGGTGGCAAAGTGCGCCTTCTGCGACGAGGGCACTTCGCTGGCCAGCAGGCGGTAGTAGGCTTCAGCACGCGCGTATTGGCCCAGCTCCAACTCGTTGATGCGCGCCAAGCGGAAGAGCACGGCCTCTTTGACCCGAACGTTGCTAATGCCAGCGCGATACTGCGCGTCGAGTGCCTCGGCCAGCGCCGGATAATTGCTTATGAAGAAGGCCATTTCCGCGCGCATGCCGTGGAAGATCGATTCGAAGGACGTGCCGGCAAAGCGCGCGGCCATCTGGTCAGCCACCTGCAAGCCGCGCACAATTTCCCCTCTATCGGGGCGCTGTAGATACGAACTGAGCAGGCGCAGCATCGTCTCCTGCACCAACGGCGAGTCGGCGGGCAGGGCGGAAATCGATTGATCGTAGAGGCCGCGCGCTTTGTCTACTTGGGCCGGCGCGATCTCCATGTAGCAGTCGGCCAGACGACCTAAGATCTGCCCGCGCCACAGGCCGCGCTGGCCGACTTGCTGCAGCAGCGCTTCATACTGCGGAATAGCCGCCTCCGGATCGCGCCCCGGCATCTGGTAGTGGGTTATCAATGCGCGCCCTAGCTGAGCCTGCCAGCGCTCTTCCTCGCTGGCCTGACTGGACTGGGCCACTTCGGCAAAGAGCCCGTCGGCGTTGGCAAAGGCCTGCAGCCCGTACTCGCTCCAAGCGCGACCCAACCGCTCGGCAGGGCGTTCTTGCGCCCGTAGTGCACTGGCCAACAAACAGAGCGCCAGGGCGCAACGCAGCATTTTGTTTCTGTTATTCATAGCAAATTAAATAGTTTAACAATTGCACCGGCGTCAAATGATGCGCGCGGGATAAAATGCCGCTCATCGCTTGCTATGAGCGGGCCCATGGCAATACTTTTATGCCGCCTTGTATGCCTTGGACCCTTTGTCAATTGGAGGACGTATGGACGCGCGCTGCTTGGAACACCTGCTCACCGAAGACGAGAAGGAGTGCTTTGAGCGCGATGGCTACTTCATCGTCGAAGACGCCATCCCACCGCAGTTGGTCGATGAGCTCATCCCCGCCGTCGACCGCGTCGATGCGAGCGAGCGAGCGCGCATGGGCATGGAGGCCGATGCGCGCATTAACCACTACGACTTCATCGGCAAGGACGACCTGTTTTTAGAACTGCTCGACTGGCATTCAACCTTTCCCAAAGTGTGGGACCTGCTCAACTGGCACATTCAGCTCTACCACACCCACATGACGATTTCGCCCCCCGAGGCCGAGGGCAAGACGCTGGACAAGGACGGACTGGGACTGGGCTGGCACCAGGACAGCGGCCGCCTCAACAACGACTTCGAGCTCTCGCCGCGGCCGCGCGTATCGCTGAAAATTGCCTACTTTCTCACCGATACACGCGAGCCGGGCCGCGGCAATTTTTACGTGCTGCCCGGCAGCCACCTCAAAGACGATTTTCCCGGGTCCGACCGCAAAGGCCCCGTCGAAGGCGGTATACCCGTCCGCGTCGCACCCGGCACAGCCGTGTTCTTTGATCGCCGCATCTGGCATTCGGCCAGCGCCAACTACTGGACGGAACCGCGCCGCGTGCTCTTTTACGGTTACTCCTACCGCTGGCTGCGCCCGCGCGACGACATGCAGGTCGCCCACTATCTCGAGCGCTGCGATCCCATTCGCCAGCAGCTGCTCGGCGTGACGCACTCGGGCGGGCGCGGCTACACCTCGCCGACGGATGCCGACGTGCCGCTCAAAGCGTGGATCGAGGAGCACGCGCAGCCCGTCGCCACGCCGTGAAAGGCGGCCAGACCGATCTCCAGCACCTGCTGCGCTCAATGGAGCCCGAGCTGCTCGACGAGGTCTACGTATTTTGCACCATAGAGCCAGAGCGGTTGGGCGATGTAGACGTCCAACCGACGCTGCTCTTTCGCGAGCGGGAAGGACTGACCCTCGTGCTGCCCAAGGCCGAAGCCGAGCGCGCCGACCTCGACGGCGCCTTTCCATCGCGCCTGATCGCGCTGACAGTCCACTCCAGTCTCGACGCCGTCGGATTTTTAGCGGCCGTAACGGGGGCACTGGCCGATGCCCATATCAGCGTCAACGCCGTATCCGCCTTCTACCACGACCATCTCTTTGTGCCGGAGCATTGCGCCGAGGAAGCGCTGCAGGTTCTATCGGCCCTAACCAATGGGCCCCCTCGATAGACGACGACCCACCACGCAAAAGGGCCGCTCCACGAGGAGCGGCCCCTGCACGCAAACGACCTGCGCCTACACGTGAAAGATGTAGAGATCGCGCTCGGTCAGCGGCAGCTCGACCCACGCCCCACCGCGCAGATGGCTCTCGGCCACGCCGATGCACGCCTCCGTGATGTGGTGCGTCACCTCTGCGTTGCCCGTGCTCGGCCGGCCGCTCTCGTAGGCCACCACGAGATCCTCCAAGCACTGGACTACCGGACTCTTGGGCTCGACCGCGCCAAACGGCTCCTCCTGCCACCCACGCTTGCCGCTCGGCTTGCGCAGCAGTGCGCCCGCGCCGTTGTTGAGCGAGCGAATGCTGCCCTCGCTGCCCAGCACCTCAAACTCCCAGTAGCCGCCGGGGACCGTCCACGCCTCGACGCCGTTGACAAAGCGCAGCTGGTAGGTGGCGCGCGGATCAGAAGCTATATGGCGCCCGCTAAAGTCCTCGTCGCGCGGCAGCAGCTCGCCGCGCACCGCTTCAATGGGCGGGTCGCCGATCAAGTAGGACACCGTATCTATAGAGTGTATGTGGCCGTGCATTAGACTGGACGGCGCGTAGTGCACCACCGCCTTTACGTCGCCTACCGCGCCAGCCAGCACGGCGTCGCGCACGACGGTGTAGCGATTGTCAAAGCGCCGCAGCACGCCGGTATTAAAGACCGCACCGCTCTGCTGCACGGCGGCTAGCACCTCGTCGGCGCGCGCCATCGACGAGGCCATGGCCTTTTCGACGTAGAGCATGGGCACGCCCATTTCGCACAGGGCAACCGTCAGGTCGGCGTGCGAATCGTCGCGGTGATCGGGCCCCGGCGAGCAGCTGTGCGGCTTGGGCAAACAAGCTGCCGTGCAGATGGCCACCAGATCGAGCGACTCGCCTTCGACCATCGGGCGAAAGTCTCCGTAGACGGCATCGACGCTCCAGCGCTCGGCAAAGGCGGCGCATTTTTCATCGTCGATGTCGGCACCGGCTACCAGGTCTAACCGCGGGCTGTCGACGGCCGATGCCGCAATGGAATAGGGCAGCTCCGAATGGCCCTCGTCGTCGATGGTGCTGCCCATGCGACCCAGTCCAATAATGCCGACGCGATACGTTTTTTCCGCCATGGTCTACGCTCCTGCTTTTTCTTTTAGCGCTCTGAAAAAGGAGACTTCGCGGCGAATGGCGTCCATCATATCGCTCTGTTCCACCTCAAATTCGCAATGAATCGACACCGGGCCATCAAAGCCGATGCGCTTTAGCTCACTAAATACCGCCGTCCAATCGCACATGCCCTGACCGGCCTCGACTACCCGGCGGCGCACCGCGCCGTGGTTTTCCTTGTCGATGCGCTCTAGCAGAAAGTCCTTCACGGCCACCATCGATAGGTGCTCGCGCACGATGGCCACGGCCACGTCGAATTCCTCTCCTTCGGCGCGCAGGTGACCCGCATCCAGAAACGCGCCAATGTGTTGGGGATCAAAGCCGCGAATCATATGGGATAGCGTGCCCGCATTGAGCCCTAAGCAGCGCTGCGAATGCGTGTGATAGCAAACGCGCACATTGTATTTTTGCGCCAGCACTGACCAGCCTTCCAGCGCCGCGCGCGCCTTGCCGACTTCCTCCCAATAGTCCATTTCGCCCGGGACAAACTTGAAGTAGCCCAGCTTCAATCGGCGCACGTCGGCCGCATTCATCGCCGCCAGCAGGCTCTCCCCTTCGGCGTCGGGCTGCAGCAGGTTGCCGTGCGCCGTCACCATGGGTATGTCCAACCCCTTGGTGCGGAACTGCGCCACCGCCTCAGGCAAGGCGTCTTCGACGTTGTCGGGATTGACCGGATAGCCTGGTCGCACCGCCATATCGTACCCTTCGATGCCCAGCTCTTGGGCGAAGTCAATCAGCGCTGCAATGTCCAGCTCTTTCAGCATCTTCGAAAAAACAATCAGTCTCACCCGTGCTCTCCTTTGTCGCGAGTGCCGCGCACTCCGTCTGTTTTCACCCAGCGTGTACTGCGTCGAAAACGCACCCCTATGCGCTTATGCAATGTGGCCGGCGCAGGCGGCGAGAAAGTCGCCGTTGGCCGCCGAAAAGCCCAGCTGCTGCTCCACTTCTCTGACCGCCATTTCCGTGGCCATTTTCGCTGCCAGCGTATCGGGAAATTCCACGCCCATCGTCGCCTCGCGCAGCAAGATCATATTGTAGCCTCGCCGCGCCATGGCGCGCATGCCGTAGTCGCGATTGAGAATGCACCAGTTGGTGGCAAAGCCGGCGTATACCAGATGCAGCACGCCGCGCTCCTTGAGCAATACGTGCAGCTGCTCGCCGGTCGCTACCACGAACTCTTCATCCCGCACGTCAATGTGCGGCGACATGCCCAGCGCATCGATCGAGGGAATGCCCGGCGGCTGTGCACGCGGTCCGCGAAACGCGGCGTACGCACCCTGCCGGCTGCGAAACGCGGCGGGCGGCCAGTCCGGCTCGGGCACTGGCGGCGGTGGCACGTGCCGCTTGAGCTGCTCAAACTGCTCGGCCACCGGTGGACTTGGCGTGTGCACGACGGTAAGCCCTATGCGGCGCGCCGCCGCCAATACCGGCACAACGGCCTCACGCGTCATCCGCTCGGCGCGCTCTAGCCAACTTTCAATAAAGTGGCTGTTCCACAGATCGACCAGCACGAGCGCCGTCTGCTCTACGGGCAGCTCCATCTGCACCTGGCGACGAATAAAGTGCTCCTCGCGATAGGGCAACCCGGGTGGAGGACTATCCTGAAAGTACTGTACCTTTAAGTCGAGCATAGCGCACTCCTAGGCTGGCGTTGCGCATAGTATAGCCAACCCCCCGTCGCCTCTCAAGCGACTGGTCTATGCCCGACAGATGTCCTATGTTTGCAGCCATCGCCGCCGTGATCGGGTCGTCCATTGAGACCGGCGCCAAACGATTGCATTCCGCCAACCCGAGTTCCCCATGCCCTCGAGGGCATGGGAAGATACGCCGCATGAGCAAACCGCTACAAGCGATCATCGTCGGTGCCGGCCATCGCGCCCTGACCTATGCCCGCTACGCGCTGTCCCACCCCGACCAGCTGCAGATCGTCGGCGTAGCCGACCCAGCGCCGCTGCGCCGACAGCAGGCGGCCGCGCAGTTCGGCCTGCGGCCCGAACAGTGCCATGAATCGGCCGATGTGCTGGCCGCCCTGCCCCAGTGCGCAGACTTTATTATCAACGGCACCATGGATCACCAACACGTGCCCACTGCTGTGCCGCTGCTAGAGTGCGGCTATCACATGCTGTTGGAAAAGCCCTTTGCCACCAGCGAAGAGGAAATGGCACGGTTGGTAGGCGTGGCGCGGCAGCAGCAGTCCATCGTCTCCGTTTGTCACGTCCTGCGCTACGCGCCCTTTTACGCGGCCATCCGCCAAAAAGTCATTGAGGGCGCCATCGGTGAGATTATCAGCGTGCAGGCCGTCGAACACGTCTCCTACCATCACATGGCCGTCGGCTTTATTCGCGGCAAGTGGAGCCGCACCGACTACTGCCACTCGCCGATGCTGATGGCCAAGTCATGCCACGATCTCGATCTGATTACCTGGATGAAAAGCGGCGTAGCGCCGGTGCGCGTATGCAGCGCCGGCAGCAACTTTCAGTTTCGCCCGGAACGGGCACCCGCAGATGCCGGCACGCGCTGCCTGGTCGACTGCCCTATCGAAGCCGAGTGCCTATACTCGGCGCGCAAGCACTACATAGACCACCCCGAGCGCTGGGCGTTTTACGTCTGGGACAGCTTGGAGCACATTGAAGAGCCGACGATTGAGGACAAGCTCGCATCGCTGCGCACTAGCCCCTACGGCCAGTGCGTGTGGAAAACGGACATGGATGTAGTAGATCACCAATCGGTGGTCATCGAATTTGCCGACGGCTGCACGGCCACGCTCAATATGATCGGCGGCAGCGCCAAGCCCTCGCGCTCGATCCACCTGGTCGGCACGCACGGAGAGATTCAGGGCAATTTAGAGGACAGCACCTTTGCCCTGCGCCACATCGACCCGCGCCCCGGCAGCGAGTACGGCGAAGAGATCATCGACGTCAACATCCACGGCGATATGACGGGCGCCCAAGGCGGCCACGGCGGCGGCGATATGCGCCTGGTCGCCGATTTTCTGGCCTTGCTCAACGGCGCGCCACCCTCTATTTCGTCGACGTCGATTGAAGATTCTATCAGCGGCCACCGCATCGGCTTTTGCGCCGATCGTTCCATGCGCACCGGACAAACTATATCGCTAGCATAAACCGAGGACTGAAGATGGATGCAGCAACCTATCGCATCGCCCCGCCCGGCTTTACCGAGGCGCAGTGGGACGTCTTTAACCGCGACGGCATCCTCTTTGTCGAAGATGCCATCGCGCCCGATGCCGTGCGTGAATACGCCGAAGCCATCGAGCGCGTCTGCGCCGACAGCCCCCAATACGTCGAGGGCGAGACCTTTGGCCGAGAGAATATCGTCGAGCGCGATCCGGCCTTTGCTCGGATGATCGACCACGAGCGCCACGTCGGCTACGCCTACGACCTCTTTGGCGAATTGCTCAAGCTACACCAGAGCCAGTTTTTCATTCGCCCACCCGGCGGTCAGCGCTACAATATCTGGCACCCCGACGGCGCGCGCGCCGTGCCCTACGGCGTGTTCTGCGACAAGCTTCCACTGCAGATAAAAATCGGCTATTGGCTAACGGATCTACCCGAAGAAAAGATGGGCAATCTCGTCGTGCTGCCGGGTTCGCATCGCCAGCAGTACAACGATGCCTACGATACGCACGAGAGTCTGCCCGGCGAGCACATCGTGCGCGTGCGGGCCGGCACCATGACCATTATGCACTCGGGCATTTGGCATCGGGTCGAGCCCAACGATTCCGACGTCGTGCGCAAAAATATCTTCTTCGCCTACTGCCCGGCCTGGTTGACATCAGCCGACCGCGTGCTATCCGACGAAGCGTGGCTGGCAACGCTCAATCGCGAGCAGCGCATCATTATGCGATCCTACCCCCACGCCTATAGCAACGCCAAACCGCCGGCCAGTGAGTTCCCCCTCTTTCTCGACCGCGAGACGGGCGAAGATCGCGATCCGGGCACGCATCGCGAACACGTCGAATTGCACCGCCGCAAACGGCGCACCTGGGCCGAGCGCATGCTCGAACGCGAGGAGGTGGTCCAATGATTCGCTGGGGCATCCTTGGACCGGGCCAGATCGCGCGCGTCTTTTGCAACGGCCTGCGCTTTTCGCAGACGGGCGAGGCGGTGGCCGTGGCCAGCCGCGACGAGCAAAGAGCACAGCAGTTGGCCGATCTCTTTTCGATTGGGAAGGTGCACACCTCGTACGAAGCACTGCTAGCCGACGATGGGATAGACGCCGTCTACATTGCGACCATCCATCCGGCGCACCTAGAATGGGTGGAAAAAGCGGCCGCGGCAGGCAAGCATATCTTGGTGGAAAAACCAATGGGCATGAATGCCATGCAGGTCGAAGCCATGGTCGAAGCAGCGCGCAGCAACGACGTCTTTCTCATGGAAGCCTTTATGTATCGCTGCCATCCGCAGATGCAAAAGGTCGCCGACTTAATTGCCGACGGGGCCATTGGCGCGGTGCGCGTCGTGCGCTCGGCCTTCGGCTACCGAGCCGGCTTCAGTCCGGACTCGCGCGCCTACCGCCGCGACTTGGGCGGCGGCGGCATCATGGATGTAGGCTGCTATCCCGCTTCGGCGGCGCGTTTTGTCGCCGGTGCCGCCTCAGGACAGCCCTTTCTCGATCCAACGGAAGTCAACGCCAGCGGCGTCATCGGCGAAAGCGGCGTCGACTACTACGCGGCGGCCACGCTGCGCTTTGCTAACGACGTGATCGGCGAAATCAGCACGGGCGTCGCCTGCAACTTGCCCGGCGAGATTGCCGTCTTTGGCGAAGAGGGCATTCTGCGCGTGCCGGAACCGTGGCTACCTTCATCGCCGTGCCGCACCGCACAGCAAGCGCTGCCGCCCGACACGACTTTTCCCTCCAGCGAGCTCATATTGGAGCGCGGAGGCACAGCCGAGCACATTGAAGTGGCCGTCGACCGCGACCTCTTCACCTACGAAGCCGACATCGTGGCCGCACACATCGACGCGCGCCAGTCGCCGACGATGGGCTGGGACGACAGCCTCGGCAATATGCGCCTGCTCGATCAGTGGCGCGCACAAATCGGGCTGCGCTACCCGCAGGACGGCTAGAGCAGGCGCAGGCGAAACAGGCGCCGGGCCAGCGCTGGCCAATCGCGCTCCGTCAGGGCGGCGCTGCCCGTGCCCATGTGCAGCGCCAGTACGTCCACCTGCCCGCTGCCGACCCGATAGACGATGCGACACCAGCCGCCCTGCGTGCGCAGCGCATACAGCCCCCGCAGCGAAGAGACTAGGGCCAGTCCCTGTTCGGCCGGATCTTGGCGCAGCCCCTCTATGCGCCGCTCGAGGGTCGCGCGCAGCCCTTTGTTGAGCAGGCCGTTGAGCACGGCCTCGGCCGCCGGGGCCAGCGCAATCTGATAGTTCACGGTCCGCCCTCCCCGCTCTCTTCCCACATCCGCCCCGCTCCCGCTTCGACCTCAGCCACGGCGCGGCGCAGCTGGGCCGTCTGCTCCTCGTCGCCCAAAATATCGAGCGTCTCGACCAGCGCCTCGTACTGCGCCCAGGACAAGACCGCCAGCACCGGTTTACCGCGGCGCGTTATGGCCACCGCACCGGCATCCGGGGTCTGCGCAAAGTGGTCTGGCAGGCGGTTGAGGGCGCGACGCGCCTCGGCTATTGAAAGCATCTTCTCCATATGAGCATCCTTTTGTACTTTATTTGATCTTAAATATGTACATGTAAGCCGTTTTTGGACAGCAAAAATAGGCCAGCCGGCAAAAATCCCGGATAAGTGTTCGCAATATACCGCGTACGGCTCATACGGTAGCGCAACAGACCACCACTATGCCCATATGTACTTTTTAAGTACTTTTATTTGTACAATAATATTTTTTCTCTGCAAATACCGTATTACACCGCTTGGACAACCGGTGCCCACACCCCCCTCACCGCTCGACAAGTTGGATTTTTTTGGGTATACTTGTCTGCCTTATGACCATTCGACACGCCATTGCCCTCCTAGCCTGCGCGCTACCCCAGTGGGCCTACGCCACCACACTCAGCCTGACGCCCTGCCCGGCCGGACAGATCAAAGCATCGGGCGCCGAGTGCGGCACCTTAGAGGTATACGAAGATCGCCAGGCCCAGCAGGGCCGCACCATCGCCCTCCACATCGCCGTATTGCCCGCTTTCAGCCGCAATCCGGCCCCCGATCCGCTCTTTGCCTTTGCCGGCGGACCGGGTATGGGATCGACCGAACTGGCCGGATTAGCTGAATCCGCCCTGCGCCGGGTGCGCGAAAAGCGCGACATCGTGCTGGTCGACCAACGCGGCACGGGCGCATCGGGCGCGCTCGACTGCGCCATCAACGACGCCGACTCGACACTCTACCAGCAGGATCCCATTGGGTGGGCAATCGAACGCTTGAGCGCATGCCGCGATGGCTACGATGCCGACCTACGCCTCTACACCACGCCCATCGCCATGGACGATATCGACGATGTGCGCCAGGCGCTGGGCTACGAGCGCATCAACGTCTGGGGCGGCTCCTACGGCACGCGCGCAGCGCTCGTCTATATGCGCCGCCATCCCGAACGCGTGCGCAGCGCCATTCTCGACGGGCTCGCCCCACCGGAAATTCGCCTGCCGCTGCACATGGGTGCCGACGCCCAACGCGCCCTCGACAAGCTCTGGTCCGACTGCGCGGCCGACGCCCAGTGCGCAGCCACCTATGGCGATATTGGCACCAAGTTTGATTCGCTGCTAGCGCGCTTTGCCGAACCGGTAGAAATCTCTTTCCAGCACCCGCGCACGGGCCAGACCATCCGCGCCCCGCTGCGCAGCTACGGCATCGCCTCGCTCGTGCGCGCCGCGCTTTACAGCGCCGAGCTCTCCGCGCTGATACCGCTCGTCGTTGATCGAGCCCACGCCGGCGACTACGCGCCGCTGGCGGCGCTGGGCGATCCGTGGGAAGACATCTCCAGCAAGATGAGCCAGGGCATGTTCTACTCCGTCGTCTGCAGCGAGGACGTGCCCTTTATCGGAGAGGCTGATAGGCAGGGGCTACCCGGCAGCTTTTTTGGGCCCGAAGCCACGGATATGATGCAGCAAATCTGCGCCTCGTGGCCGCGCGGCGACCTGCCGGCCAACTACCACGCCCCCGTCGCCACCGAGCATCCGACGCTCGTCCTGTCCGGCGACCTCGACCCCGTTACGCCACCGCGCTGGGGCGCATCGGTGGCCGAGCACCTGCCCAACGCGCGCCACATCGTCGTGCCCGGTGTCGGCCACGGTGCCACGCCCAACGGCTGCGTGCCCAAACTCATCGCGCAGTTTATCGACGAAGGCAGCGCCGAAGCGCTCGATGTCGAATGCGTCGATTCGCTCGATCGCCCGCCGTTTTTCACCTCGTACACGGGCTATGGCAGCGCTGCGGACGAGGAGACTGACCCGTGATTCATATCGAGGGGTTGCACAAACGCTTCGGTGCGGTAGCCGCCGTCGACGGCGTAGACTTCGAGGTGCCCGATGGCCAGGTAACCGGTCTGCTCGGCCCCAATGGGGCGGGTAAGACGACGACGCTGCGCATGCTTTACGGCCTCATGCACTGCGACGACGGCCGCATGGAAGTCGACGGCATCGACGTCGCGCGCGATCCGCAGGGCGCCCAGGCGCGCATGGGCATCCTGCCCGACTCGCGCGGCCTCTACCCGCGTCTGACGGCCCGCGAGCACCTGCGCTACTTTGGCCAGCTGCAGGGCGTGGGTCGGTCGATGCTCGAAGCGCGCATTGACGAGCTCGTACGCGATCTGGATATGAGCGGCATTGCCGATCGTCGCGCCGAGGGCTTTTCCCAGGGTGAGCGCGTCAAAGTGGCGCTCGGACGCGCCCTCGTACACAACCCCAACAACGTGCTGCTCGACGAACCAACCAACGGCCTCGACGTACTGGGCACGCGCGCCATGCGCACCATGATTCGCCAGATGCGCGCGGCGGGCAAGTGCGTGCTCTTTTCCAGCCATATCATGCAGGAAGTCTCGGCGCTGTGCGACCGCATCATCATTATTTCAGCCGGGCGCATCGTCGCCCAGGGCACGGCGGACGAGCTCTTAGCGCAGAGCGGCCACGACACGTTGGAAGACGCCTTTGTCGCGCTGACCGGCATAGACGAGGTGACGCGATGAACGCCGTCCTCGCCGTGCTCAAAAAGGAGCTGATAGACGGCCTGCGCGATCGGCGCTCTATGATGTCGGCCATTATTTTTCCGATGATTGGTCCACTCTTCATCAGCTTCATGTTCAACACCGTAACCGAGCGCCAGCGCGAATCGCAGGACGTGGAAATACCCATTGTCGGCGCCGAGCGAGCACCCGGCCTGATCGACTGGATCGAGCGCCGCGGCTACACCGTCGTCGAAGGACCGCTCGACCCCGAAGAAGCGGTGCGCGACGGCACGGTCGACTTTGTGCTGATCATTCCCGAAGACTTTGCCGGCGATCTGGCCAAGGCGCGCACGGCCGAAATCGAGTTGGTGCGCGACGGGACTAAGAAGGACGCCGGCGCCTCGATCGGCCGCGCACACAGTCTAGTTGAGAGCTATAGTCGCATGATGGGCCGGCTGCGGCTTATCGCCCGCGGCATTAGCCCGCAGCTCGGCCAGCCCATATCGGTGGAAACGGTCGACATCGCCAGCGAGCGTCAGCGGGCCGCCCACTTTATGGTCTTTATCCCGATGTACTTGATCTTAGCCGCTTTCATCTCTGGCATGAATCTGGCCGTCGATACCACGGCCGGCGAGCGCGAGCGCCATTCGCTGGAGCCGCTGCTGGTCAACCCCGTTTCGCGCCTGTCGCTGCTGATGGGCAAGTGGCTGAGCGCCGTGGTGTTTTCCTGTGCCGGCGTTGCTCTAACGCTGGTCAGCCTCGTCTTGGCGATGCGGCGCGTGTCGTGGCAGGAATTGGGCATTCAGCTCAACCTAGGCGCACCCGAAGTCGCCGGCGTGCTGCTGGCTACGCTGCCGCTGGCCTTTTTCGCCTCGGGCGCCCAGGTGCTGGTCGCCTCCTTTGCGCGCTCGTTCAAAGAGGCGCAGACCTATATTTCGCTGATGATCATCGTGCCGATGGCGCCCAGCGTGATCGCGCAGATCTACTCGTTGGGCAACGAGTGGTGGATGGCACCCATTCCCGTGCTGGGCCAGCAGGTCCTGATGACAGAGGTCGTCAGCGGCGAACCCGTATCGCTGCTGTCCTACGCGGCCACGGGCCTTTCCTCGCTGGTGCTCGGCCTGCTGTGCGTATGGGTCACCGCCCGCCTCTTCACGCGGGAAAACGTCGTCTTCGGTCGGTAGTATCCCATTGTAACCTATCTTCATTCTTCCCGTTCGTCCCGCGCGATAGCGGCGCTCCGAACGGCTCATTGTCCGGCGCGCGCCAACCTCCTTATATTGCCACCCCACACCTATCACCGCGTGGCGCACTATGACAGACGAATTCTTTAAGCGGCCCTTTCCCGCGCTCACACCAGCCCAGCGCTACCACCTCGACGTCTACGGCTACGTCGTCATTGAAAACGCGCTGTCCGAGGGCGAGACGGGACACCTGCTCGAGGCCATGCAGCGCCTCAGGCACGACCTGCTAGCCAGCGACGATCCGGCTTCAGCGCGCGTGCGCAACTGCCGTCTAACGGCCCATAGGCCACACCACCTGCACTTTGCCCACATTCTCGAAGCCGATCCGGCCATCTTTGATTATCTGACCCATCCGCGCTTAGTCGGCATGGCCGAAGAGCTCGTCGGCGGCGACGTGCGCTTGGAAGAGTCGGAGGCCGTTATCAATACGCGCGCCCCGGATACCGACGTTTCCGCGCCGCCGCGCTACGGCTTTCACGTGGGCACCTGGCCCGACGTGGGCACCTATACGGCCAACGACCTCTACCACTGCACCTTTGTAAAGACGCTGACCAATCTGACCGAGCTAGGACCGGACGACGGCGGCACCGTCTGCATCGCCGGCAGTCACAAGGTGGGCGGACCGCGCGAGGCCATTATCGAAGCGGCCTATGGCGATCCCTCGCTCATACACCAAGTCGTTGCCCCGGCCGGCTCGACGCTGCTCTTTGGCGAGGCGCTGATCCACGCCACCGGCCAGATCCGCTCCGACCGCGAGCGCTGCATCGTCATCGGCGGCTACACGCCGACGATGTACCAGGCTTGGAACGGCCAAGAACCCAGCGCCGAATTTGTCGAGCAAACGCCCGACCACTTAAAACCGCTCATCTCGGGCAGCCACAAATGGCGCTGGCAGCAGCGCCGCCGCTCGCTGGCCACGCCCGCCGAGGACGCCCTATGAATCGAGACCTTTGCTCCGGCTGGTTGGTCGGCGGCACGCTGACCGCAACCAGCGGCATCCACGTGATCCAGGGCCCCGGCCTCTACGCCGGCACGCCGGACGGCCCGTGGACGCGCGTTGGCCACAACCAGGCCATGACCTTTCGCCTGCTGCGCGATGAAACACGCGTCGTCCTGAGTGCCAACCACGGCCTCTACGCCTGGGAGCGCAGCGCGGCGCGCTGGGCTCAGCTGCACGACGAAACGCTGACGGAAATTCTGGCCATCGCCCCCATAGTCGGCGATCCCGGACTGATTGCCGGCTGTCCCTACGGCGTGGCCACGGCCGCGCGCGATGCGCTGGGCGCGGCGCGCTGGACCTTCCATTCCGACGCACTCAGCCCCGATGAGCGCTACACCAACGCCCTGCTCGTCGACCCAAACGACGCGAGCCGCTGGCTGGCCGGCAGCGAAGCCGGCGTCGTCGTCTATTCGCAGTCGGGCGCGCACGCAGCGCCGAGCGACCTGTGGGACGTACCGGTGCGCGCGCTCTACTACACCTGCGACCGCTTTTGGGCCGGCGCCGAACGCGGTGGCCTCTTCAGCAGCGAGGACGGACTGCACTGGGAAAAAATGGGCGGCGATATCGAAGGGGCCGTCTACGATATAAACGAAGCCGACAACAGGCTTATCGCCGCCACCGGGCACGGCATCGTCGCCGGCGACGCGCAGGGCCCCTGGCAGCGACTGGGACCGCGCATGCTCTTTGCCACGCTGGCCGTCGATCGCCGCGATCCGCAGCGCTGGCTGGCCGGGGCCAGTCCCGGCGGTCTCTGGCAGACGGGCGACGGTGGTCAGACCTGGAGCCAGCTCGACGGATTCAAGCACGTGCGCGCCATACTGCCGCCCGAGGAGAGTGCCTAATGGATCAGCTTGCATACAACGCCGCAGTAGACGCGCGCGCCCAGCAGATACTCGACTCGGCGCACGCCGAAGGACGCGACCGCGGCCTGTGGGCAGCCCACGCGCTCATGCCGCACGGACCGAGCGAAGAGGACATCGTCGGCATCATACGCAGCGGACTGTGGCGCCAGGCCGAATGCCCGGCGCGCGACCTGCTCGGCGGCCCCTTTGAAATTCTGCCCTGCATGCTCTTTCTGTGCCGCTGGGAGGCGCAGCTGCCCGACAGCGCCGTCGCGCTGATACGCGACTTTATGACGGAGGCCCACCTAGAGCGCGGCAATACCGAAAACCACTGGCTCATGGCCTATGCCGGCATCCTGCTGGCCGCCGAGCGCTGGCCGGACGCCGAGTTTGCCTGGTCCGGCCTGTCGGCCGCGGCCGTAGCTGCTGAGGCCAAGCGCTGGATCAGCGGTATTATTGAGCGCACCGCCTTACAGGGGCATCACGAATACGACTCGACCGGCTACCATATAGAGCACATGACGGCCTATATCGGTCTCTACGAGCATGCGCAGGACGACGCCCTGCGCGCGCAGGTCGAAAAGATGCTCACCCTGCTGGTGGCCGATATGGCACTGGAGTACTTCAACGGCGCTTGGGCCGGCGGCCACTCACGCGAGGGCTATCGCCAGAACACCTGGACGCGCTTGGGCGGTATCCAGCCGCTGCAGTACCTCTACTTCGGCGGCATCGACTTCGATCCGGTCTCCCACACGCAGGGCTTTGCCATCCCATCGGTGGCGGCCAGTTATAGACCGCCGGCACTCTTTGCCGATATGGCGTGGGATCGCAGCGCAGCGCACGTCGTCAAAAAGACCAAAGCGCCGCGCACCATCTACCGCCATGCGCGCGAAGATGCGCGTCCGGTGCGCAAGTACACCTATATGAGCCGCCACTTCGCGCTGGGCTCGACGCAGGTAGGCCTGCCGGGTACGGGGGCCGGACCCATCGACCTGGTATCTTGGGACCTGACCTGGGACGGGCCCAACCACCAGGCGACCATCGTTTGTAACCATCCCTATCGCAGCCCCGACCGCTTTAGCGCCTTTCTCAACGGCTTTCCCCAGCACATCGGCCGCGCCATTTCCACCGACAAGCCCTATCTACAGTGGCCCGACC
>JAYOYH010000024.1:14673-63735 GCA_038153405.1 Gemmatimonadota bacterium | reverse complement strand
TCGGCTTTTTCGCGCGCATCCTGGGCGGCCAACTGGCGCGCCGCGACCAGCGCCTTACGCGGGTCCTCTAGCTCCATGCGCAGACCGCGCATCTCGTTGGCTCCACCGGCCATGGCGGCGCCCATAACGCGACCAACGCGCGGCAGGTCGCGAATGGCTATTTCCACCATAGCATTGACCCGATACATCTCCTCGCCGCGTTCGCGATCGCCATAGGGCCGCTCGAGCGCGACGGAGTACTGCCCCGTCGCCATATCGCGCTGGGCGACCCCAGCAGCGGCCACGGCCGCCAGCACGCGCTCGACCAGCGCTGCGTTTTCTGCAGAGGCCCGTGCCACATCTTCTGCAATGGTGGTCACGCCCACCTGTACATAGGCAATATCGGGAACCACTTCAACCTGCCCCTCCCCCAATACCTCCAGCGTCCGAACGGGCTCCGTACTCCAACCGGCGCTTGCCCACAGCACCAACGCGATAACTCCTACTCTGCAAACGACAGCCATGCGCGGCCTCCTTTCTCAAACGACCTTGCTCTGGCAAGGAGCGTCCCATAGAATTAACTTTTCCTGCACACTCTGTAAGATCGGCCAAAACTACGCCCTATGTTCTATCCCATCGCACTGTCGATGCTGCTGCTGGTATACGGCTACGGCGGCTGGCGGCTCCTCGACCATATACCCATGCCGTGGAGCGCCCTGGGCGCCATGCTGGTTTGGACGCTAGCGCTCTCTCCCCTGCTGGCCGCACGCATGCGCGAGCACCCGAAGTTTAGCCGCGCCGGCGATGCCTATTGTTGGATCGCCTACGGCGGCCTGGGGTTTTTCGTTCTACTGACCAGCCTATTCCTGCTGCGCGATTTGGCGGGCATTGCCCTTGATCTGAGCGGCATCGCACCTCCCTTGCCGCACGAACAACTCGACGCGCTCGTCCTCGGCTTGTCTATTCTCACAGCATCGTGGGGATTCTATCAGGCGCGACGCACGCCCGCCGTTCGCCGAATCAGCCTGCCCATCGACGGACTACCGGCTGAGTTGAATGGCTTGCGCATAGCGCACATCAGTGACCTGCACGTTGGTCCGACGATAAAGGGAGACTTTGTGCGCCGCATAGTCGAGCGCACCAACGCCCTGCAGCCGGACATCGTCGTCTTCACCGGCGATATGGCCGACGGGCCCGTCGAGCGCCTAGCCGAGGACGTCGCACCGCTGCGCGATCTGTGCGCACCGCTGGGCCTGTACTCGGTCACCGGCAACCACGAATACTATTCTGGCGTGCACGACTGGATCGCCCAGGCCCAGCGCCTCGGCTTTCGCGTGCTGCTCAACGACAGCCATCTGATCGACCATAGCGGCGCCCGCATAGCCGTCGTCGGCATCACCGACCACAGTGCAGGCGATATGGTCCCCGACCATCGCTCCGACCCAGAGGGCGCACTCGAACGGGCTCCACAGGCCGATCTGGTTCTACTCCTGGCCCATCAACCGCGCAGCGTATTTGCAGCGCGCGGGGCCCACCTGCAGCTATCCGGGCACACACACGGCGGCCAGTTCGTGCCCTGGAAATACGTGGTACCTCTGCAGCAGACGTATTTAGCCGGTCTGCACCGCCACGAATCGACCTGGCTCTACGTGCACAGCGGCAGCGGCTACTGGGGGCCTCCACTGCGCCTGGGCGCCCCTTCCGAGATTGCCCTCCTCGTCCTGAGTAGCAGCCAATGATCCCACTAGGACACCATCTGTTAATGGATTTTTACGGCTGCGACAGGCGCTTGCTCAACGATGCTGAGTACATAGAAACGCAGCTGCGCCGCGCCGCCGAGGCGGCCGCCGCACACGTATTGTCCGCCACGTTTCACCGCTTTGCTCCCCAAGGAGTGAGCGGCGTGCTATCGCTGCGCGAAAGCCATTTGGCCATTCACACCTGGCCCGAACGGCGCTTCGCTGCCGCCGACCTATTTAGCTGTGGTCAGATCGATCCCTGGCCCGCCCACGACCTACTAAAAGGGGCGCTGCACGCCGAGCGCACTCGCACGCGCCAAGAAGCGCGCGGGGTCGAGTTCCCCGGCCATGGCGACAGCCCCAGCGCTTAATTTGCTGGCACCCCCTCAAACATCTCCTGTAAGTGGCGCTGAAACACCTCTGCGCGCGCGCGCACCACGGCTATTAATTCGTCGATCTCCTGCTGGCGCGCCTTCCACTTGTGGATCTCCAGCAGCACGCGGTCGCTGGAGACCTGTTCGACGACGATGAGCTGACCGCCTTCAACTCCACGCATCAGCGTCGCTGCCAGCGACGTCGTCGCCGCACCGCTGCCGGCAGCGCCACGGGAAGTTCGGACGGCGCTGGGGCCATCGCCCGGCGTCCGCTCGATGCGGTACGCCTCGCCGACGAAAGAGCGCATTACCGCGCGCAGCCGATATTCCTCTTCGAGTTTGTGCAGATGAACCGATACCTTCTGCGCTTGGTTGAGCAAGTTTTGTTCGAGATCGTTCATCAGCTCTAGCTTTTGGCGAATCTCTTCGGGGCCGTCGTCCCGACCAATCGCCATCCCCTCGTCGTAGGTTAATATGGTCTCCGACGTGCGCGCACCCAGCGCTTCACGCGCCTCCTGATATACCATCAGCTGCGTCAGCAGCCCCTCGTCCGGACGATCCTGTAGCTGCTGAATGAGCACGCCTATTTCCCAATCATAGCCTAAGCGCAGCTGCTCGAGCAAGCTGTCCTCAAGCGTCCGCACCGCATCCAGTGAGCGATCCAACAGCACGAGACTCTGCACCAATACCATCGATGAACGCAGCGCCGGATGCAGCTCTTCGTCATCGATGTCAATCGTCTTTAGGCTGTCGATATGCGTCGACAAACTCTCGGACTGCGCCATGATCTGGCGGCGCTGCTGATCCAGCGAATCGCGCACTGCACTAGCCTGCCGCCACTCGGAGCGCAGCAAGCCAATCCGATTGGCGTCGCCGCTGCAAAAGCGGGGCAGCGCCAACAGAAGGTACAATGCCAAGATGACCCGTGTGTAGCCCATTTAGCTTATGCCGTATTTTTCTAGTTTATAGTAGAGCGCGCTGGTTTTTACACCCAACAGCTCTGCCGCGCGCGTCTTCACGTGCCCGGCTTCGTCCATGGCGCGAACAATCATATCGCGCTCTATCTGATCCAGGCGCTCATTGAGCGAAAGGCCATCCCGAACAACCGCGCTTTCTGCCTGTAGTGCCGTTTCGACGGGCGAAGTACTGGCGCGCGCCTCATCAAAGGTCAGCGGCACATCTTGCAGCGCGATTTCATCGCCGTCGGATAGGACGATGGTGCGCTCGATAACGTTTTCCAACTCGCGCACATTGCCCGGCCACGGATAGTGCCCCAGTGCCTGCAGTGCCTCGACGTGTAGACGCTTGAGTGGTATGTTCATTTCCCCACATTTTTTTTTCATAAAATGCGCCACCAACATCGGCACGTCGTCCTTGCGCGCGCGCAGCGGGGGCAAGTGCAGGGGTATGACTTCAAGCCGATAAAACAGGTCCTCGCGAAAGGTGCCTTCGACCATCATTTCGCGCAGCGCGCGGTTGGTCGCCGCCACGACGCGCACGTCGGCCTCGAGCGTCTGCTCGCCGCCGACGCGGTCAAACTGGCGCTCCTGCAGCACGCGCAGGAGCTTTACCTGCGTATCCATGGGCACGTCGCCGATTTCATCGAGGAAGATCGTTCCCCCTTCGGCCAGTTCAAACTTACCTTTTTTCAGGCGCACGGCGCCGGTAAAAGCGCCTTTCTCGTGTCCGAAGAGTTCGCTCTCGACCAAGTCGTGGGGCAGGGCCCCGCAGTTGACCTTCACAAAGGGCCCTTCGCGTCGATTGCTCTGGTGGTGCAAGGCGCGTGCAACCAATTCCTTGCCCGTACCGCTCTCCCCGTAGATGAGCACCGACGAATCGCTGGCCGCTACTTTGTGCACCGTCGAGAGGACCTGTCGCATCAGGGCAGAGTCTCCGACGATCTCGCCAAAGTTATAGCGCCCGCCAATTTCCTCGCGCAGATAGCGGTTTTCCTCGCCCAAGCGCTCCCGCTCGAGTCGCGTTGTGCGGTACTCGAGAATCTTCTCGACCTTCAGGCGCAGGGCTTCGTGCGGAAAGGGTTTGGTGATGAAGTCGATGGCGCCGCACTTCATCGCCTCCACGGCTATTTCGATCGTCCCATAGGCCGTCATGACCATAACATCGGTATCGGGCCACTGCGCCTTGACCTGCTCAAGGACTTGCATCCCGTCCATTTCGTCCATGCGATAGTCGGTGATGACCAAGTCGCAGCGCTGGCCGCGCAGATAGTCCATTCCCGCAGCTCCGCTCGTTGCAGCCGCGCTTTGGTGTCCCATGCGGTCTAGCGTGAGCACGAGGCCGCTACCCAGCGTTTCGTTGTCGTCTATGACCAGAATCCGACTCATTTAGTCAGCCCCCTCGCCGTTCGAGCGCGCCGGCGGTGCGGCGGGCAGAAAAATCCTGAATACCGTCCCCTCGCCCTCGCCGCTCTCCACTTCGATGCGCCCTCCATTGTCGTTGACCGTCTGCGAGACCACCGCCAACCCTAGGCCCGATCCCTGCTCTTTCGTAGTGAAAAACGGTTCGAATAGCCGGGCGCGCACTTCAGGCCGCATCCCGGGACCGTCGTCGATGATATCGATGCGCACGGCGTCTCCCTCGCCTTTGGCAGCAACGGTCAGCGTTCCGCCTGCGCGCATGGCTTGCACCGCGTTTTTCATCACGTTGAACAACATGCGCTTAATCTGCTCGGGATCGGCGTAAACAGACAGGTCCGCGCCAATTTCCCGGCGGCACTGAACGGCCGCTCGCTCCATATCCGGCGCCAGCAGAAAAGCCGCATCGACGACCACTTCAGCCAGAGCTACGCGCCCGGCAATCGGCGGCGCAGGCCGCGCAAAGCTGAGAAACTCAGAAATCACCCGATCGAGTTTGCGCACCTCCTGTATGACCTTAAGGATATGCTCCTTGCGCTCGTCGCCATCCGGCAAATCTTCCGCTATAAGTCCCGCATATATCTCAATGCCCCCCAAAGGGTTACGTATTTCATGAGCGACGCCTCCAAGCATTTGGCGGAGCTGGGCATCGCGGGCGACGAGCTTGCGCCGCATCTCCTCCATCGCCTCGCCCAAATAGCCGATTTCATCGTCGCTGGTCGAAGCGACATGATGCTCCATTTTGCCCTGGCCAATCTCCCGTGCCGCGCGCACCAACTGCTGGATGGGCCGGGTCAGTTTTAGCGCCATTCCCCACGCTACAACAATGGTCAACAGGGCGCTGAGCAGAGCGAAAATCAGCACCGAGCGCGTGAAGACGTGGATCGAGTCGACAAAGCCAGCGCCGATGTCCACGCCGACCGCTGCCACGACCTCACCGCGGTCGTAGATCGGCGCATAACCGGTCATATAGGCGACGTCGTCGTCGGTAAAGAACAGCACCGAATAGGTGACCTCACCGCTGAGGGCGCGTTCCACTTCGCTGCGATCGCGTATGCGAATATGGTGGTATTGCTGCCCTATCGGCACGCCCTCCGTATCGAGCAAACTGCGCCCCAAGCGGTCAAAGACGTAAACCCGTCGCGCCCCCACGACCTCCTTTGCCCGCCGCAGTTTGGCCACAAGGGTTCGGTATACCCCGGAATGCTCCCACCCCGGCGCCAGAATGCGTAGCACATCGCCCGAAATCCCCGAACTGACCAACTGAGCCGTGGACATTAAGTGTGCGCGCATCTGCCACTCGAGGCTGCGCCGCGTCAGTTCGACGAGCGCCCAGCCCGACGTCCCCACCAACACCATGACCAACAGCACAAAACTGAGCACGAGTTTTTGCCTGATGCGCCCGCGCGGGGGGGCCGAAGCAGCCCTCTCAGCCACCGCCCTATTCATTGCGATGTTCAATCCCCATAACGACTTGTAATCTATTCACTAGGCGAACGTTGGCGCAAATGGGCGCCAGCGACCCGCGCTGTTCCTCGCGTTCACGCCCCGCTCCATCCGACCGCTGAAGAGACTGTCCAGCGTTCTTGCCAACGGAGATAAGCGGAGGCCGAGCCACCCCCGCGGTCGCACCTAAAGCACACCCGGTCCGAGCCGCGCCTTTGAGGACCCACTCGATCGAGCCTCTCTCATACCGCCCCGCATTCTTTTTACTAAATAAGTCACACCCCATTTTTTTCCTTGATTCACAGTACAGATTTCGTATAATTCAAGTTACAGTAAACACAACATCTTATATGGCTTAGTAGCGACGTCCCCATCGCGGGAAAACGCGCCGGCCATCGCCGCTCCGTGCGAGAGCGCCGTCACTCCGATCCAGCGAGAGGTTTTCCGTGGCAACTGTTACCAAAAAAGATCTCGCCCGCGCTGTGGCAGATTCCATTGGCTGCAAGAACAATCTCACCCTGCAGATGGTGGACAGTCTTTTCGAGGCAATGCGCGACACATTAATTGAGGGTAACCGCATTGAAATCAGAGGGTTCGGCGTGCTCGAAGTCAAGGATACCAAACCCAAGCCCGCCGCGCGCAATCCGCGCACCGGCGAGGTCGTCTACGTGCCGGCGCGACGCAAGACCCATTTCAAGCCCGGCAAACAGCTCAAGGAAGCCCTGCACGGCGCCCATCCCCAGACCGATGACAGCGATGAGGCTGCCAGCACAGAGGCCGTTGCCGCTGATGTTCCACCGACCAGCAGCAGCGGCCCAAGTTGGAATTCGTAATCCTGCGATGAAGACCGGTGCGCGCCCGCCGCTTTCGAATGCGTGCGGAAGGGCGCACCTCCCCCTACGCACAGGCCAAGGTACATCGCCGAGCCCGTGCGCCTAGCCTGTGTCCTCCTCCTCCTAGCTCTACCCGTTCGCGCCACTTCCCTGCACGTCGGCACAGACCCGCGCATCGAACTGCTCACTACTGTGCAGCTGCTTAGCGGCTATCCCTTTCTCACTCCCTATCATCCGCACTACGCACGCGTGGTATTCAATCGCTTTTCATCGCATATTGATCATCCGGCCGTGCGCCTGTTCCGCGCTCTGAGCAGCAGCAACGGCTGGTCGGATGCCTATCCGACCGCCATGCTCTACCTTTCCGACCCGCCTGCATTGGAAGAGGCGTTCCCCCTGCCGCCGCCCATCTACGCCGCCTTTAGCGGACCGGAGAATTTCGACGCCTTTGTATCGGCTCTGCGCAGCTTTGCCCAGCAGACCGCCTTCATGCGTTTTTACGACGACCAGCAGCGCCTTTTTGGTGATTTGGAGGAAGACGTGCGCGCGCTTATCGGCGATCACGATCCCATCGCCGCCGTCGAAGCCTACTACGGCACGCGCCAGATAAGCTACCACCTCATTCTCAGCCCTCTGCTACACCACGGCGGCTTTGGCCCGCATATCGGTCGTCCGGGTGGTCCCTACGACGTCTACACGCTGCTCGGTCCAACCGGCGCGCGCTACGGCCAGCCCACCTATGGCCCGCGCCCCCATTTGCTGGAACTGGTCTGGCACGAATTCAGCCACGCCTTTGTCAACGATTTGGTCCGCGCCCACGGCGATTCCCTGCTGGCGCACGCCGAGCTCTATCTGCCCATAGCCAACCCCATGCAGAACCTCGGCTATACGCGCTGGTTGGACTGTGCCAACGAACACGTCATACGCGCCGTAACGGCGCGCTTGCACAGCCAGTTCTTCAGTCGGGAAGAGAGTGACCGCGCCCTGCGCGACGATTCACTGCGCGGCTTTCGCTACGTTCATACCCTCAGCGAACGCCTCGAAGAATACGAGTCAAATCGCGCCGTCTATCCGCGCTTCGCCCTGTTCTATCCGCGCATAATCGACGCCTTTGCCGAATTGGCCCCTCGGCGCCCTAATCGACCTGTCGGCGAAAGAGTTCCTCCTGCACGGGACTGACGAGAGCAGTATCGACGCTCCCCGTCTCTACAGTGCGCGCAATAACGGCCAAACTCTCACCCACCGCAGCCGCCGTTTTTTCCACGGCTTCCTCGTCGTGCGACCCATTGAGGAACAGACCGGTTGCCAGCAGCACGCCGCGGCGGGCATTTTCTTGCACGAATAAGGTCTGCACCTTTTTGAGCAGATCGGCTTCCTCAATGGCAAAGCGAATGTGCGGATGTGCTGCACAGCCGGCGCACTCGACAGGTGCGCCAACCCGCCGAGCCACCGCGTTGATCTGCTCTATAAAAAGGGTGCCGATGCGACGAAAATGGGCGACGGCATCGCGCTCCTGCAGCGCCCGGAGCGTAGCCAGCGCCGCGCTAGTGCCAACCGCGTCGTCCCAGTAGGCGCTAGATATAAACAGGCGTTCGGCACCGGCCATATAGGCGCGCCGGCCGACGACGGCCCCGAGCGGATAGCCGTTGGAAATGGCCTTGGCAAAAACGGAGAGATCGGGCGTAACGCCGAGGTGCTGCTGCGCCCCCCCCAGCGCGACGCGAAAACCCGAGGACACTTCGTCGAATACCAACAGCACCCCGTAACGATCGGCCAGCGCGCGCACGCCCTGCAGATAGCCATCGGGCGGTTCTGCGCTGCGCATCGGCTCCATTATAATGCACGCCACTTGGTCCCCGTGCACCTGCAGGCGCTGTTCCAACTCGGATAAATCGCCGTAGGTAAAAGGAATAGCCGTGCCCTCCAAGGCATGCGGGACGCCCAGCGGCTCTATGCCGTTAAACAGGTGTCCGGCTAGGTGCTCGCCGCCCAAATTGGCCGCCAAATACCAATCGTGCCAGCCGTGATAGCCGCAGAAGAGCACCTTGTCGCGCCCGCTGTGGGCGCGGGCGATGCGCACGGCAATGGCACAGGCCTCGCCGCCGCCCTTGCAAAAGCGAACCATTTCAGCCGACGGAATCAGCCGCACCAACTCCTCGGCCAGCAGCACCTGGGTTTCGTCCAGCAGACTGGAGACCGTGCCGCGTGCAATCTGCGCGCACACCGCCGCGTCGACCTCGTCGTCGCAATAGCCGAGCACAATGGGCCCCACGCCGCTGTGCCAATCGATATATTCGTGGCCATCGACGTCCCAGATTCTGCATCCCTTGGCGCGCTGGGCATAAATCGGACTGACGCCGAAGGCCGCGCGCGTGGGCCGCCGGCTGATCAACTGCGCCACCCCGGGAATGAGCTCCTTGGCTCGGCGATACAGCGCTAGGGAGCGCTCTATGCGCCCGGCATCGTTCACGATGATATCCTCCCGCTGCGCAGCGGCGTGCGCGGCGAAAAGGGCGTCGACCGGCCACCGCGCACCTTCAGCCACGATCGATAGGGCGCCCCGCCCGCCCCCGCGCTGGCAAAATCGCACAGGGTCAGCGCGCGCCCATCGGCCGCCTTCACGTTTACGGCGACCAAGACGCCGGCAACGCGCTTGAGGCGCATCCGCACGCCGTCCATGTCCAGAGCGGGAATATGCTGCGGATCGATCTCGTTAAATCGCCGATCATAGGTCAGCAAAACGGGGCCGCGGTAGAGCGATGCCTTGCCGCGGCACTCGCGCTGACCCAGCCAGTAGTGCAGCGACATATCGAGGTCTATCTCGACGCAATCTCCCTCTTTCCAACGCCGCTCGATTGTCAAGTATTCTCCGGCGATGACGCCGCGCATAGACGTCCCGTTTATCCGCACGCGCGTGCGCGCCGACCAGTGCGGAACGCGCAGCTTAAGCGCAAAGGCGTGCGCTCTTCTGGGGGCGACGTGCAGGCGTATGCGCCCCGAGTGCGGATAGTCAGTCTCCTGGCGCAGATGCACCTTGACGCCACAGCGTAGAACAATCTCCATGGCGGCCGGGCCATACCAGTTGAGCACCGCGTTCTCGCCGTCGCTCAGCAGAGCCCAGTCGCCCAGCAAGCCCAACCCGCGCGGCCCGTTGACGCTGCAGCAGTTGAGCTCGGGACTGCCCTCGCGCGCTTGAAAGACAATATCGTGAGCGCTGGCTCTGCGCACGCCGTCCATGGGCGTGTTGTACGTCACCCAGCGCCCGCTGGGCGAGTGCAGACCCAAACCCGAATTGAGCAGCGAGAGCTCCAATTCGTCGGCCACTACGGAATCGCCCGTCATCTTTAGCACCTCGATCGAAAAGGCCATCCAGGCAATCGTGCAGCAGGTTTCGATCGCCCCCTGATGATAGGGATTGCCCTGGGCCTGCTCGCCGGAGGAAAACCCCCCGTTATTGTGGCGATCCAGCCGCGCAATGCTCCACCAAATTTGTTCGCAAACGCGGCGATAGTGCTCCTCACCCGTTATCCAGTAGAGCTCAGCCAGCGCCATAATCGGGTGCAGGCTCTCCCAGCGCGGCTTGGGCGTTTGAAAAAAATCGACGCCGCGCAGGGCCTGATTTACGTAGTCGCCGGCCAGCAAATTTCCCTCTCCATCGGTCGCGGCAAATTCCTCGACGATTTGCAGCGTCAGTTCGAGATAGCGCCGCGCTCCGTTTCGCCGGTAGAGCAGGCACAGCGCGTGTGCCATAGCCAGGTTCATCTCCGTGCTGCCCGTATCGACCAGGCGCGGGCGTTTGCGACCGAGAAACTTTTTGCAGAACAGGTCGGCGATGCGCTCGGCCCCGCGCAGAGCCGCTCCATCGCCGCTGTACTCGTTCCACAGGAGTAAGCCGAGGGCGATGTGATAATGACCCCAGGCATCCCACGTCGGCCCACCGTTGCCCCCGACGTTGGGCGCCGTTCCGCGCAGTCGATAGCGAGCGGGCCACGGACCCAAATAGCCATCCTCGGCCTGGCAAGCCAGCAGATCGGCGACAAATTCTTCGACGCAGGTGCGCAAGTTGGCATCCTCGGTTAGGCGCAACAACTGCACGGCGCTGGTTAAATACTTGCCGGCAAACTCCCCTGCCCAAGGCACCATATTGCGGTGGGGCCGACGATCCCGATCGCGAAACATATCGAGCATAGCGGGATTGGCGCGCGGCGCCACCAGCAGCCACTGCTGCGTCACGGCGCGCATATAGTCACCCATAGGCCCACCCAGCGTGCAGCGCAGACTGCCCGTGCTTAATTCGCGCGTAGTCATACGACCTTCCTCGTGCAAAAATGTATCGAGCTCGCAGCCCCAGCGTGGGCTATAGCGCCCTAAGATGGGATAAATTGAATAGCCATACAACGCCTCTGGACAGCGCATAAAAAAGCGGCGCGGTAAAAGAGCTACCGCGCCGCTTCATATCCGTCGATTCAATGCTTAGGCTTCCGCCTTCATCATATCGTAAAACTGAACAATTTTTCCGCGATCCTCAGAGGCGTTAAACGCCATGCCCGAACGCGGATGCTCGTTGAGCAAACCGGTAATCATATACGGATAATCAAAGCCCCACAGCAGCTGCTCGCGCATGGGCTCGATGTGGTCCTCAATGCACTGCAATACGGGTCGCAGACGGAATTTGGGATTGTGCAGAAATCCCATCAGCAGTTCCAACTGGCAGTTACCTGCCCCGCGCCCCAAACCCGCCATGGACGCATCCAAGCAGTTGGCCCCGCGGATCACCCCTTCAATCGTATTGGCAAAGGCCAGTTGGCGGTTGTTGTGCATGTGCATGCCCACCTCTATTCCATGTGGCTTGCAGTAATGAGCAAAGAGGTCGTATAGGGCGTGTATCTGCTCGCTGTAGAGGGAGCCAAAGCTATCGACGACGTAGACCGATAGCACCGGTGTGTCGGCCAGCATTTCCAGCGCTTCGCGCACTTCAGCTTCGGGCACAGTCGAAACGGCCATCAGGTTGAGCGTCGTCTCGTACCCCTTCTTGTGCGCATCGTGAATCATTTCAATGGCCAGGGGCATCTGGTGTATATAGGTGGCCACGCGGATCATATCGAGCACGCTTTCGCCCGAGGGCAAAATATCTTCTTTATAATCGCTCTTTTCGGCATCGGCCATCGCGCAGAGTTTAAGATCCGTTTCGTTATCGCCTACGACGCGGCGCAGATCTTCTTCGCGGCAGTGCTTCCACGGACCAAATTCATCGGCGGGAAACTGCGCTCTCGAATTGATATACCCTATTTCCATATAGTCTACGCCGGCCTCCACGCACGCCTGATACACGCCGCCGACCACCTCGTCACTAAAGTGATGATCGTTCATCAAGCCGCCGTCGCGAATCGTCACATCGAATACCTTGATCTCCTCTCTAAAACCAATCCAGCGATCGGCCCAACCCCGCTCTTCTTGCGCTTCGCTCATCGTTGCTATTCTCCTGATTGATATGTTGCGCTAGCCGTTTAATCGACCAAACCCCAAAGGCGTTGGCGCTCCTCAGACCAGTGTGACCACTGCGGCATAAGAAACTTTAACGCTTCGCTATCCCTTTTTCGCCCCCCAGCCGGAACGTAGTTCCAACTCATGGCGCGCCGCCGGCCCTCTGCCGTCTTGACGCCCGTCGCGTGCCAAGTGCTTGGGTTCCACACCAACGTCCAGCGCGGATCCAAGTGCACCTCTACTTCGTGCGGATGGCGCGCAAAGAGCAGTTTCGGCTCGCCGTCGCAAGCTCCTCCGGCCAGTTCGAGCTGTCTCAACTCCTCGCGTACATCCTCACCCAGGCGACTCATGCTGCCGGGCAGTACGCGCAGCGGACCGTTATCTGGACCGTGTCGATCAAGAGCCGTGCGCAACGCGACCTGTGCCACATCCGGTCCGCCATCGGCGTGCCAGTGCACCTGCCGCTGCGGTCGGCCGTCCGAGCTAATGATCTTCGATGCATCGCCCAGGCCACAAGCACCGATACGTATATCCTCACACCCCAACAGAGTGCGCGCCCACCCCAGCAACTGCGGGCGCTCGACTTGCCGCAACAGCAACTCGCCCATCATGAGGAACTGACAGGCCGAGCGGTTGAAGTGATCGGGAATGTCGGCCCGTTCCCACTCCGGTTCAAGGGCCCGCTGCCGCGCATCGATGATTGCCATCTCAGCGCTCGACAGCGGATTGGCGACCAGCGCAAAGCCACACCGTTGGAAATGGCGTATTTGCACTTCGTCCAGACCGCCCATCAGGCGCTGGCGACGGTGATCTGACGCAGCTTTTCCTCGTCGATCTCCACGCCCAGACCGGGCCCTTCAAAGGGGTAGAGATAGCTGCCCTCTGCGCGCACGCGCTCTTTGGCCGGCGAGGCGGTGTAGAGCACGGGGCCCATCGGATCGCAGGGCAAGCTGATATTGGGCATGGAAACGCCGACGCTAACCTGAGCTGATACGCCGAGAGTCGACTCCTGGTCGGTGCCGATCAGGCAGCGAAAACCGGCGGCCTCGGCTAAGGCGAATAAGCGCCGGATGTGCGTTGGTCCGGCGGCAACACAGGCCACGTTAAAAGCCGTACAGGCGCCGCTATCAATTGCCTCATAGCCCTGTTGCAAACTGTGAATATGCCATGTTACGGGTAGATCAACGCGCTTGGTAAACTGAGCAGAAACGCGCATATCGCGCGATGGCTGCTCAAAGTGATAGGGGTTGTGGTGGCGCAGCGCCATGCCGTAGCGCAGCACCTCTTCCCACTCGCGAAAACGTCCAGAAAAATCGAGTGACTTGAGTTTGAGGGCGTCGCCCCAACGCGATGTTACCTCGCTGAGAAAGCGGTCGTCCAACGCGCAGTCTCCCGACACGTAGTAGCGGAATAGGTGATGCCCCAGATCGACCAAGCGCTGCAAGTACGAGGCGGCGCGCTCAAAATCTTCGCGCACCTGCCAGCCAAAAATCGGATAACAGCAATAGAGCCTGTCGCGGCATTTCCCACCCAGCAGCTGGTAGGCCGGTACGCCCTGTGCTTTGCCGTTGAGATCGTATAGCGCTAGGTCGATGGCCGATACTAAATGCATATCGCTGACGCTGGATCCAAAGCGGTGCGCGCGCAGCATCTCGTTGATCTGCGTGATATTGCGCGCATCCTGCCCCACCAACAAATCGCCATACTGCTGGGCCACAGCAGCCAGATCCTGTGCGCGACTGTCTGAGGCCTCGCCCCAGCCAATCGGCCCGTTGTCAACGTGCACTTTGACCAGTACGTGACCCGACACGTGGCCGTAATAGCGCGGTGTCTCGATCTGAATCACCTCAACTTTACATATTTTCATTTCGAACGTCTCTCCTTGCCAAGGGCGTGTAGCCCGCTTAAGAGCACATCGAGTTCGTCATCTAGTAGGAAAAAAGCCACGCTCGCACGCAGCCCTTGACGGCCGTGTGGAAGCGCCTTAACGACGATATTCCAACGCTGGCGCAGCGCGGCACACAGATCCTTGCCGGCGACTTCACCGTAGCCAAAACTAACGAGTGCGGCCGATGATTCAGCGCTAGTCGGCGTGTAAAGTTCGGCACCCAATTCCGCCAAACCTTCTTTGAGGTGGGTGGCCAATTGCTGCGTGCGCTCCTCTATAGCCGCCAGGCCAATCGACTGCAGGTACTCGAGCGAGCGCGCCCAAGCGTGCACCAGTGGCCACGACCACGGTCCGTATTGAAAGCGCTCGGCGCTATCGCGCAGGCTATAGGTGTCCCCCTCGAAGTCCAGAGCCGCCTGCGATCGCCCCCCCGCATAGCGCACCTGCAGCACGTCCAGCATTTCGCGGCGCACAAATAGCGCGCCGGCAGCGTAGGGCGCGTACATCCATTTATAGGATAGTAGACCGGCAAAGTCGCAGCCCAGATCGCGCAGCGATAACGGAAATAACCCGGCCGAATGCGCCAAGTCGACAAAACTCAACACGCCGCGCGCTCGGGCAGCCTCACACAGTCGCTCAACGGGCAGGCGAAAGCCTCTATCGGTCGTGACGTGACTGACGGCCAGTAGGCGCGTGCGCTCGTTCATTTGTCGTTCAAAGAGAGCGAGTTGTTCGTGCGGATCGGCGACCAGCGATACCTTTATGACCTCGATTCCGCTGACGTCGCGCAGGTGCAGAAGCGGCAGCAGCAGGGCGGCCTCTTCGTCCTCGGTAATCAATACGCGATCGCCCGCGTGCCAATCGATGCCACGCAGTACGGTTTGAAAAGCCTCGCTCACACCGCGCATTAGCGCTAGTTCGCTCACCTGACAAGAAAAAAAGTGCGCCAGTACATCCATGCTGCGTGCGCGCCGCGGGTACTCCTCTTGCGGGAATGCGATATGCAGGGGGCCGCGTTCGAGCAGTTCTTCCATACGCGTGGCATGCTCGCGGGCAACGGGCAGCGGCGTTATGCTAACGCCGCCGTTTTGCAGCCATACGAAGTTTTTCAGCGCGGGGAAATCATCGCGCACTTTGGCAATATCAATCGATGTCGACATAGCCCGATGGGACAAACACAAAAGGGGCCGCCCCCGCAGGACAGCCCCTTTGCCATTGCCCCTCAGTCAATTTAGCGCCGGCGACGGCGCCGCTGCTGTGGCACATTGCGCTTGGGACGAGCAGAGGGTGCATCTTCCGCCACTTCGCCGCACAGCAATGCCTCCAAGTTATCAAAGGCCGTGCCAATCATATCCTCATCCCAATCCCCATCAATTTTGATCTTCAACATCTCTTTTATGGCCTCTAATTCCTCGCCCTGGGCCTGCAGTTTGGCGTGCACAGCTTGGTTTTCCATTATGACTTGCTCTTTCCTCCGTTCAAAGAATGCATACACAATCTAAAGGCGCAAAACCATTGGCGCAACGACTCGCTCATCTAGGCTAGGCCGCAGTAGCGCATGGCCGCTAGCGCATAGACGCCCGCGGCCTGACCGAGGCGCTGCTCGTCGACCCATTCTACGTCGGCATGCGCCGTCTCGTTTGAAGGTCCGTAGTAGAAAGTGGGAATGCCCGTTGCATGAACATATATGTTGGCATCGCCAACGATCCGCATGCCGACCAGTTCTGGCGGGTGACCGACCATCCGTTCGTGTGCAGCGGCCACGGCCTGCACGGCGCCGTCATCGACCGGCGTTTCAAACGGCTCGCGCTCATGCTCCATATCAACTCGCCAATCTAGCCCTCCGCCCTCGGCCACGTCCCCCACTAGAGCGCGCAACTCTTCTAGGACGTCCGTAGCGCACCGCCCCGGTGCCCAGCGCCGCGTGCCCTGCAGCAGCGCGTGCACCGGCGTGCGGTTGAAATAGTCGCCGACGTGCACCAGCCCCAGGTCGACCCGCTCGGCCCCGGCCAGTGGGTGGATAGCTTCCACATCCAAGGCCTGTTGCTGCTGACCAAGGCGATCGATTAGCTGCCCAACGCTGCGTATTGGGTTGTCGGCAAACGGCACGTACTGCGTGTGGCGCCCTCCCAACGGCGAGGTGAGTTCGATGGTAAAGACCATGGACCCCATACTCATCACCCACAGCGCATCGCGCCCCTCGACGATGAGAATCCGATCGCAGGACAGCACCCCATTTTGCACGTCATCTACCAACGCGCGCGGTCCATCCTTCTTTGCCACCGTTTCCTCGTGCCCAACCACGGCAGTCAGCCATAGATCGCCGCGCAGCTGCACCTCGCTCTCCAACAGGGCCTTTGCCGCACCCAACATCGCAGCCATTCCACCCTTCATATCGGTGGCGCCGCGACCGTAAATGCGCCCGTCCGTGCGCCGCATGGGACCACACGCGCCCTGCGGTATCGTGTCTAGGTGGCCGTTTAACATCAGGGAAGAGCCATCGCCGCGGCCAGGTATCCGCAGATAGAGGTTGTTGCGGCCAGGTGTCACGGGGCGCACGACCACCTCTAAACCTAGACCGCGTAGCATCTCCTCATAGAGATTGCACACGGCCGCTTCGTCCATGGTAACGCTGGGAACAGAGACGAGTTCGGCCGTTCGCTCTGCGATCCAGTCGACGTCAATGGCACTGCGCACCTGCTGTTCTACATCCATGTGATGACTCCTACAACCTAGCGTATAGGGCGCCCGTCGGACGCAGCGACAGACGCCCTATAGGACGAGACTTAGCGATCGAAATCCATCTTTATGCGGCCCCACGAAGCGGACTGAATGGCGGTCGCGACATCGTCCATACTGCCCGATTCATCCAGGTTGCTTCTGATGTAATCTCGCACAGCTACTAATTCGTCAAACTGGTAGAAGAAGTTGATCTTTTGGTCCTTTATACTCCCCCCAGAAGCCTCTTCTGATATGACGAAAAACATCCACGACTCGGCGATATCTTCTACGGGGTTTGTCGCGGCATATTCCGATACGTAGTCATCTTCGTTAGCTCCGTAGAGCCTTTCGGCGGCCTCCTCCGATGGATATTCCAAGATGAGGTTTAAGTGTTCCTGGAATACCTCCTGCTGCCAAAAGGCCTGAAAGTAGAGGTGCATATACGAATTTTCGATTAAGCATCCCTCGTCTATCAAAAATCCGCTGGCACAGTCTTCCTGAAATAAATAAAAATCCGATACGTCTTCATCGGTGCTCTCGTCATTCAACGGCACGCCGGGGTTGTCCCAATCGATCTGATCCGTCGACAGCGTCAGCACGTGACCCAACTCGTGGATAAGGGTGTTTTTTAGTTGCGGGCTTTCCGTGGCGAACGCATCTTCGGCATCTACGACATCGACGGATAGGATCCATTCGTTCGAGCTCCCATCCGTCGTCGTTTTTAGCACGGAAGCCAATGAGCCATCCAAGTCGTCCGTCACAATCTCAAACCGTACAAACCACCCCCAGTATTGCTCCGGAATTAGCTCCTTAAACAGGTCCCAAACCCGCTGGTGCAGTTCGGCGTCTTCCTGCAGAAACTGATAGAACTCATCGTCTACCGGATGAATTTCCGCTTCGCCCAGCTCGTCGTTGGTTAGCTGGTAGGTGACAACGTTGATATCTTGGGCGCTGGCAAGTGAATAACCCAGAAATAGCGTGCAGAAAAACAACATGCGGATACGTTGGACCATCTATTGCTTCCTCCATTGATTTGATCATCGCAGTGAATGCCGCGATGCCATGGGTAACGATCGACTCACAACCTACTCCATCATTTGTAGCGGACTTGGTGAGCTTTAATCAGTGAATCCGCTTTCGCGTATGCCGACAGATAGATTTACAAACAGACCCCGATATGAAGATCAAACAAATACATGGCGCTCATTTGAGCAAACACCGAGTGCTCAGTGATCGTCCTTGCACAGAGCGCACCCACCCATTCAGCTAGAGCACATTGGCATTTCTGTCATCTATGTTCCGTCTCGTTTGCCCGCGCGCTCTACTTTCGCTTATTTTGCCGCTGCGAACTGAGCTGCCAACTTATTGGAGCACCTATATGGGCACATTCTACGATTTGGGCCGTCCCGTCGTCGGCGGCTGGATGGGCGGAGGTTGGCTACTACACGACCCCGTGCGCGCGTTGGATCTCCTTTGGGGCGGTGAATTTGGCCAGGAGGGAGCGGTGCTCTTTGCCATCGACGTGGACAGTGGTCGCACCGTCGAAGAGTTTCGCATCGGCTGCCGCGAATTTGGCGCCACGCCCGACCCACAAACCCACACCTTGTGGATATGCACCTACCACGGCCTCTACCAACCCGGCCACCTACTGCTTTCGTGGAATCCAAACGACCGCCGGCTTGTATCGCACGGTTTCCCTCCCCTCGTCGACCAGCGCTTCTGCGGTTCGCCGCTGGTTGCCCCCGATGGAAGCATCTACTTAGGGACGCATCCGCACGGCCACCTCGTGCAGTACGACCCACAGCGCCAGCGCTGGCGCGACTGTGGTCAGCAGGCCCTTCCCCCCATCGTGGCCGACCAGCATATCTGGTGCTATCCGCGCCAGGTAATCGACAGCGGCGAAGTCGTCTGCAATATTGCGCGCGATCCAGTGTCCAATGTGGCCTACAATCCGCACAGCGGACAACGCCGAATTATCGACCACTTGCCCGAACTGCCGCCAACGCCTCCCCCCATCCGCAACGCGCACGCGCAGTTTCGCCTCGATGCGCGCTATGAATTAGATGGACAATTGCGCACGAGCGATTACCAGCCCAAGGTCGCCACCGACATCGTCGGCCTCAATATTGGACCCGATGGCAACGTCTACGGTAGCACCATTATATCGATGCACATATTTTGCTTCCAACGGACGGAGCGCCGCCTAGAAGACCTGGGCCGCGTCGGCTGGGGTGGAGGCGAGATTTACGATGTCATCACCCACCGCGACCGGCTCTATATGGGTAGTTACTCGGGCGGGTATTGGGGCGTCTACGACCCCGAGCGAGCGTGGAATCCCCTTCCCGAGAGCGAGGGGCGCGATCCTGAAGCCAACCCGCACAGCTTTGGCCTGATCGGCGAAGACATGAACCGCCCATTTGAGTACGCCATTGGATCCGATGGGTGCATATACATCGCCTGCCGTGCCAACTATCGCCTGCCCGGCGGCGGTCTGGCGCGCTTTTGCCCCGACGGCGAGTCGATGCGCGTCTTTCGCGATTTCGATCAGAGCGTGCAGGCCGTTGCTGCCGACGAGCGCTACGTCTATGGCGGCACGAGTATCTCCGGCGGCAGGGGCTGTATCGAGACGACCACCCAAGGACGGTTCTTCCTCTTTGACGTCGAGCGCGAAGAGCGCGCCTTTGAGTGCATACCCGATCACCAAGCCGTAGCCATCACTTCGCTGGCCGTCAGCCATCGCTCGAGACTCGTCTACGGCAGCACCAGCGCTTCGACACTCTTCGCCTTTGATGTCGACCAGCGCCAGATCGTCAGGCGCTGGCACGCGCCGGGTGACGGCACGCCGCTGATGGGCGTGCCCGAAACCTATGGCGTCATCCATCTGACCTGTGGACACGACGGCGATATCTACGGCGTTACCCAGAGCGAAGTATTTAAAATCGACGTGGTCGCAGAGCGCATCATCCGTCTCGACACCCCGCCCATCAGCGATCTATACCAAATCGTCGAAGGCGCACCAGGCGTTTTTTACATGGGCGCGCGCGGCCACCTGCTCGAATACCATTTGAGAGAACAACCCCACTATCGCTGAGAGGAATTGCCATGTTTAAACCCATAAACGCTTTTCGCCAACGCCTCGGTGAGGGCGAGGTACTAGTGGGCACCAGCGTTACACTCAGCGACCCACAGACCAGCGAAGCCCTAGCGCCCTCGCTCGACTTTTTGTGGATCGATCTAGAGCACGCCCCCATGAGCCCCGAGGCCATGCGCGGCCATCTGCTAGCCGCGCGCTATAAACAAATTCCCGTAGTCGTCCGCGTGGCCCATCACAGCACGCCCTTTGTCAAAAACGCGCTCGACTCCGGTGCCCCAGGCGTTATCGCTCCGCAGATCAAAAGCGTCGACGAAGTCCGCGCCTTTGTCGATGACTGTCGCTACCCCAACCAGGGACGGCGCGGCTTTGGTCCCAACGTACCGTCCGACTACGGGCGCGATGCCGGTACCGAATACGTCGATCGCGCCAATGCGGGCATTTTTGCCGCAGTGATGATTGAAACCGTAGAAGCCATCGAAGCCATTGACGAAATCGTCGCCGTGCCCGGTCTGGATTCCATCGTTCTGGGACCTTGGGACCTGTCCGGATCGTTCGGCCGCCTCGGTGAAGTGGATCACCCCGACGTAATAACCGCTCTGGAAAAAGCCATTGGAGCTGCGCGCAAGGCCGGCATCTTCGTTGGTTCCGGCATGGGTATCGATCCGGCCTTTGGTCGCACCATGATAGAACGCGGCGTGCAGTGGTTGCAGATGAGTAACGACTGCGGCCTGCTCATCTGGGCGGCCGAGTGCATGCGGGGCGACGTGTTGCGCTCTGATGTTTAGGTAAGCGTGAACACCGTCTTGGAATTTTTCTCGAGTGGGGAGCGCCTGAGCGCGTACTACCTAGCGGCTTTTATCGTGGCCGCCTGGTGGGTTGGCAGTCGCCTACTGGGCGTTTTTAAAGATGGTGGCCGCGCCGGTCGCCTTGAGCGCGAACCACCATCTGAGCGACCGCGACGGCGCATTCCGCTCGAATAGGCGGCATGGAAGACCCCGTCTTACTGCGCCGCTTAGAAATGCTAAGCGATAATGCTCTCGTGCGCGCCCTAACGCTGGAACGCGCCGATTATCGCCCCCCCTTTATCGTCGCCGCGCGCGCCGAAACGGAACGACGCGGCCTCGACCTCGATCGCTATATCGACCGCGTTAGCGTATCCATGGAACGCATGCCCGAGCGGAACTGCGAGATTGCCCACGCCGTCGACATCGTCCGTTCCGCCTGGCCCATATGGCAACTGAGGACCTTTCGCCACTGCTTCGACCACGCTTTAGCCGTGCAGCGCGAGGTGCGCGATTGGAGCGTGCACTACTACGAAGGCACCACCTATTGCTCCTCTTTCTTTCTGGCTACGCAGACAGAAGTCGCCCTCTTTGTCTCGCGCTTTCTGCGCCTTGAACACCAGCCTGAAGATACCCCGACGCGCCTCGATCTCGATGGATGGTATCTGTTAATCAGCGCGGGGTCGCCGCGCTATGTGCAGCGACTAGCGCATGCGCTCCACGAGGTGGATATTCTGCATACCGTGCAAACCGCCACGTTGACGGGCGACGAAGGTAAATCGCTGCGAGTACGCGTGCCTGCAGAAGCGAAAGGGCGTGCACTAGAAACCCTGCATGGCCTGGAAGCCGACGTGCGTGCGCTGTACCGCCGAGCCAACGCTGCCTTTGCAGCCGATGATATGAAGGGCGAACTGGCTATCTACGCCCAACTGATCGACTACGGGCTCGACAATCCGGCCGTTTTTTACAATTTCGGCGCTGCCCTCTACGAATCGGGGGCTTATGCGGAGGCGGGCGAATCCTTTGTCGAGGCGCTATCGCTGTGGATGGTTGCATTAGATGAGCGCGCCCAGCGCAGCGCCGCCCCTTCGGGTGGCCTGATGGGCCTGTTGCAGCAATCCCTATCGGGTAGGACACCCGTATCTCCGCAGCAGCGCGCACTACCTGACCAGATAGAGGATGTCGAGTGCTGGCTGTTTAAGGTTCGCCAGCACCTGCCGCACCATACTAATATTCTGCGCGCTCTGGCATCTACGGCCGCCGTCCGCAACGATGTGGAGTCAGCACTCAGTCTCTATCGCGATCTGCTCACCCTCGATGCGGACGATGCCGAGGCAATCCGCTACGTACATGAGCAAGAACAAATTTAGCGATAGTCCGCATAAAGGCGGGGAGATAACGCCCTGTATAAGGATCACCTAAGGCGCTATATTTCGCGTTTCATGCGCGCAATAGCACGCAATAGCCGCCTTATATATTTACCGGGCAATCCCGAGATCCGACCGCACTGCCATGTCCAACCGCCGCCTGCTTGCCTGCTGCACTCTGGTTTCCCTGCTGCTGCACACATCGGTTATATACCTGTATCAGGCCCTTTACACCAACCCTACCCAGTTACCGTTGGTCCGCCGTTTTAGCCACGCGGTCGCTACCCCAGCCCAGCGCTTCGGCGGCGCAGCCTCACCCAACCTACAGCAAGTGCACATGGAGCGATTGGCTACCGGCGGCCAGCCTCTGGAAGCGCCAGAAATTGCCGCCGAACGCATACCGACGCCGGGCGTGACTCCCGACGAGGCCCCGTTGAGTGCGCGCCCACCCGATAAGGAAGGCAAGCTACTGCCCCCTCCCAACGACGAAGAGGAGATGCGCCCCTCCCTCGAGGCGGGACCGATGGCTGCCTACGACGAGTTTTCCTTGGATTTAATCGACCTAGCTACCCTAGCTCAGAGCGAGCGCTTCAAGGCCGCCATCGTAGTCGGGCAAGACAGCCTACAGCGCCCCGAGGGCTTCATCAACTTTACCCACCTATTGCTCGATGGCACCACCGATAACTACCGCATAGAAGACTTAGCGCGCTATATGCGCGACCACACCTCAATCATCGCCCGTGCGCGCGGCGTCGCGGTGCGCGGTTTTAGCAGCGACACGCTGCTGGAAGACCCCATTCACTTCCTCTTTCCCGGACCGCTGCGCGGACGAGCCTCCAGCGAAGAACGCATTTTTCTCAACCAAGGCGACAGCGAGCGCTTGGGGCGCTACCTGCGCGGCGGCGGCTTTCTCTTTGTCGACGCCGGCGATGGCCCCGATGACCACTGGTTTCTAAAAGAGGCCCTGCGGCAGATTCGCCGCGCGTTGCAGAATCGCGGTCAAGTCTTCGAAATCCCCTTGGACCACCCCGTGTATCGCGCATACTATGCCTATGAGGACGGCTTCCCCAGCGAGAACAAGCGCGCAGTAACGCGCTTTCCCATCGGTTTGGGCAATGCTTGGTACTATCCCGAACGCACGCCGTGTATGGGCACGCTGCGCGGTCTGTGGGGCGTCGAGACGCCGGAGGGTCAGCTGGTCGCCTTGCTCAGCGATCTGGACATGCGCAGACGCTGGGTCGGCGAACCGCTAGCCAATGGAGCCTGTCAGACCGAAGAGGAAAGCCCGGAGGGTGCTGGCGGTGAGGAAGGGGCCGCAGGCGAGGAGCAAATTGCCCGCCTGCCCTATCTACAGGCGGCGACCAACGTCGTGGTATATGCGCTGATGCGGCCCGGCGGTCTGGCGGTAAAACTGGCCCCCTTTGCCTGGCAACAGCGCGCACCGATTGAGGAAAGAGGACGCCGTCCCTAAAGCTGGGGCAGCCTCCAGCGCGTCCACAGCAAACTGCAGCGATCGCGCACGCTACTCACTTTTTGATAGTACACCGTGAGCAGACTGCCATCGGCCAATTCGACGCTCGATGGGTAACCCAGATCCTCGTCCGGCCCGTCGTCGCGCAGCACGAGGTCGTAGTGCCACGTCTCGCCTTCGTCGGCACTGACCATAGCGCGCTGACCAAAAGGCACCTGCCGGTAGCCATAGGTGCAGACCAGAACCCCCGATGAGTGGCGGAGCAAATGGGGTGGCGCACCGTGAAATTTGAGCGGTTCGGGCCTGGACCAAATGCGCCCGCGGTTCTCGGAGCGCGTTTGCAGCAGCGAAAAGCTCGGCACCCCGATATCAGAGGTCGCTCTCCCGTCCCCGTCTTCAAAACGCAGCAGACCCAATAGGCGCCCATCGGGTAGTTCCACGACGTGTGCTTCGTGATACTGCGCTTCCACCGTGCCCTCCAGCAGCGGCACCGTGCCCCCCAATTCCCAATTGCGCCCACCATCGGTAGAGCGCATGGAGGCGATGGCCCCCTCGCCGCGCACAAAGCCGTCCATGGTGGAAAAGTGCTTGCCCAGCAAGAGCAGCGAACCGGTCTGCAGGGCGATGGGGCCGTGTGGGGCCGTCAACATAATGCGGCGTGGAGCATCCCAGGTCTCCCCGCCATCCTCGCTGTAGCGCACCCACGATCCGATATAGTCTTCAACCGATGCGCTATCCATGCGCGCAAACCCCTCGCGCCAGCGATCGGAGCGCTCTCGGTCACCCATCGCCATATAGCGCTTCCCCGAACTCTGGCGGTTGTCGGTGCTAAACCAGGTGACAACTAGTCGCTCACCACCGAGCGAAACCACGCCGGCATCGCGATCGTCCAACGGGGTGTCGTTTATCACGCGCGGACTCGTCCAACTGTCGCCATGGTCATCGCTGTGGCAAATAATCGTGCGGCCAAAGGGACATACGTGGTCGTTGCGCAGACCGGAAGCGGCCACGACCAGTCGCCCCGACTGGGTCTGCGCAATACTGGGCCAGCCAAAATAACCAAAAAAGTCTTTGGGAAAAGATGCAATGGTGCCGTGCTCTGCGCGCACGGACCGGCCGATTTGCTTTGTCTTTGCCAATGCTCACTCCTTGCCTTTTACGCCGCATCGAGCAACCGCAGACCCGCTACCAGCGAGCGCAGACGCACCTGCGCGATTTGGCCATGCACTGCGCACCAAGAGCGATCGATCCAATCGGCCGCCCACGACTCTCCCCGCTCACATCCTATGCGCACGGCGGGAAGGCGCATCGCCTCAGCGGCCCGTTCATCGTCGCCGACGCGCTCGGCCAAGCGCCGCACGCAGGCGTTAGACCAGGCCCATAAGCGCTCGTCGGCACAGCGGACGGCTTCTGCGAGAAGCGCATCGACCGCCTCAATTTGCACGGCCAGTTCGGCCTCCTGTCCACCCTGGTCTGGCAGCGTTGCCCGCTCCGTGCAATGGAGAAACTCTCCGCGCTCTACTTGGTAAAAATCGTTGAGTAGGACGGCCACACTGCGAGCAGCCATATAGTGCACGGCGCGATTCCCACCGTCGGCGAGCACTTCTCCGCACAGGGCGAGAACTGCGGCCCAAACCGAAAGTTCCGTGCGCCCGGCAGCATAGCCGTCAACGGCAGAGAACACGCCCTCCGCATGAGCCAGTCCCTTGCGGCGCATCGCTTCATCACCCGCCATTTTACCCCAGGCGTAGAGCCCACGCGCCGCCCACACCCCTCGCCCATCGACTCCAATGGGATCGCCCTGCGCCGCGGCGCACAGAGCCGCCGCCGCATCGGAAGCGGGGCCACCCACTGCACCGAGGTCTTCTCCCGCACCCACCCACTGCGCCCAGCACCAGAGCCCATCGGCAAAAGGCTGGCCGTCGACCGCCCCTGCGCCCAACCCAGGCTGCAACAGGCGCGCCCCTTCTCGCTTAAAGGCGGCACGCCAGACATCGCGCACGCTCAGAACTTTCCGCTGCGCGACTCGTACTTGGTCGGCTTGCCGAGGCTTTTACCCCCCTGCTGCACCCAGTGAGCCACCCACTGCAGCATGCGCTCTACGCTCACCTGCGGGCGGCCCAACTGCTCGAATAAGCGCTCCGCATTGCCCAGCAGCGCATCGTCGGCCTCGCTATGGATAAAATGCGGCGGGCGCCCCATCAATTCGCCCAGTCGCATGGCCATTGCGCGCGTCGATAGCACTTGAGTTCCCGTCATATTGAAGAAGGCGGCCGGACGGTCGCACAGGGGGAAAAACTGGCATAGGTAGGCATTGGCATCGCCTTGCCATATCTGGTTAACATAGCCCATCGTCAGATCGATGGCATCGCCGTTCCACACCCTCCAAGCCAGATCGTGGATAATGCCATAGCGCAATTCCGTCGCGTAGAACAGGCGCACGATGGCCAGCGGCGTGCCCTGCGCGCGCGACCAGTACTGGGCCAGGCGTTCGCCGCCCAGCCTCGACTGCGCGTATTCACCCACGGGGCCGATGGCCCCCTGCTCGTCAGCGCCTCGACTGCTGCTAGGAGCGAAAGCGTAGACGTTGCCCGAACTCACGTAGACGATGCGGGCATCGCTGTAGCGCCGCACGACCTGGCCGGGCAGCCAAGCATTCATTGCCCAAGTCGTATCGACATGGCCCGCCGCCCCGAACTTAAAACCGGCCAAGTGGTACACGTACGGCGCATCGGGCAACTGCGACAGCGCAGCGGCATCCAATAGGTCCGCTGCAATCGTCTCCACGCCAATCCCCTGCAAATACGCGCGCTGCTGGGGATCGGAAAAGCGCGATACCGCTATGACTCGGCGCGCCCCGGCGCGCACTAGCAGTTCGCACAGCGTAGGTCCCATTTTACCTGCCGCACCCAGCACGACGACGTCGCCGTCTAGTGCACCCACCGCTGCGCGCACCGCCGCGCTCGGCGTGCACATCTGCTCGATCAGCTCGTTTTCACCGGCAATTACATCGACCATCTCAGCCACTCTAAGTCCACCTCGCTACCAGTCGCGCCTATAGGTCCAAAACGGACCAACGGGATTGTATTCCAATCGGGGTATCTGACCGCCACAGCGCGGACACCGACGCACCGCCCGCAAGACCGGTGCGCGACAGGCCGGGCACGCGTGCGCCAACACCTTTAATACCAAGAGCAAGCCCACCGGGCCCAGCAAGAACCCTAAGGCGGTCCAACTGTACCCGCTGGCACCGCGACGACGAGCAATAATAGCCGACGCGATGCCACAGCCGATCCACGCCGCCATAGAAAACAGGACTACGAGGATAACCGCAGTCATCATATCGGCCAATCGCACCCTACGCCGCTGTGGACATCTCCCCTGCACATATCACGAAAAGGCCGCCCCTGTGTCAAGTCAAAAGGCCTCTATCACTGCGCCAGGTATGGCGCGGAGCAAAACCCAGCAAGCGCTCTGCCTTACCGATGTCAACAAACGATGCGTTGGCATATAAATCGACATAGCGCATCTCGGCGTGCGGATAATATTCGGCAATGACTTCGGCGGTGGGGCGCTCGTGCCCCGAATCGCTGGCGCTAACAAGAAAGCTGTCGTGTTGGATTTGCTCGTCACACAGGGCTGCGTCAACCAGCGCTGCAAAATCGCGCACGTCGAAGTACTGGTATATCCCAACTTCCATCTTGCGGCCGGCACTAGGATAGAGGTCATAGCGCTTTCCCGGGGCCACCGCTGTCGTCAGGCGAAAGCAGTAGGTGCGGATACCGCAGCGCTCGCTAAAGCTGCGGCAAAGCTGCTCACCAACTATTTTGCTCAATCCATAGGGGCGATTTGCCCGTAGCGGATGCGCTTCGTCGATCGGGAAATAAAGTGGATCGGCGTTTTGCCCAAAGCCATAGGCCATGATGCTCGAAGCAAATAGAACGTGGGAAACGCCGGCCTCGGCGGCCAGTTCTAAGACATTATAGGTTCCCTGGACGTTGGTGGAAAACACTTCGTGCAGTGGCGGGATATCGTAAGGGATTCCAGCCAGGTGAACGACGCCCTCAACGCCCTCTAAAACCCGCTGCAAAACGTCGCGGTCAAGCATATCACCCCGGTAAAAAGCCGCACCGACAAATGGCTCCTCGGGCGCGCTGCGGTCGTAGCCGACCACTTCGTGCAGGCGGCTCAATTCTTCGACCAGCACCGAGCCGATCAGCCCACTACTACCCGTTACGAGTATTCTCATTGTCGATCCTCGCTGCGGCTTGCAGACCGCTATTCTGCGCGACCGGCTCGCCAGCCTAGCGCACGCCGCGAATGCGTTTGGCCGCCGCGATGGTATTGTAGAGCAGCATGGCAATCGTCATCGGCCCGACGCCGTTGGGCACGGGGGTGATGGCACGGGCCTTTTTGCGCACTTCGGGATAGTCGACGTCGCCGACTAGTCGCCAACCGCGCTCGCGCGAAGCGTCTTCGATGCGGTTGACACCAACGTCGATCACCACGGCACCTTCGCGAACCATATCGGCGGTAATGGCAGCAGGCTGTCCGGCGGCGACGACGAGAATATCGGCTTGGCGGGTAAAGTAGCCCAAATCCCGCGTGCCGGTATGGCACATCGTCACCGTGGCGTTACCGCCCTCCATTTTTTGTGCCAAGAGATTGGCCACAGGACGTCCGACCAGCGCGCTGCGGCCGACGACGACGGCGTGCCGACCGGCCACTTCGATCTGACTGCGCTGCAGTATTTGCAACACGCCGTGCGGCGTGCAGGGCCAAAACCCCTCCTCGCCGCGCAGCAGACGACCGAGATTTACCGGATGCAGCCCATCGACGTCTTTATCGGGCGAAAGGGCATTGAGCACGCGCCGTTCGTCCTGGCCCGGCAGCGGCAGTTGCACGAGAATTCCGTGGATATCCGCGTCCGCGTTGAGTTCGCCAATCGTCTGCAACAAGTCGTCCGTGCTCAGCGAGGCGGGAAAGTCGAGTTGCAGCGAGTGCATGCCCAACTCTTGGCAGGCCTGCGTCTTTGAGCGTACATAGGACAGCGATGCCGGATTTTCTCCCACCAGCACCACCGCCAACCCGGGCACTAGGGAACATTCGCTCTTCAGCCGCGCAACTTCCCCCTGCATCTCCGCGCGCACCTGTGCCGCAATTTCACGTCCATCCAAACGAAGGGCGACCACGAGGAGCCTCCTAAGTTGCCGGCGGGTTCAGGCGCTCTTTGCCAACGACGGCGCGCAGCACCTGGGGAACGACCACCGAACCGTCGCTCTGCTGATAGTTGTCGAGGATGGCGATGAGCAGCCGTCCCATAGCCGCGCCCGTATCGTTGACGGTGTGACAGTAACCGCGCCCCCGTTCGCCCTTGTAGCGAATACCGAGGCGGCGCGCCTGGTAGTCCGTCGTATTGGTATCCGTCATCACTTCCATGTACTCGCGCGACCCAGACAGCCAAGCCTCCAAGTCCCGCTGGCGATGACTGGCTAGGTAGCCGGCATCGCCCGTGCATTTATCGACTACGCGATAGGGCAGTTCCAACTGCTGTAACAGCCACTCGTTTATCTCGGCAAATTCGGCGTAGACTGCCTCTGACTGCTCGGGCAGGCAAACCGCGTTCATCTCAATTTTGTCGAATTGATGCACGCGCTTTATGCCTTTGACGTCTTTGCCCCACGAACCCGCTTCCGAGCGAAAGCAGGCGGTGTAGGCAAAGAGCTTGGCCGGGAGATGATCGGCCTCGAGTACGCGATCGGCAAAGTAGCTGAAGTTGGTCGGTTCCGACGAACCGACGAGAAAGAGCTGGGTTCCATCTTCGACGTTTTCGCTGTTGATCGCGTATACTTGGTCGCGTCCCTCGGGAAAGTGCGATGTCCCATAGAGCGCACGCTCGCGCACCAGCAGCGGCGGTATGAACATCTCATAGCCGCGTCCCAGCAATTCATCTATTAATAGGCGACTGAGCGCATACTGCATGCGCGATAAATCGCCGCGTAGATAGGCAAAGCGCGATCCGGATACCTGCGAGGCCTGCAGCGTATCGACCCCTCCGAGCTGCACGCCGAGCTCCGAGTGGTGCGCCGCCTCAAATTCGCCGTCGCCGTGCACGGGATAAACCGGCATATGGCGTGCGCTCTCCTCGCCGACACCCAATTTGTCGCTTGGCAAATAGCCCTGACCGGGCACCCAAGCCTTCTCTTCGACGTTGTCTTCTTCGCCTGCACCGTGCGGCATGTCCTCGTGGGGCCAGTTGGGAAACCAGTCGAGAATGCGCTGCCACTCGTCGTTGACTTCGCCCATGCTAGCGTCGAGCGCGCGCGATTTGTCGCGCAGTTCCATCCCTTTGGCGCGGGCGGCATCGGGGTTTTCTCTTCCGAGCTTGGCCAGTTCCTTCTTCTCGCTGTTGAGCGCATCAATCTCGCCCTGCAGCTCCCTCCGCATCCCATCCAACTCCAACCAGCGATCGACATTGGCATGGGCGGGATTTACTTTGCGCAGGCGAATCGATTCGCGCAGAGCATCGGCATTGGCACGCGCCGTCTTGGCGTCAATCATTGCACATCTCCCCTCATTAGTACTGTTTAAAAAACGCAGATATCCCCCGTTCTCGCAATACGAACCCTCCCAACCTCATGCTCCATATAGCCCATGAGAGCCCGCATTCTACGTCCATTGCAGCCCAACCGACCCATTCCACTTGTCGACCGCTGCAGCAGCCAATATCTTGCTTGGCAAAGGAGAGATCATGGACGAATCCCATCTACAGAAGAGCGACTTTACCGCAGATCCCTTTGCGCAATTTGCCCTCTGGTACGAGCGGGCACAGGACAGCGACATCGCACTCCCGCACGCCATGGCGCTGGCCACTGCCGACGCGGAAGGCCGCCCTTCGGCGCGCATGGTTTTGCTCAAGGAGTTCGACCAGCGCGGATTTACATTTTACACCAATAGTCAGAGCAGCAAGGCGCGCGACCTACAGCAAAATCCCCGCGCGGCGCTGGTATTTCACTGGGAGGTCTTGCGCAGACAGGTGCGCATCGAAGGCGACGTTGAGCAGGTCAGCGCGCGCGAAGCGGACGCCTACTTTGCCACGCGTCCGCGCGGCGCCCAGCTGGGGGCGTGGGCCTCGCCGCAGAGCGAAGCCATCGGCGACCGCGACGAACTGCGCAGAGAAATTACCCGCTTAGAAGCCCTCTACGCGGACGGCAATGTGCCGCGTCCGCCGCACTGGAATGGCTATAGGATATGCCCTCACACCATCGAGTTCTGGGCCGACCGGCCTAGCCGCCTGCACGACCGCTTTGTCTACAGGCGCGCCGCTTCCGGCTGGGATCTGCTGCAGTTGGCCCCCTGACATGGGCGAGAAAGACTTCGTGCAGATCGGCGACGGCCCCTTTAACCTGACGCGCAGCGTCACCAGCGCGCACCTACGCGCTATTCACGCATACTTGTCGGATCAATCCTATTGGGCGCGCGGCCGCTCGTTCGAGACCGTGGCGCGCTCCCTACAACATTCCGAATGCTTTATCATCGAGAAAGAGGGCGCGCTGGTAGCCTTCGCTCGGGCCATTACCGACCGGGCGACCTTTGCCTACCTGGCCGACGTCTTTGTGCTGCCGGCCTACCGCGGGAGCGGTCTGGGCAAGTGGCTGGTCCAACACATCGTCGAGCACTCCGAGCTGAGCTCGCTCGGCTGGCTCTTGGCTACAGCCGACGCCCATTCGCTTTACGAGCGCTTCGGCTTTGCTCCCGCCGAGGCCTCGACGCGCTATATGCGGCGACCGATGCGCGACGATCTCTCCTAAGGCTTGCCCGGCGCTTCGTCGAGCCAGCGCCGACTGCCGCCGTAGGCGTCTATAATCTGTTCCAAGAGCAGTCGTATAGCCGGACCGAAATAGCGCCCGCGACGCCGAGCAATGCCAATTTCGCGTCCAAAAGAAACCCCTTCTACGTCGACCGTGCACAGATCCCCGCGGGCGACGGACTCGGCAATGGCAACTTCGGGTAAGAAGGAAATGCCAACGCCGGCCTCGACCAACTTGCGCATAGCTTCTGGGCTGCGCATTTCCATTACGGCACCGGCCTGCAACCCAGCTTCGGATAGCTTCTCATCGACAATTTTTCGCGAAACGGAGTCGGCGTGAAAGAGCAGGAGCGGCTCTTTCACCACGTCCTGCAACCTCACTTTGCCGACTCCGGCAAAGCGGTGATCGCATCCCACTACCAGCGGCATGCGGTCGCGATAGAGTGGTATCGTATCGATCTTCGGGTGTTCATAGGGCAGTGAGATTAGCGCAAATTCCGAGCGGTTCATCAGTAGATCATCGACCAGATAGCGCGATGGGGCGACTTGGGCGCTGAGTTCAACGCCGGGATGCTCGCGCATATAGGCCTTTAAAATTTCCGGCAAGAGGTAGATGACCGCCGCATCGATGGCGCCGAAGCGAAACCCATCGCCAGGTCCCAGTGCACGCCGCTGCAGCTTCTCCCCAACTTCTTCTAGCAGGTCTTCAATTTGCAGGGCGTAATTCATTAACATTCGCCCCTCGGCCGTCAGCTCTACGTGGCGGCTATCGCGGTTAAACAGCTGCACCCCCAGCGCGCGTTCTAACTCGCCTATACCGCTACTGACCGTGGGCTGCGTCACGTTCATCGCGCGCGCGGCCGGAGTGAATCCGCCCGTGCGCGCCACGGCGAGAAAGTAGCGCATGTGCTGCAGGTTCACCGGTTGTCCTCCCCTTTTGCGCTGCGAAACGGCACGGCTATATTAGCCTCTTATGTATGGTGTACTATTCGATTGCGATGGCGTTCTCGTCGACAGCGAACGGTGGAGTTGCGGCGCCTGGCTCCCCGTTCTGAAAAAGCGCGGCATTGATGCCGAGTTGGCCGACATCGAAGCGTTCCTTGGGCAGTCCGACGCCACCGTCTTAGCCCACTACGCCCGCCAGACGGGACAGACGCTACCCGACGCGCTCATCGACGAGAAGGAAGAGGTCTATTTCGACCTGGCGCGCGGCAGATTGCAGACCTTTTCGGGTCTGATCGATCTGCTCGACGCGCTCGCCCACGATCGCGTTCCCATGGCCGTTGCCTCGTCCGGCCGTCCTCGTAAGATTGGCTTCTCCTTAGAGCAGGTCGGTCTGCGCGAACGCTTTGCAGCGGTGTGCAGCGCCAGCGAAGTCGCCCATGGCAAACCCGCTCCCGATCTCTTTCTGTACGCGGCTCGGCGCCTCTATGTGCCGGCCGCACGCTGCATCGTAATTGAGGACTCGATTGCCGGCCTACAGGCGGCCCTAGCTGCCGGGATGCACGCGATCGGGTTCTGCTCTAGCCTGCCTCCCAAACACCTGCTCGACGCCGGTGCTCACGGCGTATTTTCCCACTACGAAGAGCTGCTGCCCCAATTGGAGAGGGCGGCAGCGACTTTTTTGCGAAAATAATTCAAGTATCTCCCTTCTCTGCCGATTAAATAATCATATGGACTTCGGTCCACATCCTTGGGGCAAGCCCTGCTGGAGGCATCTCGCATCCGGCAGGGCTTCTTTTTTGGGACCAAGTCGCGGCCTGCAAAAGAGGATCACAGCGCTTTTCGCCGTATTTCTATCCTCCATGCTCTCTTTCAATCAAAAATAATCGTGCGGTTACCCACTACGACGACTTGGTCGGCTAAGACCAGATCCAATGCGCGAGCTAGGGCGATCTTTTCCACCTCGCGTCCGGCGCGCGCCATATCGCGCGCGCTCTGGCGGTGATCGACCGGTATGACGCTCTGGGCGACAATGGGCCCTTCGTCGAGGTCATCGGTGACGAAGTGCGCCGTAGCCCCAATAAGTTTTACTCCGCGCTTGAAGGCTTGACGATAGGGATTAGCCCCAATAAAAGCAGGAAGAAAAGAGTGGTGTATATTGATGATGCGATGGGCAAAGTGCCGCACGAAATCCGGGCTAAGGATGCGCATGTACTTGGCTAAGACTAGGTAGTCTAGCTCATACTGAGTCAGGTGCTGCTTCAGCAATTGCTCGTGCACACTGCGCTCTAGCCCGACGTGAGAGATGCAGTGGAAGGGCACGTCGAATTGGCCGACCAGATCGGCCAGCACTTCGTGGTTGCTGACCACGGCACAGATGCACGCATTGAGGTCGCCGTGGGCGTTGCGCAGCAGCAAATCGCCCAGGCAGTGGTACTCTTTGGTCGCCAGCACAGCGATGCGTTTGGGCTCGGGCGAACGCAGCTGGATCCAGGCACCGTCCGGCAGCAATTCGGTCAATTCGCGACAGAGGGCGTCTGCGTCTAGCGCCCCCTCTACATCGGTGCGCATATAGAAGTATCCGCTCTCGCCGTCGACGAACTCACCGTTGCGCACAATATTGAGCCCAGAGCGAAAGAGCGCACCCGTTATGCGGTACACTAACCCCTTTTCATCGCGGCACCCAATCAGCACGATATGGCGCATTTCGCGATTAGAAGCCAACGGCCTGTCCCTCTTTGCGCGGCTCCGAAGCGGCGCAATAGCCCCCCTCGATCTTGTGTATCAGCTGCGCCCCGCCAAACATGGGCTGGCGCGGCAGGCGCTGTAGGCTATGGCCGCGGCCGGCCAACTCATCGAGGACCGCCGGGGAAAAGTCTTTTTCTATCGCCACGTCCAGCCCTCGCAGCACCTGCCAGCGCGGTGCGTCGACAGCGGCCTGTGGGTTCTGTCCGTAGTCGACTAAACGCAGCACCATCTGCGCGTGCCCCTGCGCCTGCATGGGACCGCCCATTACGCCAAAGCTCATCAGAGGTTGGTCTCCCTGCATCAAAAAGGCGGGAATAATCGTGTGAAAGGGACGCTTTCCCCCGCCAACTAGGTTGGGATGCCCCTGCTGCAGAGAAAACCCCGTGCCGCGGTTCTGCAGGCTGATCCCTGTGTCAGGCACGACGATCCCCGAGCCAAAACCCATGTAGTTAGACTGAATAAAGGAAACCATCATGCCGCTGGCATCGGCGGCGGTCAGATAGACCGTTCCGCTCTGATCCGGCACGCCGTGCTGGGGATCTTGGGCGCGCTGCAGGTCGATCGACTCGGCCCGTCGCTTCAGATAGGTTTCGTCGAGCAATGCGTCGACGGCAACGTCCATGTACTGCGGGTCGGCGATATAGCGGTAGGCGTCGGCCAGAGCCAGTTTCATCGCCTCGATTTGCACGTGCACGCTGTCTGCCGAATCGACGGGGAAACGCTCCACATCGAGGTGGCGCAATATGCCCAGACACAACAGGGCGCCAAGGCCCTGTCCGTTGGGTGGAATTTCGTGCAGCTGATAACCGCGGTATTCTTGGTGTATGGTACCCACCCAATCGCAGCGGTGTGCAGCCAAATCGTCGAGCGTAAGCTGGCCGCCGTGGCGCGCGGCGTCGGCCGCAATTTTTTGTGCCAGCTCACCGCGGTAAAAGTCTTCCCCCCCGCTCTCGGCAATCCGCTGCAGCGTGCGCGCCTGTGCGCTACAGGCAAAGCGCTCACCCGCGTGCGGCGCGCGTCCCTCGGGTAAAAATGCCTGCGCAAACCCCTCGTACTCCCCCAGCGCATGGGCCGCACCAGCCCACGCCGCCGCCGTCACCGGGCCTACCAGAAAACCGGAATCGGCGTAGTGTATGGCCGGCTCAAAAAGCTGAGCAAAAGGCAGCTTGCCAAAACGGCGCGAGACCTCGGCCCACGCCGATACACAGCCGGGTACCGTGACGGTATCCCAGCCGCTGCGCGGCATGGCCTCGCGATCGGCAAAGTACTGCGGCGACCAAGCGGCCGGTGCTCGTCCCGACGCGTTGAGTCCGTGCAGCGCTTGTCCATCCCACAGAATGCAAAAGGCATCCGATCCAATGCCGTTCATAGCCGGTTCAACGACCGTTAGTGCAATGGCCGTGGCCAGCGCGGCATCGGCGGCATTGCCCCCCTGCATCAGCATGCGCAGACCGGCCTGAGCGGCAAGCGGCTGCGAGGTAGCAACGGCATTGGCCGCCAAGACGGGCATGCGCTGCGAGGCGTAGGGAAAGATCCAATCGAATGATGCCATATCAGCCAGCCACCCCTTGAACCCGTCTAAATGTCGAACGCTTTAGCACCGTCTGCGTCGCGTAAATCGAACCGCCCACTTTGGCTCCCGGCACGGGCATGCGCACCGGCACGGGCGTTACGCGCGGTTGGTTGGAAGGTTCGCCGCGCAGGAAGGAAGCGCAGTAGCCATCCCAGTCGGTCCCCGTCAGCGGCCAGGAGTCGCCGGAGCAGTACTGAAAGAGCAACAACCGGCGCGGGTTGGGCGAGGTGTTGGGCAGCGAACCGTGCAGGGCGCGCGCGTGGTGAATGGAAATGCCCCCCGCCTTTAGTTCCACTTTTTCGGCCGTGGCGTCGTCGAACTCTTCCTCGGTGACCGCTCCGGCAAAACAGCCGTCTTGGTGGTGGTCGAGGATCGGACCGCGGTGCGATCCGGGCACGACTAAGAGACAGCCATTTTCCTCACTCATATCGTCTATACACACACCCACGGCCAGCAGATCGTCGTTGGTATGGGGGTAGAAAGCCCAGTCCTGATGCCATTCGACCGGGCTGCCGAAACCGCCCGACTTCATATTGAGCTTGTTGCCGTTGGTGCGTATGGCCGGACCAATTAGCTGGGCGATAATATCGAGTATCCGGTCGTGGCGAATGGTCTGCGCATAGATTTCGTGCGCATTGATCGGGCTCTTTAAGCGCCGCAGGCGCGGATTGGCTGCCGTATGCCCGGGCTCGAGGTCAAATACGTCATCGCTCTCGCTCACCGCGCGCGATTTCTCGACAAACACGTCCGTCACTCGGCGCAGTGCGGCAATTTCATCGGCACTCAGCACACCCTCAACGCCCACATAGCCCTTCTCGCGATACTGTTCTATTTGTTCGTCATTCAACATCCGTCGCTCTCCTCTACTTAAGACGCAATACCTCGCTCTTTGCCGCATCGAGGCGCTGGTAGATTGCGTCGCTAAAATGCAGGCCCTGCCCACCCCAATCGGGCATAAAACCCGTGCTGTAGCAGTAATATAGCGTGCGCCGGGGATTGCCCGAAGTACATACCATCGAGCCGTGCGTCAGCGCTTCGGTAAAAATAATGGCGTCTCCAGCTCGAGCCGGCACCGGCACCAACGGCGGATTGTCCGCCGGCTCGCTGCCCCACGGCTTGGGAAAATTGCTCTTGTGCGCTCCGGGAATCACCGCAAAACAGCCATCTTCGGGCGCACAGTCCAACATGGGGAACACCACCTTGGTCAAGGTCGATACCATCTGCCCATTGCGACAGTGGTACTGGCACTTGGGGATGATCGGCGTGCCGTGCATATGCAGTCGCGTATAGCCCCCCTGCCAGCGGTAAATCGCATAAGTGTGGTTGAGCCGGTACGGCCCCCCTGTAACCTCGGCAATCACGTCGAGCACGGCCGGTATGTCAATCAGTTCTTCGAATGCCGGATCCCCCTCCATTATGTTGGAGATGTACAGATTATCCTCTGTTCGCTCCTGGCCCAAGCACAGCGGCGGTGGGTAGTCGTCTGCGGCCATATGTTCGTAGCGATTGAGCGCCGCATTGCACGCTTGTACCCGCGCAGCCGGAACGACGTCGCGCAGCACGAGATAGCCCTGCAAGTCAAAGAGGTATTTTTGCTTGGCATCCATTGATTACTGACCGACCGACAAGCGCACGACGTTCCACGATGCTGCGGGTAGCGATACGCGCAGGGTTCCACGGTCCAACTCCACCGCATGTTCCAATATTTGCGGCACCACCTCTTCCGGCCGATCGAGCGCATTCGACGCCTTGAGGTCCCCATGTGCCATGGCGATGTGTTCGCGCAAACGCGCGTCGGCAAAATCGCGCAGGTCGACTTCAAACAGCACGCTCTCTTGCAGGTGGCGATTGACGGCAAAGACCGTCAGTTCACCTCCCTCTTCGCCCAGCACGCCCACGGCTTCGATGTAGGGGACGGCATCGAAGACGGCATCTTCGTAGGTCGAACTGTCCACCTTCATATCCAGCGCCGTGCCGCGGCCAAAGCGCGAAGCGTGCAGGAAGGGATAGTAGGTCGTCTGTTTGACAATCCCACCGCCCGTGGCCGTAAAGATGGGCGCAATCACATTGACCAATTGCGCCAGACAGGCCATGCGCACCCGGTCGCAGTGCTTGATGAGCGAGATGAGCATACAGCCGACGACCAGCGCGTCCTCCATAGTATAGAGATCTTCCAACAGCGGCGGCGCCTCCTGCCAGGGTGGCTGCTCGCGGTCGGCTTGATTGGAATGAAACCACACATTCCACTCGTCAAAGGAGAGCATCATGCGCTTTTTATGCCGCTTTTTGGCGCGAATAAAGTCGCAGGTGGCAATGACCTCCTCAATAAAGGCATCCATGCCGAGCGACTGCGCTAAAAAGTGCGGCGTGTTGTCGTCGCGATTGCCGTAATAGGTGTGCAGCGATATGTAGTCCACGTGTGGGTAGGTGTGCTCTAATACGGTGGCTTCCCATTGGGGAAACGTCGACATGCTGCGCGAAGACGAACCGCAGGCAACCAGCTCAATTGTCGGGTCGACCCAGCGCATGACCTTGGCCGCTTCCTCGGCGAGGCGCCCGTACTCCTCGGCGGTCTTATGGCCGATCTGCCAGCCACCGTCCATCTCGTTACCCAAGCACCACACTTTAATAGCATGGGGTTCGACACTGCCATTTTCTATACGCCAATCGCTGTACTGCGTGCCCGACGGGTGGTTGCAGTACTCTACCAAGTTGCGCGCCGCATCGACACCGCGCGTCCCTAAGTTGATGGCCATCATCGGCTCCGAGCCGGCGCGCCGACACCAGCGGACAAATTCGTCGGTGCCGAACGCATTGGGTTCTAGCGTCTTCCAAGCCAGGTCTAGGCGGCGCGGCCGCTGGTCCTGTGGCCCTACGCCGTCTTCCCAACGGTAGCCGGAGACAAAGTTGCCGCCGGGATAGCGCACAATGGGCGTATTGAGTGCACGCACATACTCTAGCACGTCGCCGCGAAACCCTTCCTCGTCGGCCGCAGGGTGCCCGGGTTCGTAAAGTCCACCGTAAATAGCGCGTCCCAGATGTTCGATAAACGAACCGTATAGGCGATCGTCGATGGCGCCGATAGCCAGTTCGCGCGCCAATGTGGCGCGTGCATTGCTCATAGCTGAAATACCTCTTTCAATTCACAAGCCCAATCCAAAAGCGCTTCGTCCATGCCAAAGCGCGCGGTACACTGCAGTGCAACCGGCAGGCCATTTTTCGCTCTACCTGCCGGCAGCGCGAACGCGGGTAAACCGGCGTGTGTCCAGGGCAAATTCATCGCGGGATCGCCCGTGGAGGCCAAGCCGCGCGGCGCCGGTCCAGTAGCCGCAGGGCTGAGCCACATATCGACGCCGCACTCATCCATCGCCGCTTCGATCTGTGCCCGCAACTGCAGGCAACCGGCGCGCGCCTCGTCTATAGCTTCCTGTCCTATATCGGCACCTGAGCACACCAGAGCCGCCGTGCGCGGGCGATAGAGAGGCCCGTACTCGGCAAAGAGCGGCGCGTGCACGCGCGCCGCCTCCCCGCTGATCAATCGCGTGTGGCGCGCGTTAACATCCTCAATATCGGCCAGCAACGGCACGCGACGCACGCGCCATCCAGCCCGTTCGATGGCGGCTATCTGCGCGCCGAAAAGCGCTGAAGCCTCGGCTGAGCTCTGCAGCAAGTAGGGGCCATCCGGTATGCCCAAGACCGGCCGCGGCTTCCATTCGCCGCGCTGCCAGTCCGCGCACAGCACCGCCGCGGCAGCCTTCATCGCGTCAAACGACCGGGTAAATATACCCACCGTATCGACCGAGGGCGAGTAGTAGAGCATGCCCTCGCTCGGTATGCGGCCCAAAGACGGCTTGAAGCCCAGCACGCCGCAAAAAGCGGCCGGCCGAATCACCGACCCCACCGTCTGGCTGCCAAGGGCCAGAGGGCATAGACCCGCGGCTACCGCTGCGGCAGACCCGCTGCTCGAGCCACCCGGCGTATGCGCCCGATTGTGTGGATTGCGGGTTGTAGCCGGCTCAAAATAGGCAAACTCCGTCGTCGCTGTTTTGCCCAATACCAGCGCACCGGCCTCTCTCAGCAGGCGCACGCAGGCCGCTTCAGCGCCTCGCAGCGCCTCCGGAGGCAGCGCCGATCCGGCGCGCGTAGGCAGGCCATCGACGTGAAATATATCCTTTACGCCGACCAGCATCGCAAAGAGCGGCGGTCGATCGGCCTCGACGGGATAACGGCGAGCCAGTGCGGTCGCCTCGCGCACTAAACGGGCCGAGCGCCCGTCTTCTTCGACGAGTGCGGCGATAGCGCGATCGATCTGAGCAATGCGATCAATCTCCGCCCCAATGAATTCTACCGCGCTGCTCATGCGTCCGGCTGCGGGTAGAAAAGGGTTGTCCAATCGCTCTGCACAACCTCATCTCCCATAGCCGCCAGGCGCTCTTGGCACCCCACATCGCCCATGCGCGCCGCGCCGCGCAGCAGCAGAGGCACCCACCGTTGGTCAGTATAAGCCGCTTGGTCGCCTAAAGACCGCGGTCGGTCAAACCCATTTTCGACGAGCCACACAAAGGCCTGGCGCAGACGCTCCCCCTCGGATCCACTCCACACGTCAAGTCCCACATGACGTCCCAAATCAGCCAAATCGAAAAACGCGCTCATATTCATCACGCAGTGGTCAAGCGCCAGCGCGCGATCCATCTCTTGGGGCTGGCATCCCCCCGCGTCGATCTGTTGAAAAATTCGCAGCATGCCGCGTTCTACGGCCTGGCGCGCAGCAGCTTCGCGGCGGCAAAACAGGGCGATGGCGGCTACCTGCACATCGTATAAGGTGCCGTGGCTATCCGTTTGTCGCCGCTCTTCTACCCCGTGCTGACTGTTCAACAGCCAGTCCAGATAGAGGCCGAACCAGTTCTCTAGCGCGAACTGATCCTCCCCATTCCACGACGGTGCATGGGCCAACAAACCTATATGGTCGACCAGCCAACTAAAGCCAGCCGTTTCGATAAGACCCGCAGGGCGTCCGTCGCACTTTCCCTTGATCGCCTGAGCAAATTCAAGGTGCGGATTCATCCCCCTTTCCTCGTCGAGAAAGAAGGTGCGCAGCAGCAGCGCTGCACGCTCGGCAAAATCCTCATAGTCGCTGAAGAAATAGGCCGTACTCAGCGTATTCACGGCCGAGCACAACGCCACTAAGCGCGGATAATCATACTCCTCGCACTCCTCGTTTCTTTGTCCGTCGCTGTGTAGGTAGGGTAGGCCATTTTCCGCCGCGGGATCAGGCAGCCAGTCTGGAGCCAAACTCATGTAATCGCGCCGATCTCCGCTGGGCGGTCGGTGCACTTTGTCGACTACCGAATACGGCCCTACCCCAAGCATATCATTGGCCCGTTCGAGCAGGCGTTCATCAGCAGCCGCAAAGCGGTCTTCACCGATAAAGACGCGCGACCGCACCCAAAGCAGTGGCTCGGCATCCATCAGAAAAACGCGCGGTAAATCTTCCATTCACCCCTCGGCGCAAGCAAACGCGAAGTAGACGTTGTGCGGGCTATACAGGCCAGATTAACGACCAACTAACCCACACACTGTTAAGGAAACCCGCATCCCTTTTTCCCTTTACGCTGGGAAAATTAGGCGGGATGGAAACCCACTTGCACCCGCAGCATAGACGCGTGCACACAATGGGTGGAACAGACTGATTTACCTTGCAATATTGCGAGAAATTTCACAGATTGTAGGCTCGTTTTGCACCCTTTAGGAGGAAACGTGTACCGCATACTGAGTCTGAGTATTCTACTCTTTGCAATCTGGTTGATCTGGTCGGGACATTACACGCCCTTGCTGTTAGCTTTCGGCGTTCTGTCTTGCCTTCTGGTAGTATTTATCAGCCACCGCATGCGGATCATTGACCTCGAGGGACATCCAATCCACCTGTTAACGGGCCTGCCCTCTTACGCGCTCTGGCTGGCCTGGGCACTGGTGCAATCCAATATCGATATCGCCCGTCTCGTGCTAAATCCGCGCCTGCCAATTGCCCCCCGCATGATCCGAGTCAAAGCAAGCCAAAAAACCCATTTGGGGCAAGCGATCTACGCCAATTCCATCACGCTTACGCCGGGCACAGTCACCGTCGACATTGAAGATGGCGTGATCGAAGTACACGCCCTGACGGAAGAATCCGCTCGCGAACTGCTCGATGGCGAAATGGATCGCCGCGTAACCCGATTGGAAAACGAGGATTGATGTTTGTCGCGGCAATGATCGGCGTGCTGGTTACCATGCTCTTGGCCCTGATTCGCGCACTATTAGGTCCGACCGTCTACGACCGCATCCTAGCCGTCAATATGTTCGGCACCAAGACCGTCCTCTTTATCTCCGTCCTCGGTTACCTTATGGGCCGCCCCGAGTTCCTCGACCTGGCTCTGGTCTACGTATTGATCAACTTCATCGGCACCATTGCCATTCTCAAATTTGTTCGCTTTGGGCCAGTGGAGGCGTCCTGATGGATAGCATTATCCACTATGCCAGCTGGTTTTTGCTGAGCACTGGCGCATTCTTCTGTGCCGTGGGCGGCCTTGGCATCCTGCGGTTGCCCGACTTTTACAGCCGTCAGCACGCCGCCGGTATTACCGACACACTGGGATCTTCACTCGTTCTGATCGGCCTCATGCTGCAGAGCGGACTGTCGCTCAATGCGGCGAAGCTGGCTATGATCCTGCTCTTTCTGATTTCGACTAGCCCCGTTGCGACACATGCCATTGCACAGGCTGCCAAGCAGAGTGGACTCAAGCCCAAAGTATCTGCAGAGGAGGACGAGGCGTGAGTCAGTTTATCGACATGATTTTGCTGGCCTTTTTAATCGTCGTCGCAGTGGCCGTTACGCGCACCCTAAACCTCTTTGCTACTGCCGTGCTGACCGGCGTTTACAGCCTGCTGATGGCCTGTATTTTCACCGTCTTAGATGCCGTTGATGTGGCCTTTACCGAGGCGGCCGTCGGCGCGGGTATATCCACCGTGCTCTTCTTGGCGACGCTCTCGCTAACAACTCAGCGCGAGAAGGCCCATCATCACTACAACTGGGGCGCGCTGGCGACTGCACTCCTAACTGGAGGGGCGCTGGTCTACGGCACGTTTGACATGCCGCACTTCGGCGATCCCAACGCGCCGATCCACCAACACGTGGCTCCGCACTACATCGACGTGTCCCCCACGGAGATAGGCGTGCCCAACATGGTGACTTCTGTATTGGCCAGCTACCGAGGATACGATACGCTGGGCGAAACATCGGTGATTTTCACAGCCTGCATGGCCGTATTGCTCCTACTCCAGCGCGAACGGCGCGGCGGCGCAAGCAGTGCGCTGGAGGGACCGACCGACGAACAGTCCATGCAGCACGCCATGATCCTGCGCGTGCAGAGCAAGATCTTTATCCCTCTAATCTTGTTATTTGCTCTATACGTGCAGTTCCACGGCGATTACGGACCTGGCGGCGGCTTTCAGGCCGGCGTGATCTTCGCAGCAGGTATCATCTTGTACGCGCTGGTCAACGGGCTAGAAAAAGCCCGTGCCATCATACCGCCAAACATCTTGCACGGCTTAGTGGCCTTTGGCCTTCTGCTGTACGCCGGCACCGGCCTAGCTTCTCTGTTTATGGACGGCAACTTCCTGCAGTACCGCGCTCTAGCCCACGAAGCAACGCACGGCGAACACTTGGGTATCCTCCTCATTGAATTGGGAGTCGGCATTACCGTCGCCACCGTTATGACTTCGATTTTCTTCAGCTTTTCTGGCAGGGGGCGCTCATGAGCGAGGCCCTTGGACTCTACAACTACTGGATTGCCATCTTCCTGATGATGGTGGGTTTTTACAATGTGATTGCGCGCGGCAATTTGGTTAAAAAACTGGTCGGGTTGAGTATATTCCAAACTTCTGTTTTTCTGCTCTACATCACCATGGGCAAAGTCAGCGGCGGCACGGCTCCGATCGCAGGAGCCGGCTTTGACACGTTTTCCAATCCGCTGCCCCACGTGCTGATTCTGACTGCGATTGTCGTGGGGATAGCCACCACAGCCGTTGGACTTGCACTGGTCGTACGCATCAATGAACACTATGGCAGCATAGAAGAGGACGAACTCATTGCGCAGGAGGAAGGCTCGTGAGTAGCCACCTGCCCATTGTGCCCATCATCCTACCCATGATGGCTGCTCCCCTCTGCTCCATTCTGCGCCGTCGGGCCTTGGTCTGGCCGCTGGCCATCGGCGTTGGCTGGCTGGTTTTTGCAGCCTGCGTCGCCCTGCTGATGCGCGTGATCGAAAGCGGTCCCATCATCTATACCATGGGCAACTGGAGTGCGCCGATTGGTATCGAATACCGCATAGACCTCCTCAACGCCTATATACTCGTGCTGGTGAGCGGCATCGCTGCACTGGTCCTCCTCTACGCGCCCCACAGCGCCGCGCGAGAGATCGCACACGACCGGCATCATCTGTTTTGCGCGGCTTTCCTGCTCTGCTTAACGGGCCTACTCGGCATCACCATAACCGGCGATGCCTTCAACGTGTACGTGTTTCTCGAAATTTCCTCGCTGGCATCTTATGCCATCATCAGCGTCAGTCGCGATCCGCGCGCGCTCAAAGCCGCCTACAACTACCTCATCATGGGCACGATTGGAGCCACTTTTATTCTCATTGCGGTTGGGTTGATGTATATGATGACCGGCACGCTCAATATGGCCGATTTAGCCCTCCGCCTTAAGACCGTCCAGGACACGCGCACAGTTCTTATGGCCTTTGCCTTTTTCAGCGTGGGCATTATGCTGAAAATAGCGCTATTCCCCATGCACTCGTGGTTGCCCAACGCCTATTCTTACGCGCCCTCTTTGGTCACGGCTTTTATTGCAGCCACCTCGACTAAGGTCTCGCTCTACGTCTTCCTACGCTTTGTATTTACCGTATTTGGCGTTGACTACACCTTTGCAACGCTTCGCCTCGATGCCGTCCTGGTTCCCTTAGCTCTCCTAGGTATAGTAGTCGCATCTACGGTTGCCATATACCAGACCGATCTCAAGCGCCTACTCGCTTATTCCAGCGTTGCTCAAGTCGGCTACATTGTGCTCGGCATCGGCATGGGCACCGTCACGGGCCTCACGGCCGGCATCGCACATATATTCAACCACGGCCTGATGAAAGGCGCACTCTTCCTCGCCGTAGGCTGTATGGTACTGCGCCTAAACTCGTCCAACCTGAGCGATATGGCCGGCCTTGGAAAACGCATGCCGTTGACGAGTTTCGCCTTCGTATTGGGCGGCCTTGGACTTATCGGCGTTCCGCTGACTGCGGGCTTTATCAGCAAGTGGTATTTGCTGCTCGGAGCCTTGGAACTGGGCTGGTGGCCGGCGGTCGTGCTCCTGCTGATTTCGTCTCTGCTGGCCGTGGCGTACGTCTGGCGCTTTGTCGAAGTCGCCTACTTTAGCCCACCGCCCGAAGGAGCATCAGCGCCAGAGGAAGCACCTCTGGGCATGCAAATCCCCCTCTGGCTGCTCTTGGCCGCGACGCTGTATTTTGGCGTGCAAACAGATATGACAGCAGGCTTGGCCCAGCGCGCAGCGCTGTGGCTGTTGGGAGGTGGACAGTGAGCGGAGAGTTGGCCATTGCCATCGCCGTCCTGTTGCCGGCCCTTGGTGCGCTCGCCATAGCGCTGCTAGGGCGAGCGCCGAACGTGCGCGATGTCGCGATGCTCGTCGTTGCAACGGCCACCTTTGCCGTCGTCTGCACGCTCTACCCGCACGTGCAGTCCGGCGGGCAGCCGACACTGCATCTTTTGGAGGTATTGCCCGGCCTTGATCTGGCATTTCAGATCGAGCCGCTGGGCATGCTCTTTGCGCTGATTGCCTCCGGCCTGTGGATTCTAACCTCGCTCTATGCCATTGGCTATATGCGCGGTCATCACGAGGAAAACCAGACGCGTTTTTTCGCCTTCTTTGCCGTGGCTATTTCCGCAGCCCTGGCCGCGGCATTTTCCGGGAATATGCTGACGCTTTTCTTTTCTTACGAAGTCCTCACGCTGTCGACGTATCCGCTGGTCACGCATCACCGCACCCCCGAAGCGCTGCGCGCCGGCCGCATTTACATGGGCATTCTGCTGTCGACGTCGATCGGTCTGCTCCTGTTGGGCGTCCTGCTGACCTATCACGTAGCCGGCACCCTCAGCTTCATGCCCGGCGGCATTTTGGCGGGCAAAGCTACGCCGCTAATGACTGGACTCCTGCTCTTTCTCTACGCCTATGGAACCGGCAAGGCGGCCCTTATGCCGATTCATCGCTGGTTGCCCAATGCCATGGTAGCCCCTACGCCTGTCAGCGCACTATTGCATGCAGTAGCCGTCGTAAAAACAGGGGTATTCACCATTGTCAAAGTCGTGGTCTATATCTTCGGCATAGATCACTTGAGCAGCACGGGTTTTCACATCTACCTAGCCTACGCCGCAGCGGCGACCATAGTCTTATCGTCGCTCGTCGCAATGACGCAGGACAACCTAAAAGCTCGCTTGGCCTACTCGACTATCAGTCAGCTCTCTTATATCGTCCTCGGAGCTGCTCTGGCCAATTCACATGGAGTTATTGGTGCAGGACTGCACATAGCCATGCATGCCTTTGGTAAGATCACGCTGTTTTTCTGCGCCGGCGCAATCATGGTTGCGCTGCACAAAACGGAAATCAGCGACATGCGCGGTATCGGGCGGCAAATGCCCTTCACCATGATTGCCTTCCTCATTGGATCACTGAGTATTATCGGCGTCCCACCGCTGGGAGGATCGTGGAGCAAGTGGTATCTGGCACTAGGAGCAGCCGACACCGGACACCTCATTCTAGTCGGCGTTCTCATGCTCTCATCGCTCCTCAATATAGCGTACCTGATTCCGATACCTGCACGCGCCTTTTTTAGCGAAAGCGCGCACGACAATGGCCACCATGGAGAAGGACTGCACGAAGCCCCATTGCTGTGTTTGATTCCCCTCTGTCTGACGGCGTTGGGCTGCCTGCTGCTCTTTTTCTACGCCGAGCCGCTCTACCAACTCATCGCTCCTATCGCACAACGCTGAGGTAGACATGTCCGCAGAAAAACGGGACGAGCGCTGGCTCGACCAATCGGCAAATCAGACAAAACTTTTTCATGCTCTCAGCCTGCTCTGTGCACTGCTCTTTGCCGCTGACTTCGCGATTCATCGCCATGCCCATTTTCAAGCTGAAGGCGTATACGGATTTTACCCTGTGTTTGGGTTTGCCGCTTATGCCCTTATCGTCGGCGCCGGCTGGATCTGGCGTCGCGTAGTTCTGCGCCGAGAGGATTATTACGATGCTTGAATTTCCCCCCGGCACTCTTCTCGCCGTTGGCGCATTACTGCTGATCGTTACGAAAGGCCGCACACAGGGACTGCTTTCACTGCTGCTGCCCGTCCTCAGCTTTTTCCACCTCCTACAATTTGAGGTGGGCACTCAGATATCCCTCTCCTTGTTCACATACGAATTGACGCCTGTTCGCATAGACCGTCTTGCACTGGTCTGGGGGTATATATTTCACCTAGCCGCCTTTCTCAGCGCGCTGTATGCTCTGCATGTGCGCGACGCGTTGCAGCACGTGAGCGGTGCGATTTACGCCGGCACGGCCATCGGTGCCGTCTTTGCTGGCGACCTGATAACGCTGTTCGTCTACTGGGAACTAACGGCTATTTCTTCTGTTTTCTTGGTGTGGGCCAGCCGCACGGAAGCCAGCTACCGATCGGGAATTCGCTACTTAATTATTCAAGTGGGTTCAGGGGTCATACTGCTATCCGGCGTCCTACTTCACCTGCGCGACACGGGCTCTATTGCCTTCGACCATCTCGGAATTGGCTCCACGGCAACCCTGCTCATTCTGCTCTCTTTCGGCATGAAGTGTGCCTTCCCGTTCCTGCATAACTGGCTGCAAGATGCCTATCCACAGGCCACTCCAACCGGCACGGTATTTCTCAGCGCGTTTACCACGAAGCTAGCGGTCTACGCCCTAGCCAGAGGGTTTGCAGGCACGGAACTACTCGTCTATATCGGCGCCGTAATGACGGCTTTCCCGGTGTTTTTTGCCGTGATTGAAAACGATTTGCGCCGCGTGTTGGCCTACAGCTTGAACAATCAGCTCGGCTTTATGGTCGTCGGCATCGGCGTCGGGAGCGAGCTCGCGCTCAATGGCACGGCTTCGCATGCCTTTGCCCATATCCTCTACAAGGCTCTGCTCTTTATGGCCATGGGTGCGGTAATGATGCGCGTTGGGTCGGCAAAGGCTTCCGACTTAGGAGCACTGTATAAGTCCATGCCCTACACGACTTTTTTCTGTATAATCGGCGCGGCGGCCATCTCGGCTTTTCCGCTGTTTAGTGGATTTGTAACTAAGTCGCTGACCATGTCAGCCGTTGCCGAAAACCACTATACAGCCGTTTGGTTTATCATGCTCTTCGCCTCGGCTGGCGTGTTGCATCACTCGGGGATCAAAATTCCCTATTACGGTTTCTTTGGGCACGACCGCGGCTTGCGCTGCCAAGAAGCGCCCCTCAATATGCTCATCGCGATGGGCATTACCGCATTTCTCTGCGTAGCAATCGGCGTATATCCGACGGCTCTGTACTCTATCCTGCCCTATGCAGTCGACTACCAACCCTATACAACCGAACACGTGCTCACGCAGCTTCAACTGCTGTTCTTTGCGCTGCTGTCTTTCTCCATTCTCGCTCGTAACCACCTAGAGCCACCCGAGATACCCTCGGCCATTCTCGATACCGACTGGCTGTACCGAAAGCTCTTACCTGCTGTCGGCCGTCCCATCGGCAATGCAATCCTCGCCCTGCGCGATGGCAGCATCGCCGCCGGCAAGCTCGCCATAGCCCAGTTCGTCCTATTGATAAGTCAGCACCACCGGCACGACGGGCTGTTTTCACGCACGTGGATGACGAGCAGCAGTGTGTTATTAGCTCTTATTTTTCTCGGATTATACGCCGTTTACTACATGTAGTGCGCGAGGCGAACCAGCCTATAGGTAACCGGCAAACCCCAGCGCAACCACCACGAGGCCGTGGTTTATCTGACCGCTGTTGACTAACGGGCGAATTTGCGCAGGATCGATTTCCAACACTTCGATATCTTCCCCCTCGTCCAGCGCTTGTTCGTCTACTCTGCGCGCGCCACGCGCCAGGAAGCTGAAACACCAGTTGTTCTGCAGCGCCGGATTCGGCGCAACCTTACCCAACGCTACAAGTTCATCTGCGACATAGCCTGTTTCTTCGAGCAATTCGCGCGCGGCGGCTGCGGCCGGATCTTCTCCCTGTTCAATTATGCCACCTGGAATTTCTAACCCAACTTCCTCGGTGCCGTGGGGGGGGGGGGGGTTGGGCGCGCCCCCCCCCCGCCGGGGGGGGG
>JAYOYH010000024.1:0-14663 GCA_038153405.1 Gemmatimonadota bacterium | reverse complement strand
TTTGTTTTTTTTTTTTTTATTTTTTTTTGTTTTGTTTTTTTTTTTTTTTTTTGTTTTTTTTTTAAAAAAACCCCCCCCCCCCCCCCGGGGGGGGGGTGGGGGGCCCCCTTCCCCCTTGGGGGGGGGGGGCGGGCGCTCTTCGCCCTTCTCTAATGTCCCATCGTTTATTAAACCCCCCATTGCGGGGGGGGGGGGGGGTTTCGGGGCGACCCCCCACGACGCGCCCTTCGGGAGTGAGGGCCACGACGTTGACCCACTGATGCATTTCCAAGACGAAAAAGTCGTGCGCCTGCCCCGTGCGCGGCGAAACGGAGCGATCCTCGCGCACGCGGAAAAAGTGAAAATCGGCCCGCTCCCGACTATCGATTTTTTGCCAGTGATCGACCATCAGCCCGTCGTCCTCAATCCAGCAGCTACGCTTTGAATGCTCTGGCGCAGCAAATCGCGCAGCCCATCGCCGCCATTGCCCCCCTCTTGCAGGCGACGCAGCAGTTTGATTTGAATCAGGTTGAGCGGATCGACGTAGGGATCGCGCTCGGCAATGGAGCGCTGTAACCAAGGCACTCCTTCGAGCAGATGGCTACGGCCAGTCATATGTTCCAACGCCGCACGGGTGCGTTTATACTCTGCATCGAGCATCTTCCAGATCGCTTCGCCCCGAGCCGCATCCTGCATTAGAGTGCCGTAGCTGTGCGCCATGTGCATATCGGCCTTGGCTAAGGCCAGCTCGGCATTATCGACCGTACCGCGAAAAAAACTCCATTCTTCGTACATGCGCTGGAGTTCTTCCCATCCTCCCTCGCTCGCTGCCGCGCACTCTGTCAGCGCGCTACCCATGCCGTACCAAGCTGGAATCAGCGCTCGGCTTTGGGTCCAGGCAAAAACCCAAGGAATGGCGCGCAAACTGTCCAGCGTTGCCGGTCCCGAGCGCCGGCGCGCCGGGCGCGAACCAATGGGTAGCTCCTCAATCACCGCGATGGGCGTGGCCGAGCGGAAATAGTCGACAAACTTTGGCATTTCTACTAGTGCTCTGTAAGCGCGATAGGCCGACTCCCCCAGCGCGTGTGCCTTATCAACCCAGTGATCCAGTGGCTCCTGTTCGACTTGGGCTTCGACCAGAAAGGTGGCGAATGTGATTTGTTCGAGATGGCGAAAGGCTATGTGCGCGTCGTCGTAGCGCGCGGCCAGCACCTCGCCCTGTTCCGTCATGCGGATGGCCCCCCCGACGGTGTGGGGAGGGAGCGACATAATGCTGCGGGCTGCGGGCCCCCCGCCGCGTCCGAGCGAACCGCCGCGCCCGTGAAAAAAGACCACCTGTATGCCGCACTCTTCACCAATGGCATGCAGGGCTACCTGTGCCCTGTACTGTGCCCAACAGGCGGCCAAATAGCCACCGTCTTTCGTGCTGTCCGAATAGCCGATCATCACCGTCTGTACTGTTCCCGCAGACCGCACGCTCTCAGCATAGGCTTCGCAGGCGAATAGCTCCTTGAGCACATCCCCACCGCGCTGGAGATCGTCAATCGTTTCGAAGAGCGGCACAATACCCGCACTGCCAATTCCCAAGGCCTGATCGCCGGCCTCGCGCGCAGACCAGTGCAACAGCCACAGCACTTCTAATACATCGCTGGGCTGGTGGGTCATGCTAATTATGTGACCGCCCAAGACCTCGTCGCCGTAGAGCTGTACCGTGCGCGTGAGCAGGCGAAATAGCGACAGCGTTTCGCAGGCGAGTTCGGATAGGTCACGCTCGTCGTCCAACCGAAAATCGCCTAGCGACTGCAAGAGCATCTGCTGGCGCTCGCGTTCGGACAGGGAGAGATAATCAGGGCAGCGCTGTGTGCGACCGAGCAGTTCGGCTACGACTTGCTCGTACACCCCCGAATCTTGGCGCACGTCCAAACGCGCCATGTGAAAGCCAAAGATGCGGATGCGAAACAGCCAATCTTCAACCGCAGCGGAAGCCACTTGGCCAGCGCCGTAGTCCACTAGGCTGCGATACACCAATTCAATATCGCGCTCCAGTTCCCCCGCGCGCCGATAGGCCCCCTCTGGCCATTCGCCGTGCACTGTATCTGCCAAGCTTTGCTGCAGGCGCCACTGCACCACGCGCAAAAAGCGCCGGTAGACTTCAAAGGGCGATATGCGCTGCAAACCCGCTGCCAGCTGCGGCCACTGCGCTAGTGCATCCTCGAGTGCAGCGGTCACCGCGCTGCTGATCTGTGTCCAGCGCGTCGACATGCTGAGCAAACGATAGGCCGCATTGCATTCCTGTACGTGCGCTTCTACCGCCGCGCGGCGCAGCGCGCTCAAAGTCTGCTCTGTAATTTCGCTCGTAACAAAGGGATTTCCATCGCGATCGCCGCCGATCCAACTACCGAAGTGCAGAAAGCGCGGCTGCTCGAAAGCGACGCCCGGATAGTACTGATTTAGCCCCTCTTCCAACTCGCGATAGAGACGCGGCACGACGTCCCACAGTGTCCCCATAACAAAGAGCGATCGCTCGACTTCTTCCAGTACGGTGGGTCGCTCGGGGCGATGGGAGTCCGTCTGCCACAGCGAAGTCAGCTCGCCCAGCACCCGGCCTTCAATTTCGGCCCGTTCGCGCGGCAACAGATCGAGTAGCGACAAATCGGCCAACGCCTGCTGCAACTTGCGCATGCTCTGGCGCAGCGTGCGCCGCTTGGCCTCGGTCGGATGCGCAGTAAAGACCGGTTCAATATCGAGCTGATCTAAAAAGAGCTGAATCTGCACTGCATCGCAGCCGGCATCGCTCAGCTTTTTGAGCGCAGCGCCAATCGACTCGGGACGCGGACCGATGCCGCTGCGCCCCTCGCGGTCGCGCAATACGCGCACCCGGTGGCGATCTTCAACCATGTTGATCAAGTCAAAGAGAATGCCAATTGCACGCAGCACGACGCTGACGTCGCCGTCGCTCATGCAATCGACCAATGCCTTCAACTCGCGCTCGGCGCGCTCGTCGCCGCGGCGGCGGGCACGCGCCAATTCGATGACGTGCTCAACCAATTCCGTCTGCCGCACGCCGACCTGTTGCTGCATGACCTTGTAGAGGTCTGCCGTCAGCTTGCGCACTTCTTGTACGAGGGTGTGGGGGCTTGCCATGGACCTTGCTTTACTAGATGTTTAGATACCCAAATCCTGTCTGATCTTTTCGGCGATGGCCTCGGGGGTCGTTCCGATATCGACAACGAGGGCGTCGCCCGGTTCTTCCAACGTCTGAAACTGACTCTCGAGGAGACTGGCTGGCATATAGCGATGTACTCGCTTGGCCAGGCGCGCGGCGATAAGCGCTCTGCTCCCTTTCAAATGCACGACGCGCACGGCGGTGCGATGGTCGACCAGGATCTGCCGATAGCTTTCTTTAAGGGCCGAGCAGGCGACAATAGCGCCCGTTCCAGTCGCTAGCCACGCACCAATCTGATCGGCCAAACCGCGTAGCCAAGGCCAGCGGTCTTCGTCGTCGAGCGGGATGCCCTGCGCCATCTTTTCCACATTGGCCGCCGGGTGATAATCATCGGCATCGCAGTAGATCCAACCAAGCCGCTCGGCCAGCAGTTGGCCCACCGTTGACTTGCCGCATCCGGTGACTCCCATCAATACGATCACTCTGCACTGTTCTTCGACCATACTCGCCCTTTTTGCCCTATTCCAGAGAAGCGAACGTACGCATACATCGCAAGTATTCAAGAGCGCCGACCGTCTCGCGCGCAGGCACCGACACACAGGAAGCCCCAGCGCGGGCCGGGGCCTCCTGCATGCCTAAAACAACAGCTTAACCCAGCGTCTCGACGTCAACCCACGTGCCCGAAGCGCTCGACGTATAGCAGGCCTCTATGATGGCTACTGTATCGGCCGAACAGGCCAGATCTTCGTTTAATTCATCGCGCCCGATTTCGCCCCGCACAGCCGCCAGCAGGCGTTCGACGCGGGTCGGACGCGCCGGGGCTTCCTCGACGGGCTGTGGTTCTTTGCCGGGCGCTGCAACGACATAGCCCAGCTGCGGGTGGTTAAACAGCGTGGCCTCACTACCCGTCACTTCCAAGCCGCCAATCCCCCCCGTTTGCACCCAGGATGCTTCCACCGTGCCCAGCGCGCCACCGGCAAAGCGAAACAGCGCAATGCCGTGATCGTCTACCGTGCTGTAGATGCCCGATGCATTACCTATGCTAGCCATCACCTTATCGACTTTGCCGATAAAGGAACGCAGCAGGTGTACTGCATGCGCGCCCATATCCATAAAGGCTCCCCCACCGGCCAAGTCCGAATTGCTAAACCAAGCCAGATCTTCCGAATCGAACCAGCGACCGTAGGCAGCGTGGTGCGCATTGCGGAAGCGGGCATGCGTTATTTGGCCTAAGAGGCCGCCGTCGATGATGTTCTTTACGCCCTGCATCACGCCGGCAAACGGTTGAAAATAGCCCATGTGGACGATCGTATTGTGCTGCCCAATCAGCGCCAGTGCCGCCGACGCATCGACTCCGCGCGTCGTAAAAGGCTTTTCACAAAAAATTGGTTTGCCGACGGGAATAGCCGCCTGCAGCAGGGGTAGATGGCGCGCATTTTCCGCGCAGATTATAAACGCATCAATGTCGTCACGGCCAACTACGCCATCTAAATCACGGCTGAAATCACAGTCGTACTCCGCCGCATAGCGCGCACCGCGATCGGCGACGTCGTCCCACAGTGCCACCAGCGAACAGTCGTCGCGCTGCGCTATCTCTTGCAAAAAACCGCGGGTGTGGATATGCGCAGCCGACAACAATGCTATGTTGACCAAAGTTTACATCCTTTCTTTTAAGCAAAATGTGAATACAACTCAGAAACACTCTCTTACTACGAGCCCCTACACATCGAGTAGCCTATGCCGCAAAAGCTCCATACAGCGCACGGCATCCACATCAATAGCGCAGTCTACGGGATAACCATGCCCCTCTTCGCTCACCGCAATATGGCCAATCTGTTCTCCCTCCGTTTCTACATCGATAAAAACGGTGCGCAACTCAAATAGGGACGGATCGACGGCCATAGCCACGGCCGCCGGATCGTGCAGATGCAGACCCGAAAACCCCGAATTGGCCTGTTCGTATTCAACAACGGTGTGGGTCGCATCGGCGACGAACTGAGCCCACCGATCGCGCCGAGCTCCTAGACGTGCGGCGATCTGATTATGCGTGAGCGCCAGCCGTTCCGTTATATCGAGAGGAACGAGCGTCAGGTTGACATGGGCCTGCAATAGCTCTCTTAGGGCGTGGGGATCGGCATAAATATTGAATTCGCTGTGTGGCGTCACATTGCCCGCACGCCACAGCGCCCCGCCCATAGCCACCACGCGCCGCGCGCCGTTGAGCACGCCCGGCGAAGCCCTCTCCGCCAGCGCGAGATTGGTCAGCGGTCCAACGGCGATGACGACCAATTCGCCCGGACGCTTCCCGATTTCATCAATCAGGCAACTCACCGCTCCACCCGCTGGAAGCATACCCGGCTCGGGCAAGCGCGCGCGCCCTAGTCCCTGGCTGCCGTGCACGGCGTGGGCATCGACCCCCTCGCGCGCGAGGGGCGCATCCGCACCCACGAAGACGGGTACTTCATCGCGCTCCAACAGTTCGAGCACCTGTAGCGCATTGCGCACCCCTAGCTCGCGCGCGACATTGCCGGCAACGACCGCGATGCCGACCAGTTCTACTTCGGGTGAGTTTAAGGCCAGACCGATGGCCAGCGCATCGTCCACGCCCATATCGGTATCGATCCACAATGGCTGCATAACCCGTCTCCTACAAGTCGCTTTCCGCCCGATCGCTCGACCTATAGCCCACCTCCTCGGCAGCGCTTTCGATATCGACCCAGCGCCACGCGTTGTCTGACATCCCGTAGTAGATGCCAAACTTTAAGTCGGATGATGCATCGATACAGCAGCGCGTAAGCTCGGCAATATCGCGCTGGCTGCACCAAATATCGCCGCGTCCGTTGCGCGGCTCGTCCTCGCCGGTTACCCAGCCAATGCGAATGCACAGACTCGACATGCCGTGGCTGTAACCGTAGACGCGCGCCAGCGATTCGGCCCACACTTTGCTGGCGGCATAGAGGTTGCGCGGCTGGCCGGGCGTCTTGCTGGTGACGCGGGCAAAGTCCGTCGGCACGTCGCCGTAGCGCCCTTCGGCAATAGCGCGGTAGGGCTCTTCCTCGCAGTCCCCGGTCGACACCTGGATCGTGCTGGCGGCCACGACGCGCTGCACGCCCGCGTCGAGACTGGCTTCAAAAATATTGTAGGCGCCAATCAGATTGTTATCGCGCAGGCTCTCCCAGCCGCGTCCGGCCGGATCGGCCGCCATGTGCACAACCACATCCATCCCGTCTACGGCGCGCCGCACGGCCTCCATATCGGCGATATCGCCCACGTGGTAGCGCCCGTCTAGCACGTCGATGGCGCGGCCGTCAAACACCCGTTCCGACAGATCGCGGCGCCGGCCCAAACCATAGAGTTCGTAACGCGCAGGCCACTGTTTTAAATGCAGGTAAATCGCGCTGCCAACCAAGCCGGATATGCCCGTTATCAGAATTTTTTTAGCGGTCATAGCTCACCCATTTATCCGTAGAGTTTACGTTGTCAACGGCACGAGGCGCTGTGCATTCTGACTGAAGATCTTCAGTGCAATCGCCTCTGGCATATCCAATCCGCGCAAAAAGAGCTGCAGATCGTTTCCCGGCGCATCGCGCCCGTACAGCAGTCGATCGGCATAGCGCTCGATAAATCGGAGCGCGTGCTCCACGTCGCGCCGCAGCGCCCCCAAGCCGGATCCAGCCGAAAGGTCTGCGTATAGATTGTCATACGAATCGAGGAGGCGCAGCACTTCGCCACCCGGGGCAATAGGCCCCCTGGGATAGGATGACGGATCGCTTTCGGCATCGCCGCTGATATAGCGCCAAAAGCCCGGTGCATGACCTATAAATATCGTATCCGGACACGCCTGCAACGCGCGTTCGAGCGGCCCGGGCATACCTCCGTACCAGTGCGGCTGGTACACCGGCGCGCCGCGCTCATCTGGCAAGTACGGAACGTCGAGGTGCAATACAACCGGACAAGATAGGGCACCGGCCGTGCGAAACAATTCGATGCTGCGCGGGTCGTCCAGCAGCATGCGATAGCTCCACTCGCCGCAGATGCGCACGCCGTGCGTGTGGTAAGCCGCCTCAAAGAGCTCGCTGGCATAGGCCTCGCTGGGGCAGGGGCAGTAGCCGGCGACAAAGCGCTGGGGAAAGGCTCTGCATGCGTCCACCACATCGGCAAGCGGCGAACCGGCATGGGTGCCGTCTACCCGCTTGTTGAGCGGACTAAAGGCCCGGTGCGAAGAAGGCACATCCTCGGCCGGCGGGATATACCAGGTTAGAATCCACGCGCGCCCAATGCCAAAGCGATTCATCTCGTCTACTACACCAGCCGCATCCATGCCATGGTAGTTGACGTGCATGTGAGAATCGACTAATTCCACCGGCTCACCCTCCTTTCTCTGGCGATGTATTCAGCGGCTTTTTCTCCAGCGTCTCCGGCACAAAAAAGGCGAGAATAGCTGCACCAGACAGGCCAATGCCAGCCACTCCAAGCGGAGCAAAGACCAGGCCAATCGCCTCGGCTATAGACCCGACAATCACCGGACTGGCCGCGCTGCCCGCATCGCCAATAAAACGCCATAGGCCGAGGAATTCTCCACGCGCCTTCTCCGGTGCCAAATCGGCGCCCAGCGTCATCATAGTGCCCGAGCCCAGCCCGTTGCCTATGCCGATAAAACCGGCAACCAACTGCAGACCCCAGTAGGTATCGACAAGCGGGATCAGCGTCATGCCCACGGCCTGTATGGCAAAGCTCGGCACATAGGCAAACTTGCGACCCAAGCTGTCCATAATCACACCGGCCGGATAAAACATCAGCATGTCGAGCGCCGATGATACGCTGATAATCAGCCCGACAGCGCTGACTTCCAGCCCGAGTATATCGGCCGCGTATAGGGGTATGATGACGTGGCGCGCCGAGCGGATGAGTTGAGCGCAAAGCTGCCCCGATCCAGCCGTTAGCAAGGGCCTCATGTGCGCGCGGAACACATCCCACAGCGAGCCGTGTTGGACGAGACGGTTCTCGGCTTCCTCGCCGTCGCTGCGCACCCAGAATAGCACGGCCACAACGCCGAGCAGACTGAGTAACGCAAAGGCAAGAAAGGGCGCGCGCAGACCGTATTGGGCGCCGATCAGCCCGCCCAGCGCCGGGCCGGCAAAGGCGCCTATGCGACCGATGCCACCCATGACGGCGATAGAGCGACCGCGGCGCTGCACCTGCACCAGATCGGCTATATACGCATGGCGAGAAATGCCCCATAGGGCTGCTCCCGCACCCGATATCAGCCTAAAAAAAACGACGAGCGCCAGTTCATCAACCCAGAATAGGGCCAGCGCCCCAACAATGCTGCACCCGGCCCCCAGCAGCATAGACGATTTGTGCCCCAAGCGACGAATCAGCACGCCGGCCGGCATATCGCTGAGCAAGGTGCCCGCGCTTTCGGCCGCCAGCACCAGCCCAACTAGCCCGTACGAAACATCAAAGGAGCGCACGTACAGCGGCATGATGGGCAGTAACAGCCCCTTGCTAATGGCCAACACTAGCGCCGGCACGTATACGGCCAGCACTAAATGTCGAGAATCACTCCCGTGCGTTGACAAATCCCCTCCCCAATCGCACCGACAAAAATATATCTCAGCAGGCCGCGTTTCCCCGCGCCGAAAACGCTACACCCGCAGGGCGGCGACCTCTTCCTCTGTCAACACGGCAGCACCCGCCTCGGCATTGGCCCGAGCCTGTGCGGGCGATTTAGCTCCGGGAATAGCGAAGGGACTGGACGAGTGCGAAATGACGTAGCGCAGCGCGGTGCGCACCATATCCGCTCCCGGCCTGACCACGCCCTTCAGCCGCTCGACCTGGTCGAGCATGCGCTCACAGGCCGCGCGATCGCTCCCCCCTGCGTTGTATCCGGCCCGCACGTCGTCGACAAAGGCGCTGCCGTGATCGTAGCGGCCCGATAGCAGGCCCTTAGCCAGCGGTCCACGCACCATAACGGCGATGCCGTGCTCTTCGCAGTAGGGCAACAGCGCCGCTTCCGGCTGGCGATTGAGCAGCGAATAGTCGACCTGCACGACTGCACACCGTCCCTCTCGATTAAAGCGCTTGACCACATCCAGACTATTAGTGGAAATGCCGTAGGCTCGCAGACGTCCTTCCTCAACGAGGGCGGCAAACCCTTCCAGATAAATGGAGGGATCGTCGATGCCCCCTTCGTGGCACAGCAGCACGTCGTGCCAATCGCAGCGCAGGCGATGCAGGGACGCGTGCGCGCAGAGGCGTATCATATCGACCGTAGTCTTGGGCACTTCCTGGCCGGTGCGCTTGCCCCAATTGCCAATTTTGCTAACCAATATGACCCGATGGCGCACGCCGACCAGAGCCCGTCCCAAGCGCTCTTCCGACAGCCCGTTCGGCAATCCATAGGACTCGGCCGTATCGAATAGGTTGACGCCGCAGTCCAGCGCCGAGCGAATCGTCGCCGACGCCGTGCTCTCATCGACCATTCCCCACTGATTGCCAATATTCCAAGTGCCCAGCCCAATGGCCGATGCCTGCCACCCGGTCTTACCAAACGCTCTGTATAGCACAATCGCCCCCTACACCATGGGTGTTGCGCGCTGCGTCAACTGAATGGCAAAGCCCCAGGGATCGCGCAGCATCGCCAGCGTATCGCCAGCCGGCGTCGGCCCTGGACCTCCAACTAAGTGTGCACCGGCCTTCTCCAACCGCTCAATGGTGCCCTGCATATCCTCGACGGCGAACGCCATGTGTAAGACTTGCGGATCCTGCGACGCATAGTCGGGGATGAGTTCAGGCGGATTGTTGTAGAGTTCGATAACTACGCGCCCCGTCGAATCGGCCAAAAAATGCATAAAAACCGGGCCTTCGCTCTGGCGCACTACGCGCATCTGCAAATGGTCAACATACCACTGAGCAACGGCTACTGGGTCCGTTACATTGATGGCAAAATGTTCAAATTTCATTTCCAATCTCCCATTGTAATTTGTTTTTTAACTATGGTTTTTCTACGCACTTTTTGCGCGCCGTATTCTCCTATTCTCTCTCCGTGCAGCCCTCGTTTCTTGCCCTCCTGCACGGCGCACTTATTATATGTATTATCCACCAACTACACCAATGCCGAGAGCCATGAGCGCAATCCTTGACGATGTCTTTGCTCACTTTGCCCAACGAGGCCACCTCGAATACGGCGAGTCCGTAACTCAACTCGAGCACGCGCTGCAAACCGCCACGCTAGCCGAGAGCGAGGGAGCACCCGCAACATTGGTGGCCGCCGCCCTGCTGCACGATATTGGCCATCTGCTACAGGACGAAGATGCTGCCCTACGCAATATTGACGCCGGCCACGAGGAGAGCGGAGCGGCCTATTTGAGCGGACACTTTCAGAGCGCGGCCATCGAACCGGGCCGACTGCACGTAGCGGCCAAGCGCTATCTGTGCGCCGTCGATGCGGCCTATTTGGCCGATCTATCTCCCGCTTCGGTGCACAGCCTCAAACTGCAGGGCGGTCCATTTTCCGATAGAGAGGCCACCGCGTTTATACGCCAAGCCCACGCAATGGACGCCGTGCGCCTGCGGCGCTGGGACGACTGCGGCAAAGTGCCCGACCTAGTCGTGCCGCCCATCGACCACTTCGTGCCCCACCTGCAGGCGAGCCTGCTGTGAGAGTAGCCCTACTCCTGTCGGGCGGCGTCGATAGCTCGTTGGCCCTGCACCTACTCGTGCGCCAGCCCGACGTAGAAGTTCAAGCGTTCTACCTCAAGATCTGGCTTGAAGACGACTTGGCGTTTCTCGGCGACTGCCCATGGGAAGAGGACCTGCGCTACGCACGCGCCGTCTGCCAGCAGCTCGACGTGCCCCTTCGCATCGTGCCTCTGCAAACGGAGTATCGCCAGCGCATCGTCGAGCATGCCCTGTCCGAACTGCGCGCCGGCCGGACGCCGAGTCCCGATATCTTCTGCAACGAGCGCATCAAATTCGGCGCTTTTTTCGACCGTCTGAATGGAGAGTTCGATAAGGTCGCCTCGGGGCACTACGCGCAAATCGCCCAGCATAAAGAAACCTTCTCGCTGCGGCGCGCGCCCGACCCGGTAAAGGACCAGACCTATTTTTTATCCAATCTGCGCCAAGATCAATTGGCGCGCTTGCTCTTTCCCATCGGGCACCTGCAAAAAGCCCAGGTGCGCACGCTGGCTAGCGAATGGGCCATACCCGCCAGAGACCGCAAAGACAGCCAAGGTATCTGCTTTCTCGGCAAAATAAGCTACCGCGATTTTGTCGCCTTTCACCTAGGCGAACAGTCCGGCCCCGTCGTCGAACGCGAGAGCGGTGAAAAAAAGGGGGAACATCGCGGATACTGGTTCCACACGATTGGCCAACGACACGGCCTTGGACTAGGCGGCGGTCCCTGGTACGTGGTGGGCAAAGACCCCGAGCGCAATACGATCTACATTTCCCACCACGAACGGCGCGAAGAGCGTTTGCGCGACCAATTGGACGTCCAGCAGATCCATTGGATCGGCGACGCCCCCCAGCACGGCGCCCTGCAGGTCAAGCTGCGCCACGGCCCCGAACTGATTCCCTGCCACCTCGACCTGCAATCGGAGCGCCAGGCCCGACTCGCACTGGGCCACCCCGATCCCGGCATCGCCCCTGGTCAGCACGCCGTATTTTACGACGGCGAGATCTGTCTGGGCGGCGGCATGATCGCCTAGGCCATCGTTTCCAGCATCTCCAGCGATACGGCGTAGCGCAGCGCCTGGCCGCGCGTCCAGCGCTCGAATTCCTCCAGCACATAGTCGGCCATGCGCACCACTTCATCACCTAGCGAACCGGCAATATGCGAGCTCAGTTGCACGTTGGGCAGGGTATAGAGCGGCGAGTTGGCAGCCGGCGGTTCGGGAAAGGTCACGTCGAGTAGCGCCGTCAGATCCGGACGCACCGACAGCACCTCGATTAATTCGCCCTCGACCACCTGCGCTCCACGCCCCGTGTTAATAAAGGTCGCATTCTCGCGCATCGAGGCGAAGAGCGATCGTCCCAGCATACTCTGCGTCTGTGGGATATTGGGCAAGTGGTTGCTCACGACGTACGAGCGCGCAAAAAGCGCGGGCAATTCGACCATTTCCACCCCCAATTGGTCGGCTAGCGCAGGCGATATAAAGGGGTCGTGGCCGATGATGGGCAAATTAAATGACTGCAGCAGCCCACACAGGGCTTGGCCCACCATGCCAACACCTATTAGTCCGACCGTCTCGCCAAAAACACCTGCCCCGCGAAAGGCTGCTCCGGCGTGGTGTGCCTGCGGATTGCTACAGGCGCGCGCGTTGCGGAAGTAGCCTTTGCAGGAAAGCAGTATTTGCGCCAGGGCAAACTCGGCAACGGGCACGGCGTTGGCCGCCCAGGCGCTGACGACGGCGATATCGCGGGTCAGGAAGGGTCGAGCAAAGCTCTGGACCGATCCCGCTGCATAAAACAACGCGCGCAACTCCGGCATCTGTGCGAGTTCTCTCTCGCCAAAATCAGGCATCCCCCAAGTTGAAAAAGCCACCTCTACGTCGGACAGCCATGCGGCGTGTTCGGCGAAATTAGCCTTCCCCACCACGTGGGGATAGAGATCGACGTGGGCGCGTAGACGCTCCATTCTACCCCGGGCATATACGCGATCAAGCTGGTGCGCTGCATCGGAAAAAAAGACCGCTTTTTTCATGTTCTATCCTAGTCGTTTCGAGTTGCCGACGGGGACCTTGCCAATGCGACTACCCCATCGGTAAGGTGTATCCCATTTCCAGTTCTCCGCACCATCAAAAACGCCGTTGCGAAAAAAATGCCCAAATTTCTTCGGCGTGCCAACACACAGCGCCCACTCCTTACGGCGACTAGGCTGCGTCGCTATTTACTATGACCGACCAGTGGACGCATACCCTCATTGGCATTAGCTTAGGTCGCTAAAAACGAGAGGAGTGTGCGCAATGACTCGCCTCGGCGTTGTTGGATACGGCGGTCGCATTCACGGCATGATCACCCATAACTTTCGCAAATTAGATCCCGACCTCCGCATTACGGCGATTGTAGACCCCGACGAAGAAGGCGTTCGCCAGCGGCTGGATGCGTGCGATCGCGAGGCCGTGTTTTACAAGGATGTGGCCCGTATGCTGCGCCAAGCACCCATCGACGCGCTGGCCATAGGCACGCGCTGCAATCTCCATGCGCGCTACGCCATTCAGGCCGCAGCCGGCGATCTACCGCTCTTTCTCGAAAAGCCCGTCGCCATCGACCTGCGCCAAGCAACGGCGCTCGAAAGGGCCTTTGCCAAGACGCGCTGCCCCGTCGTCGTCAGCTTTCCCCTGCGCGTGTCGCCCCTCTGCGAACTGGCGCGGCGCTACGTAAGCGAAGGCGCCGTGGGCAACCCCGTGCACATTGCCGCGACCAACTACGTGCCCTACGGCACGGTCTATTGGGAAGCGCCCTACCGAGACTATGCCGTCACCGGAGGGCTTTTCCTGCAAAAAGCAACGCACGACTTCGATTACTTGATGTATCTGATGGGCGAACCTATCGTGCGCGTGGCCGCCATGGCCACGCGCGGACGCGTATTTGGCGGCAACAAGAAAAGCGGGCTCTTCTGCTCTCAATGCGACGACAGGGCCACCTGCAAGGAAAGTCCGGATAACCGCCAGCGCAGCGGCACCTCCGGATCGCAGAGCGATCACCGCTGTCTCTTTGCCCGCGACTGCGGGCGCGCCGACGACGGCACCCTCAACGAGGACTGTTCATCCGCCCTGCTCGAATTCGCCTCGGGAGCGCACGGCGTCTACACCCAAGTATTTTACGCTCGGCGCGATGCCGGACAGCGCGGCGCGACCATTAGCGGGTACGATGGCACCGTCCGCTTCGACTGGTACCGCGGCGACCTGCACCGCGTGCGCCACCACGCCCCCTTCAGCGCCACCGAAGTGGCCAGCGGTAGCGCCAGCCACTTTGGCGGCGACCTGCAGCTGGCCCGCGACTTCGTAGACCTCATAGAGGGCCGCATAAAGACATCTCGCACGCCGATTGCCACCGGAATTCAGAGCGCCTATGCCTGCATAGCAGCGCGCGAATCGGCGCAGAAAAATCGCTATATTGACGTTCGACAGGTCGGCTTCTAAACGGGAGGGTATAGGTATGACCAACACGCCGCAAACTACGCGCGCACTGAGCGATGCCCAGATCGATGACTTTCGCGCCCGTGGCTACCTGCGTATCGGCCCCTTGCTCGACGGCGAAACCGTCGAGGTGCTGCGCAGCGAATACGACCGCGTCTTTGCCGAAGCCCGCCAGAGCAATCGCTTTCGCAACTTGTCTATTTCCGACACGGATGCGCTGGAAGACAAGCTGCACGCCCAGGAGCAAATGCTGCAAATCGTGCAGGTTTGCGAGCGCAGTATGGCCTTCCGCCAGCTGCTCTATGACGCGCGCATCCTCGATATCGCCGAAGATTTAATCGGGCCCAATATCCAGCTCTTTCACGATCAGG
>JAYOYH010000023.1:46995-65761 GCA_038153405.1 Gemmatimonadota bacterium | reverse complement strand
TGCAACCTAATCGTATCACAACTTAAACGCATATAGTTACAGCGATGCAACAACGCCGTTACATTGCCGTAACGCCCGCCCATGAGCTCAATGCTTGACAAAAAGCGGCTCCCAAGGCGATTTTTTGCAGCCAGCCGCGAAGAAAATGCTCGATGCGGTGTCTGTGTCACAAAACGGGTCAGTATAGGCAACCAATGCATCAGAAGCACAAATGGGTCGTCATTGGCGACGAAACAGAGCGCATCGCGCGCATTGTCAGCGGAGATAAGCGCGCATTCGATGAATTGGTGCGCCACTACTACGGTCTCGTCTACAGCCTAGCGCACAAACTACTCAGCGACGATGACGATGCCAGAGAAATCGCGCAGGATACCTTTGTCAAGGTGCACTGCGCACTCGACGGATTCCGCGGTGAGGCTTCGCTAAAAACGTGGATCATGCGCATCGCCATGCGACTCAGCCTCAACCGCCGCCGCGACCGCTCGCGCTCGACTTGGCACCGCCTCGGGCTCCACGGTAGCGAGACAGCAACGCACGCGTCGACTCCCGCCCATCAGACGCCGGAAGGGGAGTATATTTCCCGCGAAGTACGCGCCCACGTGCGCGCACAAATAGACGACCTGCCCGAACCGCTGCGCCAGGTGCTGATACTCAACAGCTTTGAAGACTTGTCTTACGAAGAGATCGCACAGATCCTCGATCTGCCTATTGGCACGGTGAGTTCGCGGCTGCACGCGGCGCGTAAAAAGCTCCTGCACCAGTTTGAGAAAAGTGATCTACTGTAACGCATCGAAAGGCTAGCATGTTGAATCGCAGAAAAAAAATGCGGCGCGCCCTTTCTGCCTATATCGACGGCGAGTTGGCCCCTTCGCTGCGCGATCACCTGTGCGAAGAACTTGTTTTTGACGACGAGCTCCGATCTCAGTTAGCCCAGCTCGAAAGCGCCAACGCGCTCGTCCATCAGGCGCTGGAGCCGATACACATACCCGCGCCGCCAGCAATTGAACTGGGTCCAGAAGCTGCTGCGCCGTCATACACGACCACGCCATCTCGCCGCCTAACCCCAGTGGCACTAGCGGCGGCCGGCCTGCTGGTAACAGCCGGCATAACGCTCGCCAGCCTGCGCCGGCGAGGCATTGTCTGAGGTGTATTTTGAACTGGTTTGAAAAGATGAAAAGCGGGCTCAAGACCCGCATAAAGCGCGATATTCCTCAAGGGATATGGCTCAAATGCAAGCGATGCGGCCACTCCAACTACGAAAAAGCCCTTGAACGCAGTCAGTGGATCTGCCCAGAGTGCTCGTTCCACTATCCCATAGGGCATCAGCAAGACGTAGACATGCTGGTGGACACGGGCACGTTTGTCGAAACGGATGCCGATGTCAGCCCAACCGACCCGCTAGGCTTTCGCGGTTATAAAGACAAGATCAAAGACGGACGGCGACTGAGCGGCACGGGGGAATCGGTCTATACCGGCACGGGGCGCATCGGCGGCCATCCCATTGCCCTGGGCATCATGGACACCCGCTTTGTCATGGGCACGCTCGGCGGAGCCACCGGAGAAAAGATCTGCCGCCTGATCGACCGGGCCATTGGCGAACGGCGCACCTTTATCCTGATCTGTCAATCCGGCGGGGCGCGCATGCAGGAAAGTGCCTTTTCGCTGATGCAAATGGCGCGCATTAGCGCCAAACTACACCAGCTCTCAAACGCCGGTCTGCTCTACGTGGCCGTGCTCACCGACCCGACCTACGGCGGTGTCACCGCTAGCTTTGCCATGCTCGGCGATTTGATCATCGCCGAACCCGGTGCGCGCATAGGATTTGCCGGGCAGACGGTCATCAAGCAGTTTCTCGGCGGCGACGCACAGCTTCCCGAGGGCTTTCAGGTCGCCGAAACTGTTCTCGAACACGGCTTTATCGATCGGATTATACGCCGCGATCACATGGCGGCCGAACTGGCGGGCCTCATCGCTTTGCTGGCACCGCCGGAGGGCGAAGCATCGACGACGCTGCGCGCTTAGAGGCGCCGCGCGCGCTCACCGCGCGCGCGCTGGCCGCGGTGGCCCTGATGGCCGCCCTCACCGCCGTGGGTGCCTGGATACGCATTCCCATTCCACACGTGCCCATAACCCTGCAGATGAGCTTCGTCTACCTGTCGGGCGTATGGCTGGGGGGTCGGCACGGCGCGCTGGCGCAGTTGGTCTATGTAGGAGCAGGGCTGATCGGATTTCCCCTCTTTGCCAAAGGCGGCGGCCCACACTACGTCCTCGAACCGAGCTTTGGCTATATCGCCGGCTTTATACCCGCGGCGCTCGTCGCCGGCTTGACCGCCCAGCGCGCCACCGCCTACACCGGATTCTTAGCCGCGGCGACGGCGGCCCTGCTGCTGGTATACATACCCGGCATCATCTGGCTCTACGTCGTTCTCAATTTCGTTCTTGGCCAGCCTACGCCACTCTCGGCTGCGCTAGCGGTTGGCCTGAGCGCCCTGCCCAAGGACTTAGCCCTCTTACCACTGAATGCCTATTTAGGGCAGCGCGTTCGTCGCCGACTGGGCTTTTCACCCGGACCAACTAAAACGCATTGCCCAGATCGATAAATACGTCCAACTGCTCGGACGAATACCCCGCGCCGCAGCGAATCACAAAATCCCGATCCCACGATAGCCGCATGCCGGCCCCTGCACTCGTGTGCATACCGCCCGGTCCGACCTCGGCCAGTTCAGACCAGACGCGCCCCGCATCGATATACCCCACCCCGTACCACTCCAAAAATTGACCGTAAAACCACATCGAATGCACTAGATAACGCACTTCGCCATTGGAGAAAAAACGCACGTTGTCGGTGAAGCGCTGGGTATCAAAACCGCGCAGTGAATCGCTGCCACCCAGCCCTTTTACGCGCCGACTGCCGCCAATCTCTCCGTACGCATAGAGCGGAATTTCCCCCGTCAAGACTTCGAAGACGGCGCGATGGGCCAGCGTAAATCGGTCGGAAAAGACCCTGTAGCGCATATCGGTAAACGTATAGCGCTGAAAGTTGATTTCTCGTAGAAACAGTCCGATGAGCGAATTGCGCGCGTTTTCGTACGACCACTCGTGAAAGGCACCGCTACTGGGCAAGACTTCGTCGTCGCGACTGTCCCACTCCAGCGTGAAGCTCCCAAAGCCGGTGAAGCCATCTTTCACGCCGTCGGGCGTGCCTTGGTCGAGGTAGAAAGCCGCCTGACCGCGCCGCTCTACTTCTGTGCTCTCCACGCCAAAGCCGACCGAGGCCGTCACCGGACCGTAGATATGGCGTAAAAAGCTAAGGTGCAGGCGCGGCTCTTCGCGCAATATGTAATTGTAGTAGTTCTCGTCTATAAAGCGATCGCTGTCGGGGTCGATTAAATCCCTGTCGAAATGGCTCTTGTTGCCCAGCCCGTAATAGCGCGTGCGCAGGTTTTGCTCCAGCCGCGCTTCCAGGCGGACGCCAAAACCCGTGCCGGAGATGCGCGGCACCTTGAGGCGAATGCGATTTTTGAGCTTGCCCTCCGTCGAACGGTGAAAGTGCAAAGTCAGCTTGTAGCGGTACGGGCGGCGGCGGTAATCGGCCCAATGCACGCGCGCGCCATAGTTCCAGCCGGTATTGGGGCTGAAAAAGGCAAAGGGCAAACCCGTCACCCCATAGGGCACGTCGCCAATTGTGAACTGGCGGCGTTTAGAAAGCCAGCGCACGGCGCTAACGGTGCTTTCTGTGGCCACCACCGGCGCCCTGCTCAGCGACTGCGGCAGCCGACCATCAGACGCCGAACTATCGACTGGCACATCGACTTGTGCCCAGACGACGCCGGCCGTCGCACAAAGTAGGACGCTGCCAACAAGAACCGACCTACAGGGGACTCGCCGCTTAGCTGGCTGAGGGCAATCGCTCAAAACGCGCTCTGTCCTCGTCTGTGGGTTCGACGTCTAGGGCAAATCGGACCGGAGTCAGGGCCATTTCCTGGTTTTGCAGCACCACGGCGTCGCCCGCATCGCCCATAATCTGCAGACCCGAAAAATCGTACTCAAAGCGGTCGCCATCGGGGTGAAGGGCAAAGATCGAACCGTAGGCGGTGCGCGTAATGCCGGTGAAACGGCGCGGCGTGTCTCGATTCGTCGTAGTCGGCATATTGACTGTCATCAGCGCCGCACCCGTCGGCAAACCGCCGCGCCAAACCTCTTCGGTGATGCTGCGCGCGGCCGCCGCTGCGTGGGCCAGCAGCCTTTCTGCATGCGGCTCCAAACGCCGCTCGCGGCGCCAGAGCGCAAAGTCTTCCCTGGGCAATTCGAGCGAAAAGGCCAGTGCAGGCACGCCGGCCAGAAAGCCCTCGACGGCAGCGCCGACGGTCCCCGATGAGAGAAAAAACGCCAGACCGGCATTGGTGCCCATATTGATTCCCGATACAACAAGTGCCGGAGGCGTCGCAAAGAGGGCGTGCACGCCGATGTTGGCGCAGTCGGCCGGATACCCGCCCAGCGTCCAGATGCGCCGCTCGCCGCGCTCTACCTGACCCAGCGCCACGGGAGAAAAACGGCTCATAACCTTGCCCGTCCAACTGCACTCTGAGTCGGGCACCACTGTGCGCACTTCGGCTATGGTCGACAGTTGGTCTATGAGCGGATCGAGAACGGGCGAGTCAACCCCGTCGTCATTGGTCAACAAAATCCATGGCGCTTCAGCGGCCAAAAGCAACCTGCCTTTCCATGTTAGCTATACTTGCGGAGCAGTCAATATAGCGATGCGAGCATAACCTCCCAACTATTTACTTGCCACCAATCACTCCTCTCCGGTACATTCTAGTTGCCATGAGAGAAATAGAACTGTTGCAAGCACTAGAAGCGCTGGCCGCAGAGCTGTCCATTGACGTTCGCTATGAGGCACTTGATAGCGCCGGTGGACTGTGTCAATACGGGGGGAGGAGGCACTTGATCATTCCCCGAGACCTGCCGGCGCGCCAGCGCATCAACGCGCTGGCCGATGCGTTGGCGCACCAGTCGCTCGACGGCGTTTTCGTGCGTCCATCTGTGCGCGACTTCCTGCACAATCGCATCGGGTCCAATACAACATAAGTGCTTGCTTTATTTATAGTTTGGCACGTAATTAGAGGTGGTCTAAACCCCACTTTACTCCCCGCTCGCTCCCGTCTGTTCCGACTGTTGAGGATACACCTATGCCTTTTCACATCACTATACTCATCCTGTCGCTATTGGCAATCGCCTCGCCTGCTCACGCACTGCATTTCCACGTCAACCCCACCACGGGCGACGATCGGCGCAGCGTGCAAAGCGCACAGGATCCGAGCACGCCCTTTAAGACCATTGAACACGCGCTGCGCATCGCGCATCTGGTGACTGAAGGCCGACCGCACGTCATCGAGTTACCCGCCGGCACCTACTCGCCCAGCACCGGGGTGGCGTTTCCGCTAACCATCAGTCAGCCAGGCATTTATATCAAGACAAATGGCCTGACGATATTCGACGCGGAAGGGAAGTCAAATTTCTTCAACATCACGGGCAAGACCAGCAACTTTACGATTCAGGGCATTGATTTTTACAACGGCGTCGCGGAAAAGGGCGGCGTCGCCTACTGCAATACCTGCTCGCTGCGCGTTACAAACAACCGCTTTTTTAAAAACCGCTCGACCAGCGGCGGACACGTCGTCTACACGGAAAACGGCCACCTGAAGTTTTACAACAACCTCGTGCGCGACAGCGGCAGCGAGGCCGACACGCTTGCCGTCCTCGAACTCCGCAACACCTTCACCGACACCACGGTGCGCGACGAGATTCGCAACAACACCTTCTACCGCAATCCCTCGACCAATATCTGGACCGCCAGCCCGCGCACGTACATCAGTAGCAATATCTTCTTCGATCCACAGCGCGAAGTCATACGCGATGCCTCGGCCAGCGCAACGCCGCTCATCGATCACAATATCTTCTGGGAAACAGAAGTCCTCTACATATCGGACAAGCGCGACAGCATAAAAGTTCAGCGCACCGTGCGCGATACGCTTACCTTGGCTAAAGCCGGCATTAAACTGCCGAGTGCGATGACCAATTCGCCGAACGTGCGCTCGCTAACGTTTCGCGGCGATACGCTGAGCTTGGCACAGCTCAATGTGCGCATCCCCCCCTTTGTAACCAACCATCCGGATACGCTCATTCAGGTCGGAAGGACCCATCAGTACCTAGTCTCCGTAAGCGGCCAGACAAACCAGTACCAGTTTAGAGCACTGCAACTTCCGACTGGCGCTCGGCTCGATAACGTCAGCGGTGTCCCACGCCTGGTCATCTGGAATCCCACGATCAACGACACGACGAGCCATCCAATTCGCCTGCAGATCACCGATCCTTCAGGGACTGTTGACACACTCTCGTACAACCTGGATGTGCACAATGTCTTACCCGACACTACGGGCTTCCGCGCCTACCGCGACGCCAGCGGGCGCTTTGCCGGCATGTATCGCGAAACCCAAACCATCGAGGTACCCCATACCACTGGCCAGCCCTATCGCTTTGACATCCAAGTATCCAGCAACAAGTCTCTCTATTTTTTTAGACCACTCCAACTACCCAGCGGCGCGTCGACCAGCCTAGCCGGGCAGGGCATTATCGATTGGACGCCCACGGCCGCCGATACGGGTCGCAGTCGTATAGAAATGCTCATCACCAACCCGGTCGGCAATCTCGATACGCTTCGCTACGGTATCTACGTTTTTACGCCGCAGACCTTTCCCGACACGGCAACTACTGGACTCCTTATCACCTCAACGCTGGTTCCCGATACAACGGCGGCCATCAACGCGCTCAATGCGCTGACACCGACCTTCTCTGCGGCAGCCAGCGCCGTTGGCAATCTCTACGCTAATCCCGCCTTCCTCGATACGGCGATCAACCGCTTCGAGCTGATCGTCGGCTCTTCTGCCGGCATCGACAAGGGCTCCCCCATCGTCTCCTTGCTCGATGCAAACAAATCGGCCAACGATATGGGCTTTCTCGGCGGTCCTGGTAATACCGGTCCGCCCTCGCCGGACACCACCTCCTTTTCGGAAGTGAAGGTCACGACCTTGCCCGACAGCGTCGTGACCGAAGGACAGACCTTCGTCTACAACCCTGCCCTATCGCCCAACGCCACGATAGACCTAATCGACCTGATCACCAGCGTGCCCGGCTCCTCGCTGCCGGCGACCATGGGGCCCTATAGCCCCTTTGGGCAGGCTCCGCCAATTCGCTGGACGCCGACGCTGGCCGATACCGGCTCCTATCTAATCGGCGTGCGCGTTATAACCCCCACGAGTTCGGGACGCCACTACTTTCCCCTGCGCGTGCGCCCCCTCAACGAAATACCCGTCATCACCTCGTTGGCCGATACGACCGCTTTAGAAGACCAACCCTATGCCTACACCATACGGGCCAGCGACGCCAACGGCGACACCCTAACTTATGCATTGGTCACCGGTCCGAACGGCCTGACCGTCAACGCGAACTCCGGCGCCGTCGAATGGACGCCGACGCAAAACCTCGTCGGCAGGCACGCCGTATCCATCCGCGTAGACGATGGCAAGGGCGGCGTCAGCCTGCACAACTACACGCTCGTGGTCAGCAACGCGAACGATCCGCCCACCATTCTCTCCTCCCCCGACACAACGGCGACTGAAGACGCACCGTTTTCCTACGCCGTATCTGCCAGCGATGCCGATGTCGTGGATACGCTGAGCTATGCGCTCACGGAAGCCCCAGCGGGCGCGGTCATAGACAGCGCCGGCGTGCTGACTTGGACGCCAACGCAGAGTCAAGTCGGCGCACAGCGCTTTGTCATCACCGCTACCGACCGCAGCAATGCCGTAGCAACACAGCGCTTTTCCGTCCAAGTCAGCGCCTTTGACGACGTGCCGGTAATCGCCGCTATACCCGACACTTCGGCGCGCGAAGACAGCGCCTATGCGCTCAATATGCAGGCCAGCGACGAGGAAGGTGGAGCACTGGCCTATGCGCTGCTACAAGGACCAACCGGCATGGCCATCGACAGCACCGGCGTGCTGACCTGGATGCCGGCGGCAGCGGATGTAGGCAGCCATCCGGTCGTAGCGACCGCAACCGATCCCTCTGGGCAGACGGCGCGCCTGTCCTTTACTCTGAACGTGCTGGCCGTCAACGACGCCCCGCAGATCAAGGCGCAGTCGCCAGGCGACGCTCGGGTGTTTAACCCCGCGGGAGGCACCGTTTCCTTTGCGGTTTCAGCCAGCGATGAAGAGGGCGACGCGCTGAACTTTTCCTGGCTGGTCAACGGCGTCGTGCAAGCGAATGCAAGCGATAGCTCCTTCAGCTACGCGCCGCCCGCCACGCAGTTCGACTCGGTGACGGTGCGCGTGGCCGACGCCAGCGATACGACCCGCTTTACCTGGCAACTCGACAGCCGACAGATACCGCGCCTGGCGCTCGACGTCGCGCGCGCCGACTTTGGCAACGTGGCCATCGGCGATACGGCGCGCACCCCCATCAGCGTGGCCAACAGCGGCGAAACGACTTTGCTCATCAGTTCACTGCAGGTAAGCGACCTGCGCTTCGCCGCCACCTTTGGGGCCATTTCCATCGACCCGGGCCAGCGCACAGAACTCGTCCTCAGCTATGTGCCCACAGCGCGCGGCGCCAATGCCGATACCATTCGCTTTGCCAGCAACGACCCCGACAACGCGGGCGTAGCCATTCCAGTTGCCGGCACGGGCACGGTCGCAACAACGGTGAGCTTTGACCTCGACCCGGCCGTGGGAGACCAAGGCTTGGTTGGACGCAGTGCAAAAGCCGGCGACACGCTGCACGTCGCCCTCTATGCGCAAAAGGCCGCCGCCCTGCAAAGCTACGACCTCCACCTAGGCTTTGTGCCGGACGCGCTGCGCTTTGTCTCGTTTGCCCCTTCGGGCGCCAACGAGTCCAATATACTGGGCGCACAGGGAGCCACCGTAGCGCACACCGCACAGCTGATATCGGACTCGACCCTGGCGATCAACGTTGCCATTGCCACTGGCAGCGTCACCGGCAGCGGACTGTTGGGCATATCCATCTTTGCCGTCGACTCGGGCGCGCCCAGCGCCCCCACGGCCCTATCCATTCGCCGTGCCGTTTTAAAGAGCCTGAACGTCAGCGCCGCAGATACGCTCACCGCCGCGCCGCGCGCCACCATTAATCTGCGCCCCGCGCTGATCGGCGACTTTGACCTCGATGGCGATGTCGATTTCTCCGATTTCTTCCTATTCAGCGATAACTTTGGCCAGCCCAACTTCAACCCGCTAACCGACCTCGACGCAGACGGAGCCGTTACATTCTCTGACTTCTTCCTATTCAGCGATAATTTTGGTCGTTCAATCGCCGGCAAACGAGTCGTCGAAACGGTTGAACTGGCATCGTCTGACCTGCGCATGCGCATTGCTCATTCACAGCCCGAGCAGTTGACCTTAGCGCCCTATTGGCAGGGCGATACGCCGCCGCGCGGCTATGTCCTCGCCCTGTCTTTCGATCCGCAAACGCTGCAATTTGACCAGTATATAGCCCGTGCCGAGCAAGCGCCCCTGCCCTGGATCGTCGAGTCGGCACCAGGCCAACTGACCTTAGCAACGGGACTCGGCCGCACACAGCGAGCATTTGACGGCGACGACCTAGGCCAACTGGTGTTTGCGCGTATCGCCCGCACGGGCACCCAGGTGCGCGCTACGGCGGCTATGTCCTATACGGGACAACAGGTGCGCGCGTTGGCCCTGCCTTCACCGCTGCGCATCAGCGCGCTGCCGGAGACATTTGCCCTCTACCCAGCGCATCCCAACCCGTTCAATCCGGACACCTCAATTCCGTTTTACGTCCCGGAACGCGCCGAGGTATCGCTGCGCGTATACGATCTGTTGGGTCGCTCCGTATACACGCTGCTCTCGGGACGCATCGACCCGGGCTACCACAGCGCAGTATGGCGCGGCATCGACACCGACGGACGTCCAGTCGGTTCCGGGGTTTATCTGGTTGAGATGCGCGCTCCGGGCTGGCGCCAGATTAGCAAGGTCATGTTGCTCAAATAGGCCGATAGCTCTTGGATGGGGTCACCGTCCGTGTCCCCATCCAAGAGCGGCAAAATCTTGACATTCCTCCCGATTGCTCTATATTTGTTTGTTTTGTTGTTCGACCGGACTGCTAAGCGGCACTACCGATTGCACTTACGAGAGGTTTCAAAATGCCCAAAATCAAGACGCACAAAGCCTCAGCCAAGCGCTTTAAAAGGCGCAACTCGGGCAGCATCAAACGCGGCAAAGCCTACGCGACGCACCTGTTGGGCGGTCGCTCGACCAAGCGCAAGCGCAATATGCGCAAGAAAGCCGTCGTCGCCGGCGCCGATATGGACAACGTCCGCCGCGCCCTCAACTTGAAGTAGATCGCGCCCGAATCGTTTCTGCCATCTTGCTTTTGTTATGGAGACTAACCCATGCCTCGTGTAAAACACGCCGTTGCCACCAAGCGGCGCAAGAAAAAGGTCCTCGACAGAGCCAAAGGTTTTTGGGGGGCGCGCAGCCGCCTCTATCGCACGGCCCAAGAGGCCGTCAACCGCGCCGATGCCTATGCCTACCGCGACCGCCGGGTGCGCAAGCGCGACTTTCGCCAGCTGTGGATTGTGCGCATCAACGCCGCTGCGCGCATCAATGGCCTGTCTTATAGCCGCCTGATTTATGGCCTGGACAAAGCCGGCATCGAGATCAACCGCAAGGTGCTGGCCGACCTAGCCGTGAGCGATCCGACGGCGTTTGCCGCCATTGCCGAGCAGGCCAAGGCCCATCTCTAAATCCGCGAGCCACTTCTAAGGCGACGGCGCGCACCCAAGCCCGCGAGGGTTTAGGTGCGCGTCTCCTTTTACCCTTTTATCGCCCTATCTTGCCGGAACCTATGCTGGAACAATTGCACGAACTCCAGAAGGCGGCCGTCGAGGATATTCAGCGCGCAGCGGATCTTTCTGTACTCGAAGAACTTCGCGTGCGCTATCTAGGCCGCAAGAGCCAACTTCGCCACATCATGGGCCAAATTGGCCAACTGCCCGCTGAACAGCGCCCGCAGTTGGGCCAGGCCGCCGGCAGTGCGCAAAAAGCCGTGCAGGCAGCACTGGACGCGCGCCAGCGCCAGCTGCAGGAGGCCACCGATGCGCATGCACACCTCGATGTGACGCTGCCGGGCAGATCGCCGCGGCGCGGCGCTCTGCATCCACTCGCCCAGCTAGTCGACGAACTGAGCGACGTCTTCCGCGGCATGGGTTTTGACCTAGCGGATGGACCGGAAGCCGAGGACGAATACCATAACTTCGACGCGCTCAATACGCCGGCAGATCACCCGGCTCGCGATCTGCACGACACGTTTTACCTGCGCGACGGCGGCCTACTGCGCACCCACACTTCGACCGTGCAAATTCGCGTGATGGAAAAGCAGCAACCCCCCGTGCGCATCGTATCGCTAGGGCGCTGTTACCGCAAGGAAACGGTCGACGCAACGCACCACTTTGCCTTTCACCAGATCGAAGGCCTCTACGTAGACCGCAAGGTTTCGTTTGCCGATCTCAAGGGCACCATCGAGGCCATGGGGCGCCAGCTTTTGGGCGACGACACGCGCGTGCGCTTTCGCTCCCATTTCTTCCCTTTTACAGAACCCAGCGTCGAATACGATTTCTCCTGCTCCATATGCAGCGGCGACAATGCGCGCTGTAGCGTGTGCAAGGGAACCGGCTGGATTGAGATCGCCGGAGCCGGCATGGTCGATCCTGCCGTATTTGCGGCGGTCGGCTACGACTCCGAAGAATACAGTGGCTTTGCCTTTGGCATGGGTTTGGAGCGCATGGCAATGATTCGCTACGGCATCGACGACGTGCGCCTCTTCTTGGAAAACGACCTGCGCTTTACTCGTCAGTTCAGCGCGCGATAGGAAGTCGAAAACGGAAGAGTAGGCATGAAGATCACCACGAAATGGCTCGCTGAATACGTCAACTGCCCCTGGGACTGGCGCGAGTTGGTCGACCGTCTGACCATGGCCGGACTCGAATTTGAGGGCGTAGATGAACTAGCGCAGCGCCTCGAAGGGGTCGTCGTAGGCCACGTCCTCGAGTGCGAACGCCACCCCAACGCCGACCGCCTTTCCGTCTGCAAAGTCGATATCGGCGAGGGCATCAATACCATAGTCTGCGGTGCGCCCAACGTCGCAGCCGGCCAGAAAGTAGCCGTGGCACTGCCCGGCTGCACCCTGCCCGGCGATTTCACCATAAAGAAGGCAACGATTCGCGGCGTCGAATCGCTCGGTATGATCTGCGCCGAGGACGAATTGGGACTTGGCGACAACCACGACGGCATCCTGGTATTGGATGAAGCCCTACAGCCAGGGCAGTCCTTTTCCGGCGCCGTCGGGCTGGACGACACCGTCCTCGATTTTGAAATCACGCCCAACCGACCCGACTGCCTCAGCGTCGTCGGCATTGCACGCGAAGTGCGCGCCCTCAGCGGCAACCCACTGGCGCTGCCGTCTTTCGAGGTGGAATCGCATGGCGCGCCCTGTTCCGATGCTATCGACATTGTCATCGACGCACCGGAGGACTGCCCGCGCTATGTCGGCATCGTCATCCGCGACGTAGCGGTCGGACCATCCCCCGACTGGCTGCAGCGCCGCCTGCAGGCCGTTGGCCAACGCTCCATCAATAATATCGTGGATATTACCAACTACGCGATGCTCGAACTGGGACAGCCCCTACACGCCTTTGACCTAGGTAAATTAGAGGACCAGCGCATCATCGTGCGCCGCGCCCGCGAGGGGGAAAAACTCGAGACGCTCGACGGCGTCGAACGCCCTTTGGACGCAGAAACACTGGTCATCGCCGATGGCCAACGCCCCGTTGCCCTGGCCGGCATTATGGGAGGAGCCAATTCAGAGGTCGACGAGGCGACCACCGATATCTTGCTCGAAAGCGCCCATTTCTCGGCCAGCCGCATACGCCAGGTGCGTGCACACCTGGGCATCCACACGGAAGCGGCTGCGCGCTTTGAGCGCGGCGCCGACTGGGATATGTGCCTGCGGGCGGCCAACCGTGCCGCGGCGCTAATCGCCCAATACGCAGGCGGACGCGTCGCCCCCCACCCCATCGACGCACATCCCCTGCCGCAGCAGAGCGACACTATTGACCTACGCCTTTCCAAAGCCAATCAGCTGCTGGCGACAGACTTTACTCCGGTGGAAGCACAGCGCGTTCTCGCACTGCTCGACTGCGCGGTCGCCATCGAAGACGACGTGCTGCGCGTAACCCCGCCGAGCTTTCGCCCCGACCTGCTGCGCGAAGCCGACGTGATTGAAGAGCTAGGGCGCATATACGGGTACGACCGCATTGTCGGCAGCCAGCAGGCCAACGGACCGTGGCTACACCGCCTCGAACCCTTGCTGCACTGGCGCGGCGTGGCGCGGCGGCGCCTGGCCGATATCGGACTAGACGAAGTGCTGAGCAACACCATTGTCGATGCGGCCTGGGAAGAACATATACGCGCGCCTTTTGCCATTGCTTTGGCCAACCCACCCACCGAGGCGCAGTCGCTGCTGCGCACGCGCCTTTTGCCCAGCCTGCTCGAGATCGCACGGCGCAATTTTAACCAACGCGCTCGCTCGCTGGCCTTCTTCGAATTGGGCAAGTGCTTTTCAGCGCCAACGGCAGATGGACCACTGCCCGTTGAGCGCTGGCAGCTGGCCGCGCTCTATGCGGGCCCCATCTCACCCACCACCTGGCACGGGCCACAGCGAGACGTCGACTTTTACGACCTCAAGGGCGCGCTAGAGGCGCTGGCCGACGGCGCGCCTCTGCGCTTTGAGTCGGCCGACGGTGCGGGCTATCGACGCGGCCACTGCGCTCGCGTCGAATTGGGCGAGGTGAGCATCGGCCACATCGGCCAAGTTGACCCCGCTCTCTGCGATGCCTTTGATGTAGAGGCGGCAGTGTATATCTTTGAACTGGACTTCGCCCCGCTGGTCGATTTCTGGCAGCAGCGCCAACACGCATTTTCTGCGCTGCCCAAATTTCCTGCGGCAGAGCGCGACCTTTCCATCGTCGTCAGCGAAGAGACCAGTCACAGCGCACTAGCCGATGCGATAGCCGCCGGCGCGCTCGTCGAGCACGTCGAATTCTTCGACTTGTACCGGGGCGAACCGGTCGAGGCCGGCCATAAGAGCCTCAGCTTTTCGATTCGCCTGCGCCATCCGCAGCGCACGCTGAAAGACGCGCAGGCCGATGCGGCCATTAGCGAAATTCTACAGCAGTTGCAAAAGCGGTTCGGCGCCCATTTGCGCTAGTTTTTTACGCCTTTCAGGAGCCCGTTAAGACCATGGCTATGGACAGTAATTTTGAACGACTTGAACAAGAAGTAAATCGCCTAGTAGAAGTCTTGAATCGCCTGCGCGAGGAAAATACCGACCTCAAGAGCCGCGTTCAGGAATTGGAGCAGCAAAATCAGCAGGCGCAGGAAGAGATGGGGCGTCTGCGCCCATTGGAAGGCGAGTTGAGTGCGGCCAACCAAACCCGCGAAGAGGTCAGAGGTCGCGTAGAAGGGCTGCTGCAGCGCCTCGACGGACTAGAGCTTTAGTTCAATAGCGCTGCGCCCCAACCGAGGAGCAACCCATGTCACAGAGTCAAAGTGCCGTAGTCAATATCTTCGGTAAGAACTACACCCTCTCAACAGAGGGGCACGACGTGGAGTATATGCGCCAGGTGGCGCATATGGTAGACGGCCACATGCGCGAGGTGGAGGGCGATAGCCGCCAATCTCCCCTTCAAGTGGCCGTCATTGCGGGGCTCAACCTCATCGACGAGCTCTTCAAACTGCAGACGGAATACGCATCCGTCGAATCCGAAATCGAAACGCGCACTTCCCGGCTAACGGCGTCACTCGGACGCATCTTTGAGGAAGTCGATGCCGCCGATACCTCGGACGGCTAGAGCGCGACCGGCAATTTATACACTCTAACGGGGAACTGCGTCTGCGCCGTTCCCCGCACCAATGGAGCCATTCCGTGGATGAAACTATCCTCTGGATTGTACTCGTCTTAGCTGCTCTCACCTGCGGTGGTCTCATCGGGTGGTTCTCGTGTGCCTACGCGCGCGGCAGGCGGTTAAACGACGTACAGGCCCGAGCAAACGAAATCATAAATACGGCCAGCAGCGAGGCCGAGGCGGTTAAGAAAACCGCCCTACTGGAAGCCCGAGACAAGTGGCGGCAGGAACACGAACCGCTGGAAAGAGAGCTGGAGGCGCGCAGACGTGCACAGCACCAAGTCGAGAGTAAACTAGCCGAACGGGAGCTGCAGCTCGATCGCAAATTCGACATACTCGACGGCAAAGAGCGCAATTTGCTCAAAACCGAAAACGAGCTCGAACAGCGCGAGACTGGGCTCGCCGCTTCAGAGGCCAGCGTGCGCGAGCTGATTCAGCAGCAGCGCAAGCGCCTGGAGGAATCGGCTGGTCTGACCCTGTCCGAAGCGCGGCAGATGCTCATCGCGCAGCTCGAGCAAAGCGCGCGCCAGTCCGCTGCGCGCAAAGTGCGCGAGATCAAAGACCACGCCATGGCCAATGCCAGCCTAGAGGCCAAGGAAATCATCACCCGCGCCATTCAGCGCTTCGCCGGTGAGCTCGTCGTAGAGAGTTCCGTCTCCGTCGTATCGCTGCCGTCAGACGATATGAAGGGGCGCATTATAGGCCGCGACGGACGCAATATCCGCTCGTTTGAAATGGTTACAGGGGTCGAGGTCATCGTCGACGATACCCCGGGTATCGTCATGCTATCCGGCTTTGCTCCCCTCAGACGCGAGGTGGCCAAAGGCACGCTGGAAAAGCTCGTACTCGATGGGCGTATTCATCCGGGCCGCATCGAAGAAGTCTATGAGAAGGTCATGCAAGATGTCGAAGAAATGGTGCGCGAATCCGGTTCCAAAGCCGCCTTCGACCTAGGTATTCACGATATGGCCGATCCCCTACTCGAACTGCTTGGCAAGCTGCGCTTTCACACCAGCTATGGGCAAAACCTGCTGGCGCACAGCAAAGAAGTCGGCTTACTGGCCGGCATGATGGCCGAAGCGCTGGAGCTCGATATAACGCTAGCGCGCCGCGCGGGCTTGCTGCACGACATCGGCAAGGCGCTCGGTTTTGAGCAGGGCAACGATCCCACACAGTCGGGCGCAGCGCTAGCGCGCAAATGCGGAGAAGCTCCGGAAGTCGTTCAAGTCATTGAGACGCACGCCAAGAACTCACCTTCGCGCTCGACCATTGCCGCCCTAGTCGACGCCGCCAACGAGCTGTCCGTCAATCGCCCCGGCGCGCGCAAGGACAAAGTCGAGGAATACACCCAACGCCTGCATCACATCGAGGAAATAGCCGCCGCGCAAGTGGGCGTTCGCAAGGCGTTTGCCCTGCAGAATGGCAAGGAAATCCGCGTGCTGGTAGACAGCGAGGTCGTCGACGATACCTATGCGGAGCAACTGGCCGACGAAATCGTCGAAAAATTAGAAGCCGAACTCGACCATCCGGGTCAGATACGCGTCTGCCTAGTGCGCGAGGTCCGCGCCGTTCACTACGCGCGCTGACTCAATGCGCATTCTCTTCACCGCCGATATCTTTGCCCAAGCGGGACGGCGCATGGCATCCGTTCACATTCCCGCCCTGCTGCGCGACCGCGCAGTAGATTTCGTCATTGCCAACGGCGAGAATGCCGCCGGCGGTTTTGGCCTGACCGATAATCTCGTGCACAAGCTGCACAGCTACGGCGTTGACGTCATCACCAGCGGCAACCACATATGGGATCGCAAAGAATTCGTCCCACAACTCGACCGCGGCGACCGCGTTCTGCGCCCCTTTAACTACCCGCCCGGCGCACCGGGCCGCGGTTCTACCGTTGTGGAATCGCGCAGTGGCCATACGGTTGCCGTGCTCTGTCTACAGGGCCGCACTTCCATGCCCAGCATAGATTGTCCCTTTCGCCTGGGCCGCGCCGAGGCCGAGCGCCTGCGCGCACTGACGCCCATCGTCTTTGTCGATTTTCACGCCGAAGCGACAGCCGAAAAAATGGCGCTGGGCTGGTATTTGGACGGCACCATCTCCGCGCTAATCGGCACCCATACCCACGTACAGACGGCCGACGAACGCATCATGCCAAAGGGCACGGCCTATCTGACTGACGCCGGCATGACTGGCCCACACGACTCGGTCATCGGCGTGCAGTCCGAACAGGCCATACGCCGCTTTCTCACGCAAGTCCCCACCCGCTTTAAGCCGGCCGAAGACGGCGCGCGCTTCTGCGGGGTGCTGGTGGATATAGATCCGGTGAGCGGCAAGTCCACACATATCGAGCGCCTGCAAATCTGCGAGGAGCAGACTTGACCCGGTAAGCGGAGCGCGCTATTCTGTTCACCCTATGTCAGAACACGATCTCTTTGCCGACCAAGTCGGTGAGGACGCCGCTCGCCCGCTCAGCGTCTCCGAACTCACCGGCCAGATTAAATCTCTCCTAGAAACAGAACTGGAGTCGCGTTGGGTGCTGGGCGAGATATCCCAGTATACCCTACAGCGCGGCTCGGGCCATCGCTACTTCACAATCAAAGACGAACACAGCCAGCTCAGCGCCGTCATGTTCAAATGGCAGTCGCGCGGCCTGTCCTTTGAACCCGAATCCGGCATGCAGGTGCTGGTCTACGGCCACGTCTCTGTATACGAGACGCGCGGCGTCTACCAGTTTTACGCTGCACGCATACAGCCAGCCGGAGTCGGCGAACTGGCGTTGGCCTTTGAACAGCTCAAAAGCAGACTGGCGGCCGAAGGCCTCTTTGACGTAGAGCGCAAGCGCGCGCTGCCGCCCTTCCCGCGCCGCGTCGGCGTCGTCACGTCGCCAACGGGAGCTGCCATCCGCGATATCGCACAGGTCATGCAGCGCCGTGCCCCAGGCATACAGATCGTCTTGGCACCAGCGCGCGTGCAGGGCCAAGGGGCCGCCGAGGAAGTCGCACACGGCATTGAAGAGCTCAACCGCTATGCCGAGGTCGATATCATTATCGTCGGCCGCGGCGGCGGTGCACCAGAAGACCTCTGGTGTTTTAACGAGGAACGCGTTGCCCGTGCCATCTTCGCATCGCCGATACCGGTCATTTCCGCCGTTGGCCACGAGGTGGACTTTTCAATATCCGACTACGTGGCCGATTATCGCGCGCCGACGCCCTCGGCTGCAGCAGAAATCGTCGCGGCTGAGCACGGCGCACTCAAGGAGCGCGTCGTCGAACTTCGCCAGCGCCTCATATCTTCTATGCAGGGACACATCGAACGGCGCGGCGAAGCGCAGCGCCACCTCGATCCGCGGCGTGTGCTACTGCGCGCGCGCGATCGCATAGAGCAAAACAGCCAGTACCTCGACGAACGCCGCAAAGACCTAATCACTGCGTTCGACTGGTATGCCAGGCGGCGCATAGAAGCCTTTGGCGGCGCGCTGATGCGGCTGGAAGATCTCAGCCCGCTCAAGGGACTGGCACGCGGCTTCTCTCTGGCTGAGGCCACGGAGAACGGACAACTCATCAAAGATGCCAACGAACTGCAGCCGGGCGATACCATACGGGTGCGATTTCAGCGCGGCAGTGCCATCTGCAGCGTGGAGGATATTCAACAATGAGCGAACCTAATTCATTTGAAGAGGCGCTTGAGCGGCTCGAAGAAAGCGTC
>JAYOYH010000023.1:16981-46895 GCA_038153405.1 Gemmatimonadota bacterium | reverse complement strand
AATGAGCGAACCTAATTCATTTGAAGAGGCGCTTGAGCGGCTCGAAGAAAGCGTCGAGCAGCTCGAGACGGGCGATTTAAAATTGGAAGAGGCACTGGCGACCTTTGAAAGGGGCATTGCCGCCTCGCGAGCCTGTAACCAGTGGTTGGACCAAGCCCGCAAGCGCGTACAGGTTTTAATCGCGGAAGGCGAAGAGGAATTCCGACTGGAGTTTCTCGACGCGGAAGAAGACGCCTAAGCAGCGCGCTATGCTGACCCGACTGTTTATACGCGACTTCGCCCTTATCGAGGAAGCGGAGATCGAGTTCGGCAGCGGACTCAACGTCATCACCGGAGAAACCGGAGCGGGCAAATCGATTATTCTCGGTGCGCTCTACTCCATTCTAGGCGGTCCGACTAGCGCCGAACTGGTCCGCCAGGGCGCAGAGCGGTGCGTCGTCGAAGGGCTGATGGAGTTCGATCCCAACGGCGATTTGGCCGCGCGTCTACGCCAGATTGGCGTCGAGTGCGAAGAGGGACAGCTCTTTTTGCGCCGCGAGATTCTCGGCAACGGCCGCTCGCGCGCCTACGTAAACGGCAGCGGAAGTCAGGTCAAAGTTCTGCGCCAAATAGGCGCATTGCTCGTCGACTTGCACGGACAGCACGAGCATCAATCCCTGCTCGAACCCCAACTCCACATAGCTTACCTCGATGCCTTTGGCCGACTAGAGCAGCAGGTACGTGAACTGGCGCTGCTGTGGCGCGCCCTGCGCAACAGCGAGAGCGCCCTCGGCCAACTGCAGAGCGAGCGCGACAAACTGCTGGCCGACGAAGAATTGCGCGCCTTTCAGCTGGCAGAAATACGCGAGCTGGCCCCGCAGCCCGACGAAGAGGAAGCGCTGCAGAGCGAGCTCCAAGTGCTCGACAACGCACACACTCTGATCCAGCTGGGTGAAGAAGCCCACGACCAGCTCTACCAGCGCGACGGTTCGGTGTACGAACAGCTCGGCCAGGTGCGTCGGCGCCTCGACCGCATTGCGGAGATCGACCCAACGCTGGAAAAACGCGCCGCCAGCCTCGAAGAAATAATCTATTTAGTGGAAGACCTCGCCAGCGCCCTGCGCAACTACGGGCGCAGCCTCGACAGCGATCCCATGCGCTCTGAGCAAGTGCGCGAACGCCTCGAAGCCCTGCGCACGCTAAAGCGCAAATACGGCTCCACCCTAGCCGCTGTGCTGGCGCACGGCGCAGAATTGGAGCACGGCGAACATCGAACGGCAGCGCTCAACGAGCGCGTTGCCGAGGCTGAACGCGAGTGCGCTGCCGCTAAGCAGCGCTTTGTCGAAGCCTGCGCCGCACTCTCCGCACAGCGAGAAAGCGCGGCGCGCGCGCTGGAAAAAGCCGTTGAGCAAAGCCTAGCCGACCTCGGAATTGAGCACGGTGTATTTGCCGTCCAACTAGCCGTGCGCGAGGAGGCAGAGGGCCTCGTCGAGCGCGATGGTCGCCGCATCTATGCCGGTGAGCGCGGCGCCGAACAGGTTTCGTTTCACATCAGCACCAACCTCGGCGGTGCCACGCGACCTCTAGAGCGCATCGCTTCTGGCGGCGAAGTCTCGCGCATTATGTTGGCGATCAAAGAAGCCATCGCAGAGCGCGACCTGATATCCGTTCTGGTATTCGACGAAGTAGATTCAGGTATTTCCGGACGCATAGCCGCAGCCGTTGGCCGCAAGCTGCAAACGCTTGCAGCATCCCATCAGACCGTTGTCATTACGCACCTGCCGCAGATTGCCAGTCTGGCCAATCACCACTTCTCCGTGCGCAAGGAGAAGGTGGGTGCGCGTACGACCACGCGCGTCCAGCGGCTCGATCAGGAAGGGCGCACGGAGGAAATTGCCTACCTATTGGCCGGCGAAACCATTTCGGAGACGGCGCGACAGCACGCGCGCGAAATGATCCAGTAGTATGCTAGCCAATGTCTTGAGCCTATCGCGCATAGCGCTGACGGCCCCGCTGCTCTACAGCCTGCGCCGGGGCGACGATATGACCGCTACGACCGTGGGACTACTCCTGCTGGCGGCAGCGACCGACCTAGGCGATGGCTTTATCGCGCGCCGCTTGGGACAGGTATCGCGCACGGGCAAAATGCTCGATCCCCTTTCCGATAAAGTCTTTCTCACCTGCCTGTTAGGCGGATTGGTCGCCTGGGGTGATTTTCCCGCCTGGCTGCTGGCCATGCTATTAGTGCGCGACATCGCCATTGTTGCCGCTGGCACCTACCTGCTGCGCTCGCGCGGATTTGTCATCGCCGCAAACCGCTGGGGCAAGTCCACCACGGCCTGTATGGGCTTTACCACGCTCAGCTTCGTCCTCCATGCACCAGTGCTGCTGAGCACCGCACTGGTGCTGGCATCGGCAGCACTGGTAGTCGCTTCCAGCGCCGTCTATGCACGCGCATTTCGCCACGTTCTCAGCGGCACAGACGCGGCCGATATCTATTAAAAAAACAGCTGGGGGCGGTGCGCTATGGCACCGCCCCCAGCACTATTGCGAATGAGGAATTGGGGCTATACCGCCTAATTATCAGCGCCCTGCGCAGGTTCACCCAACGCCAGTAGGCGGTCTTGCGCATGCGCGCTATACTCCTGCTGCTCGCCAAACTGTTCGAGGAACTTGCGCCAGACGAGGGTTTCGGCCTCAATGTCTCCCCGTATCTGGTACAAACCGCCTAGATTAATGTAGGCTTCGGCGAAGTCGCCGCGTATGGCAATGGCCCGGCGCAGGAGGGCGATCGCCTCCTCATCGCGCTCCTGATCTTTGTACAACTGTCCCAAATTATTGTAGGCCTGGACAAACGCGCTGTCTGCCGCAATGGCCTGCTCATAGGCTGCAGCCGCTTTGTCGAGATCGCCCAGCTTTTTGTGGACGTACCCGAGGTTGTTGTACGCAGCGGCATTTTCTATATCAAAGCGGACGACCTGCTCGTAGGCCCGCACCGACTTTTCCAGCAGGCCGCTTTCGTAGTAAATTTGCGCCAGTTGGAGATGGGCCTCGGGAAAGGCCTCGTACAGCTCGACGCTGCGCTCGTAGGCCGCCCGGGCTGAATCCACTAGGCCGTACTGGTCAAATACCTGTCCGATCTGAAACTCGAGCAGCGGCGTCCCCGGACGCTCCTGCAACGCGTTGCGCAATTGTGTCAGTTCCGCCTGCATGCGCTCTACCTGTGGATCGGCCCTTCGCTCGTCTTCAGAAGCACAGGCGACCGCTAAACAGACGACTGCACACAGCACAAACCTCATAATGTATCCCCCGTATTCACTCTCCAGAAAACGCGCATGGCATAGCGCCAACCATACATGGCAAAAGCATCGCGGCGCATAAATGGGCGTTCAAAATCGCGCGCCGTTATAAGCGTCTTATAGCCCTTGAGCACGCGGAACGGAACGACGGCGTTCTGCGGCTGCACCAGCCCCATCATACAGCCAAATTGCACCGGTATGGGTTCGCGCAGGATATGCCGGTTGACGCCTTTGCGCTCCGGCACGACCATCTCGCTTTCGCCGATGATTTCGACCAATTCGCCCGACTCCTCGACCTGCACCATAATGAGCTTAATCGGATCGAGCGATTCGGCATAGTACTCCCAGGCAAAGACCTCGCCGCCCTGCGCCTCGGGCGGAAAGGTAAACTGGCGATCAATTATAACGAGCCCCTCGTAGTCACTCGTCGTATCGGCCTGCGCCAGATTGCGCACGCCCACCGTATCGACTCGCACACTTGAATCGGCAAAGAGCGCATCCCACTGGGGATCCTCGGGGGGCGAGGCTCCGCCACCGCAGCCTATGAGACCAACGCCAATCAAGCACAGTAGCAGCCCGCTTCCGATCAAGCCCGCACCTCGTTTCGCCGGGCCTGCTCCCAGTCGCGCCAAAAGCGCTGGAACAGGCGATCGACTGCGCGCCCATTCCACTCGCCAGCGCGCCCACGCGTCGCACGCTGGCGCGGAGGGCGCCGCGGGTAATCGGTCAACTTGAGGTTCATATCCGTTCAATTGCACTGGATGAGGCGGCGCCAGTAGGCGTAGGCATTTTCCATGAGACGGCGACGCGCGTGATGGCGAATCATGGCGACCACTCTGAGTTGCAAAGCCGTTTTAAGGTCCATATACCATTGCTCCTCCTGCGATTAGAGCCCGAAGCCAAAGTAGTAGCGCCATGCATCAATTTTGCCCACCCTATCGGCGATGCGATCGCGGTTGAGCGGATGCGCCGCCTGAAAATAGGCGACCATCGGAATGCGATAGAAGGTAAAAAGCTGCATGCGCACTTCGCCACCTACGTCCGTCAAAAACTTGTCCGTGTTGAACTGTACGTCGCTGAAATCGCGAAAGTTACCCACGGCACCGGCCTCGGCAAAGACCTCGGCGTAGAGCTTGGAAAAGGTAAAGTTGAGGAAGCGACGGTTCAGCCGCTTAAAGACCGGAAAGCTGTAGCTGATTTTGCCGTAGACCAGTTTGGAACCCGAATCGGTAAAGTAGGGATAGCCGCTGAGAAAGTTCTGCCCGCCAATGTAATAGCGCAGCGGCCAGTAAAAACGCCCTTCAAAAAAGCCGCCATCCTCTATAAAACCCGGCTTGAGCACGATATTGCGATAGGCGGCGATAGCCTCCAGCGACAGCACATTATCAAAGGGCAGTGGGATGCGCTCACTGTAGGCACCCACGTATTCGTTGACGCGAAAGCGCCGCGGCACGCGGGCGAACTGGTCGCGCGGTATCCCATCGGTCGGCGTGGGCTGGGCCAACGAATCGGCCACCGTCGGCATCGCGTAGCGATAGACCAGCGACAAGGCGCGCCCGGTTGGGTTAAAGGAGCTCTCGGCCGTCGGGTAGATGCGGCGATAGTTCCACCCCAGGCTCAGCGTGTGTGCGCGGTAAAACTCTATGCCATTGTAGAAACTGAGCGGCTCGTCCCCGCCGACCAGCGTAGTATCCTGTCCCAATAGCTCCGACCCGACCTGCTCCGATATATCGACGCCGTCTTGCACCAGAAATACCTGCGTCTGGCTGCGAAACTGGCGCAGCGTCCAGCTCTCGTCGTAGCTGCGAAACATGTACATCGCGTTGAACTGCTGGCGACGCGTCAGCGGCAGATCGACGCCCACGGCGACTTGGTTAACAGTGGTTTTGAATAAGTCCTGCCGACTGGTGCCCTGATATACGTGTTGCTCGACGTCGGGAATCAGCAAGCTCGTCGTGGAATCGACGGGAATGGGATATATGCTGCTGGCCGCCAGCGTATCGACCGACAGACTGCGCGTCTTGATTAAGTTGTCGATTTCGCGGCGGCGTGCGGATACGTAGAACGAGGGGTTAAAAGTGCGGTTATTGCCGACGCGCGGCTGCATACTGCGCTGGTAGAAAAATCCAAAATCCGTGTTGAGGTCCGTCGCATCGCGCATGTTCTTACCGACGATGCCCCAGCCCGTCACCTCCTGGCCTCCGAGCATATCGCCGCTGGAAAACTGCAGACCGCCGCTGGCCTGGTTGAGGCCAAAGGTATTGCCGACAAAGGTCGGTCCCACCTGCAAGATCGGTATGTAGCGCAGCACGTTGCGCCCGCCGTAGCGACCCATATTAAACTGCTCGGACAGCTTGGGACCGTCGTAGATGGAGCGGTAGTCGCGCAGCGCCAGCCCATCGAAGTGGGCTTCGCGCGCAAACTCGCCCATGCGGAAGCGGTAGAGATCATAATTATTGGAGTGGTACGAGCTGTAGATGATCTCGCCGTCGGGAGAAACCGTGGGAGCAAACGCGCCGCCGACTACATTCGTCAGCTGTTCGACCTCGCCGCTCTCCATATGGTACTTGTAGATGTTGAATATGCCGGTGCGATCGGAGGCAAAGACAAAGCCGCTGCCGTCGGGCAGCCAGTAGGGGTCGCGCTCGTCTGCCGGTGAATTGACTAGCGGGCGAAAACCCGAGCTATCGGGGTGGGCAAAGGCGACGCTGTCGGGAAACACCTCGAAGACCTCTTCTTCTACGTCCTCTTCTGCATCGTCGCCTTCCGCACCGCTTCCGACCGTCAGCGTAATGCCGATCGTCTCACTGGCCGCCTTCTTGCGTTCGAACCGCTTCGGACGCGGAGGGCTATCGGCGCGGATCATGGCAATATCGCGGTCTTCTCCGCGAAAGACGCTAAAAAGCAGCCACTCGCCGTCGGGCGAGAACCGCGGACCGTAGTATTGGGTGGCGTTGTTGTTATTGGTCAGATACACCCGCCCGGTGCCATCGCTGTTGACGATGGCCAAATTGTTGGTGCCGTCTTCGTTGTGAACGTAGGCAATGCGCTTGCCATCGGGAGAAAACGCCGGGTCTTTCGAGCGCAAATTGGCGCTGATTCGGCGCTCCTCATCGAGGTCGACGTCGTAAATGTACAGGTCGTTATAGCCGTTTTTAGCGCGCGCGTAAACGAGCTTCTTGCCGTCGGGCGACCAGCCCGTGCGCGAATCGATGTATTCCTTAGACTTATAGGTCTCCCCCGTTTCGAAGTCGTGTATCTTCAGATAGGGAATGGCGTAGTCCATTTTGTCGCTGCTGATATACGCCAGCCTTTTGCCGTCGGGCGAATAGCGCGCGTGGTATTCGATAATGCCCTTGTTGAGCTCGCTCAGCTCCTCGCCCTCAAAATAGCCGCTGCCGCGGATCTCGCCTTGCAAGCGCTCATAGCTCTCGCTTAGATAGGCGATCCAATCGTCGTAAAACTGATCGGCCGTCACGCCCAGCACGCGCTCTATGGCCGGATCAAAGCTCATGGCGCCGACGTGGTGCGTCAGCGCATCGACTTTTTCAGCTCCGTACTGATCTTCGATATAGAGCAGCATGGCGTAGCCCTGATTGTAAATCAGTTCGCCATAGTACTTGCCCGAACGGCCGAAGACCGTGCCCATTTCCTCCCAAGAGAGCAAGTCGTCCTCGAGCACGGCCATGCGCAACAGCATATCGCGATGGGAATCCCACCGGTCGTAGCCGAATTTGCGCGCGCCGTACTGAGCAATGCCCTCGGACCAGGCGCGCGGCACGTTCATGTGATAGAGGGGAAATTGAAACGATATATCGGGATTGGAATCAAAGCGAGAAACGGAGATCAGCGCGAATTGAAAGGGCCATTTCTTACGCGCCATATTGAGCGTAATGATGTGATTCAGCTCGTGCGTTACTACGTTTTTGATCCAATCGTGGCTGCCGCGCAGCTCCATGTCGAGATTGGTCGCCCAAATCGCCATGGTATTGCTGTAGTAGTCTGCCCAGCCGTTGCCCAACTGATCGGACGTATCGAGGACCAAGACGTGTATCGTGCGAAACTCGTCGTAGTAGTTGTAGGCGGCAGCCAGCGTGGGAAACACCTCTTCGGCCGTCTCGGCAACGCGGCGGGCCGTCCCTTCGGAACCGGGCATAAAGTGGACGCGGAAGTGCTCCGTCTCCAGCGTTTGCATCTGCGCCGGCGCTGAGCCGGCAAGCGTGACAATCGCCAGTCCCACCAACCCCACGCGGAAAAAAAAGTTTCTTAGCAACAAAAAACCCGCCTTTCGCTAAAAGCGATCAGCGATCGGCGCCCGTTCCGCACTCGCGGATGCGCCAACCGCTGATGTCACCCTGTAAAAAAATACTCGGGGGCACGCCCCCTGTCAAAAGCTAACACCTACTGAAACAGATAGATAGGTCGACGTACTCAGCGGTATTGCTCCAGGTCGCCAGCGTAGGTCAGCCCCAGTATTTGCTGCGCGCGCGCCGCATTGCACGTCTCGTCGGCTTCCGGCGTGCCGACGATGTGCAACACCTCAAAGTCGATGCCCTCGCATTCGATGGACAGGCGGCAGGCCTCGGCCAAATCGTGGCGACATACCCAGCCGTTGCGCCGCGGCGATCCCCCCGGCCCCAATTTCTCGCGTCCGCGCCCCAGGCCGATGCGGCTGTCGACGATGTAATCGGGGCGCAGAACGACGATGGACATACTAAAGGCATCGTGGTATTGCCGGCACATTTCTTCCTGCAGGCGCTTGCACACCGCATAGAGCGAACCATCCGGCCGGCGCACTTCGCCGCTGAAAAATGTGCCCTGTGGATGCACGGTCTGGCACGAACCGATGTGCACGATGCGCGCTATCTGGCGCTGGCGCGCGGCCTCGAGCACGTTCCACAGGCCCTTTAAGTTGATGGAAAACGGCTTCTCGTCATCCACGCCATATCCGCCCGGCGTGCGGGTGGTATAGACGGCCGCATGCACGACGGCGTCTACGCCTTCCAGCGCCGCATCCACGTGCGCATAGTCGCTGATATCGCCGTGGCAGACCTCGCCCTCCCAGCGCCCATCTATATCTTCCCAACTCTGCCATGATTGGGGTCCATAGTCGATGGCGCGCACCTCGTGATGCGCCTGCGCATTGGCAATGATCGCACGGCCCAGCCAGCCAGCGGCGCCAAAAACAGCAACTTTCATAAACGCCCTCTCTCGATTATTATTGAGCACACCCACTACGAAAGGATGCGCCGTGCACTACACTATCCACAAAGCAGCGCATATACCCGCCCCCAGTGCCGACTGGGATGCCCCCTGCTGGCAAGGAGCCGATACGCTGCACGTCACTCACTTCCCGTGGGAGGACTCCGGCCATCGCCCCGACGTGCAGGCCCGCCTCCTCTACGACGACGAGGCGCTCTGGGTTCATTTTCGCGTCGAAGACCAGTATGTGCGCGCCGTAGCCGAAAAATTTCAGGACAGCGTCTGCTTAGATAGCTGCGTCGAATTCTTCGTCTCGCCGCTGCCCGATTCAGACGCCTACTTCAACTTCGAAGTCAACTGCGGCGGCACCATGCTGCTGCGCCGCTGTCCATCGAGCGCCGAGCGCGCGGCGGGACGGGAAGCCGACAGCGTCAGCGATGCCGACGGCGCTTCCATTCAAATCGCCCACTCGCTGCCCAAGATCGTCGAACCCGAGATCGCCGAGAAGACGACCTGGACGCTCGAGTACCGCGTGCCCTTCGCCCTATTCACCGCGTATTTCGACTGCGCTCCACCGCGCAGCGGCAACGCGTGGCGCGCCAACTTTTACAAGTGCGGCGACGCGACATCACACCCCCACTGGGGGTCGTGGGCTCCGGTGGAAACGGAGCGCCCCAACTTTCACCAGCCGGCGTTTTTTCAGCCGATACGCTTTGCCTAAAGCGCGCACTCAGCGCAGATAGGCCGCCTCCACTTTGGCGAAGGCAGCGGCGATATCTTCCACTTCGCGCGCGCCGAAGTTTTCGTGTATGGATAGCATGAAGTGGCTTTCTGCCGCAGCAACGGCCTGGGGACAGTCAAAAGTCGCGGCGCGATCGCCCTGGTAGTCGGGCAGACCCCACGGATAGTCACTGCCGGGAAAGACGCAGCGTTCGCGAAACCACTTGGCTTCCGACGGGATATGGCGATAGGATGCACCAACCGGAATGCCCTCGGCTGCCACGGCGCGAGCAAAGGCGTTCTTGTCGATCGTCAACTGGTCGGTATCGACAAAAAAGCGCATAAACCAGTACACGCCCCCCTCTCCACCGGCTTCCCGACCGGGCCGCACGGCGCGCAGGCCGGCGATCGACTCTTTGATCTGCCGAGCGATCTGACGCCGCCGCTCGATGATTTGCGGCAAGCGCCGCAGCTGCACGCGCCCGATGGCCGCCGCCAAGTCGTTGCCGTTCAGATTGAGCCCGGCCCGCACGTTGGAAGCGGCATCGCTGTTAAACGGCTTGCCGCGATCGGCAAAGCGCTTAGCCTCCCAGATGAGCTCCTCATCGCGTGAAAAGACTACGCCGCCCTGCGGCCCGGTGGCGTGGTGTTTGCCGCTCATCGTCGAGAATGCGGCTATGGTGCCGAGAGTGCCGACGGTGCGCCCCCTGTAGAGCGCACCGTGCGCCTGCGCACAATCTTCGACCACCGGGATGCCGCGCGAGCACGCCAGTTCCAAGACCGGATCCATATCGACCGGTTCGCCGGCGATATGCGCCACGACAATGGCGCGCGTGTGCGGCGTCAGCACCTTTTCTATCTGTTCGGCGCCCGCATTAAACGAACCCTCGGCCGCATCGGCGACGACCGGCACCTGACACAGCAGGGCCACCGGCATAACGCCACCCGGATCGGTGATCGGCGGCACGACGACTTCGCCGGCGACGGGTAAGCGCAACGCAGCCAGCGCCACATAGAGAGCTGAAGTTCCCGAATTGACCAAGTCCGCGTAACCGCCACCCATAAACCCGACAAATTCGCACTCGTATTCTCGCTCTTCAACCCCGTTGTAGCCGATGGCACTGCCGCTTTTTAACGCCTCGTCAAACAGGCGCACTGCGACTTCGCGCTCCTCTTCGCCAAACAGGCGGCGAGCGGGAAAGGCCTCACCGCGCACCTTCTCTCCACCATCTATTGCCAGCATCTATGCGCCTTTCGCTCTATCGATCTATACCCTCGACATTGGAGACCGGAGACACTCCCTATATATTAGTTAAAGTCGTTTTGTCAAACCACAGTCCAAGGCCTATGGAATCCATCTTACCCTTAGCACCCTTTGTCGTCTGCTCGCTGCTCATCACGGCTTTTTGCATTCCGCCGGTGAGGCGGCTGGCCTGGGCGCTCGACTTAGTCGACCACCCCGCTGCCGCCGCGCATAAATCCCATGCCCGAGCAACGCCCTACGGCGGTGCGCTGGCCATGGCACTCGGCCTCAGCATAGGTCTCTTCGTCTGCGTGCCCTCGCTCATCGTCGAACTGCCCGCCCTCCTCGCTTCTAACGATGCGACTTGGCCCCTCTCCTCGGCCTGGCTCGGCGGGGAGTTTCTGCGGCAGTCAGACCAATTGACGAGCTTTCTCGCCTGTGGCATGGCCCTATTCCTTCTCGGCCTCATCGACGACTGGCACGGCATGAAACCACTGACCCGCCTGCTGGCACAGCTGGCCTTTATTTCTTTGCTGGTCTATGCGCAGCCCGCCTTCCGTTTAGACCTACTGCCGGCTATGCCCCTGCTCAACGCGCTGCTCAGCGTGGTGTGGATTGGCGCGATGACCAACGCCTTTAACTTTCTCGACAATATGGATGGACTCAGCGCAGGCATCGGCGCCATTTGCTTAGTCTTCCTGGCCTTTGCCGCCCTGCTAGCCGGCGAACCCGGCATCGCCGTCGTTTGCCTGATGAGCTTTGGCGCCTGCTGCGGTTTCCTGCTGTTCAACCTGCCACCGGCCAGCATTTTCATGGGCGATGCCGGCGGCCTTTTCCTCGGCTATGCGACGAGCGCCATCGCCGCCTACCTCAGCCAAACCTACTCCTTTGCCAGCCTGCAGCCGGCGCTGCAGTGGGCCCCCCTGCTGATACTGGCCATACCCGTATACGATTTTCTCAGCGTTAATTTCCTGCGCATCAAAAGCGGGCGTGCGCCTTGGATCGGTGATAAAAACCACATCAGCCACCGCCTGGTCCGACTGGGCCTTTCCCGACGGGGCGCCGTCCTGCTGATCTATCTAGTCGCAGCGCTCTGCGGACTGCCCTCTCTACTCAGCGCGCAGCCGACGGGCAACGCCGCCTGGCTGTGGTGCACGCCGCTGGCTCTGGTCCTGCTGGCTCTGGCTGACGTCTATAGCTACCGCCCACCAGAGACCCCGTGAACAATTCCGCGCAGTTGGGAGGCGGCTATGCCTCGGCACGGCCCGACCCGCACCCCACGGCCAGCGCCGTTCTGGACGCTGCACACGCCGGATCGCCACGCGCGCGCCTCGTAGTGCTGGCCGGTCCACCAGGCGTTGGCAAAAGCAGCGTGGCGGCCGCGTTGATCGGTCTACAGCCCGAATCCCTCTTTATCGACAAGGACCACACCGCCGGAGGCTTTGTCCTCGAAGCAGCGGCCCTGCGCGGCGATACGGCCGACCGCGCCTATGCGGCAGACCACTACTGGCAGAATCTACGCCCCCTCGAATACGCCGGTCCGCTGCGCCTGGCCTGCGACAACCTCGTCGGCCGGCGCCAGGTGCTGCTGGTGGGCGGCTGGGGCCCAGAGTTGGGCGTCGACGCGCTGTGGTGCGATCTGCGCCAGCGCCTGCACCCGTCCTCGCTCTGCGTGCTGCACTTGGACCCACCGGCCCACGGGACCTGGCGCGCGCGACTGGCCGCGCGCGGTTCGCGCTGCGATTCGCCCTACTTCGAGGAATTGGCGCGCCACACGGGCAATCTGCCGGTGTGGCCGGACGCCATCCGCCTATCCACAGAAGGCCCGCTAGAAAACGTCGTACAGCGCGCACTCGATGCCCTTGGAGACCCTTTTATGACCTGAAATTCCTTGACTTTTGCCCCCATCGCACTGTTCTTCTACCAGCACGATGTCGATCCTGCACAGCGCCTCCGGCTACTTTTTACTCCTCTGCATCGCCTGGCTGAGCGGTCAGCGCCCACAGCGCCTTCCCTGGAAGACCGTCGCGGTAGCATCGCTGCTGCAAATCGCCCTAGCCGGATTGCTCCTACAACCCGCTCTGCGCACGCCGCTGTTTTCCGCGGCGCACAGCCTTACACAGTTGCTGCAAAAAACGGCGCTTAAAGCTAACGAATCACTGCTCTTTGGCGGCGTGGCCGGCGAGACATTCGCCCGTCAGTATGGCCCCGTAATTGCCCTGCAAATAGCCGCCATTCTCATTTTCGTCGCGGCGCTTTCGCGCATGCTGTACCACTACCGCGTGCTGCCCTGGCTGATCTCGCATCTCAGCCGTTTCATGCAGCGCGTGCTCGGCATAAGCTCAGCCGAAAGCGTCGGGGTTGCCGCCAATGTCTTTCTCGGCATGACGGAGGCCCCCCTGCTCATCCGTCCCTACGTGACGCGCATGACCGAAAGCGAGCTATTTTGCCTCATGACGGGCGGCATGGCCACCATCGCTGGCACTGTTATGGTGATCTACGCTTCTATGCTCAGCGCCGCGCACCCCGATATAGCTGGGCATCTCTTTGTCGCTTCGCTGATAAGCGCCCCGGCCGCCATTGCAGTAGCCAAACTAATGGTTCCTGAAACTGGAACCCCTGAGACAGCGCGTTCGCGCATAGAACTGCCGCGCGAAGACACCCTCAACGGCCTGGACGCCGCCGCGCGCGGAGCCAGCGAGGGCGCCTTTCTAGTCATCAACGTGCTGGCCATGCTGATCGCCTTTATCGGCCTCGTCGCACTGGCCAACCACGGCATGGGCTTTATCGACAGCTTGGTCAACGGCGCCGAGGCGGGCGGTTGGAGTTTGGAAGCGGCCTGCGGCTGGCTGTTTCGACCGCTGGTCTGGCTGATGGGCATTTCCTGGGCCGAAACCGAAGCAGTAGGTAGGCTAATGGGGCTAAAGACCATTCTCAACGAATTTGTCGCCTACCTGCAATTGGCCAATCTGATGAACGGGCCGGCGCCCTTAAGCGAGCGCAGCTTTATTATTGTCACCTATGCCCTGTGCGGCTTTGCCAACTTCGGCTCTGTCGCCATCATGATCGGCGGCATCGGCGGCATTGCCCCCGAACGGCGGGGCGATCTGGCGCGCTTGGGCCTGCGTTCGCTCGTGGGCGGCACGCTGGCCACCATGCTCACGGGGGCCATTATTGGCCTTTATGCGGCATGACGACAATAAATGGGATCCCACCAGCGGATAAGGGCGTCTTTTAAAAGAAGCTACAACGCACACCCTACACACTCGGATAGATAGACGAGACTCATGGCAAAAGACAGAAAACCAACGTATCGCTCGCAGTTTGACGGCCACCGCCGCCTAGCTGCCGCCGTCATCCTACAGGCCATCAAGGACGTGTCTGCCGCACCGACGAACCAAGATCGAGCAACGGCCACGGAGTTCCTAGAGAGCGATATGTGGCCCTTCTCCGACGTCTTGGATTTGCCCATGGACGGTCAGGGCCTGCGCGAATATCTGCAGAGCATCGAAGAAATATCTTCGCAAATCAGCCGATAAAAATGCGCTTGTGCAATGCGGGGAATTGCGTACGTTAGACCATTGCGGTACGCAGGCGGTGTACCCAATTAAACATTTTGCCCTTTGTGATGACCTCACATTGCATAGGGCATTCTGAACCGATAAAAAACTACAGGTCCCTCCCCTGCCTCAAGCCACAAAGGACGCGCCATGGTCCTCAAGCGCTTTGGGGTTTTTCTGGGTCTTTTAACGCTGGTGTGGGTATTTACCCAAATTGGCTACGGCCTCATCATGCGCTAATGCCCGGGGCAAACTCTGGCAGTCTATTGTAAGCCCATTTCTTGCGGTAGTAGAGAGGGGCTTGCCTGTTATTGCCACCCGCGCTCGGCTGCCAACTGCCGCAGTGCGGCGCGCTGTTCCGGCGTCAGCGGTGCCGCTGGCAGGCGCGCATCCCCACATTCAACGCCTACGCGCAGCGTCAGTGCCGCCTTGGCCAAGGCGTGATAGGTTCCACCGCAGGCCAGCAAATCATCGACGGCGTCCCACGCCTCGTCCTGCGCGCGCTCGGCCCCGTGCAGATCGCCGGCTGCATGCGCTTCCCAGATAGCCAACCACAGTTCGGGCGCTACGTTCGGCGGACCGTCCACGCAGCCGGCTGCCCCCATCGTCAGCGCTGGCAGCATGAGTCGGCAGTTGCCCGTAAAGCAGGCCAATCCCATGCGCGCAAAGGTGCGGATATGCATCTGATCGGTGGCCGAGTGCTTTAGGCCGACGACCCAGGGCACACCGCGCTGAATCTTTTCCATTAGCGCTGGCGTAATTTCCACGCGCGTCGCCGAAGGCAAATTATACACAAAGAGCGGTAAACCAGCGGCATCACCAACGGCGCGATAGTGTTCGACTATTTCCTCGTCCGTGCGGCGATAAAAGAAGGGCGGCACGCAGCAAATAGCCTCAACGCCGACGGCGGCGGCATGGCGGGCCAAGGCCACGGCGCGATCGGTTGTCGGCGCCCCCACGTGCATGATGTTTTTCACCCGGCCGCGATTCTGCTCGGCGACGATCTCGGCGATGCGGCGATTCTCGTCGTCGCTGAGCAAAATGCTCTCGCCCGTGCCGCCGGCTACCCAAAAGCCGTGCACACCCGCCGCCGCGTTGAACTCGAATACCGCGCGTAACGCCTCTTCGTGCAGCGCCCCTTCCGGCGTCATCGGCGTAATCAGCGCCGGCACGACGCCCCTAAAATCGCCCTTATCCATTCCTTATCCTCCTCCGACCTGTCGTTTTCACCAGTCGCGCGCATAGCCAGCGGTCCAGCCGCCGTCTACCGTCAGCACGGTTCCGTTGATATAGCTGGCCTCGGGCGCCACCAAAAAGAGCACGGCCGCGGCAATCTCTTCTACGCGCCCGGGACGGCCCAGTGGAATGTGCGAGAGCAGGCTCTGCGCCTTTTCACTGTAGGATCCATCGGGACCGTAAAAGAGCTGCTCCGTGCCGCGCGTCAGCGTCGACCCGGGAGCCACGGCATTGACCAACACGCCCTGCGGCCCCAGTTCCAGCGCCATCGAACGCGTCAGATTGACGACACCCGCTTTAGCTGCGACAAAGGCCGACTGCAGGCGCAGCGGCACCAGGCCGGCAATCGAACTAATATTGACCACGCGACCGCCGCCGCTTTTCAGGATGGCCGGCACAGCGGCTCGGCTGACGGCAAACACGCCCTTCAGGTCGACTTCGACGATGCGGTCCCACTGCTCGACGTCGAACTCGTGAATCGGCACGCGACCGCCGCTCGTATTGATGCCGGCGTTGTTGACGAGAATGTGCAAGCCGCCGTATGCCGCGCATATTTCATCGACGACCAAGCGCATGCCTTCCACGTCGACCACGTCGCCCTGCCAAGCCCGTCCGCCGACCTCGCGCGCCGCCTGCTCTGCGGCCGCACCGTCCAGATCGACCACGCACACGCGCGCCCCGTTGTCGGCTAGCTGCTGGACAATGGCTCTCCCGATGCCCTGTGCTCCCCCAGTGACCAGCGCAATGTTCCCTTCCAGGTCGACCTTCATATCCGCACTCCTTTTGGCCGCGCAATATAAGCAACTATCGAATGCGGCAAAACAGCGACCGCCGCGCCGCATCTATCGACCGGTGAGCGCATGTTCCGCTTCGGTCTGCTGCGAAAATACAAACGGCCTAAGGGACGAACGCCAGCGCTCCATCAACCAAGCGGCGATAGTAGCAGCCCGAACGAGCACGTCCATCCTGCTTGGTGTGACAGGCGCCCTCGCCGCGTGGACGCACGCGGTAGAGCAGCGAGTTCTGCTCGCAGTTGACGCGGATCTCCACTAGGTCGAGAAAGTCGCCCGACGTGGCGCCCTTGACCCACAGCTCGTTGCGCGAGGTGCTCCAGAATGCGGCCACGCCATGCTCTATGGCATAACTGAGGGCCTGCTGGTTGGCATAGGCGACGATGAGGATTTCCAAACTATCGGCATCCTGCACGGCGACCGGCACCAGTGCCTGACCACAAGCAGCCACCTTGGCCAGCTTGTCAAAGTCCAGTGCCAGTACCGCGCCCTCTTCCAGTTTCTCGTGACTCAGCGACATGTCCTTTAGCCTGCTTTCTCTATGCTCACAGTGGAGGATTTTCTCAGCGCGCAAATAGAACGCGAAAGCCTATCGAATCGCATTCCTACGAGGCGAGCAATCACCCCATTGCCCCCTAAAAATATGGCCATCGCGTCGCCCATGCGCACGCCGGCGCACAAGCATCCATACGAGACTTGCAGTTAGAGGAAAATCCAATGATTGAAGCACGCTGCCTGACCGCGAAAACACCCGCGCTCGTCTATCAGATTCCAAACGACCGCGCGCTCGATGCGGAAGCGCCGCCCGCTGGCCGATATGCGCACGCCGGCGTAGTCGTCTACGTAGCCCTGGGAGTATACCGCATCCAGAAGACGAGCGCGCGCGCGGCGGTCGTTCATCTCGGCCGACGTGCGCGAGGGCAAGCGCACAAATGACTCCCACTCCAGCTCAAAGAGCCGCAGCGCCGTCCCATTGCCGTAGTTAAAGAAGGGATCTACTTCCACACCGTGTGAAACGAGGGCAAAATCGGCGGCAAAGAGCGCTTCGGCTTGAGAGAGGCCGCTTTGCATGGGCAGGGGCAGGTCGCGCTTGAGCCAGTGGCGATAGCTGGACAGCAGCAACCCGACGTGGTCGCGCAAATAGCCGTTTTCCGAAGCGGGTCGTGGCATGGACGCCGACCCGTTTTCGCCCGCCATCTCAGCCGCCTATTCGGCCAGCGACCAGGCCGCTTCTTTTATGACTTCGGACAGGGCCGGGTGGGCGTGCACGGTGCGGGCAACGTCCTCGACACTGGCGGACAATTCCAGCGCGAGCACGCCTTCGGCAATTAGGCTGGATGCCTGTGCGCCCAGAATGTGCAAGCCAAGCAGGCGGTCGCTTTGCGCATCGGCAACAATTTTGACCAACCCGTCGATCTCGCCCATCGCATGGGCCCGCGCATTGGCGCGAAACTGGCATTTACCCACCGCCACATCGCGGCCGCTGGCCTTGGCCGCCTCTTCGCTCAGCCCCACGCTGGCCAGTTCGGGATGCGTATAGACGACCCCGGGAATCGCATCGGCGTTGACCATACCGGCCTTGCCGGCCATGCGCTCGACGGCGGCCACCCCCTCGGCCTCGGCCTTGTGCGCCAGCATTGGACCGGGAATCAAGTCGCCGACAGCCCATATCCCTTCAGCCGTGGTGCGCCACTGCGCGTCAACGCGCACGCGGCCGCGCTCGTCTAGCTCGACGCCAGCCGCTTCCAGGCCCAACCCCTCCGTAAAAGGACGGCGGCCCACCGCTACCAGCACCACATCGCATGCTATCGCGTCCGCTTTGCCCTGCGATTCGAGCTGCAGCTGCACGCCCTTCTTATGGAGCGCAAACCCCTTGGCGCCGGTCTGCAGGCGAATATCTAGTCCCTGGCGCTTGAGCAAGCGCTGCAGTTGGCCGGCCATCTCTACGTCCATGCCGGGCAGAATGTGTTCCATAAACTCGACGACCACGACCTCTGCGCCCAACCGACTCCACACCGAACCCATCTCGAGGCCAATCGCACCGGCGCCAATAACCACCATCCGCTCGGGAACGCGATCGAGCGCCAGGGCCTCCGTAGAAGAGATAATATTCTTGCCGTCAAAGGGCAGACCGGGTAACTCGGCCGGCGCACTGCCGGTGGCCAACAGAATGTGTTTAGCCTGTAGCTGCTGAGCGCCCGCTGCGCTCCCCACCGCTACGCACCCCTCGCCCATTAGCTTTGCCACGCCGGCATAGGACGTGACGCCGCGCGCTTTAAACAGCGCCTCGATGCCCTTGGTCATCGTCGCGACGACTTTGTCCTTGCGCTGCATCATGGCCGATAGGTCAAATTGAACATCACCAACGGTAATGCCGTGCTCGCCCAGCCCCGACGTGGCCTTGTGGTAGAGCTCACTCGATTCGAGCAGCGCCTTGCTGGGGATACAGCCGACATTTAAGCAGGTTCCACCCAGCGCGCTCTTGTCGACGCAGGCCACCTTCATGCCCAGTTCGCCGGCGCGCGCCGCTGCCATATAACCGCCGGGGCCTGCCCCGATGACGATTAGATCATACTGCGTTTCACTCACGGCCAGTCCCTCTCCATTAGACTTCCAACATCAGGCGCGCCGGGTCTTCGACCAGCTGCTTCAGTCGCACCAGAAACTTGACCGACTGCTGGCCGTCGATAATGCGGTGGTCGTAAGAGAGCGCCACGTACATCATCGGGCGAATCACGACCTGACCGTCGACGGCCACGGGGCGCTGCTGAATGGCGTGCATGCCGAGAATGCCGCTCTGCGGCGCGTTGACAATCGGCGTCGATAGCAGCGAGCCAAACACGCCGCCATTGGTTATGGTAAAGGTGCCACCGCTCAACTCGTCCATGGCGAGCTTGTTGTCGCGCGCACCCAGCGCCAGGCGCTTGATTTCGCTCTCAATCTGCGCCATCGACATCTGCTCGGCGCGGCGCAGCACCGGCACCACGAGGCCGCGCTCAGTGCTGACGGCAATACCCAAGTGCACGCAGTCGTTGTAGACGATATCCGTGCCGTCGATCTGCGCATTGACAGCGGGAAATTCGCGCAGAGCGAGCACGGCAGCGCGCGAAAAGAACGACATAAAACCGAGCGATACACCGTGCACTTCGGCAAAGCGCTCCTTGTAGCGGGCGCGCAGTTCCATAACGGCGCTCATATCGATCTCGTTGAACGTCGTCAACATGGCCGCATTGTGCTGGGCGGAAACCAGGTGCTGGGCGATGCGCTGGCGCAGGCGGCTCATCGGCTCGCGGCGCTGCCCATCACCATCGCTCGAAACGGCGGGACGGGGCGCTGGGGCCTGCGGTGCGGCGACCAGTTCCTCTTTTTTCGCAGCGGGCTCAGCGGCAGCAGCGGGGACCGCGCGCGCATCAATCGCGCTGCGCACATCCTCTTTGGTGATGCGTCCATCCTTGCCCGAACCTTGCACTGCAGCCACATCAACGGCGTGTTCTTCGGCCAGGCGGCGCGCCGCCGGACTGAGCATTTTCTCGCCGGGGTTCGGTTCAGTCGCTTGCGCTTTGCCCTCATCCGGCGCATCGTCTCCAGCGCCACCAGCCGGCTTGGCGCCCTCTTCAATGCGGGCGATCAACGCGCCAACGGCAAAGGTCGCATCGAGCTCGGCGGCGTGTTTGAGCAGGCCGGCGGCCGGCGCGGGCAAGTCGATGTTGGCCTTGTCCGTCTCTAAAACACAAATGGCCTCGTCCCGTTCGACGAACTCGCCGTCGCCCTTCAACCACTCGATCAGAATGACCTCGCTAACCGACTCACCCATTGCGGGTATTGCTACATCCACTGCCATCTAACCTGTCTCCTATGCCTTTTCTCTACATGCGACCGCCGGCGCGCTCTTTGTCGGAGACGCCTTCGGCTACGTCGCGGCGCACCGTTGACAGCACGACCTCTTTGGCACGCGCATCTAGGGCCTGTTCGACGATTTCCCTCTGCTCATTGTGATGTATGTGATGCGAACCGGTCGCCGGACTGGCCGATTCGTCGCGACCGACATAGCTGAGCTCGCACCCATCGGACAGGATATCTTCGAGGTAGGGACGCACAAAGCTCCACGCCCCCATATTCTTCGCCTCTTCCTGCACCCAAAAAATTTGCTCTGCCCCCGCATAGCGCTCCAGTACCCGACCCAACTCAAGCGATGGAAACGGATAGATTTCCTCGACGCGAACCAGGGCGATATGCCCATGGTCGCCTTCGACCCTGCGCCGCGCTTCCAGCAGGTCGTAATAGATCTTGCCGCTGCACAGCACGACGCGCCGCACCGCTGCGGGCGCATCGACTTCCGCATCGTCGATAACACATTGAAAACCACCCTCAACGAGCTCGGAAACCGGCGACACGCAGAGCTTGTGCCGCAGCAGGCTCTTGGGCGTCATCAGGACTAGCGGCTTGCGGAAGTTGCGCAGCATCTGGCGCCGCAAAATGTGAAAGTACTGCGCCGGCGTCGTCGGGTAGGCGACCTGCATATTGCCCTTGGCACACAGCTGCAAGAAGCGCTCCAAGCGGGCGCTCGAATGCTCGGGGCCCATGCCCTCCGATCCGTGCGGCAGCAGCAGCACTAGGCCGCACATGCGCTGCCACTTGGCTTCCGCGCTGCTGATAAACTGGTCGATGATCATCTGCGCGCCGTTGACGAAGTCGCCAAATTGCGCTTCCCATAAGACGAGGCGGCGCGGGTCGGCCGAGCTAATGCCGTATTCGAAGCCGAGCACAGCCAACTCAGAGAGCATGGTATTCAGCACCACGAATTCGCCCTGGTCGCCGCTCATATTGGCCAGCGGCACGTGGACCTGCCCCGTCTTGATGTCGTGCCACGCTGCATGGCGGTGGGCGAAGGTACCGCGCTGGCTGTCTTGACCTGCCAAGCGCACGGGCACGCCGTCAATGAGCAGCGAACCAAAGGCCAGCATTTCGGCACACCCCCAGTCGAGCGACTCCTCTCCGGCAGCCATTTTGCGCCGCGCGTCGACGATGCGCTGCACCGTTCGATGCAGGGAGAAGCCCTCCGGGGCGCGCGTGGCCAGTTCGGCGATGCGCGCCAGCTTTCTCCGATCGATCGCCGTATGCGCGCTGCGATCCTCCGTCGCCCAGCTCAACCCCTGCCAAACCCCACCAAACGAGGCGGTGCGCGGCGCGACCTGGAGGCGCTTGGCAATTTCCTGAGCATCGTCCAAGCGACTGCGCACGCGGTGGCGCAGCTCTTCCACCTCCTCCTGCACGATGCGGCCTCGGCCGATCAGCTGAAACGAATAGAGGTGCAGAATTGTTGGATGTTTGGCGATCTGCTGATACATCAGCGGCTGCGTGAGCGTCGGATCGTCCGCTTCGTTATGGCCGTAGCGGCGGTAGCACCACAGGTCGATTATGACGTCCACCTTGAAGCGCTGGCGAAACTCCATGGCCACGCGCGCCGCCTGCACTACGGCCTCGGGATCGTCTCCGTTGACGTGAAAAACGGGCGCCTGAATTTGCTTGGCCACGTCGGTCGGGTAGGGCGTAAAGCGCGTCTCTTGAGGCGTGGCCGTATAGCCAAGCTGGTTGTTGATTATAACGTGAATCGTTCCGCCGGTGCCGTATCCTTCCAACTCGGATAGGTTCAGCGTCTCGGCGACGATGCCCTGACCGGTGAAGGCCGCTTCGCCGTGCACCAGCACGGGCACCACGCGCGACCCGTCGTCATCGCGCAAGTAGGCCTGCTTGGCGTAGACGATGCCCTCGATGACCGGATCGACTAGCTCGAGATGACTGGGATTAAAACTGAGCGACAAGTGCACCTTGCGACCGGCCGACGTCACGTGGTCGTAGGAGTAGCCCATATGGTATTTAACGTCGCCCTCGGTATCGCCGCTCCCGTCGTCGGCCGCGCCCTCAAACTCGCTGAGAATGTGCTCGTAGGGCTTGTGTAACAGGTGGGCGAGCACGTTCAGGCGACCGCGGTGCGCCATGCCAATAACCACCTCGTCGACGCCCTGTGCCGCGCCGCTTTCCACCAGCGTATCGAGTAGGGGTACGAGCGATTCGCCGCCTTCCAAAGAAAAGCGCTTCTGGCCGATATAGCGCGTATGTAAAAACTGCTCGAACTCCTCGGCTTCGATCAGACGCGACAGCACGCGGCGCACTTCTTCTTTGGAAAAGTCGTGCCTATTGAGGCAGGGCTCGATGCGCTCTTGCAGCCATGCGCGCTGTTCCTTGTCGGGAATATCCATATACTCGACGCCGATATTGCCGCAGTAGGTGCTGCGCAGCCTGGCGAGCAAGCCCTTTAGCGAACCGTCCGTCTCGCCCATAAAACCACCCTTGCCCACGCCCTTTTCCAGATCGCCCTCGCTCAAGCCAAATTCCGACAGCTCCAACAGGGGAATGCTCTCGCGGTTGTGCCCGAGCGGATCGAGTTTGGCAATAAAGTGGCCCAGCGTGCGATAGGCCTGCACCAAGGCAAATACACCCCTTTCCGTGCGCTGCCGGTGGCGGCGCTCTGGCACGTCGCCCAACTCTTCTTCGGCAGGGCTTTCGGCCGCATTCCACGAGGCGTCTGCGCCTTCCGAACGGAGAAAGCCCAGCTCGAATCCCTTGAAGAAATAGCGCCACTCGGCCTCGACCGAGGCGGGGTCACTCAGGTATTGCTGGTAGAGTCCATCGACGAATTCGGCGTTTTCACCATGCGTATCAAATGGGGACATCGCTCTTCCTTTTTCAGCCTTTTACGCGCGCCTAAAACAACTATTGAATATACTCCTTACTTCATGTAAGTAAAGGACTTTCAATCATTAATGAATCGTATTAGTCGCGCTTATAGAGCCCATTGCCATTTTAAATCGGGCGGCCCTTGAATCCCGCGCAATCCGACCTAAATTAGCCCATGTCCTTGCCCGGCTGCGCACGTCGGGCTCATCGGCTCATCACCCTCTCGCAAGTGGGCTACACTATGCTGTTGGTCTTCCTCGGCGAACCTGCCCTTTCCGACTTCCGACGCCTTCCCTTGTTCGATCGCTGCCGCCAGCAGTGGCCCGACCTCAAAGGTCTCGACGCCGGCTTCTTTTTTATGGTGCATCTCCGCCGCCGGCTGGCCGACGCCGAGCGCGAGCAACTGCAGCGCATCCTCGGCGCCGGTCCCGAGGCGCCGGCGCACCAGCCAAACCAGCTCTTTATCTGCCCGCGCCCCGGCACCATCTCGCCCTGGTCGAGCAAAGCCACCGATATCCTGCACAACTGCGGACTTGACGTCGTCGTGCGCGTGGAACGCGGCATCGCATATACCTTTAGCAGTTCCACGCCGCCAACCGCCGAACAACTAGCCGGCATTGCGCCCCTGCTGCACGACCGCATGACCGAAGCGCCCACCGGCGACCTAGAGGCGCTCTTTGCGCAGATTGCACCCCAACCTCTGGTCCGCATTCCCGTACTGGCCGAGGGACGCGCCGCGCTCGAGCGCGCCAACGCCGATATGGGATTGGCCCTTGCCGACGACGAGGTAGATTACGTTGCACAGACCTACCGCAGCGTCCAGCGCGATCCGACCGACGTCGAGCTCATGATGTTTTCCGTCGTCAACTCCGAGCACTGCCGCCACAAGATCTTTAACGCCGAATGGGTGATCGACGGGAAGGCGCAGCCGCACTCGCTCTTCGACATGATTCGCAATACGCACGCGCTGCAGCCGCACGGCACCGTCAAGGCCTACTCCGACAACAGCGGCATTCTCCAGGGCTATTGCGTGCCCGTATTCCGCCCCGATGGCAACGCCCAGCATCGCTATACCTACCGCGACGAGCAAACGCACGTGCTTATTAAAGTCGAGACGCATAACCATCCCACCGCCATCTCGCCCTACCCGGGCGCCTCCACCGGCGTCGGCGGGGAGATCCGCGACGAGGGCGCTGCCGGCACGGGCGGCGTGCCGCAGGCCGGTCTGTGCGCCTTCTTCACCTCGCACCTGCGGCTGCCCGACTACGCCCAGCCGTGGGAAAGAGATCACGCCGAATTCCCCGCGCGTCTGGCCACCCCGCTGCACATTATGACGGAAGGGCCGATCGGCGGCGCCGCTTTCGGCAACGAATTCGGCCGCCCCAATATCCTCGGCCTGTTTCGCACCTATGAAGACGTCGCGCAGGGCCGTTACCGCGGCTACCACAAGCCCATTATGGTCGCCGGCGGCGTGGGGCTGATCGACGACGTGCACGTCGAGAAAAAGCAGCCACAAGCCGGCGATTACGTCATTCAGCTGGGCGGGCCGGCCATGCTGATCGGCTTAGGGGGCGGAGCAGCTTCCAGCATGGATACCGGCTCCAATCAAGAGGATCTCGACTTTGCCTCGGTGCAGCGCGACAACCCCGAAATGGAGCGCCGCTGCCAGGAGCTGATCAGCCGCTGCATCGCGCTGGGCGCGGAAAACCCCATCCTCAGCATCCACGACGTCGGCGCCGGTGGCCTGTCCAATGCCTGCCCCGAATTGGTCGAGGAAACGGGTGCGCGCTTTCAGCTGCGCGCCATCCACAACGACGACCCGTCGATGAGCCCGATGCAAATCTGGTGTAACGAGGCGCAGGAGCGCTACGTGCTGGTCATCGGGCGCAACCAGCTCGAGCGCTTCCGCGCCATGGCCAAGCGCGAGCGCTGCTTGTATGCCGTTATCGGCGAAGTAACCGGCGATCGCAAGCTGGCCCTGCACGACGAGCTGCTCGGCGAAGACCCCATTCCAGAAATAGACCTCGACGTATTTCTCGGCAAACCGCCGCGGATGCTGCGCGACGTCGAGCGCCTGCCGCAGCAGCATCCGCCGCTCAACCTGTCGGGCGTGACCATCGCCGATGCGGCCGCGCGCGTGCTGCGCTTTCCCGCCGTCGCCGCCAAGACCTTTCTCATCACCATCGCCGACCGCACCGTTACCGGCCTGATCGCCCGCGACCAATTCGTCGGACCCTACCAGGTTCCGGTATCCGACGTCGCGCTAACCGCGCACTCGTTTAAGGGCTATACGGGATCGGCGATGGCCATGGGCGAACGCACGCCCGTCGCGCTTATCGACGCACCCGCATCGGGCCGACTCGCCGTCGCCGAAGCCATAACCAATATCGCCGCGGCTCATATCGGCGACATACGGCAGATCAAACTGTCGGGTAATTGGATGTGCGCCTGTGGTGAAGCGGGCGAAGACGCCAACCTCTTCGACACTGTGCACAGCGTCGGCATGGAGTTCTGCCCACAGCTGGGCGTCTCCATTCCCGTCGGCAAAGACAGCCTGTCCATGCGCGCCGTGTGGCGCGACAGCCAGGGACGGGACCAGAAGATCGTCGCGCCACTCAGCCTCGTCGTCTCCGCATTTGCGCCCGTCGAAGACGCGCGCCGGCACGCCACGCCGCAGCTGCGCGACGACGCAGACACGACGCTGTTGCTAGTCGATTTGGGCGGCGGCAAAAATCGCCTCGGCGGTTCGGCGCTGGCCCAGACCTACAACCAGATCGGCCCGGAGGCACCCGACGTCGAGCCGGGCGATCTTCGCAAACTCTTTGACGCCGTGCAGTGCATGCACGCCGAAGACCGCATTCTCGCCTATCACGACCGCTCGGACGGCGGTCTATTCGCCGCGGTTGCGGAGATGGCATTTGCCGGACGCTGCGGCGTTGACCTCGATATTTCAGCGCTGGGCGACGACGCCTTGGCCGCGCTCTTCTGCGAGGAAATAGGGGTGATCATTCAGCACAGCAGCGCCGATGAGCAGGCCGTGCGCGCCATTTTGGCTACGCATGGCCTAACGGAGCACGCGCATGCGATTGGCCGCGTCAATTCGAGCCGCGAGCTAGTTATTCGCCAGGGTGAAACCGATCTCTACCGCGCCCCCATTCTCGCGCTGCACGCGACCTGGGCCGAGTTGACCTACCGCATGCAGGCGCAGCGCGACAACCCCGACTGCGCGCGCGAAGAGTACGAATCGATTGGCGATGCGAGCGATCCCGGTCTGAGCTTCCACCTGGCCTACGACCCGAATCAGGGCCCCCGTCCACAAGCAGCGGCCGTGCACTCGGCCCGTCCGCGCGTGGCCGTGCTGCGCGAGCAGGGCATCAACGGCCAGGTGGAAATGGCAGCGGCCTTTGACGCGGCCGGCTTTGAAGCCGTCGACGTGCCCATGACCGACTTAATAGCGGGCGATGCCGCACTCAGCACCTTCCACGGCTTGGTAGCCTGCGGCGGCTTTAGCTACGGCGACGTGCTCGGCGCGGGAGCGGGCTGGGCGCGCTCCATTTTGTTCAACGAGGTGCTGCGCGAGCAATTTCACACCTTTTTTCATCGTCCCGACACCTTCGCACTGGGCGTCTGCAACGGCTGCCAGATGCTTTCGCATCTCAAGGAGCTCATACCGGGCACCGAGCACTGGCCGCGCTTTCTGCGCAACCGCTCCGAACAATTCGAAGCCCGCCTATGCACGGTCGAAGTGTTGGAAAGTCCGTCGGTGCTGCTCGGCAGCATGCAGGGATCGCGCCTGCCCATTGCCGTAGCACACGGCGAGGGGCGCGCCGCCTTTGCCGACGGCGCGTTAGATGCACTGCGCGCCAACGGCCAGTTGGCTCTGCGCTATGTCGACAACTCCGGCCAGCCCAGCGCGCGCTACCCGAGCAATCCCAACGGCTCGCCCGAGGGACTTACAGGGCTGTGTTCGGCCGATGGCCGCACCACCATTATGATGCCGCATCCCGAGCGCGTCTTTCGCACCATGCAGCTATCGCATCGACCAGACAGTTGGCAAGGCGACAGCGGCCCCTGGCTCCGGCTCTTCCAAAACGCGCGCGCCTTTGTCGGCTAAGGGTATCTCTCGCCCTTGCTCAGCAGGGTTGGCAATGCAACCTTGACGCTGATATCATCCCTGCTGAAACTATAGCTCCGCTCTGTTCAAAACTCACTACGGGAGCCACCATGACCGCCTCTACCCGCTGGGGTATTCTCGGCACAGGCAGCATCGCCAAGCAGTTTGCACGCGGCCTGAATGACACGCCCGACGCCGTGTTACAGGCCGTCGGTTCGCGCGCACAGGAAAGCGCCGACGCCTTTGGCGATGCCTTTGCCGTGCCGACGCGGCACGCCTCATACGAGGCGCTAGCCAACGACCCAAACGTAGATGCCATCTACGTCTCGACGCCGCATCCGTTCCACAAGGACAACAGCATCCTCTGCCTGCAAGCGGGCAAGGCGGTGCTGTGCGAGAAGCCCTTTACCATCAACGCAGCCGAAGCCGAGGCCGTCGCCCACGTTGCGCGCAGCGAGGGCGCGTTTCTTATGGAAGCCATGTGGAGCCGCTTCTTTCCCGCTATGCAGCAGGTCAAACAGTGGCTCGATGAAGGAGCGATCGGCCCGGTGCGGCTGGTCAGCGCCGATTTCGGCTTTCGCGCCGGCATCAATCCCGAAAGCCGTCTCTTCAACCCCGCCTTGGGCGGCGGTGCCCTGCTCGATGTGGGCATTTACGTCACGTCCTTTGCCTCGTTTGTGCTAGGCCCCAATCCGACCCACATCGAAAGCATGGCCCATATTGGCGAGACCGGCGTCGACGAGCAGAATGCCCTCATTCTCGGCTACGATAGCGGCGCCATGGCCCTGCTAACCAGCGCCGTGCGCACCTCGACGCCGCACGAGGCGACCATCGTCGGCACCGAGGGGACCATTCGCATACCGACCCACTTCTGGAAGGCGGCAAAGGCCTCGCTCAAAGCAGGCGATCGCGAGGAGGAAATCGAGTTTGAAGTACGAGGCAACGGCTACAACTACGAAGCAGCCGAAGTCGGCCGCTGCCTGCAAGAAGGCCTGCTCGAAAGCCCGACCATGCCCCTAGACGAAACCATTGCCCTGATGAAAATACTAGACGCCGTGCGCGCGCAGTGGGGCCTTACCTATCCAATGGAGTGACCGCATGCAATACGGAACAATCGCCGGTGTAAACAAGAAGATCTCGCGCCTGGTGCAGGGGTGCATCATGCTGCATCGCAACAAGCTCGACGAGGGCTATGCCTTGCTCGACGCCGCCTTTGCCGCCGGCATCACCGCCTACGATTCGGCCCACATTTACGGCGGCGGCGAAGTCGACCGCGTGCTCGGCCTGTGGATGGAGGAGCGCGGCAACCGCGACGATGTCGTACTCATTGGCAAAGGAGCCCATCTCAACGGGGACCGCAACCGCGTCACCCCCTACGACATCGCCTCCGATATGGCCGACTCGCTGGTGCGCCTGCGCAGCGACTACATCGATATATACCTACTGCACCGCGACGATCCGACAGTGCCAGTGGGCCCCATCATCGAAGCGCTCAACGAGCACCATGCGGCCGGCCGCATTCGCATTTTTGGCGGATCGAACTGGTCGCCCGAGCGCCTTGAAGAGGCCAACGAATACGCCGACAAGCACGGCCTCGTGCCCTTTGCTGTATCCAGCCCCAACTTCAGTCTGGCCGAACAGTTTGAAGAGCCGTGGACCGACTGCCTGTCGATCTCCGGCGCCTCGCAGCAAGCGGCGCGCCAGTGGTATGCCGATAAGGAGATGCCGCTCTTCACCTGGTCGAGCGTGGCGCGCGGCTTTTTCTCCGGCAAGATCACCAGCGCCAATGCCGAAGAAGTCCGCGACCAATTCGACGGCTCAATGCCCAAATCCTACTACTATCCGGAAAACTTCAAGCGCCTAGATCGCGCGTGGGCACTAGCCGAAGAAAAGGGCCTGTCCGTGCCGCAGGTCGCTCTGTCCTACGTGCTCAGTTTCCCGCTCGATATCTACGCGCTAGTAGGCAGCGTGAACGGCGACGAGATCAACTCCAATCTACAGGCACTGCAAACGCGTCTTACGGAAGGGGAAATGGCCTGGCTCGACCTGCGCAGCGAAACGCGCTAGCGCGCAGATCCGATCCGATAGAGCGAAGGCCCTGCTGTGCGACAGCGGGGCCTTTCTCTTTGCAGCGAATACCGCACTTACGGCGCTTGCTCGGCGCAGAACGACCATACCTGCCGATACCATGCCCCTAGCGCTTGCGGCGGCTCTTTGCCCGCATCCCACGACCAGCGCACCGTATCGCCTGCCGCCATATAGAGCACCGAGGCCGTCATATTGCCGCGGCCATTCAGCGACTGCTGTAGGGCGCCGCTGCCCAACAACCCATCGCGCAATGCGGCGACGCGCACCCTATCGACGTTGCGCACCCACAGCAGCGAATCGCTCTGCCCGAGGCGCTGCCGCGCTTCAAGCGTGCCCTCTCCGTGCAGGCGATAGGTCTTATACAGGCCCGCCACGCCACCGCCCTTGGTCACTTCCACAACAAATTCGCGTTGCTGTGCAGGCTCTGGCGCACCGCCCTGGCGGTCGGGTGTCGGCGCACAAGCCAACCATAAGAAACACAAAAAAAACGTCGTTTTAGAACTCATTTCCTTGCCTATCGATAGCGTAAACTCGCACGGCAGACGCCACTTTTGCCGCTTTCGCTCCAACCGTTTGCAGCACCGCACCACCTGTTAAACCATGAAAGTGTGCCCATGGTCTGTTATGAAAGCAGGCGCTGTGGGCGCATGAGGAGCCCTACATGCGCCGGCAAAAACACGACGACCTACATACCGGAAGCAGCCTGCGCGCGCTTGGTCGCTTCCTCGCAAATAATTTCTGCGATATCTCGACAGTCCTCTTCGCTAAACGTGAGCGGAATCCGCCAAGCTACTGCGCTGGGCCGCGGCAAAGCGCTTTACCTACGCATGGGCAAACTGAATATCCTCTCGCCGTTGGATGAGCACCTGGTCGATTAACGCCGCGCGCTTCTCGTCGGACAGGACGACGTCTCCCGTCCAACCATCGAGCTGTTCTGCCCATTG
>JAYOYH010000023.1:0-16881 GCA_038153405.1 Gemmatimonadota bacterium | reverse complement strand
ATGGCCTCGACGCGCTGGCGGATGGACCGATCAACGGCCTCATCCGGTGCCGATGCCTTCTTGATAAACTCCATGAATATCCTTCCAGCAAGCTCTTTGTTCGCCACGTGCTCTCCGTCCCATAGGGATAGACGAAATCTATTGCAGGCCCCAACGCGTTTCAACTGTTGGCCGAGCGCCGAGCGCTGCGACGCATTGCCCAAGAGCCATTTGCCGAGCGCAGATCGCCCTTCCACGCGGCCGGTGCGTGCTTGCCTATATGCGACCCATTTATTACTCATACCTCAGCGCGTTCTATGCCATCGCACGGCCATGTATACAGCGCGTCCAACGGCTCTATTCTACCCGTTAGCAAAGCGAGATTCAATGTCCAAGAAACCCAATATCGTCGTGCTCATGTCCGACCAGCAGCGCCTCGACACCGTATCGGCCTACGGGCTCAACGATATATGCAAAACGCCCCATATCGACGCATTGGCCGCCCGCGGTATGCGCTTTGATGCCGCCTTTACGCCGACGGCTATCTGCTCGCCGGCGCGCGCCTCCTTTTACACTGGCCTCTACCCGCACAAGCACGGCGTCACCGGCAACGGGCTCTGTCTCAAAGACGACGTGCGCGGCGTCAACCACTACCTGCAGGAGACCGGCTATCGCTGCGGTTATGCTGGCAAGTGGCACGTCGACGAGGAGACGGGGCCCAGCGGCTACGGCTTCGTCGGCCAGGACTTTCTCGGCTACGCCTTTCCCGGCTCAGGCGTGCTGCCCGGCCTGCAGTTTGGCGCGCGTCCCAAGGGGCACAACCCCTATGCAGACTACCTCAAAGAGCGCGGTTTTGACCCGGCGCCCAGCGTATCGAAACGCTATGTCGGCACCAATCCATCCAACCAAGCACAGGAAATGTTCGCTCTACACGAGGGGCCAGTCGAATCGTGCATCGAGTACTTTGTCGCCGATGAGGCCATCCGCGTCCTCGACGAAATCGGCCGCGACGACGAGCCGTTTTTCCTGTGGGCCAATTTCTGGGGGCCGCACAGCCCATCGTTAGTACCCGAACCGTACTTTTCCATGTATGATCCCAAGGATATACCCGAGCATCCCAGCTATGGCGAGACCTTTGTCGACAAGCCCTACCGCCAGCAGCTGATCGAGCGGCTGTGGGGACTGGGCGACTACGGCTGGGAGGGCTTCCAACAAATCGCCGCGCGCTACTTCGGCCACTGCACGCTGCTCGACGATATGGTTGGCCGCGTGGTAGCGCATCTGGAAAAAATGGGCCAGTTGGACAACACCATCATCGTCTATACAGCCGATCACGGCGACTGCTTAGGCGCGCACAAGCTCATCGAAAAGGGCGAGTTTATGTACGACGAGATCTACCGCATTCCGCTCGTCGTCGCCCATCCACAGTGCCAGACGCCCGGCGGCTCCTGCGACGAGTTTGTCTATCTTCAGGAAGTTATGCTATCGGCGCTGGATGCGGCCGGCCTCGCCGTGCCCGAGCACATGGACGGCGCGTCTTTTTTACCTGCCATTGAAGGGCGTCCGTACAGCAACGGGCGCGAAGAAGTATACTGCGTTTTCGACCGCCATTTCACCGTCGCCAACCAGCGCATGGTGCGCACTCGCACCCACCAATTCACCTTTAATTCTGGCGATCCGGGTGAGCTGTACGATCTGCAGTGCGACCCCTACCAGCTACACAATGTGTACGGCAAGCCCGAGTACGAGGAGGTGCGGCGCGATCTCATGCAGCGCATGGACGCGTATATGGTCGATTTAAAAGACCCCCTATACAGCTGGTATGGGCGCATACAAGGGGCCTATTGAGCCGGCGCGCACCGCGCCCTTAGCTCGGCCCACTCCTATGCCGCACAGCGCTGATTTAAATCCCGCACAGGCCCGGCGAATAACCGCCCTCGTCCTTTTAGGCTGTTTGGCCGCGTTCACTTGGCAGGCCCTGCGCTATGACACCGTGCAGGACGACGCCTACATCACGCTGGTCTACGCCAAGCACCTAGCGGCCGGCGAAGGCCTGGTCTTCAATCCAGGCGAGCGCGTAGAGGGCTATACCAACTTCCTGTGGACGCTGGTCCTGGCCGTTCCCCACCTGCTGGACATCGACGCACTAACGGCGGCGCGCGCGCTCAGCGCGCTCTGTGCCGGCCTACTCTTTGCCCTGCTGGCGCACATGGCACAGCGCCAGCAGCCCGTCACGCCCTGGCCCTATGCGCTAGTGCCGCCCATACTATTGGCCTCCTGCGGCGCCATGGCCTTCTGGACGACCAGCGGCATGGAAACGGCGCTCTTCGCTTTGCTGATCACGGCTGGCGCATGCGGGTACGCGCGCGAGCTAAGCGGCGAGCAAAGCCGCTCTACCGCCTGGCTCTTCGCGCTGGCTGGGCTCACCCGCCCAGAGGGTTTCTTCTTTTTTGGCCTAACGCTCGTGCACCGCAGCATATGTCATTTGCACGAAAGCCGCTTTGATCTGCGCGACGCCCTGCGCTGGGGTGCTCCCGCTCTGCTGACCTTCGCCGCCCATTCTGCTTTTCGCCTGCTCTATTACGGCCATCTACTGCCCAACACCCTCTATGCCAAGACCGGCGCGCGCGATGTTCTGCTACACTACGGCTGGCAGTATACCCAGGGCTTCCTGAAATCGTACGGCATCTATGGGCTTCTACTAGCCGTTCCCCTACTCCTGCTGATCCACCCTAAGCAGCGGGACTGGCGATCGTACCGCGCCCTACTCATCACATCGTGTGTGCTCTACACGACCCTCATCGGCGGCGACGTACTCGATGCCCACCGCTTTTACCTACCCATCCTACCGCTTATCTACCTGAGCGCCCAGGACGCGCTGCACGTCATGGCCAGAACGCTACCGGCGCGCCTGACTCCAGCCCTACCGCTGGCTACCCTGACCGCCGTTGCACTCTACAGCGCGCTGGCGCCGCGCGACGGGCTGGAATACGCCCAGTTGTCCATGCAGGCGCACAACGCGCGCCTATTTGAACTGGCCGACTGCATCAACAGCTCGCCCCATGCGACTCCGCTAATAGCTACCGGCGCCATCGGCATTACCAAATACCTGACCCAAGCGCGCGTAATTGACCTGATCGGCCTCACCGATTCGACGATAGCTCGCCATCCCGCACGCGTAGCGGGCCTGCAATCGCCCTCTATTTTGCGTCAACAGAACGCGCCCTACGTGCTGGACCGCCAACCCGATATGATTTGCTTTATCACCGGCCTAAAGCCGCAGACCCTAGCGGAAAAAACGCTCTTCTTGCACGAGCGCTTTCGCCGCGACTACTACACTTCCTTTTGCTCCGATAGAGTGCCGGTCTTCGTGCGAAAACCCGACGCGCCCACCGACACCCGCGACGCAGTATATCCGGATCCCCCCTTTGTCGAACACTATATCGCCGGTCTCAACGCCAAAGGACTGGCCGCTATACCCCATCACCAACGCGCCATAGAAACAGGGCCGGCAGACTTCGAGGAGCCCCATCTACGCATTGGCATAGCACATTATGCGAACCAAGAACACCAAGCGGCGCGTCCCTTCTTGGAACGCGCCGCCTCAATCGATCCCTATACGTCCTGGGCCTACGCCTATCTGGCGCTGCTCGAGCTCTTGAACGAACAAGATCTCGAGCGCGCCCTGCATCTATCGCATATCGCCGCAAGCCTCACCCCGCGCTCCTATTTTGCCAACTACGTGCGCGGATCGCTGCTGGGCGGCAGCGACGAGCCGCAGGCAGGCAAAGCGTTCCTGCAGCAGGCCCTTGCACTGGGCGGCGACAAGGACGCCCAGTGCCACTACAAGCTAGCCCTCATAGCCTACTACGCAGAGGGCGACATCGCCGAAGCGCGGCGGCGGTGCAAACAGGCGATCGCCGTCCAACCCGACTATCCGGATGCTCGGCAGCTGCTAGCGACACTGGAAGCTAACGAGCAAGCGCCTGCATCAGTGCCTCGGCAATGACGATATGGCCGGCGTGGTTGGGATGGACCGGCTCCGGACAGAATGTATCGGCATCGCGGTACTGCAAATGCTCCTGAAATATATCGTGTAAGTTGACCAAGATCGCACCGTATTTATCCGCCATCTGTTCCACTGTTTCTATGTAGCGCGGCAACAGCTCCAAGACCTGCGAGCGAAAGGTGTGGCCCGACTGATCCGTCGAAATATAGAAGGGCGTTATCAGCACCAGCGGACAGCCCAACTCGTCGCGCGTCCAGCCCAGAATTTCGTCGTAGACGCTGGCGAATAACTCCGGCGAAACCCCGTCTTCGGCACCGCGCAAATGGCTGTGCAAATCGTTGATGCCAATCTTGACCGACAGGCGATCCGGCTTGTGGTAGATCACGTCATCGCGCCAGCGATCCTTAAGGTGCGTCACGCGATGGCCGCCGATGCCCTTGTTGATATAGCGAATATCGCGCTGGGGAAAGCGCGCCGTAGCCAACTCGGTGAACAAGCGCACATAGCCGCTGCCCAACGGCATCTCTGCCCCGCGCCGACCGCAGTCGGTTATGCTGTCGCCGATAAATAGCAGCGTCTGACCATCTTCTACCCAAAAAGAGCTCATCGATTCCCTTTCTCCGCGTTAAAAGTGTGCGCAACGGTCGGAAAATAACCCTACCGCCGACCGTGGTCCAGAGGGTTTGACACAGCCTGTCTACCGTGCAATACTCAAGCGTTCATGCAACGCACAGTTGCGCACGAAAAGGAGACTGCACATGGGCCATTTTTACGAGAACTCCATCGTTCCACAGCACCTCAGACGCAATTTCGACGTCTACGAGCGCATCGAACAACTCGACCTCGACTTGGGCTCCTTTGACGGGTGGATGAGCCGCAACCTCAAGGGCGCCAATATCTGCTCGGTCATCTTTCACGAGTCGGGCCTGGTGTACTTGTCCGGCTACGGCTACGGCCCCGGTCAGATGTACGACGACCCCGAACGCATTAAGGAAGGGCAGGATGCCGCTCAGTTTATCGCCGATTCAATGATCGGTCGCCTGCACTGGGCGCTGGTTTGCGGCGGCGAAGGCGGCGATTTAAACGACGTGCTCTACACCGTCAAAGGGCTTGGCATGGTCGTGTCGACCGACGTCGCTTTTCACGGCGCGCCCTCCGTTATGAACGGCTTTTCCAGCCGCTGGCAGTCGGTCTTTGGCGGCGGCGCCGGCGCCTTTGCCGTCGACGGCGAAGACAGCAGCTACTCGGGCGTGCACGCGCGCAGCGCAATCGGCGGCTTTACCGGTCGCTTCTCCATCGAACCCGAGCTCATCGTCGCCATTCCCCCAGACCTGTCCAGGGCCATTATTCAAAACCGCGGCTGGGTTTTTCCGCTGCCGCCGCGCGAGGCCGAGCGCATCCGCGCCGAATATCAGGCGCGCGCATGAGGCACCACCAATAAAACGGGGCGCCCTGCCCATAATCTTGCCGCGAGGCTACCGCAGCAAACGGCGCAACGGCCGTGGGCCCTATACGGCCCACGGCTGCCGCTTCGTGCGCAGCGATCGCCCCTCTTTAAGGGCCTGAGCACAGGTTATACTCAGGTAGTGATCTTGGCACGCTTCGGCCAGCGGATAGGGTGGCTCGCCACCCCCGACATAGGCGGCCATACCCAGCAGCAGATGACCAATGGCAATTTCGTCGTCGCTCAAGCTGGCCGGCGCCAGCGGGTTTTCATACACCCATTCGCCGCCCAACTGAATGCCCTTGAGGTGATTGCCTTCCAAGTTGCCCGGCCCGCCGGCGACGTGGCGCAGCAGGTCTAAGTAGAGCGGCGTGCGGTAATCCTTCAAGATGGACACCCGGTCGTTGACCACTTCGCCGCGCTCGCCGCGCACCAGCACGCGGTTGTTGCGCACCCAGTTGAAATACTGCTCGCCGCAGAAGTCCATAAAGCCCAGCTTGCCGTCGAAGTCTAACCAGTAGAAGGTCTGCGTACAGTCCCTAATTTCTTCGACCGCAGGTGGTCCGTTGCGCCCCGGTCCCTGCACTAGCGGCGCCGTAAAGGCGCGCGCCTCAATCGCCGCATCCTCATAGCCGATGCCGAGCAGTTTGCGCATCAGGCTCATGCCGTGATAGCCGTGCGCCGCCGAGACCTGCGCCTGCGTGACGGTGCCCAATGTGCCGGCGGCAATAATCGCCCGCAGCGCCGCATAGTAAGGCTGCAAAAAGTACTGCTCGGCCACGCAGACCTGGCCGCCCTTTTCCTCGACGAACTCCCATAAATCGATCAGCGCCGGCACATCGGGCGCCGGCGGCGTCTCCGACAGCACGGGCACGCCGCGCTCCACCAGCAGCTTAATCAACTCCGGGTTGGTCGCCCACGGCAGCGACGTGACGACAAAATCGAGGGATTCCCTCTTCAGCATATCGTCCATACTGCCGTATATGGGGCAGTGCCACGTGCGGGCAAAGAGCGCGGCTTTTTCCGGACGTCGCGCAACGACCGGCGGCACGTCAAATACATCGGAAGCGGCCGCTGCGATGCGAGTAAAAAACTCCGCGCGCCAACCAGCACCCACTACACCAAAGCGAATAGCACCCATAGATATCCTTTTTTACCGTCCTACTGAACGCCGGCAAAGCGGCAGACGATCTCATACAGCTTCTTTGTTGCAAAGAGCAGTTCCTCTACCGAAGTGCGCTCGTCGTGTCCGTGAATGAGCTTCATCTCCTCTTCGCCAGCCTTCTGTCTGTAGGGCATAAAGCCGTAGATCTGCGTCTCGGGACGCCGCGGGACGATGTGCTTGGCGTCGGTGCCGGCCGGCAGCAGATAGGGCAGCAGGCCCACTCCCTCGTCGCCCGACTGCATGACGGTGGCAATAGCCGCGTAGAGCGGCGAGTCGGCGTCGGCTTCCAGCGGCGGCGTATACTGATCCACCACGACATCGACCTGGTCGCCGATAAAAGCGCGCAGTTCCTCGACAAAGCTTTCCTGGCTTTGCCCCGGTGCCAGCCGTCCGTCGACCCACGCCGTCGCCTCGCCGGGAATGACGTTGATCTTGCTGCCGGCGCCTAGCATAGTCAGCGAAGCCGTATTGCGCAGCATGGCACCCAATTCGCGGCGAAACTCTTCGTCGATGGGCAGGGCGGCCAGAGCCTCGGCACTCGTCTCCTTGTCGAGCAAGGCCAGCCAAACAGCTGCTTCGCTATCGGGCAGGGAGCGCGCAATCTCTTCGACCATGCGGCACACGCTCTGCGAAATATGCATGGGCAGGTCGACACCCTGCAGACCCGCTACGGCCTTGGCCAATTTGACGATCGCGTTATCGCCGTGCGGCATTGAGCCGTGTCCCGGCGTGCCGCGCGCAATCAGGCGCAGGCGACACAGGCCCTTCTGCCCCGTTTGAATCGTGTAGAAACGCCGACCGCCTATCGACAGATCGTGGCCGCCGCCCTCCGTAATGATATAGCGCGCCCGCCACAGTTCGGGGCGATTATCGATAATCCATCCCGGACCGTGGTTACCCTTGCCGGCCTCCTCATCGGCGGTGGCGGCAAAAATCACGTCGCGCCGCAGCGCAAACCCCTCGCGCTTCAACAGCAAAAAAACCATGAGTTCAGCCGCGACCATATTCTTCATATCCAGCGCTCCGCGCCCCCACACATAGCCGTCGACCAGCGCCCCAGAAAATGGGGGATGCGTCCAGTGCTCGGGTTCGACGGCCACCACGTCGGTATGTCCAAGCAGCATGAGTGGATCGCCGCCATCCCCTTCGAGCGTAGACAGCACGTTGCCGCGACCCGGTTCGGATTCGACAAAGACCGTAGGCAGCCCTTCGCGCGCCAACACGCCCTCTATATAGCGTGCCGCCGCCGTCTCGTTGCCGGGCGGATTCGTCGTATCGATGCGAATGAGAGCCTGCAGATGCTGCGTTACTTCGTCGCGCACAGCTAGCCAATCAATCATAGCCTACTCCGAGAAGCCCTCTGCGCACTCGTCAGCGCGTCGGTGTGCATATCCATCGCACGAGACATTACCACACCAGCGCATCCTGCTCGCGGCGCAGCTGCAGGACGAGCGAGTCTTCCTTCAGCTCGACGTCGGCATAGGTCAGCGTCACCCCCGCAGCCACATCGCACTTGAGCACGGCGTCCTCGCTCAGGCCCAGCGGCAGCAGCCCCTGGTCGCGGGCCACCGTCGCCTTTTCGCTCTGCCCTATAACCGTATACCCCCCGCCCCCATCGAGGACTTCTCCAGCGCGCAGGGCGCGCTTGGCCGTAGCCACTACGTCGGCCGAAGGCACGGGACGCGGCGCACCGGTCGGCTGCCCGTAGAGGGCGGCCCGGGCGATGGTAATGGGCGCTTCGACGGCAACTAGGTGATAGGGCCTATAGAGCAAAAAGTTTTTCCCGTCGCCGCCTCCGTGCAGAAAGTAGGTGCCTAGATCTTCGCGAATAAACGGATGGTCGGTGCGCACGACGACAAAGACGCCCATATTGAGCGGATCGCCTAAGACCGTCTGACCGTCTTGCGCTACGCTGTTGGCCAATTCGATCACTCCGTGCTGCGAGAGCAGACCGCCCTCTTCGCGCAGAGCGCACAGACGCGGAATATCGGCCAAATTACACGAGGGCTCGTGCATGCCGCGCACGTCGGGCACCAAGCCGGCCATATTGGCGATGGCCGTCGCCTCGACCTGCGCCTTGGTGCCATCGCGGAACGAGTTATACATTTTTAGATTGATGCGTCGCCGCGCGATGGTCTCTTCGTCAAAGCCGTAGCGCTCGGCCGCATTGTCGGGGGTGCCGGCCGGATCATCGGCAAAGAGCATGGTGCCGCGACCGGCGGCCACCACCTCAAAGCCCAGCGCCCATGCCCAGTCGATGATATTCATCGTCACACCGGGCTGGTCGCCATCGACCAGCGAGTAGACCACGCCGGCGCTGTCGGCCTTGTGCCGGAGCAGCGCACCGATCGTCACATCGGTTTCGACATTGACCATGACCAAATGCTTACCGCCTTCCAGTATAGCAGCGGCCATGCGCGCGCCGACTTCCGTTCGCCCCGTCGCTTCGACCACGACGTCAATGCCATCGGCCGCCGCCAGCAGTTGGCCGTCTTCCAGCACGGCGCGCTTGCCGGCCAACGCTGCTTTACTCAGCGCCTGCACGCTATCGACGGCGACGATGTCTTCCGCGCCATAGCTCATCTCATAGGCATAGCGCGCATTGTCAATTTTGATATCGGCGATCGCCACCACTTCCATGCCGCGCATGCGCGCAATCTGCGCAACCAGTCCACCGCCAAACTTACCCGTGCCGATAATGCCAACGCGAATGGGCTTTCCCTGCGCATCGCGCTCGGCCAGTGCTCCACTCAACATAGCTCACTCCCCGTTTCCGTTAAAAAGTCCAAGTCCACACCGCGATCGGCCTGCTGCACGCGCTCGGCGTAGAGCCGACGCCACCCGCGCGGCGGCAAGGCGGGTTTCTGCCACTCGGCGCGGCGACGGGCCAGTTCGTCTTCTCCGACCAAGAGCTCGATGCGACCCGCCTCGGCATCGATTTCTATTTCGTCGCCGTCGCGCACTAGCGCCAGCGGACCGCCGACGGCCGCTTCCGGCGCCACGTGCAGGACGACAGCACCATAGGCCGTGCCGCTCATGCGCCCATCCGAAATGCGCACCATATCCTTCACGCCGCGCTCGGCCAAGTATTTGGGTATGGGCATCGATCCAGCCTCCGGCATGCCCATGGCCACCGGCCCGACGCCGCGCAGCACCAGCACATCATCGGACTCTATGCCCAGCGCGGGATCGTCAATGCGCGCGGCGACGTCCTCGGGGCCCTCAAAAACAACGGCGCGGCCGCGGTGTCGGTGCAGATGGGGCGAAGCAGCGGCCCGCTTTAAAACAGCACCTTTGGGCGCCAGCGACCCCTTGAGCACCACGAGCGAGGCCGGCGGTCCCAGCGGATCTTCGAGCGAGCGAATCGTCGTCTGCCAGGAACCCGGCGGCTCGGTCGCATCCAGTAAATCGCCCAAGCGCTGTCCCGTAACGCCCACGGTCTCCACATCGAGCAGTGACTCCAGCACCTTGAGTAACGCCGGCACGCCGCCGGCGCGGTGGAAATCTTCCATATAGCCGCTGCCCGCAGGTTTGCAATCGACCAGCAACGGCACCTGGCGCGCAATTCGATCGAAATCATCCAGACTCAGCGGCACGCCGGCGCGCCCGGCCAGCGCCAGCAGATGGACCACCGCATTAGTCGATCCACTGAGAGCTGCCAGCACGCACAGCGCGTTTTCAAACGCCGGCCGCGTCAGTATATCGCGCGCAACGCGCCCTCCCTGCGAGGCCAACGCGACGGCCTGCCGTCCGGTTTCCACCCCCGCCTTAAGCCGCGCGCCGGTCGTGGCCGGCGGCGAGGCGCTGCCCGGTACCATCAGACCCAGCACTTCGGCCATACAGGCCATCGTCGACGCCGTGCCCATAACCATGCAGGTGCCCGCCGTTGGGCACAGGCTCTCGCGCACCTCGACGATCTCGCGCTCGTCGAGAACACCGGCCCGATGCTGGCCCCAGTAGCGGCGGCAATCCGTGCAAGCCCCCAGGCGTTCGCCGCGCCAGTCGCCTGTCAACATCGACCCGGCCACGGAGACGATAGACGGCACATCGAGCGAGGCAGCGGCCATCATCTGCGCCGGCGTCGTCTTATCGCATCCCCCCACCAGCACGACGGCGTCCATTGGCTGGGCCCGCACCATCTCCTCGGTCTCCATCGCCATCAGGTTGCGATAGAGCATCGACGTGGGCGACAGCAAAATCTCGCCCAGCGAAATTGTCGGGAATACCATCGGCAAACCGCCGGCCTCCAACACGCCGCGACGAATGGCCTCGATGAGTTGGGGCACCTCTCTGTGACAGGTATTGTAATCGGACGCCGTATTGGTAATGCCTATGACCGGCCGCTCTAAGTCCTCGTCGTCGTAGCCAGCCGATGCGAGGAAGGCGCGGCGCAGGTAGCGGCTGAAGCCTTCGTCGGCGTAGTTGGTCAGATTGCGGTCTATCCCGCGCGGCTCTGTATCGTCCATGCGTTCCCCTATTTTTCGCTGCTAAAGTAGGGTGGCTCCTCCGCTGCGGCAATGGCCCTCTTGCGCGCGGCGCCGTGTGGCTGTGGGGCAGTCGGCGCCTTATGTTTGGTGCAACGACCTACTGCGGAGATCGACCTATGGATATGCAAAGCCTACGCCAGCGCACGCGCGGCATCGCCGTTTTTACCCCCACCCCATTCAAAGAGCACAGCGGAACGACGCACGTCGACGAAGAGGGCGTTCGCCGCAATATCGAATTTCTCGCCCGGCATCACATTCCCGTCGTCGTCAGCTGCGGCGGGGTTGGCGAGCTGTGGGATCTGAGCGAAGAAGAGCACCTGCAGGTCGTGCGCGCGGCCTCCGAGCAGGCGGCGGGCCGCCTAGTCGTCTACGCTGGCGCCTGCGGCGACACCCGCGCCTGCATCGAGCGAGCGCAGCGGCTCGAAGCGGTCGGTGCCGATGGCGTGCTGCTCTTTCCCGACGACGAAGTCGTGCCCGACGCCGCTTCGACCGTTGCCTTTTACCGCGCGGTTTCGCAGTCCGTCTCCATCGGCCTGATGCCGTTTCGCGCCGACGAGATCGTCGATATCACGGTGCTGGAGCAGTTGGCCGCCCTGCCCAACGTCATCGCGCTCAAAGAAGAGCGCGAACATATGGACGACTTTCGCCAGATTGTCCTGGCCTTGGGCGATCGCCTGTCGATTATCGGCGCCGGTGACGCCTTTGCCCCGTGCTACTTCGTGCTGGGCGGAGCCGGTCTGGCCTGCGGTCTGGCCAACGTTTTGCCGTCGCTCTACGTGGAAATGTGGGAAGCAGCCCAGGCATGGGATTATCGGCGCGTGATGGAGCTGCACGCATCGCTAACGCCTTTTGATGTGCTGCGCCGCCGCAACGGGACCAGCATGATTAAAGCGGCCCTTGAGCTAATCGGTTTGGCCGGTGGACCCTGTCGCGCGGGCCGAACCTATATGGATGGCGACGACCGAGCCGCGCTGGCCGCATTACTGGAACAGTTTCCCCATCCCAGCGCAGCGTAAGGGCGCGCGATCCGCCCGGGATCGCAACGAACAAGCACGCAGTGGCGGCCACAGCACGCATCTGCCGCGCACGGACTTGGGGGCTGCCGGCCCCCGCACCGGGCCGCCTTGCCCGCGCTGTGGTCGTGCGCTACACTTCTACCATCTTGCCTCAGCCTACTCGACCGACAGGACTGCGCCGTGATCCGCGATGCCACGCCCGATGCGGGCTACGCCCCTGAACCCGCTCCTTCTGAATCTATCCTCGACTACTTGGCCTATCTCAAGCGCCGCGTGCTGGGCAATTACTTGATCCACCACGAAACCATTTCCGCCCGCCCAGAACAGCTCGTATACGACCTATCGCACCTACCGGCTTCCGTGCCGGACATCCTCCGCGTTGCCGACATACCCGCCCTCTACACGCATCAGGCCGAAGGCATCGAAAAGGTGCTGCAGGGACAGCACGTAGCCGTAGCCACGCCAACGGCATCTGGCAAAACCATGGTCTACAACGTGCCCGTACTGAGTACGCTACTGGACAACAAAAAGGCGCGCGCGCTCTACATCTTTCCTCTGAAAGCACTCGAGCAAGACCAGTTCAACGAAATAAAGGGCCTGATGAACGGGCTGGACTCCGAGCTAACGGTCGATATTTACGACGGCGACACATCGGACTACCAGCGCAAAAAAATTCGCGCCAATCCACCGCACGTGCTCTTTACCACACCCGATATGCTGCACTCGGGCATTCTCGCCTTTCACGAGGCATGGGCCGATTTCTTTTCGCATCTACGCTTTGTCGTCATCGACGAATTGCACACCTACAGCGGCGTTTTCGGCACGCATGTGCTGCACCTGTTTCGCCGTTTGAATCGCATCTGTTCCTACTACGGATCCGATCCGACCTACATCACCTCTTCGGCGACGATGGGCAATCCTCAAGAGCTAGCTTCGTCTCTTATCAACCGACCGTTTCACGCCATCACAGAAAACGGCGCGCCAGCGGCAGCGCGCCACTTTGTCTTTCTCAACCCGCCAGAGAGCCCCAATACGCTGGCGGCCAACTTGCTGCGCCTGAGCGTGCAGAAGAACTATCGCACGATCGTTTTCACGCGCGCCCGCGTCATCACCGAGCTGGTCTACCGCTGGGCCACCCAGAGCCGCCCCGACCTGCGCGAAAAAATCTCGTCGTATCGGGCCGGCTACCTGCCCGAAGAACGCCGTCAGATCGAGCAGGCGCTCAACAGCGGCGAGTTGCTTGGCGTCGTGTCGACCTCGGCACTGGAATTGGGCATCGACATCGGCGGCTTGGACGTCTGCGTGCTAGTAGGCTACCCGGGCTCCATTATCAACACGTGGCAGCGCGCCGGCCGCGTGGGCCGCGGCGGCCGCGAATCGCTCATTATCCTCATCGCCTCCAAGGACGCGCTCGACCAATATTTTATGAGGCATCCGGTGCAGTTTTTTGACCGCGGGGTCGAAGACGCCGTCGTCGATCCGGCCAACAAGTACATCCTAAAAAACCATCTGGTCTGCGCGGCCCGCGAATTTCCCCTGACGGCGCAAGAGCCCGAATACGAAATGCCCAACTGGCGCGAGGCCGTCGACGAATTGGTCATGGAAGGGTCGCTGCTGCAGGGGGCCGACGGCGACGCCTGGTACGCCGCGCGCAAGCAGCCGCATCGCCTCGTCAATATGCGCACCATCGGCGAGTCGTACAACATCATAGAAGACGGTCGCAACGGCCTGATTGGCACCGTTAGCGGCGGCCAAGTCTACGGCGAGTGCTACGAGGGGGCAGTCTATCTGCACCGCGGTCGGCAATACCTCATTGGCAAGCGCAACCCAGAAAAGGGCCAGATCTATGCCAAAGAAGTCGACGTGCCCTACTTCACGCGCGCCAAGTCGGAAAAAGACACGGAGATTCTCGAAGAATTGCGCTCCAAACCGATGGACGGCTTTATGGCCAAGCTCGGCCGCCTGAAAGTCTCTTCGCAGGTGGTCGCCTACGAGAAAGTGCGCGTCGGCGATCAGGTCATTCTCAGCCAACATCCGCTCGAATCGCCCGTGCAGCATATCGAAACGGTGGGCTTTTGGATCGAGCTGGACGCACATTTCAAAAAGGACCTGCGCCGCAACAACTTCCACTATATGGGCTCGATCCACGCGATCGAACACGCCATGAAGTCGCTCTTTCCCCTATTGGCCTTGAGCAACCGCACCGACGTGGGCGGCATCTGCTACCCGCTGCACCCGCAGCTCAACAAGGGCGCGATCTTCGTCTACGACTACCACCCCGGCGGCATCGGTCTAGCGGAAAAGGGCTTTGCCAAGCTGCAGCGCCTGCTCGAAATGACGCTCGATATGGTCGAGGGCTGCGACTGCGAGTTGGGCTGCCCGTCGTGCATCCACTTCCCCACCTGCGGCGCCGGCAACGTGCCGCTGGACAAAGCCGGCTGCACGCATCTGCTCAACGTGCTAACGGGGCGTAGAAAAATAGACCTGGCGTCCCTGCCGGCCAGCCAAGCAATCGCAGGCGACGAGCCACCGCTCTACGCCGATTGGGAGGACGAAGAGGGAGAAGAGCCGCACCCAACCTCCGACCAGGGTCCGCGCATCGTCGTATTTGATTTGGAAACCCAGCGCTCAGCAGCCGAAGTCGGCGGCTGGAACAAGGCGCATATGATGGGCATGTCGGTCGGCATTGTCTGGGACAGCCACGAACAGCAGTGTACTTCCTACTTCGAGGAAAACGTCGACGGGCTTATAGAGCACCTGCAAAAAGCCGATCTGGTCGTCGGCTTCAATATCATCGGCTTCGACTACAGCGTGCTGCGCGGCTATAGCAAATTCGATTTCAAAGGGCTCAACACGCTCGATATCCTGCGCGAAATCCACGAGCGCCTGCGCTACCGCGTCAGCCTCGATTCGGTGGGCAAGGCCACACTTGATGCAGCCAAAAGCGCCGACGGCCTCATGGCCCTGAGGTGGTTTAAAGAGGGACGCATGGATCTAATCGAAGCATACTGCCGCAAGGACGTCGAACTCACGCGCGATTTATTTTACTACGCCTTAGAGCAACACTACCTGCTCTTTGACCGCAAAAACGAGGGCCGCATGCGCATTCCGCTCGATTGGAAGCTAGAGGAATTGGTCGGAGGGACAGGCAGGAAATAGTTCACTTCGGCGATGATTTAGCAGCGAAAGCTGGCTACGCGTCCGCCTTTTTGCGCGCCAGCAACTTCTCCGCCGTGCCGATATCCATGGCCACGTCCATTACCGCCTTCACACAGGGCAGGAGCAGAAAGGTCTTCCACGAGCGATAGTAGCGCCGGCTCCAGCGATAGCGATAGAGAACGCTGGCGTAGTAGAGAAACACTAGCGCAATGGGCATGGCTATCAGCGGCACACCGACCACAGCACCTCCTAGCGTGCCCAGAACCAACCGCACGGTGGGCGATTGGACGATCATCTTGCGATAGAGCAGCCCGCTATGGGCAACGTTTTGGGCCATTTCTACGCGACTGTGGCCGCGGCGAACAAGCCAGTGGTATACCTTGCCGATGCGATCGCGGGGCTCGTGCCAGACAATGGCGTGCGGGGTATACAACAGCGAATGCCGCGATGATATCTGGCGACTGAGCAATTCATCCTCACCGCTCGACTTGTTAAACTCGCGAAAACCGCCCACTTCATCTACTGCCCAGCGGTGCACCGCACAGTTGCAGGTGGAGAACGTCTCGCGCCGAACAATATCGCCCCCTGCCTGCTCTACAAACTTCACACCCCCTCCCGGAAAACCCAGGATGTTCTCACACTCTCCCACCGGTCCACATTCAGGCACGAACACGGCACCGGCCGTTGCCGCAACACCTTCTGCAAGCAGCGGTCCCACCAATTCGCGCAGCCAGTTCCGATGCACCAAACAGTCGTCGTCCGTAAAGACCAACACCGCCCCACCCGCGTGCTGGACGCCCTGGTTACGCGCAAAGCCCAGACCGAGGTTGCGCATTGGAATAGCGATATAGCGAACGCGGTCACCGGCAATAGGCTGCGGTTGATCGGTCTCTTCGACGACAACGACTTCCAATTTTTCGGCCGGATAGTCCGCTGCCAGCACCGAAGCGACGGCCTTTTCGGCCGCTTCGTGGCGATCGCGGGTAACGATAATCACCGAGACTGCTGGCCAGTCGGCCCGATTGACCCACTCATTGCGCGCGCTGTCCACCGCGGCGGCCATCACGCCTGCCGCTCGCGCATGAAAGCATGCGCCCGTTTACCAACCCGCTGCATCAGTACTGCTCCCACGCGCGCCAAGTTCCATTCGATCTCATACCCACCTAGGCAAATTCCGCAGAGCGCTGGAAGCTGCGCACGGGACAGGCGTCTCCGGTGGGAATCGTTGCCTCCGGATTGTGCCGATAGCGATCTACTCCGCGCGCCATCGAGCTCTCGAACGTAGGCCACACGCCGAGGTCTGCCTTGACTTCGGTCGGACTGAATCGCATCGTCAGCACCGCGCGGGGTGCATCGCCGCGATTGGGTCCCGAACCGTGCGCCAGCGCTTCGTCGTGCAGCGAGATTTCGCCCGCTTTGAGCTCAATGGCAACCGCCTGGCTCTCGTCGATTCGATCGGCGTCTATTTCCTGTCCTAACATATACTCATCGCCGGCTACATCGTGGTGGGGAATCTGCCCCAGACGATGGCTGCCGCGCAGCACCAGCATGGCACCGTTGTCGCGCGTGCCGTCGTAAAATGCCAGCGACGCGGTAATGGTTTTACGCGGCGACAGCGGCCA
>JAYOYH010000022.1:32535-66336 GCA_038153405.1 Gemmatimonadota bacterium | reverse complement strand
GCTGGGTGCAAATGGGCGGATTGTGCACGGGCATCTTGGCCGCCTACTCGGTGCATCTACAGGCAACGCTGCCCAACGCCACTTTGCCGTGCGACGAACTGCCCTTCACGCGCGAGGCCGATGTGTTGGCCGGCGGATTGGATCTGTCCGAGGGGCACTTCACCGTGCCGACGGGTCCGGGTCTGGGGATCGATGTGGATATGGGCGTTATCGAGCGCTATCGCGTCGCCTAAGGAGATCGCCGCGCACAACACAACACACGGGGGACACACATGAGCGTATCGATTATACCAAGGCCGGTCAGCGTTGAAGAGCGCGACGGCACCTATGCGCTGCACAGCGGCCAGCCCATCGCCGCGCGTGGAATAGCAGGTGAGGCCCTGCCCGCGGTGCGGCGCGTGTTGGCCGAAGCGGGCATTGTACTAGAGGCGACCGACGAAGCGGGCGCAGCGCTCGTTTTAGAAGAAAACGCCGCGCTGCCCGAAGAGGGCTACCGACTGTCTATTGCCGAAGACGGCGTGCGGCTGGCGGCCAGCTCGGCCGCCGGATTCTTCTACGGTGCGCAGACGATCTGCCAGCTGCTGCCCGTCGACTGTGTCGGTGCGGCGCAGCTGCCCTGCGCACAGATAGAAGACGCACCGCGCTTTGCCTGGCGCGGTCTGCACCTAGACGTGTGCCGCCATTTTTTCCCCGTTGACTTTGTAAAGCGCTACCTCGACTGGATGGCGCTACACAAATACAACGTCTTTCACTGGCATCTGACCGAAGACCAGGGCTGGCGCTTGGCCATAGATAAATATCCCAAGCTGCAGGAAGTGAGCGCCTGGCGCACGGCAGAGGACGGATCGCGGCACGGCGGCTTTTACACGCCTAAAGACGTGCGCGAGGTCGTCGAATATGCGCGACAACGCCACATCCGCGTCGTGCCCGAAATAGAATTGCCCGGCCATGCGCAGGCGGCGCTGGCCGCCTACCCCGAATACGCCTGCACGGACGGTCCGTTCGAGGTGGTGACAGAGTGGGGCGTATTCGACGAGGTTTTCTGCGCCGGTAACGATGCTACGTTTCGCTTTTTAGAAGACGTCTTTGAAGAAGTGCTGGCACTCTTTCCCGACGACTACGTGCACATCGGCGGCGACGAATGTCCCAAGACGCGCTGGAAGGCGTGTCCGCGCTGCCAGCAGCGCATGCGCGACCAGGGGCTGCAGAGCGAAGAAGAGTTGCAGAGCTACTTTGTGCGCCACTTTGCCGCTTGGCTGGCTGCACGCGGCAAAAAGCCCATCGGCTGGGACGAGATCTTGGAAGGGGGGTTAGCCAAAGAGGCGGCCGTCATGTCGTGGCGCGGTGAACAGGGAGGCCTTGTCGCGGCAGCAGCCGGTCACGATGTCGTGATGGCGCCGGAGACGCACGTCTACTTTGATCGCCGCCACTACGACCGCGAAGACGAGCGCGGGCGCCTAAGCGTCAACACGCTGGAAAACGTCTATTCCTACGAGCCGATCCCCGCCGAACTGGACGCCGACCGGGCGCACCATATCCTCGGCGTCGAAGGCACGATGTGGACGGAGGGCACGCCGCAGCCGGAGGACGTCGCCTATATGCTCTTTCCGCGCGTCGTGGCGCTGGCCGAAGTGGCGTGGTCGTCGCAGGATGCGCGCGATTGGAGCGATTTCAAGGAACGTCTGCGCGCGCACGGAGCGCGGCTGACGGCCGCCGGCATCGGCTACTATCCCGACGCCGGCGTTTGGGGCTAAGGACTCAGACGCTCAGCCGAACTGTGGCACCTCGTTGCGCGGATTGTCCGCTGGGCCAAAGGCCTGGTAGGCTAGATTAAAGTAGCACTTTTGGTTGTCCGTCATCTGCGCAAAGGCTTCGGCGCTGGGTCGCCGCGGTTCCTGGGCGTGGTAGATAGCGGCGCGGTCGTTGAATTTGTAGAACAGCCCATAGCGCGGCTCGTCGTTCTGCCACGAGGCGGCGCCGTGCGCCAGCGTCTCGGTAAAGATGATGGCCGAACCGCGCGGGGCGGCGATATTGCGCACCAGCGGTCCGCCAAAGGCGAAGAGCTCCCTGCGCTCTTCCGCCGGCACGGAGAAATCCGATTTGTGGCTGCCGGGCACGCAGGCAAAGCCGCCGTCCGCTTCGCTGATGTCCTGTAGCGCGATGGAGACCACCGTTAGCCCGGTGTAGATCTGGCCGTTGTGCACATCGTAGCGAAAGTTGACGCGCCCGCCGCGGTGGCCGCCGTGCATTTCAAAGGGCGGGCAGCCCTTGTGGCGCACAAAGCTGTAGCAGCTCTCGCAGCGCAGGTGTGAGCCGATGATTTCCGTCAGCACATCGGTGATGGCGGGGTGGTCGATCAGCGTGAGAAAGGGCTCGCCGGCTTCGTAGAGACCAGCCGCGTTGTACCAGGTGCCGTTGGCGTCGTAGCCGTCCGGCGTCTTTTCCATGGGCCGCACGCGCTCTTTGATCTTGGCAATGGCCTGATCGCAGTCGGCGTCGCTCAGCACGTCTTCCACTACTAAGTACCCCTGTAAATCGAATAGGTATTTCTGGCGTTCGTTCATCGAGCGTTCTTCTCCGTGAAAAGCGCGGCGCTATGCATCGGGTGCGCCGCCTCTAAATAGGGGGTTACACTGCTTGAGAAAGGTGTCGTAGTCATGTGCCCGAAACGCGTCGGGATCCCATGCCGTCTCGCTGAGATGGTGCGCTTTGCCAGGCGGAATAATATACGTTTGGGCCGATAGGGTGCCCTCGTCGGTGTGCACGTCGACCGAGATGCGCTCGTAGAGATCGCCCTCAAAAAAGTCGAGGTGCTCCACGGCCGCGGAGTCGACGCCCAAGTAAAGACGACCTGCTACGGAGGTGCCGGGCGCGGGCACAATGCCGGGATAGCTGGCGTTGCGCACGCGGTAGCGCGCGTAGTCTTTCAATACGGCGCTTTGCGATGGAAAGTGCGTTCCCGTGACGGCCTGCATAATTTCTGCAAAGAGCAGCGAGCCGTAGGTAAAGACCGCGGTGGACATGGATGTGTTAGGATGGCGCGCTAGGGTTGTGGGCGATGCCGCGGGTTTATACTACCGAGTAAAGAATCCGTTTTTTTGTGGCCATATCCGTTTGAGATCGACGAGCAGACTGTGTCTACAGACGTTCGGTAACGCCGAAAACTTGCACCTTCTGGGCTTTGCCTTTAACCGCAACCTCACCGAGCGAATTGAAGACGTACTCGCTTTCGTCGGCCAGTTCGTTGACCACGGTCTCGCTGACCAACAGGGTGACGGAAAGCTCTTTAGTTACGCCTTCGAGCCGCGAGGCCGTGTTGACACAATCACCAATTACCGTGCCTTCCAAGCGTTCGGCAAAGCCCACAATGCCTGCGACTAGCGGACCCGTATGAATACCGATGCCAATGCGAATGGGGGGCCGACCTTGCTCTGCGGTGCGCGTATTGAACAGGGCTAAATGCTGTTCCATTTTCAAGCCGGCCGCTACGGCCTCTCCAGGCGAGTTGGGAAAGATCGCCATAATCGCATCGCCGATGTACTTGTCAATGAAACCACCGTGCTCGCGAATAACGGGTGCCATCGTTCCCAAGTAGTCGTTTACAAAAGCAAAGGTCTCGGCCGGGCTCATCGACTCCGAGAGCGGTGTAAAATCGCGAATGTCGGAAAAGAGCACCGTCATCGCGCTCTCTATTTGGTCGTCCAGTTCTGTTTCGGTAATGGACTCTTTGCCCAGCAGGCGCAGGAACTGGCGCGGTACGAACCGACTGTTTGCTTCGGCGAGCTTCTGCAACTCGTTGTAGGCCGAAGCATTGTCGATGGCGGCGGCTACCTGGTTGGATACAATAGTCAGTATTTCTTCGTCCAGTGCATCAAAGGCATTGGCTTTATCGCTTTCCACTGTATATACGCCGACTAGTTTGTCTTTGACCTGCAGAGGAATGGCGATCTGGCTATCGGCGTCTTTCAGCGATGGAAGAGCATCGGCGTCTGCGCCCGCTGTTCGCTGCACGTAGCGTCGCCGCGTGCGCAGCCCCATCATGCGCATAATCTTGCGTCGCTGTGCCACCGTGCCGATGACGCCTTTGCCCATGGGGACGGTCATACCGATCCCCTGGTCTTCGTGGCCGTGGCTGGCGGCAACGCGTAGCTGTTCGTCTTCGTTCAGTAATATCATGCAGTGTTCAAAGCCAAAGACCTCGTGCATAAGGGACATGATATTGCCAAACAACACTTCGAGATCGAGCGTGTTGAGGATCTCGGAGGAGATGGTCTGAATGATTTTGATTTCGTCGGTTTTGCGACTGAGCTGATCGTTTAATTGATCAATCTGCCGCTGGTTCTCCGACATCTGTTGTTTTATTTCATGCGACAACCCCGTTTCGCTCATATCGATTTAGCAGGGTGTTGAGCTTCGGTCAAATGAGAGACCGAATGTACTTTAAACACGTAGGCACTTTGCAGTTTAAACACATCTTCCATATTCGACATGGATGCAATGGCAGCCAGCTGCATATCCATCTCGTCGAACAGAGCCCCTTCCGTTTCAGTGCGCACGTGTTCTATCTCTAGGACCCACATGCTATTGTCTGCTGGGTGGATCACTTGGACGACGGCGTGCTTGTTGTTCTGCAAATTGCGGAACGTCTTGGAAAAAAACTGATTCGAGATCGCAACGTGGGTTTCGTCAACGGGGTAGACTTGGCTCACGCACGTACAGTTGGGAATATTCTCGTCAGAAGTCGTTACGATCCACGCTGGAACAATGCCCTGCAGAGCGGGTATGAGGTCTTCGGCTATCATAAGAGCTTTACTCCTGCGCGATTTCCGGGCGTTTGGTCGTACACGTTGAGAACTTGAATGTGAAAAGCTTTTGCCGGGCGCGTGACCATGCGCTTCCAGCCCTCCGCGCCTTCTTCCCCGAAAAACATGGCAACGATTTCTCCGGAGCGCGCGAGCATTGTATCACAGAGGTCGAGGTCGCTATCACTAGCTTGCTCTACGCGCGTACATACACCGACGAACTGGCGCGTTTCGAAGTTGCTGATATCACCAACGGTGACAGCAATATGGTCATTCTCCTGTACATCGCTCAGAATAGAATGAGCCGTAACTTCGGGAATAAACACAACGACGTCGTTCGCCTTTTCGCCGGATCGAATACCCTGGGCCCGCGCGAAATGAGGCCGCTTATGCTCGCTACTTGAGCCGACCACAATCGATACGGGACCATCAAACAAGGCCAGGACTTCTGGCTGTGATGATAGGTCTAGTTCGCTCACAGTACACTCCTATCTATTGACGTGCTGTTCGCTGTTCAGATAACCAACTCTTCCGTTTAATGAGTAATAAATTAAAATGAGTGGTCAACCCATTAATGCTACTCAACTATTTCTCTATGGGCTTGACCAGTACATTTGAAGGGCCCGTTCAGCATTTGTATCTCCCCTATCATACCCCTTTCCCACCGTGCCGTTAACTAGATTGTACCATCGCATATCCTCACCGCGGTGCGATGGTTCCTGGTTGGCAGACAGCAGTTCAATACAGCCCTGCGATGAACGCATACTGTAGACGCCCTCTGGGCGCGTATAGCCCTCGCCTCGATAGACGTGCAGCAGCGTGTTGAGCGAGCGCAGGGCGTGAAAGGCCGGGCGCGGATTGCAGCGCGTGTCGAGCAGGCCATGGCCTGCGTCCATGGTGCGGTCGAGATCCTGCGGTGGGTCGACAAAGAGGTAGCTGTTGGGCAGCGAGGCAGCGGCAAAGAGCGCACGACAGGCCAGCACGGCGTTGGCCTCGTCGTCGAGATGGGGCAGGCTGAGCAGCCAGTCCACGCGTCCGATATGGGACAAAGTCGGCAAGGCCCGATAGGCGTCTACGGCATCGACGGGCTGCCCCTCGCCGTCGATGCGGCAGCAGACGCTGTCGATGCGCAGGTCGCTCTGGGCGAGCTGCGTATTCAGTTCGGCTAGCTCGTCAACGCGGTAGCCGATCCGCGTGCGCGGGTGCTGCTTGCCGTAGACGTTCTGTCCGGGCAGCACGGGACACAGGGCCAGCGGCGTGCGGCGCTGGCAGTCGGCCAGATGCGCTAAACAGCGCTCGCTCGGCCACGGGCTGCCGGCCAGCTGTACCTCCCATACATCGGCTGCGTTGGGTTGGTCGTCGAGCAGCGCGTGCAGATCGACGCTGTCGTCGTAGGGGACAAAGGCGTGCACGCGCACGCCCTCGGCGCGCAGCATCTGCAGGCGGCGGTCTTGCAGCGGGTCGCCTAAGTCGGTCGACGGCGCGCGCGCGCAGGTTGCACCCATTTCCAGAATGGACAGGAAGGGGTAGTCGTTGCGCACGCGCTGGCGCACTACGGAGGGAAACGCGATCGGCACCTGCGCCGTCGGGCAGAGGGCGTGGGTCAGCGTCCATCCCAGCGGCGCGCCTTGGAGCGCGGCCGACGTGCGCGTCAAGAAGCGCGTCTCGTCCGCTCGTAGGCTCTCTTGGCCTTCTGTCCGCACGAGGTGGAGGTCAATGCGGTCGTCGACGAGCCGGCAAAAGTAAAACCCCAGCTTCTCGCGGTCGTCGCGCCCTTGCTCCGATGCCGGAGCGCTGGCAAATAGATGGCCAAAGCCGGGACGAGTAAAAGATGTCGAGGGCACAACCGCTATGCGCGTGTTGCGCAGGCGATCGTAAAAGGCAAAGTGCACGTGGCCGCAAAAGAGCATCTCTACCCGGTGCGCTACGAGCAGGTCGAGTAGCCAAGTGCGGTCTGGCTCGCCGATGTTGTCGTAATGGCCTAGGTGGGGTTCGCTCGCATCCCACAGGTAGGGCGGCAGATGGAGAAAAACGACGAGTCGTCTGTCGGCGTGCTCGACGAGCTCGCGCTCGAAAAAGACGCGCTGTTGAGCGCTGTAGGTCGTATTCAGCGTCTGCGAATTGAGGACGATGGCGCGCAGCGGCCCGCAGTCAAAGGCGTAGTGCGAAGGGCCGAAGCGGCGGCGGTAGGCCTCGAGATTGGTGCCGTCTGTAGGGTGCGTTGGCATCGAGGCATCGGGCTTGTCGCCGACGTCGTGGTTGCCGGCCACGTGGTGCGGTGCAAGGCCGCTGGCGCGCAGCTGGTCCAGCGCTTCGTCGAGCGCGCGGGCAAAGAGAGTTGTATCGGGGTATTCTTGCACCAGATCGCCCAGGTGAACGGCAAAGTCGCGGGGAAGCGCCGCCGCCGTCTGTAGCGCGACAAGCGCACGGGCGCTCTGTCGGCGGCGCGACTCAAATTCCAGCGGTGCGTCGCCAGGATCGATCATGTAGTGCGTATCGGAGATTACGACGAACTGGTGGTCCGCAGCGGGCAGGAGAGAGAGGTCAAACGTAGGCGACATGCGCTAGCTCCACACGGCGTGCTTGCCGGGATAGAAAGCAGGTTGTATCATCATTGCATTGCATAATAGAGAAAGCGCCTAGGTTGATCAATCGCACCGTACAATCGGCGCTGCTCGTGGCCGCCGGTGCGTCGTTCGCGTGCCTCGCATCGGTGGGGACCGCTTGGGCGCAGCAGGAGAGCGCAGCGGCGCTACCGGAGGGAACAGAGCAAGCGCTCCTCGAACTGACGCAGCGCCTACAGGCCTTGGAGCGCACGCTGTATTTCGGTGGGTTGGCCATCGTGCTGCTGGGTTCGCTGTTTATGGTTTGGCGCAGACTCCGGCCGCCAGCGCTTCGCGGCCGCACGCTGGCACTGTGCGATAGCAGCGGCCGCGAGCGCGTTTACCTATCTGCCGATAGAGGCTTCGAGCTGCGCGATGCGCGCGGTCATAGCCACCTGCGCCTCGGGCTGGTCGTCGACGATGGTGGGGGGCTGGTCGTTTGCGATACGGCCAACCGCCCGCGCCTGCGCCTGCTGGTGGGCAACGACGGCGCGCCGCGCATTGAGCTGTGCGATGCCGACGGCTGTGCGCGCGCCTGCTGGGCGCTGGGAGAAGACGGGGGTCCTGGGTTGGGCTTTTACGAAGCGGACGGTCGCCCACGCGTGGGCTTGGGAACGGCGGATAACGGCCGCATGGTGCTTAGCTTTATGGATGCTAGCGGTCGCATTCGCCTGCAGCAGGGCCTCGGCGAGCAGGGTGCGCCCGAACTCAAGCTACAGGATGCCAACGGCCGCCCGCGCGCATCGCTGCGCGTGCGCGACGACGGCATGTGCCTGCTTGAACTGCGCGACGACGACGGCTGCACGCGAACGATGGTTGGCGTTCTGCAGGAGGGTTTGGCCTGGATGGGGTTGCTAGACGGTCAGCAGCGCTTCCGCGCCGGGCTTGGTGCGCGCAAAGACGGTCGCCCGCGCCTGGATCTCTACGATGCCGAAGGGCACACGCGCGCCACGCTGCACATGGACGACCGCGGTGCGGCGACGCTAGAACTGGTGGATGCCGACGGCGGGGAGCGCTTCCGCGCTCCACAAAAATAGGGAACAAATGGACAAAGCCGTGATTATGGCCCGCGGACTGGGAACGCGCATGCGCGCGACCAATCCGCAGGCGAATTTAGACGCACAGCAATCCGCCATTGCATCTACCGGGATCAAGGCACTGATACCGATTGGGCGACCTTTTCTCGACTACGCGCTAGGGGCGCTGGCCGACGCCGGATACCGCCGCATCTGCTTGGTTATCGGGCCCGAGCACGACGCGCTGCGGCGCTACTGTGCGCAGGAGTTAGACTGCCGACGCCTGCAGATAGAATTTGCCGTGCAGTGCGAGCCGCGCGGCACGGCCGACGCCGTGTTGGCCGCCGAAGACTTTGCCGCTGGCGAAGACTTTGCCGTCGTTAACTCCGATAATTACTACCCGGTTACTGCGTTATCTAGCCTGCGCGCTCTAGCGGGGCCAGGGCTGGCCGTCTTTGCGCGTGACAGCATGATTGCCGAAGGCAATATACCGGCTGAGCGCATACTCAAATTCGCCCTCGCCGAGGCGGACGCCGACGGCGTGCTGCAGCGCATTGTCGAAAAACCCGACGACGCGACGGTGCAGACGCTGCAGGGGCCGCTGGGAGTGAGTATGAACTGCTGGCGCTTTGACGCGCGCATATTTGCCGCCTGTCGAGCGATCGGGCCATCGGCGCGCGGAGAATTTGAGCTGCCGGATGCCGTGCAGCACGCCATTGACCATCTCGGTGTGCGCTTTACCATGCGGATTTGCCACGCCGCCGTGCTGGACCTGTCCAATCAGGGCGACGTCGGATCAGTGGCCCGTTTGTTGGGCGATGTGGAGGTGAAGCTGTGACGCTCTTGGAGCTGATGGAAGGACGAGCTTGCGAACCGTTGGAGCGGGCTGGCCTATCGCCGCAAGAAGGGCTAGCCAAAGCCCGGCTCTTCGCGCGCGCCGCCGAAGCGCTGCAGCAGCGAGGAGCGGCCGCCGCAGCGACCGCGCACGCCTACTTTGTTCCGGGTCGCATCGAAGTTTTAGGTAAGCATACCGACTATGCGGGCGGGCGCAGCATCGTCGCCGCCGTGGAGCGTGGTTTTTGCATGGTGGCCGTACCGCGCGCAGACGCGCGGGTGACGGTGATGGCCATCGGCAGCGACGCGCTGCTCGAATGCGCGCTGGATGCGCATATGGATGTACCCGAAAGCGGCTGGGCGAACTATCCCATGACGGTGATGCGGCGCCTGATGCGCAACTTCGGCGCGCTGCGCGGGGCGGATATCGCTTTTTTAAGCGACCTGCCCGTCGCAGCGGGCATGAGCAGTTCCAGCGCGTTTATGGTGGCTACCTATCTCGTGCTGGCCGCGTGCAACGACCTGTCAAGCCGCGATGAGTACCGCCAACACATTGGGAGCGATTTGGAGCTGGCCGCTTATTTGGGCACAGTTGAAAACGGCCAGAGCTTTGGCGACCTGACTGGCGACCGCGGTGTTGGCACGTTTGGCGGCAGCGAAGACCACACGGCCATTCTCTGCTCAGAGCCGGGCCAGCTGGGACAGTTTGCCTATTGCCCGGCGCGCCTAGAGCAGCGCATCGCCGTACCGGAGGACTACGCGTTCGCCGTCGGGTTCTCCGGGGTGGTCGCCGAGAAGACCGGATCGGCACAGGACCTGTATAATCGAGCGGCGCTGCAGGTGGGTGCCATCGTCGATGCGTGGCGCCGTGCCACGGGTGGCCGCCAGGTGTACCTGGCCGATGTGCTGCGCTCGGAGCCGCGCGCCGCGGAGCGGCTGCACAATGCACTGGGGGCCATCGGCGAAGGGCCCTATGCGCCGGAAGCGCTGCAGCGGCGCCTGCAGCACTTTCTGATCGAAGACGGAGAGATTATCGACGCGGCATCCGCTGCGCTACGCGGTGGCGACCTGGCCGAATTCGGCCGCCAGGTCGACCGTTCGCAGGAGCATGGCGTGGATATCCTGGGCAACCAGATTGCAGAGACGGCAGATATGGCGCGCTTGGCTCGCCGCGAGGGCGCTCTGGCCGCGTCGGCCTTTGGCGCCGGATTCGGCGGCGGCGTGTGGGCGCTGGTCGAACGGGAACGCGCCGGCGAGTTCAACCGCGCATGGCAGGCGGCTTACGCGGAAGCCCATCCGCAAGCAGCGCAGTCGGCCAGCTATTTTGCATCGCGACCCGGGCCGGCCGCATGCGCCCTATGAGCGGCTCGCTTCTTGAGCGCTCTCTTCTCTCTCCCTATACTATAATCCGCTGAACGGTTTGTCGCGCGAAAGCTCGTTGGAGAACGGTTGAGTATGTTAAAGCATTTGGTTGGCAGGCTTTTTGGCTTTGATGCCGAAATAAGCGAACTGCGCCGACGGGTAGAGGAACTGAGCTGGGACAGCTGTTTTGGCATGTGGACCCGCGAGGCCTTTCTGCAGTTTTGCCACGTGATGCCGCGCGCCACGCGCTACGTGGCCTTTATCGACTTGAACCGCATACACGACCTGAACGAACTGCTGGGCTACAGCGAGGTGGATCGCCGCGTCAAGGAGATGTTCTCCGTCCCCTTTCGCCGCAGCGATATCGTAGCGCGCTGGTACTCGGGCGATGAGATCGTCATACTGTTCGACTCAGACATGGCCGTCGCCCAGCAAAAGATGGATGAATTGAACCGCTCTGCCGCCGAACAGGACCTGACGTTCTACTACGAAATTGGCCCGTGGGAAATCAGCAAACAGACGATAGAAGACGTGGTGGACAGACTGACGAAAAAGGTCATTGAGCGCAAAGGGCGAGAGCTCCGCTAGAGCGAGACGGTTTCTGCTCGGGATTGAGGCATGATGCGAACACACATAGGGCGGCACAGCCTACAAGCGCTGCGCGATCGCTATCGGCACTACCTGTTCGAAGAGTATCTGCCCTTCTGGCAACGCCACGGCATTGACCGCGAATTGGGCGGCTTTATGTGCGCCATTGACCACGACGGCACGCGTTCGAGCGACAGCAAGTACATGTGGTACCAGGGACGTGGCCTGTGGACCTATTCCTACCTCTATCGCCACTTTGGCGGTGACGAAAACTTGGATGTAGCGTGCAAGGCGAAGGACTTTCTGCTGCGCTACGGCCGCGACGAGCGCGGCGATTGGGTGCAGAGCCTGACGCGCACGGGCCAAGTTGAATCGCCGGCGACGCCGCGCGGCTATGCCACGCTCTTTGTGGCCGAGGGAATGCAGGCTTATGCGCACGCGACGGGCGACGAAGAAGCCATGCAGGTGGCGCAGCAGGCGCTGTGGCGCGGGCTAGCGCAGTTTGACGATCCCGAGCGCTTTGTCGACGAGGGCTATATCCCGCTTAGCTATAAGGGACAGCGCCCTCTGGGTAGCCATATGGTGCTTATCCTAATCCTTACCCAGATGCTGGAGCAGGTGCAGGATGAGCGCTTGGAAGCGCTGGCCGAGCGCGTGGTCGATGCGATCGTACACAAGTATTGGAATCCCGAATACGGCCTGATGAACGAAGTCTTGGCCCACGACTATTCGCGCCCAGACGATGCCAACGAGTCTTTTATTTACTTGGGCCACGCCATTGAGACGCTGTGGATGCTCCTGCCCGAGGCCCTGCGCCGCGGCGATCGCGCTCTTTTCGAATTGGCCGCCGAGCGCTTCCGCCGCCATTTAGAAGTGTCTTGGGACGACGTCTACGGCGGATTTTTGCGCGCGTTGGACGTGCACGGCGCCTACGTTTACGACAAGGTACTGTGGCTGCAGGAAGAAGTGATGATCGGCTGTCTGATTCTGCTCGAACACACCGACTGGGACTGGCCGGCGCAGTGGTTTGAGCGCACCTATGACTATGTCGAGGAACGCTTCTCGCTCCGGCAGCACGGTTTCCCGCTCTACTTGTACAGCGGCGATCGCAAAGTGAACTTTGTCGAGCACGTCGCCCGCAAGGAAAACTACCACCATCCGCGCTGCGCAATGCGCAACCTGCTGGCGCTGGAGCGCATGATTGAGCGCGGCGGCGCGCCATCGGGCGCGTGGAGCTAGCGCAGTACGGATCGAACGCGCAGAGCGTTTCTGCCGACTGGAAAGGATTACAGTGTCCGATATCCCCGTTACCCTTATAACCGGCGGTGCCGGCTTTTTGGGATCGCACCTGAGCGATCGGTTTTTGGCCGAAGGACACAGGGTCGTGGTCATGGATAACTTCCTCACCGGCTCGCGCGAAAATGTAGCCCACTTGCTGGACCATCCCCGCTTTGAACTGGTAGAGCACGACATCACCCGCTACATCGATTTTCCCGGGCGTCTCGACAACATAATGCACTTTGCATCGCCCGCATCGCCGGCCGATTATCTGAAGATGCCCATTCAGACGCTCAAGGTGAGTTCGCTGGGCACGCACAACGCGCTCGGGCTGGCGCTGGCCAAAGGGGCCCGGCTGCTGTTGTCGTCCACTTCGGAAGTCTATGGCGATCCGTTGGAACACCCGCAGAAAGAATCGTACTGGGGCAATGTCAATCCCATTGGCTACCGCGGCGTTTACGACGAGGCCAAGCGCTTTGCCGAGGCCATGGTCATGGCCTATCACCGCACGCACGGCGTCGAAACGCGCATCGTGCGCATCTTTAACACGTACGGACCGCGCATGCGCCTAGACGACGGCCGCGGCTTGCCCAACTTCATGCGCCAGGGCATACTCGGCCAAGACATCACCATCTATGGCGACGGCAGCCAAACGCGCAGCTTCCAATTTGTCAGTGATTTGATCGACGGCCTGTGGCTGCTGTTGATGAGCGACGAAGTCATGCCGGTCAATATCGGCAATCCGGTCGAGATTTCGATCAAGCAGCTAGCCGAGGAGATACTCGAACTGACCGGCAATAAGAGCGAGATTACCTACCAACCCCTGCCGGCTGGCTTTGAAGACGACCCCAAGATTCGCCAGCCGGACACCACGCGGGCGCGCACCATCCTCGGTTGGGCACCCAAAGTGGATCGCATCGACGGACTGAAGGCGACGCTGGAAAACTTCAGGGAGCGGCTGCAAAAATAAGACGGCCCATGGCCGTCGCCACTGCCTGTTGGGCCGCGTATCCCACCTGCCGTGCACGGCGTATCCTCTTCCGCCTGCGCATCGCGTTTAAAATTGGCAAAAGAAATGGAGATCCAGCGTCGATAAAAAACGACGGTGGATCCGTGCGTGCGAACGTCACCCGCGCGCGTCGAAAGGAGTACATGCAATGATGCAAATGCGAGGCCGGTGCGCCGCGCTGCTGCTGTTTTTGTCCCTGTGTAGCTGCGGCGAGGATCGCGCCGACACGCCCTATGGCGACGCGGAACGCGTCGCAGCCTATCGCGCCGAAATTGCGCCGCTCATCGCCGAGATCAACGAAGTTGAGCAAGCCCTGCGCGCGATGGCCGTAGGCTCTGCCAGCCGAGCTACGGGCGAGAACTTGGCCGCAGCCTGTCAGGCGTTAGATGGGCGTATAGCGGCCGTACTTGGACAGTTGAACACCGTGGTGCCGCCGCGCAAGCTGAAACAGATGCACGCCGACATGCGCGCCGCAGTCGAACTGCGCCAGCGCGCCTGTGCGCATATTGTCTCCGGTTGGCAGGTTGAACAAGAGCAGTCCTTCGAAGCAGCAGAGCCCTTTTATGTAGAGGCCGAGACGCTGCTGGCTGAGGCCAACATACGACTGCTAGCCGTCGATCAGGTGCTGGGGGAAATAGATGTGGCGCTCGGCCGGCACGCGGCCAGCCCAACGGCCTAGAGCTCGGTATAGCGCGGTAGGTGATCGAGAAAGCGAAACTGTCCCCGCTCTCGATCAATGGCGTAACAGTAGTGCTGCAGGCCGTTGCTGATGAGCAGGTAGCGCGCGCGCAGGGCGCGGTTGTAGTGGGCGATTTGGTCGAGGGTTTCCTGCGAAATGGCCACCCTCGGCTCCTTGCACTCGCCCAATAGCAGCGGCGTGCCACCGCGGTCGTAGACGACCAAGTCGGCGCGGTGGGGCTGGCCGTGCACTTCCAGAGAGTGCTCGATGGCCATTAGACCGCGCGGATAGTCCATATCCCGTACGAGAAATTGCACCAAGTTCTGCCGCACCCACTCCTCGGGGGTCAGGGCGACGTATTGGCGCCGCAGTGCGTCGAGGATCTCGCGTCGGCCGTCGACCGTGCGCGTGGTGAAGTCGTAGGCACGCGGAAAGTTGAGCGGTGGCGTGGTCCGATCGGATGCAGCCGTGGGGGACATCAAAATAGGCCTCCGCTGTTCGCGCTGCGGGCTGCGGTAAACGGTTGTATTTGCATTTTCCACCTGCGTTGAGTCGCAGGTGGAAAATGCGATGATCGGCCTACTTCAACAAGAGCATCTTGTGCACTTGCGCCGCTCCCTGCCCTTCCAGGCGAGCCAGATAAACCCCGCTGGCGGTGCTGCGCCCGCCCTCGTCGTCGCCGTTCCACACGACGCTATAGGCTCCGGACTGCTGCACTGCATCGACCAGCGTGCGCACTTTCTGACCGCTCAGACTGTAGATGTCGAGTCGCACGGGACCGGCGGCGTTTAGGCGGTAGCGCAGCGTCGTGCGCGCGTTAAACGGGTTGGGGTAGTTGGCCTCCAAGGCAAAATCGGCCGGTGTCGATCTCCCCTCGTTCTCTTCGACGGCGGTTGGATCGTTCGGTGGACCGGCCGCTACTAGGCGCACGTCGTCGATGTAGAACGTGCCGCGCAGGCTACCTACCATGCGCAGCGACTCAATGCGGCCGCCGAGCGGCAGTCTATCCAGCGGCACTTCGACGACCTGCCAGCGGCGATTTTCCAGATCTAGTTGTTCGATCACGTTGAGCAGTTGGCCGGTTTGGCCGTTGGCCGTTATGGAAAACGAGGGGCGGAACCCGCCCGTCGCATCGCCCGGATGCACGGCAAAGCGCAGCGCCTTGTAGCCGGCTTGGTCGATGGGCGTTTGCGGCACCCACTCTATGGTAAAGCCGCTGGCTACTACGCGCAGCGCCGTTTGGCCAGCAAACGTCGTATCGGTCTGCGCCCCATCGAGCTCGGCGCTAAAAAGCACTCCTTGGTTCCAGCGCAGCTGATCGTCGTAGACGATGTGGTCGCGCTCGGGCAGAACGACGACGGTGCGCGTGATCTGATTGCGCTCGCCGGCCTGTTCTAGTGCGATGGTGATGTTCCTGCGGCCGTTGTCCGGGCCGCTGGGCACCTCGGCCTGCAGGCGATAGGTCACATTGTCGATGCGCTCCAGCGGTAGCTCTGCCGGGCCACCGAAGGCGCTCAGGTCGGCCACGGCGCGCACGGGTTGTCCCGGATCCGGTTGGCGCACGATGCGCAGCGTCGAGTTGATGCGCAGCGTCGAGCCGACCAGCAGGCTGTCGGTGGGCGGGTTTTCCCACAGCCCCTGCAAGGGACTGGCTTCGATGCGGAAGATGGCCTGGGTAAAGCGGTCGCTGGTAAGGTAGAGAAAGCCTCTATCGTCCGTGATCAGACCGACGGGCGTGCCCCAGAACTCGTTGCTCTGTGGGTTGGGGCGAAAGCCGGTGACAAAGTCGCCAATCCGCGCATTGGATCCGTCCGGTTCGCTGAACAGCACGGACACCTTGTAGCCGGGATCGTTGCCCAGCACGCCGGCGCGGAAGGCGACAAAGGCGGCGTTTTTGTACTGCGGCGGAAATTGGTCGTGGGTGTAGAAGTGCAGCGCCATCGGTGCCAGGTGAGCCGGCACCAGCGCGACGGGGCGGCGGATGCTGGCTACGCGCGCGCTGTCTTGAGCGGTGATCGGAAAGATTGCGTCCCGGTACTGCGATATGGAAAAGTCGACCCACTTCTGGTAGCCAAAGGCCAAGGGCCAGCCGTGAAAGGAGTTTTCGGGAATGATATTGATCCACTCGGGTGGCAGCGCGGCCCCTTCGCGATCGTGGCCGTTGCCAGCAGCCCACAGTTGGCCGGTGATGGGGTGCAGATCCATGCCGATGGCGTTGCGCAGGCCGCTGGCGTATATGCGGCGTCCGCTGCCGTCGGCGTTGAACTGTAGAATCGTGGCGCGTTCGGGGTCGTCCTCGCGGCACAGGTCGCAGCCGGAGCCAACGTGCAAATAGAGCTTGTCGTTTTTCTCGTCAAAGACAAGGGTATGCGTAATGTGTTCGGAGGCTCGGCCCATGATGCCAGGCACTCGGATAAATTCTTCGCGCCCTTCGTAGTAGCCGTCGCCGTCGCCGTCGGACATCTTGTAGATTATATCGTGGTCGGCCACGTAGAGGTGGCCCTCGTAGAAGGCGATGCTGTGCGGCCAGAGAAAGCGGTCGGCCGCCACGTAGACGCTGTCGGCGCGGCCGTCGCCGTCGGGATCGAGAAAGGCCAGCACGTCGCTGGTGCGGTCCGGGTCGGGCGACCACTGGTTCGTGCCCCGGGTGTGCATATTGGTTAGGTGCAGCACGCCGCGGTGGTCAAAGGCCATAAAGCGCGCTTTGTTCACCCGATCCGAAAAGAGCGTGATCTTAAAGCCGGGCGGCACGTTGAGCGTGCGCCCCGGCAGCCCTTCGATGGGCGTGGGCTGCAGGTGCAAGTCCACGCTGGGAGCGAGGCGTAGTTCGCCGGGCGGGTAGTCCTGCTGCGCCGCGCCGGGCAAAGGGCTAACGACTGTAAGGGCCATGCCCAGAGCGAATGGCGCAATCCATTTTTTCATCGTGCGTTCTTTCGTCTATCGCGTGCTGATCGACGGCGAGGGCTGGTCCCCCGTCGCGCGGCAGGTCCACTGCCATCCCGTCTTAGAGACGCGCCAGGGCAGCGCCGGGTTATGCTAAAAGGCGTCTCTGAACGCATAGGACGAATGGCTGCGATGGAAGTTTCCCGCCGCGCCTAGTCGGGATTGTATTCGATGCGGAAAATGCCGGGGGTTACCAGGTCGCTGCTGACGTAGAGAAATCCTTCTCTATCGGCGATGACGCCCATGGGCTGGGCCCAGTAGAAGCTATCCTGCGGGTCTGGGCGAAAGCCGGTCATAAAATCGGCGATGCGCGCGCGCGTGCCGTCTGGTTCGCTAAAGACCACCGACAGCTTGTATCCTGGATCGGAGCTGCTGCCCGTGCCCGAGTGAAAGGCGATAAAGGCGGCGTGCCTGTAGCGCTGGGGAAACTGGTCGCGCGTGTAAAAGTGCAGGCCCATGGGCCCCAGATGGGCGTCGACCAGCACGGTTGGTCGTCCCACGCGCTCCACCAGAGCGCTGTCCTGTGCGGTGATGGGCAGCATCTCTCGGGCATACAGCGGATTGGAAAAATCGATCCAACTGCGATAGGCGTAGGCCAAGGGCCAGCCGTGAAATGAACCGGGGCGAATAATGCTGATCCACTCGGGTGGAAGGCTGCGCCCCTCGCGGTCGTGGCCGTGGCCAGCTGCCCACAGCTGGCCGGTGACGGGGTGCAGGTCCATGCCGACGGTGTTGCGCATACCCGACGCGTATATGCGGCGACCGCTGCCATCGGTGTTAAACTGTAGGATGGTGGCGCGCTCGGGATCGTCTTCGCGACACAGGTCGCAGCCGGAGCCAACGTGGAGGTAGAGCTTGTCTTCTTTCTCGTCGAAGACCAGCGTATGGGTGACGTGCTCGGAAGAGCGGTTCATAACGCCGGGCACTTCGAGAAACGCCTCGCGCTCTTCGTAATAGCCGTCGCCGTCGCCGTCGGCCATCTTGTAGATCACGTCGTGATCGGCCACGTAGAGATGGTCCTTGTAAAAAGCGACGCTGTGCGGTAGCTGCAGGTCGTCGGCGGCGATGTAGACGCGATCGGCGCGGCCGTCGCCATCGCTGTCGGGCATGGCCAGCACCGTTGCGTCGCGCCAGGGCCCCTTATACCAGTAGCCGCTGCGCCGCGTGTTGAAATTTCCCACGTGCAGCACGCCGTTTCCATCAAATGCCATAAAGCGAGGATGGTCTACTTCGCCGCTGAAAAAGCGCACCTTAAAACCAGGCGGCAGATTGAGCGTGCGCCCCGGCAGCCCGTCGACGGATACGGGGCGCAGCCCCAAATTGATCTGGGGGGTGTGTTGGAAGGTGCCCGGTGGGTAGTCTTGAGCCGCTAGAGTTCCGGCTGTCAGCAGGGAACATAACAGTGGGAAAAAGCGCATTGTGTCTTTCGCTGGATGGGCCGAATACGTATGCCGTGGCCCGGCATTGGACGGAGCAGATCTCGGGCCGAGGGCGCGATTACATAAACCTATGTGCAATCGACGCGGCGTCCAGTCGGCATCCGGTGCGATCCACCTGCGCGGCACCCTGCGCAGGTGGCCAGAAGCGCGGCGTCAAAGCACTATGGCTCTCCCCTCACTGGCCGAGGTCTGCGCTGCCCGCACGATTTCCACCACGTGCACCGCGGTTTCTCCGCTGATTTCTCCCTTGCTCCTGCCCAAGGCCCAGTCTACCAAATCGCCTACTGGCGTCGGCGCTTCGGGCAGGTCTTCTTCGCGCACCAGGTCGACCTGTCCGTCACAGGTATACTCCAGTGAGAACGGAAAGCCGCGCAGCACGACGGTCCCCTCGCTGCCGTAGTAGAGGCTGTGCTGGCGCTTGGTGCGAATGTGACTATCGGCCGTTTGGCTCAGCGTCACCAGTGCGCCGTTGTCTAAGCGCATGCTCAGCGCGCAGCGCACGTCAAAGGCGGCGTTGTCCATTTGTGCCGTGACTTCTACGACGCGTCGCTGGCAGCACCAAACCAACTCGCACAGCAGATGCGATCCGTTGTCCATGAGAAAGCCGCCGCCGTTCTGATCGGCGCTGGCCCGGTAGAGCGTTGGTGGCACGACGCCGGGCATGTGCGCCGGCATGGGTTCGAGGCCGAGCACGGCCAAGGCGTTGCCCACCCAGTTTATAGAGGCCGATTCCAACTCGCCCAGCCGACCGCTGCCGAACTGAGCGCGCAGGTGGCGGCAGTGGCTCCAGTAGGGAGGATTCTGGGCGACAATCAGCGCGCGGTCCACTTCGCCGGCCAGCGCAATCAGCGCGCGTCCCTGCTCGACGTCGGTCGTAACGGGCTTTTCCACTAGCACGTGCATTCCAGCCGCTAGCGCATCGCGCGCGTGCTCGTAGTGCAGGTCGTGCGGCGAGGCGACGAGCACCGCGTCGACCAAACCGCTTTCGATCAGCGCGCGGTGGTCGGAAAAGGTGTGCCGCACGTCAAAGGCCTCGGCCATTGTGCGCAGCGCCTGTGCGTCGCGCCGGCAAAGAGCCGTCAGCTCGGCTTCCTGATGCTTGAGGATGTCGGGGCAGTGGCGGCGCGAAGCAAAGGCACCGGCGCCGATCACGCCGATGCGCAGCGGTGCGGGCGTAGGCATGGGTGGACTCCGTCCATAGAGAGGGTCTATTGGCTTGGCATTAGGTAATGAGTAGCGAATAACGGCTACGGGCACAATGTCGGAGGAGGCCTTCCGCTGGGATTGTGTGCCGGGTGCGGCGCAGATATGTTCTGGGATATGGTCGACGACGAGGAATACTGCCAATCCGAGGCGGTGGAGATGCCCATCGACGGCACGCTCGATTTGCACACCTTTCGTCCGTGCGACGTAAAGACGCTGCTGCCCGACTATTTTCAGGCCTGTCGGGAAAAGGGCATCTACCAGGTGCGCGTCGTGCACGGCAAGGGAACGGGTGCGCTGCGCCGCTCCGTGCACGCACTGCTCGACCGCCTCGACGAGGTCGAAACCTACCGGCTAGGCGGCATGGGCGAGGGCAGCTGGGGTGCGACACTGGTGGTTCTCCGGCGCCATACGCCGCGGCGCGCGCGCTCAGGGGGCTAGTATAATGGCAGCCGTCTGGAAGAGCTTGGGTCCGTCCGGTCCCGGCTCGGGTCGCCGGTGGCTAGTGGCGGCTATGCGCAGGCGCACGAATCCGGTCGCATCGGCGGGCACGTTCCATTGGAATTCGTGCACGCCGGCCGACAGCGGTCCGAAGTCGTGCAGAACGGCGGGTAGTGCATCGGCGCTCAAGCGGCCAATGAGCTCAACGCGCCCGACATCTTCGTCGCATGTAAATGCGATGCATAGCCGTTCGCCGTTGCCGCGCCAGGTATTGCCAATGGGTGCGGTGCCCAAGCGGAAGTCTTGCAGCGCCAGCCAGTGACCCTGTGCCGCACAGCTGCGTCCAGCGCGCAGCGCAGCGAATAGGTCGGGCGCAGTCCAGCTGTCGGACGGCACGCCAGCCCACGTGTGGTTGAAAACGCCGAGCGGGTAGTCCGGCTGACTGCCCATCTTGTGGACGTGAAAGTCAGAGTGCGCCAATAGGGCAAAGGGCCGCTGCTGCGCGTAGACGTCGTCGCAGAGGCCGCCGACGGCGCTGCCCGGGTAGGCAAAGGGGTCGAGGGCGGCGATCTTGGCATGCAGCTGGTGGCCGTGCAGTGCCTCTATGCCGGCGATAACGCCGCCCCGGTCGGCGCGCAAATAGCGGGCGATGGTTTCGCTCGACCATTGGCCGGGGGCTGGGTGGTTGAAAAACAGCACCGGGCGCTCGTCGGGCGGTAGGGCGGCCAGCGCGGCTAGCGCCTCTTCAGGCAGGGTTTTTTTTCCCGAACCGAGGCGGTCGTATGCCCGTGCAAACGCATAGGCGTTTTCCGCCTCGTTGGGGCCCGGAGGAAAGACGAGGTTGGCGTGCACGCCGAGCGGCGCGTTCCACTCCATGCCAAACAGCACCAGTCTTTCGGGCATCAGGCGGCGGGCCTTTTCAACCATTGCGTGCTGTTCGAGAAAAATCGGTTTCTGCGCGTGGTTGGTCAGGGCGACGACGTCGAGTCGCTCGGCCGCACCGTCCAAGTGGGCCTCAATCATGTCGTGGTCTTCGCAGTGGTTGTGCAGGTCGCAGCGCAGCCAGCGCAGCCCGTCGTGTCGTTCAGAGTTTTCCATGGGCGCAATAATATAGCGCGCAATTGTTACAAAACGGGGTATTCGACTACTTTTATATACATGTCGGGCGACTATTACGATTATCATCCAACGGTGCAGCTAGATCGGTCCATCGTGCTGGGCGGTGTGCCGAGTGCCCCCTATCGCGAAGTGGGACACTACCTAGCTACGCTCAGCGGGCTGACGCTGGTCGATCTGGACCGCTGGTTGGAGCACCAGGTGGGGACGTCGCTGTGGGACTTCGTGCAGGCAGAGGGCGAAGACGTGCTGCGCCGCAAGGAGTCCGAATACCTGGAGCGGGCGCTCAATGCTCATCCACACTGTTTGATCATCGTCGGCGAGGGCACCTTGGCGCAGCAGGAAAACTGTCGCCGCATCGGCGAGGCGGCCGCGCTGGTCTACCTCTCGCTGACGCCGACGTCCGTATACTGGCAGGTGCGGCAGCAGATCAGCGAGCGCGGTCCGCGCTATCACCCACACATACCCCAGCCGCTCACCCACTACCAACAGCTGCGTCCGCTCTTTGCGGCATTGGAAGGGGCTGAAAAGGCGGCCGATCGGGTTGTGGCGATGGATCATTGCTCCGTGCAGGACGCGATAGACCTCCTCTTAGAAGCGCTGCCAATATTGGGAAAGCGCAGGGGTTCCGCGCAATGACATCCGCTCAGTCCTATTCATGTCTATTTGCCCCTGGCGCGTGGAACCCGCAAGACTGGATGCCGGTCCAGAGCCCTCGTTGGCCCAGCGAAGGAGCTTGGTTGGCCGAGTCCGACCACATTCGCAATCGGGTTCCGGCCGACGCCTCGCCGGCACAAATGCAGGGCGCGCGCGCCGGCGAGACCTATGCTAGCATGCTCTATCGGGAGCCCGTAAAAAGCGCGCTGCGGGTGCGCGCAGAGATGTCCTTTGACGAATGCATGGCACCGCTGATCGCCTTGGCTGCCGAACCTGCGCTCGACGCTTGCGGGCGGCGCACCTACCGCGAGCACGTCGAGGTCGTGCTCTTTAATGAAGGCATCAACGTCTGGCACCACCGCTGGAGTGCCGAGCGGGGACCCTATTGGCACCGCGCCGCGTGGGCGCGTTTTGCGGTGGCACCCCACCAGCGCTACGCACTAGAAGTTGAGCGCGAAGGGTCGGCGCTGGTCGTGCGCTGCCAAACGCACAACATCGGCGTTAGGCTAGACCTACCCCAGTCGCTGTATGCCGGCATTACGGGCTGCGAAGGGACCAATCGCTTTTACTCATTTGATCTTGTGGCCGGAGAGGAGTAAATGGACATCCTGCTAAATGATGTAGAGGTGCGCGTACTGGGCGCGCTGATTGAGAAGGAGATTACCACACCCGAGTACTATCCGCTAACGCTGAACAGCGTGACGACGGCGTGCAACCAAAAGTCCAACCGCCACCCGGTTGTCGCTTTTGACGAAAAGACCGTCGTGCGCGCGCTAGAAAGCCTCAGAGAAAAGGGATTGGCGCGCCAGCGGACGGGCGTCGATATGCGCGTGCCCAAGCACTACCACCTGCTGGATGAGAAGCTGGGTTTAGAGCGACCGCAGGTCGCAGCACTGTGCGTGCTTATGCTGCGGGGGCCGCAAACCTTAGGCGAGATCCGCGGGCGCAGCAACCGCCTTTACAACTTTGTCGACTTGGGCGACGTCGAGCGCGTCTTAGAAGCGCTCTCAGTCCGCAGCGACGGGGCGCTGGTCGCACAACTGCCGCGCCAAACCGGTCGCAAAGAGTCGCGCTATGCGCACGTGCTGGCGGGTGAACCGAGACTAGAGGACGTCGAGGAAGAAGGGCCGGTCGATACCGCTTTGCTGGAGGTGCAGGCCGAAAGCCAACGCATCGCCGCACTTGAGGAACAGGTGCAGCTGCTATCATCTGAACTGGCTTCTCTGCGCGAGGCGTTTGCCCGCTTTAAAGAGCAGTTTGAATGAGCTTATTGCGCCGCAGGCGAATCTAGGCGGCTCTGCTGGCGGTACTTGCGCGGCGACAGGTTGTTGACACTGCTGAACACGCGGCTAAAGTGCTGCACGGTAGCAAACCCGGTTTCTTCAGCGATGCTTGCTATGTCCATCTCGGTTGTTTCGAGCAGGCGACATGCGCGTTTGAGTCGAAACGTGTGCAGCACGCTGCGAAAAGATTGACCCGTGGCAGCCTGCACGCGCGCCGATACCTGATCTAAGCTCAAACCGAGGGGTTCTGCGACGTCCTTGCGACTGTTCACCTTGGTGGCATTTTTTTGTATGTAGGCAACAACGGGGTCGCGCGAAAGCTGTTCGGCCTCTTCCCTCCGCGCGGTCTTTTTGCGCATGGCTTCCTGAATGCGGGTGCGCAGATTGTCGGGTCCAAAGGGCTTTTGGATAAAGTCTGCTGCACCGCGCTTCATTGCTTCGACGGCCGTGGGGACGTCACCCCCTCCCGTCACCATGATAACTAGCGCCTCGCTATCGGTTTTGGCCAAACGGTCTAAACACTCTAACCCATCCATATACGGCATAGAGACGTCGAGCAGTATTACGTCATAGGGGAAAAGTTGAGCTTTTTCCAGCGCGAGTAGGCCGTCACTAGCTAAGTCGACGTGCACTTTCTGGTCGGCCAGCACTCGCTGGCAGTACTGCAGAAAAAGGTCGTCGTCATCGACTACGAGCACCGAGAAATCGGCCGTGGGGGTCAACAGTTCATCTGCCATTAGTGTACTCGCTCACCGTTGAGGTTGTTGGCACACACCCAATCATCTCCCTTTGGGAGCGACCAGGCAAACACTACGTTAGCGCGTTTTCGCGGCGACTTTTCTGGCGATACTTTCGCGGCGACAGGCCGTTGATATTGCTGAACACGCGGCTAAAGTGCTGCACGGTGGAAAACCCCGTGGTCTCAGCAATACGGGCGACCTCCATATCCGTTTCTTTCAGCAACCGGCAGGCCTTCTGCAATCGACACTGGTTTAGCAGTTGCCGGAACGATTTACCCGTGGAAACCAACACGCGCGAAGAAACCTGATCGACGTTAAGCCCAATGGCATCAGCCACGTCAAGGCGACCGCTGATGGACGTGGCGTTTTGGCGAATGTAGGTGACGACTGGGTCGTCTTCGAGTAAGCGACGATCTTGCCCCGCGCGTCGCTCGTTGGCCCTGCGTTGTCCCGCGCGCCTGTCGCCTATGCCGCTCGAGCGTCGGTCGCCCTGCCGACGCTCGTCCCTGCGTCGCTCTTTGCGCCTCCGGCCCAACTCATCCTCATCCTCATTGGCATGGGCCAAGTATTCGATCTTCTCTATCAGCGCATCGGCATCAAAGGGCTTGGGAATAAAGTCGGAGACCCCGCGTTTGATGGCTTCCACAGCTATTTTTAAGTCGCTGTTTTCCGAGACGATAATCACCGGCGCGTGACAGCCCTGCTGGCGAATTTTCGCAAAACATTCCAAACCATTCATATCCGGCATGAGCACGTCCATTAGGATAACATCGTAGATGTCCTCTTCGATTTGCCTTAGAGCCGAAATACCGCTTGAAACGGAGTGAATTTGGATGTGTGGACGCGTGATAACTTGCTGGCAATGCTGTTGGTAGGTGCTGTCGGCGTCAGCAATCAAAACCGATATAGTGGGGGTATGGTTGCCGTTTTGACTCAGATCAGATAGGTGTTTCATCAAAGGTCCATCATTGAATTTTGTATAAGATAGGCCGATTCGTCCGAATTGTCGTGGAACAAAATAAAAAAAAGAGCCTCCCTTGTAAACAGATAAATTATCTGGTTCAGAAAAGTATTATAAATTAGACCGTTTGAAACAGGAGTCGTCGCGGTGATTTATTCGGTATGCCCATAAGAATGCTCATTGTGAATCCACTGCGAGCGATCTGCCGAGTGGGTGGTTGTTCTGGGAGGGCAATAGGCAGGGACCCTGTTCGCATTGGCCAAGCCTACAGGAGTAATTGTTGCCGCACCGAACGGTTGGTCTGGTGCGGGCTGGCCCGCTCCCTTCGCCACAGCAAGCCGAGCGGCGAGTAGCAGATGTCGTCGGGCAAGCTTCAAACGACAGGAGCATGCTCCGGCGCGTTTCGCCTGCCCGCTTTGGATATTACTAGCATAAATCAAAGGGATACCCGCGCGCGGTGAGCATCATGTATCGATCACTGATCTATCAGTTCGGGCGCAAGGCGTTGAGCTGTTTCCAACAAGGCGTCTAATTCGTTCTGCGTCAGAGATCCGACGCTGCACCCTCTGCGGGCTTGATCAATCCAACCTTCCAGTTCCAATGGCGACATCGCGAAGAGAATACTGGTGTGCAGATCATTATAGAGGGGGCAACCCGTCGCGGAATCGTTATCGCTTTGGGTCCTCAGATGCGAAACGGAGGTCATTGCAGTCTCCTCTCAAAACGATAGGCTGGCGGGGAGGCCAGGCTGTTGTGGGAGATCTTTCCACCGCGTTTGACGCAGCGAATGGCCAAGAGCACGAAGGAAGGTTTGCTCTTTTAGACTGGCAAAAGGCATGCCAGATCCCTAAACGGGTAGCGGAGTGCGCAAAACCTACAGTGCGAGTACAAGATGGATGGTAGTTTGGTAGGCCAAAGAAACGATATGGCTGTGAAAGTGGGACGTATTTGTCCGCATTGTGGTTCGGCTGTCACGCTGGTTCTACATGGATAACGGGGGTCTTAGAAAGAACGCGACGAGGCGATACGAGGCCCCAATGATGGTAATGCAGCAATACGGCAAGAGATCGGCCGGCGGGCAACAAAACGTGCCTTCGCAAACGAGCCTATATATAATGTATAGGAAAATCTATTTCCAACGTCTTCGGTGTTGGTCATTTTAGAAATACAAATACACTAGGGAGGGGTGCCGCTGATTGGGTAGAGAAGATGGCTCACAGAAAAGTGCTGCCACTGTAATTCAGCAAATCAGGACCAACAATGGCCAACACTGTGCGAGTACTATATATAATGAATAGGGGGCCAGTCGAATATTACGGGCAGTGTCCCGATATAATATATGGCGTGAAAAACGGGTTTAAAAACAGATGCAGAGCCGTAGCTCCGAGAGAAAAATACCATAAAGCAATAATATACATATACTTAAGAGATAAAAATGGGGGTGCCAGACAGCCACCGGCACTTGCTTTATTTCAGTAAATCAGTTATACTGATTGCCATGCAGACCAAAGTTACCATCAACGACCGTGGCGTTATCACCATTCCGGCGGCATTACGCAACGAATTCGGTCTCAAAGCCAATGATGAGCTCATTGTCGAACGCTGTGACGGGGGTATTTTGCTGCGCCCGGCCTTCAGTGTGGCCATCGAGTTCTACTCGGAAACACGCGTCGATGAATTTGCCAGCGAAGAGGAGTCGATCGCCACTCCGATGCCGCCGGCCGGCGCCCGCGGTTCGCAGCGCTTTTTTCTGGATGCAAATGTGCTCTTTTTGGCAAGCAATCGCGAAAGCAACGCTGCAAGGCTCATGGCCGCAGCAAACGAGAAGGGCGTTTTGGTTAGCTCTGATCTTGCGGTTGAAGAAGCCCGGAAATACCTGCAGGTTAAGCGACCGAAATGGTTGTCCGCTTTTGAGGAGCTGTTGGCGACGCTGGAAATCGCCTCTTCGGTCCTCTTCCCTCTGCCCGTTTCGCTGTCTGAGCAAGATGCTCCCCTCCTTTGCACCGCAATCCGCAGTAATTGCCAATTTTTCGTCACGGCAGACAAGCAGTATTTCGGCGAAATGTATGACCAGAAGGTCCAGGAAACCGAAATTATTTCGCTTTTGCGTCTCGTAGAGATCATAGGCTAACCGCAGGCATAAGCAATCACGTGCCATAGCGAGTCGACGACTCGCCAAAAACGACCCAAGTTTCTGCTATCAGATAACTTGGGTCGTTTTTTTGTTGTGTGTGCACTGCGGTCCGAGGAAGAGCTGCGCCCGCTGACGGAAAGCCCTCTGTATCTTTTTTTTGAAAAAAGTCCCAAAAAAATTTGTTTTTTCGATTGGTTTAAGTTAATATGCTCTAAAACGGCCTAGAATGGCCTGTAGATAGACGAACTTATATAAATATGAGCTCCAAGGGTCTTGGAACAATGACCTCTCCAGAGGTCGTTTCAGGGCGCCTGGAGGGCCTTTGTGCAAGGAAGCACGTTGAGCATACCAGTGACCGATACAAAGACAGCGATTGGAAAAATGTGGGTAGCAGCCCTGTGGCTGCTGCTTTTGATCTGGCAAAACGCAGTTGCCCAGCCGGGCACTGTGGGTAGTTGGCCGAGCGATGCGAATTGGCAGCCGCTGCGCAATTCGAGCGGCAATCCATATTTCGACCCCGTAGACGATGCTTCCGGTTCAAAAAACCTCGTCGGCGATGCGTCCACCGCCAGCGCCTATCTCTACAACGATGGCACAAACTACCAGTTTTTTCGCCTGCTGCTGGAAGACGATCCGCGTAAGACAGATGGAGTTCCGGGCAGCGGATACGAACCATTTGGTTACGGGGTAGTACTGGACACCGATGGGGAAACCAATACCTACGAGCTGCTGATTATCCTCGATGGCATCGATGGAGCCGAGCCGCTGTTGCTCAAGCAGAACATCGATCAGACAGGGTCGAGCCTCGACGATCCGTCCGACGATGCGGAAACGGAGTATAAGTCCTATGCTTCGGCAGATTATGTCCGAGTAGTTGCGGCGACTTCTACGTTCGGTTTGAGCAAAGCGGGTGAAACGAACTACTACCTCGATTTGGCCATTCCCTACGCGGATATGTTGGCTGCGAACAATGCGTCCGGCGATCCGGATGGTGATAACCGCCTCGATGCGGTGCTGACCACGTCGAGCCCCATCCGCGCTTTCTTTGGCACCTCGTCTTCGGCCCGCGTCCTGTCCGAACGAGGTGCCGACTTAATCGGTTCTTCTCCGTACAAGCTGTCGACGCACTTTTCGCAACAGATCAATCTGGACGGCAGTGCCCCGTCCAACCAAGCCCCCGTGTTGGCCAACGCCGAAGGCACGGTCCTGACAGCTGCACCGGGCGGCGGTGCGGTAGCGATCACCTCGGCGCTCACGGTGACGGATGCGGACGACACCAACATCGAGAGCGCCACAGTGCAGATCACCGGCAACCTCGACAACACGGAAGACGTGCTGGCCTTCACGAACCAAAACGGCATCACCGGCAGCTTCACCAGTGCGACGGGGTTGATGTCGCTGACGGGCAGCGCGACGAAGGCCAACTACCAAGCGGCCCTGCGCTCAGTGACCTACCAAAACACGGATGCCGCAAGCCCCAGCACGGCGCAGCGCACGGTGACGTTTAAAGTCAACGACGGCGACGTCAATTCCAACACGCAAACGCGCACCATCGATGTCCGGTCCAATTCGGCGCCGACCTTGGCCAACGCCGAAGCCGGTGCGCTGACCTTTACCGAAGACGGCAGTGCGGTGGCCATTACGTCGACCCTGACCGTGGCGGATGACGAAGCAAACGTCGAGAGTGCCACAGTGCAGATCACCGGCAACCTCGACAACACGGAAGACGTGCTGGCCTTCACGAACCAAAACGGCATCACCGGCACTTGGGACGTTACGACGGGGTTGATGTCGCTGTCGGGTACTGCGACGCTGGCCAACTACCAGGCAGCGCTGCGCTCGGTGACCTACCAGAACACAGACACGGTAAACCCCAGCACGGCGCAGCGCACGGTGACGTTCACGGTCAACGACGGCGACGTCAATTCCAACACGCAGACGCGCGCTATTACGGTCAACCCGGTTAACGATCCGCCGACCCTGGCCAACGCGGAAGGCAGCGCGCTGTCGTTCACCGAAGACGGCAGTGCGGTGGTCATCACGTCGGCGCTTACCGTTGCCGATGTGGACGATACCAACATTGAGAGCGCGACGGTGCAAATCACCGGCAATCTCGATAACACAGAAGATGTGCTGGCGTTTTCCAACCAAAATGGCATCACCGGTAGCTTCACTAGCGCGACGGGCTTGCTGTCGCTGACGGGCAGTGCGACGCTGGCCAACTACCAAGCGGCGCTGCGCACGGTGACCTACCAGAACACCGATACGGGTGCTCCCAGCACGGCGCAGCGCACGGTGACGTTCACGGTCAACGACGGCGACGATAATTCCAACACGCAAACGCGTGCCATCAGCATCTCGACCGTTAACGATGCGCCCGTCCACACCGTGCCGGGTGGGTTGAGCATTAGCGAAGAAGGCTCGGTTGGATTTAGCGGGTCCAATCTGCTCAGTATCGCCGACCCCGACGTAGGCACCAGCGCGCTGTCCGTAACGCTGACGAGCACAAACGGCGTCCTAACGCTGAGCACGACGAGCGGACTGAGCTTTAGCCAAGGCGACGGCAGCGAAGATGCGGGCATCGCCTTTACCGCCTCGCTCACCGATGCCAACGCCGCGCTTAACAACATGGTCTTCCGAGCCAACGCGAACTACGTCGGCAGCGCTTCGGTGCGCATCCAGACAGACGACCAGGGCGCGTCCGGCAGCGGCGGTTCGCAGACGGATGACGATACGATCTCGATCACCATCACCGAGGTCAACGACGCGCCTTCCGTAGGTCCGCTTGTCGATACGCGCAGCAACGAAGACGAGGCTGTGGGTCCATTCGACTTTCAAGTCAGCGACCAGGAAACGCCGGCCGACCAGCTCGTCGTAACGGTGACGACGGAGAAGGAGTCGCTCGTCGCACCGGCCGATATCGTGTTAGGGGGTTCGGGCAACACCCGCACGATGCGCTTCACGCCCAAGCCCAATGCCAACGGAGAAACGTGGATACGCGTGCGCGTGCAGGACGAAAACGGCGCGGCAGCGACCGAAAGCTTCATGGCGGTAATTGATCCAGTTGACGATGCCCCCGTCGCACTCAACGACACGATGGACACGCCCGAAGATCAGCCCGTTGATATCGACGTGTTGGCCAACGACTCGGACATTGATTCAGCGGCACCGACCATCGAGTCGATTGGCACGCCCAACCAGGGCACCGTTGAACAGCTCGGTAGCGGCAGTCTGCGCTATACGCCGCCGGCCAACTTTTTCGGCGATGTGTCCTTTGATTACGTCGTCTACAGCGCTTCGCTCAAAGACACCGCATCGGTGCTGATACGGGTTGCCTCGGTCAACGATGTGCCGGTGGCCAACGACGACGAAGTCGAGACGAACGAAGACCAGATTATCGATGTCAATATTTTGGCCAACGACAGCGACGTCGAAACGAGCGATCTCACCATTTCCGAACTGACGCCGCCGTCTAAGGGCAGCGTCGCAGTGGTCGGCCGCAATGTGCGCTACACGCCGACGGAAAATGCCTTTGGCTCCGACGAGTTTCAGTACGAAATATCCGACGGAGAGAGCACGGCCCGCGCGACCGTGCGCGTGCAGATTACCCCGGTCAACGATGCGCCCGTTGCCAATAACGACCGTATAGAGACGCAGCAGGATACGGCCGTTGAGTACGATCTGCTGAGCAACGACAGCGATGTCGATGAGGATGCGCTGACGGTGGTGCGCATTGTGACCAACCCGGCCAACGGAAGCGTAGAGCTGACCGGCGTCGGCGGTCAGGTGCGCTATACGCCGAACGCCTTTTTCCGCGGCACTGATGCATTTGACTACGAGATGAGCGACGGAACGGTGAGCGCCCAGGCCGCGGTTGAAGTCGTCGTCTTCGACGTCGCCGGGGAGTTGGTGGCAGAGAGGGATTCGGTCTCCACGCCGGAGGAAGTCGCCATCGCCATTGCCGTCATGGCTAACGACGTCGCGCTGGGTGGCAGCCAGGCGGCGGCCATTGTATCGCTTTCCGAGCCCGCTCATGGGACGGCGACTTGGAGCGATGATCTGGTAACCTACACTCCAGTGACCAACTTCTTCGGTAGGGACGAGTTTACCTACACCCTGACCAACGGCGATAAACAGGCCACCGGCACTGTTGTGGTCGAGGTCACACCCGTAGACGACGACGTCGTAGCCATGGACGACGAGAGCGAAACGCAGGAGGATACGGCCATCAGGGTCGACGTGCTGGTCAACGATGTGGAGGTCGACGGGCGAGACTTGGCCGTGATCTCCATCGACCGCGTGGCCAGCGGCAGCGCAGAAGTCTCTGGCGACCAGCGCATTCTCTACGTGCCGGCGCCGAATTTCGCGGGTGCAGATACGGTGGACTACACGGCGGGCAACGGAGTGCGTCAGGCTTCGGCCCGTCTGCTGATAACCGTCCAGCCCGTCAACGACGCGCCGCGCGCGCAGGCCGATACCGTTACCACGGCGGAAGATGAAGCAGTGGACATTGATGCACTGGCCAATGACACGGACGTCGAAGCGGGGCCGCTGACCATAACCTCTATCGTCGACGGATCCCGAGGCCGCGCCGTACGGCTGAACGATCAGACCATTCGCTACACGCCCAATCCAGACGTCAACGGAGAAGACCAACTAAGCTACACCGTCGCCGACGAAGAGGGTGCTCAAGCACAAGGCACCATCGTCGTCTTGATCGCCGCAGTCAATGACCCGCCGGTAGCCAACGCCGATCAGGCCGTGGCCGAAAGCGGCGTCGCTGTTGAACTCGCCGTTCTCGAAAACGACACGGACGTGGAGGGCGATGCGCTGGCTATCGAGTCGGTATCGCAGCCGGCAAACGGTGCAGTAGAAATTTCCGGCCGCGTCGTGCGCTACCAATCCGCGGCCCTATTTGTTGGGGACGATCGCTTTACCTACGTGGTTAGCGACGGGCAGGGAGAAAGCGCTGAAGGCGAGGTCGTCGTTTCCGTGAGCATGGGACCGCAGCGCCCCGTCGCCCGCGACGATAGCGTGGCGACCGACGAAGATACGCCCATCGAAGTCGATCTGCTGGCCAATGACTCGGATGCCAACGGCGATCCGCTCGAACTGGTCCGGGTGCAGGAGATCGAAGGCGGGCAGGTTGAGCTGCTGGGGGGCGGCCGTATACTCTTCACGCCGACGCGTAACATCTTCGGCGCGCTGGAGTCGTCCTACGAAATCAGCGATGGCGACTCGACCAGTTCGGCTGCGCTCGTTATCGACGTGCGCTCGGTCAACGATGCGCCGGTGGCGCGCCCCGATACGGCCTCTCTGCTGCAGGACGATACCGTCGCGCTCAACGTGTTGGCCAACGATTCCGATGTCGAAGAGGGTGCGCTGACCCTGGTTAGCGTAGAGGAGCCGAGCGAGGGCACGCTCCGCTTTGGCGAAGACGGCCAAGTCGAGTATACGGCGTCGGAACTCTTCGAAGGCCAGATCGAGCTGGCCTACACAATGCGCGATGTGGACGGAGCGCAGGAATCGAGCACGCTAACGCTCCTCATTGCCCGTCGCGCGCGGCCGGCGCTGACGCTGAGCAAGATGTCGGTGACAGCCGAGGTGGAGCCGGGCGGCGAGCTGGTCTACGAGCTGCGCTACGAAAACGGGGGCGACGGTTCGGCCACCGATGTTGAGATCGAAGACGCGCTGCCCGCGCTGCTGCGCTTTGTATCAGCGGACCCGTCGCCGACGACCGTGGACGGTCAGCGTTTGGTGTGGTCGCTGGGTGAGGTGGCGCCGGGATCCAGCGGGCTGATCACGCTGACGACATCGGTCGCAGAAGCGGCCACGGGCGACGAGCCGATCGCCAACAGCGCGCTGGCGCGCATGAGCAATCTGCCGCCGGGCGCGGCCGACTCGACGGTGACGGCCACCGACAGCATTGATGTGATCGTGCGCTATCCAAGTGTGGTGTTGAATAAGCAGGCAATGAGTAATTCAGTAGAGCCTGGCGAGAATCTGGTCTACGAGCTGCGCTACGAGAATGCGGGCAATGGAGCGGCGGCCGATTTCGAGATCGAAGACGCGCTGCCCGCGCTGCTGCGCTTTGTATCAGCGGACCCGTCGCCGACGACCGTGGACGGTCAGCGTTTGGTGTGGTCGCTGGGTGAGGTGGCGCCGGGATCCAGCGGGCTGATCACGCTGACGACATCGGTCGCAGAAGCGGCCACGGGCGACGAGCCGATCGCCAACAGCGCGCTGGCGCGCATGAGCAATCTGCCGCCGGGCGCGGCCGACTCGACGGTGACGGCCACCGACAGCGTCGACGTGGTAGTGCTGTATCCAGACGTTGCGCTCAGCAAAACGGCGACGGCCACCGAAGTGGAGCCGGGCGGCCCGTTGGTCTACGAGCTGCGTTATGAAAACGCGGGCGAGGGCGCGGCGGCCGATTTTGAGATCGAAGACGAGCTGCCCTTGCTGCTGCGCTTTGTTTCAGCCGACCCGTCGCCGACGACCGTGGACGGTCAGCGTTTGGTGTGGTCGCTAGGTGAGGTGGCCGCGGGCGCAAGCGGGCTGATCACGCTGACCACGTCGGTTGCAGAGGATGCCCCAGACAGTGCATCCATCGCCAACAGCGCGCTGGCGCGCATGAGCAATCCGCCGCCGAGCGGGACCGACTCGACGGTGACGGCCACAGACAGCATTCAGGTGATCGAACCGCTCTTTAC
>JAYOYH010000022.1:29907-32435 GCA_038153405.1 Gemmatimonadota bacterium | reverse complement strand
CCGACTCGACGGTGACGGCCACAGACAGCATTCAGGTGATCGAACCGCTCTTTACGTGGGATGGCACCTACACGCAGAGCGAGGAATTGGTCGCCGGCGAAGACGTTCTAATGCGCGTGATAGACTTAGACCAGAACCTGTCCGACGACGCAATTGATTCGGTGCTGGTCACGTTGGCCAATGAGACCGATAACGATATCGAGCCGGTTTATCTCAAGGAAACGGGCCCTGCCACCGGCGAGTTTACCGGCTCCATGCCGACGCGGGACGTGCGCGTCCTTGAGGACCAGGCCTTTGTGATGAGCGAGTCGGCGCTGCGAATGAGCGGCGCCTCGGTGACGAGTGAGTCGGCGCAGATCGCGGCGGGCGATGGTCTGCTATCGATGGACGCGGGCGATCGAATTGTCGGTTCGTACTACGACGAAATCAACACGAACCTGCTGCCCAAAACGCTGTCGCAGGAGACCGTTGTTCGCCGCACGATCATTGCCATGGAGGCCATTCCGGCGACCATCGTTGCTAACGGAAAGGATACGGCGCTCATTCGCGCTCGGGTGACGGACGAGACGGGGCGCATCTTGCCCGACGGCTATCCCGTCACGTTTACGGCTGAATTGGGAGCCTTTGAAGACGGCTCGCAGCTGATAATTATTCCCACCAACGGCGGCCAAGGGTATGCCGAAATGACCTACGTGTCTCCGGTGCTGGCCGCTGCGCGAGCGGCTAGGGTATTCGCCGAGTTTGGCGGCGTCCGTTCGCAGCCCATCGAGCTGCGAGTTTTGCCCGGCGCTGCGGCCATCCGCGTGTTTGACCAGGTGCGCGGCGTAGAGGTCACGGCCGCCGACCCCAACCTGCTGGTTGCGGTTCGATTGGTGGGAACGACGGTAGAAGGCACGCCGTTTGAGATCGAGGTCGAGGTGGATGAAAATGGCCTCTACATCATTCCCGAAATCCCGCCGGGCAACTTTGAGCTGCTATCGACCATCGTCGACAGGGAAAGCGGTCGCGTTATACTCGACGGCAAGCTGCAGGACGTAGACGTGGCAACGGATGGTTCGGTCTCGCCGCCGACCAACACGGTTTCGGGTGCGCTACAGGGCAGAGATAACACCTCCGGTGCGCGCTACGTCGGTGCGCTGGTCGAACTCGTCGACGAGTTTGGCAATATCGTGGGGTCGGTTACCGCCGGACCCAACGGTGAGTACGAATTCGTTGGGCTGGACCCCGGTCGCTATACCCTGCGCGCCACGCTGCGCGACGGCAAGGTCGCCTCGGCCGAGGTCTCTTCGCTGAGCGAGGACAGCGGCTCGGTCGTCGTTAACGCGCTGATTCTCATCGACCCGTTTGGCATCGTCTACGAAGCGGACACCGGCAACGCCGTGCAGGGCGCAACGGTGGCACTGCGCTATTTGGACGGCAGCGTGCTGCCGATTCCCCTGCTCGATGGCATTGGCGCTTCGCCCAACCTCAACAACATCAATCCCTTTGTCTCGACAGAGATCGGCGGCTACGCATTCCTATTTGGCGGCGACCAAGTCGGCAGCATTGACCAGTCTGTCGAGTACACCATGACGGTAGAGCTGCCAGACGGCAGCGAGTACTTGGATCGCACCTTTCACCTCGAAGTCCAGCCGACGACGCCGGGGCCTGTACAAGACGCCACGATCGGCATGTGGGCCTACTCTGAAGACGGCATGCAAATGGCCAAGGCCAACGACGTGGAGCTGATAGACGAGCCGATCTACGTGCCGGACATCGAGACGATCGCGTTCAACATTCCCGTTTTCCGCCTGCGTCCCGACTTGCGCTTTGAGTTTGAAGTCGACGACGGCGAAATGGCCATCGGCGATGAAACGATTCTGCGCTATACGGTGCGCAACGTGGGCGAAGGTTCCGCGCGGAAGTTTGCCGTGATCGATTCGCTGAGCACGGCGTGGGAATTGGTCGACCTCGGTCCCTTTAACAACGTCGGCGGCGTTCTCACCTATGAACAAGACGGGTTGCAACCGGGCGAGGAAATCGTGCTCGAAGTGCGCGTGCGTCTGGCGCAAAAGCCAGACGAGGGTAACCAGATAACGGAGCGCGCGCGGCTGAGCGGCGCCTCGCTTGCCTCGCAGGAACAGGTGCAGACCCTTCGCGTGCTGGAACCGGCGTGGCGCTTAGAGATGCGTGCGTCGCTGGAATCGATCGCTCCCGGCCAAGAGGTCGTCTACACCTTGGTCTACGCCAACGACGGCGAGGCGGTTGGACGCGATTTCTCGCTGGTCGATACGCTCTCGGCCCATTTGGAACTGATCGAAGCGCCCGGCGCACAGGTCGATGGTCGGGCGCTCGTTTGGGCGGTGCCCGACCTGGCACCCGGCGCGGTTGACAGCGTGCAGTTCCGCGCCCGTTTGCGCGACGACGCGGCCGCCGGAACGCCCATTGATAACACCGCTTTTCTGCAGCAAGTCGACGGCGGTGGGGGCCAGGTTGTTCAGGCGGCTTCCGCAGCGCTTGCCCTGCAGTCCGGGCAGCCCAATGTCGAC
>JAYOYH010000022.1:28432-29807 GCA_038153405.1 Gemmatimonadota bacterium | reverse complement strand
CGCCGTAGTCGCCTACTTTGAAATCGCAATTAACATAGACCAGCCCACGATCGAGCTAGGCGATTTCGTGCGCTACGATCTGGACTTGGCCAATCTCAGTCCGCGCGATACCTTGGAAGTGCTGTTGGTGCGCATGCAAATACCCGAAGGGTTTAAGTATGTCAACGGCACCTCGCTCTTTGAAGGGCAGAAAGTAACGACGCTCGAAGAAAGCGGCTACCGCACAGCCCCCGGCGCCAGCGCTAAGCGCGCCCAAGTTGGCGTGGACACTTGGTCCGACTCGACGGCGCTGCCTGGCCTTCTGGTAGAGCCGGTGAATATCCCGATGAATCCCGAAAAGCAGGTGCTCGAATGGTATCTCCCCGGCATGGTGCCGGGCGACAGGCGCCTGCTGAGCTTCAGCGCGGTGGCCGGCGTCGGCTCGGAGAACAGTTCGGGTAGGGCGCAGGCGGCCGGCGTGGCGCTGACCACCACGAGTTTGGTTTCGCTCGCATCGAACATCACGCAGATCAATGTGCGCGTGCGGCCCTCGGCCATGTTCTCGCTCGGCCAGCTGACCATTGGTCGGGCGTGGGTCGACGAAGACGGCGACGGAGTGGTCGATGCCGGCGAGCCGCCGGTGCCGGGCGTTGTGCTGACGATGGAAAACGGCACGCGCGTCGTCGCCGATGCGGACGGTCGCTTCTCCATTCCCGAGGTGGAGCGCGGCGATCACGTGCTGCGCCTCTCTCCCGACCACATTCCGGCCGATTTGGAACCGGTTGCCTACGGCACGCGCTCGGCGGGTGATCCGTGGACGCGCTTTGTGCACTTTGGTCGCGCCGACATGGCTAAGGTCAACGTACCCTTCCGCCCAATCGACAGCGGCTACGTAGACCAGCGGCTCTACGCCATTGAACGCTGGTGGTTGGATCGAAGGGTAGACGAGGTGCCCGTGCTGCCGCTGCAAGCGCTGCACTTTGCCAGCGGATCAAATGCGGTTGGAGACCAATACCATGCCGGATTGGCCAATGCGGCGCAGCTGCTGATGGCCACGCCGGGTTTGCGCTGGGAGGTGGGCGGTCACGCCGATAGCCGGCCGATTGCCAATTCCACCTTTACCGGAAACGACAAGCTCTCTCTGACCCGCGCTCAGGCCGTGGCCGATTGGCTCGTAGCGGCCGGTGTCCATCCGGACCAGCTCGATGTGGTAAGCTACGGCGCCAACCAGCCCGTTGGCGATAATGCAACGGGCGCCGGACGGCAGAGAAATCGCCGCGTCGAGCTAAAACCGCTTTTGCCCGAACCGCCAACGGTGCTTTTTGCCAGTGGAAGCAGCGATCCGCAACTTAGCAATACAGTGTTGCTACAAAAGATGGAAGCCATTTCACTGCAA
>JAYOYH010000022.1:0-28332 GCA_038153405.1 Gemmatimonadota bacterium | reverse complement strand
GTCGGGCGCGAGGACAGACCGCGCATTGACGCACTGGCCGAGTATCTGTCCGACCTGCCGGCTGCGCGCGTGCGCCTGGAGGGGCACACCGACTCCGAGCCCATCTTCAACGCGCAGTATTACGACAACCGAGACCTGAGCACGGACCGTGCAGCGACCATCGCGCAGAAACTGCAGTGGCGCGGCGTGGCGGCTGATCGCATAGAAGTGGTCGGGCGCGGTGCGAGCCAGCCTGCGGCCGACAACGCCACCGAGACTGGGCGCGCTAAGAATCGCCGCGTAGAAGTGGCCATACAGTGGCCTGAGAAGCGCCTATTGCACTTTGCCAGCGGTGTGGATGCTGCTAGCGACGAGGCCCGTCGCACGCTGAGTGAGATTGCGGCACCGCTGCTGTCCACTCCGGCATTAAGCGCGGTCGTCGAAGGCCATGCCGATGCGCAGCGACCGACGCACTCGCACGCCGACAACAGCACACTAGCCCTGGCGCGCGCGCAGGGTGTAGTCGACGCACTGGTGGCACTGGGGGTTCGTCCATCGCAGCTGAGTACCGTTAGCTACGGCGACGAGCGCCCACTAGCCGACAACGCCACAGAGGATGGTCGCGCGCGCAATCGCCGCGTGGAGGTCGAGTTTGTTGCCCCGCAAATGCACGCATTGAATCTCGTTACCTACGCGCCCGCCGAGCGGCGTTCTATCGACTTGGTGCAGGGTCTAAAAACAGGCTATCCAACGCCGATCGAGCGCACCTTGCAGCCGCGCGACAGCGACGTGGTCCGCGCAGCCGGTCGGATTGAGGATATGAACGATTGGTTACCGCCAATGGCCTCGGGTCTGAACTGGCACTTGCTCGATGCATCGCCGTTGGCCGATCGCTGGGTTGCCGGCTACGCCGAGGCGGATACGTCGGCGGCAGGCCAGGGTGTGGTTGCGCGCATTGGTTCGCGGTGGGTATGGGAAATGGAGGCCCAGAGCGCGCGCCCGTCGCTCGTCCAGCGGGATGCAACGCTGGCGCTGGAAAGCGAGGGAGATGCGAATTCGTGGTCGATCAGTTCGCCCGACACCCTGCGCCAGCAGGCGACGATACGCGTTGCCGAACGCCGGGCGGGCCAAGAGGTGCTCACGGCGGTTCTGCGCACCCAATCGGGGCAGCGCCAGCTACAAGCCGATACGCTGTCGGTGCCGGTGGATGCCGAGCCGTGGTGGCAGTGGACCGTTTACGAGCAGGCAGCGGGCGGCGGCACGCGCACCGTTGAACTGACATACCGCGGTCTGAAGCCGCTACCTCTGGTGCATTTGGGCGAATACTGGAGTGGAGAGGTCGGGCTGGGCGGCGACGACCCATCCCTGCTGCACAGCGAAGGGCGTGTCGTGAAGGTGTGGCACGATGTGGCACCGGGAGCACGGCTGGTGCTGCAGTACCGAGTCGATGGCCCTTCGGGTGAACTGCCGGAGACGTTCGTTCACTACGAGGTGGAGGGTATGTGGTGCGAGGAGCCGCTTGGCGGGGCCGGCAGGGAGGACGGGCGATGAAGGCAACGAGGAACGCTTTGCCGATGATCTTGCGCGGTTTTTTTGCGACGCTAACGGCATTTTTCAGCGCGACGGCGTGGGGCCAAGAGGTTCGCATCGAATCGCCCCCCCACGACAGGCTGCTCGTCGAGGAGCGCATCGATGTGCAGGCGGTGGGTGCGGCCAACAGCACCCTGCTGCTGCTGCACAACGACCAGATTGTCGCCAGCCAACAAACGGATGGGGCGGGTCGCGCCTATTTTGCCGACGTTCAGTTGCCGCTGGGGCCCTCGCTGTGGGTCGTGCAGCAGCAGCGCATGCCCGACGCGACCGATAGCGTCAAGGTGCACGTAGCGGGCCCCGTAGCAGAAGTGAAGATCGACGATGCGTTCTTGCGCATTCCGGCCGACACGCTGGCCCAGCACGAAGTCTTCGTATTCGTGCGCGATGCGTGGGGTAAGAACGCGGGGGCCGGCCAGGCCGTAACCGTGCAGCTGGAACGCGGCGAGTTGGCTAACGAAGACCTGCTTCCAGACGAGCCAGGCACCCAGCTAGCGGTCGATAACGGTCAGGTAGTGCTGCGCATCCGTCCGTCGGCGCAGCCGGGCCCTTCGCGCCTGGTCGTCGGAGCAGGTTCGGTCGAGGATACGCAGACGCTGTACTTCACCACGCGCGAGACGGAATGGAATATCGTCGGCATGGCCGACGGTCAGCTCGGGTGGAACGACAAAAATGCGCCCGCCGGCAGCAGCGGCGCGGCCGACTTGGAAGAAGGCGCCTACGCCAACGGCCGTTTGGCCTACTTTGCTCGCGGCACGCTAGGCGATCGCTGGCTGCTCACCTCGTCCTACGATTCCGATCGCTATTACGACAGCCAGGTATTTCGCTTTCTGCGCCCCGAACAGGTGTATCCAATATACGGTGATGCCAGCTCGATCTTCTACGAAGCGCCGACGATGAGCAAGCTCTACGCTCGCTTGGAACGCGACCAGACCTACCTGCAGTACGGCGACTTTGCCACGCGCCTTTCTCAGGCCGAGCTCACGTCATACCAGCGCGTATTCACCGGCGTCAGCGCGCAGACGCGCACGCAGCGCCTGATCACGCGCGCCTTCGCTGCCCAGACGCAGCAAACGACCCAGGTCGATCAGATACGCGGCGAGGGCATCTCGGGTTTATACGATCTGTCGGCGCAGGCGCGCCGCCTCGAAATTGTCGAGGGCAGCGAGCAGGTGGTGCTGCAGGTGCGCGATCGCCTGCATCCGGAAAAGGTGCTGCAGGAGCGCCGGCAGTATCGCTACAAAGACTACGACGTGGACTACCAGGCGGCGACGCTCTTGTTCAAGCGTCCTATCGCTAGCTATGACGCCGACGAAAACCCCCAGTTTATCGTCGTGACCTATGAAACCAAACAGGTTATTGACGAACAGTGGGTCAGCGGTGCCCACGTGTATCTAGATGGAGGGGAGCGCTGGGGCTTGGGCACGACGGCCGTCAACGAAGAGCGTCCTGGCGGCGACTATCTGCTGGCTGGCCTCGAAGGTCGAGTGCGCTTTTCCGACGCGCTGGCCCTCTCTTCCGAAGTGGGTCGTTCGCGCCTGCGCGGCCAGGAAGATGCGTGGGCTTGGAAGGTCGAAGGCCAGGGAGCGCTGGGCGGCCGTGCCGGCTACGAGTTGTATTACCGCGATGCGCAGGGCCGATACCTGAACACGAGCAGCACGACGGCTCGACCCGGCGAGCGCAAGGTGCGAGGTCGTCTGCACTGGCGCGTTGCCGATCGCCTCAAGTTGGTCGGCGAGGCCTATCAGACGGACAGCGACCTGACGGGTCAGGAGCGGCGCAGCGGTTCGCTAAGCGGACAGATGAATTGGGGTGCGGTGTCGCAGACTATGTCGATTGAGTCGACGCGGCTGAGCGGGGGCGGTGCTGCCACCGCCAATAGCACGACGCTCAACGGGGGGTTGGAATGGGCGGCTAACGAGCGCCTGCGCTTGGGCGTGGAGCGCGACCAGACGCTGGGCGACGAGCAGCTCAACTACCGTCCAACGCTCAACAGAATCAACGGACGCTGGAAGCTGCGCGACCAGGTGGAATTCGTGGTGGAACACGCGTTCCGCGACGAGAGCCTGTGGAAGTCGAGCTACACCAATTGGGGCATCGAATCGACGCTGATCGAAGACCTAAATATGTATGCGCGCTATCAGCTCGACTCGGGTTTGCGCCGCGAGCAGAATCAGGCCATCGTCGGACTGAAACACCGCTATAGCGTCACCGACGAGTGGACGTTTGATACCACCTTTGAACGCATGCGCACGCTGCGCGGCACGGGGGCCAACGACTTCACGGCCTACAGCATTGCCACACAGTATTTGCCGGCCGATCCGCTCAAAGCCAGCGCGCGCTTTGAGCGGCGCGACGGGCGCAGCACGGATAAGATGGTCATCACCAGCGCCGGCGATTGGTCCATTGCGCGCACGTGGTCCATGTTGGCCAAGCACACATTCTTGGACGAGTCTCAGCTCAATCGCACCACATCGCGCATGGAGCCCATTCGCCGGCACCAGCTGTCGCTGGGCCTAGCGCACCGCCCCTACAGCAACGATGTGATCAACGCCATTCTCAAGTACGAGCTGAAGTCGGAAAGCAACCAGCGCCAGCAGGGCGACGCGCAAAAAACATCGCATATCGGCTCCGTTGAGACCATTGTCCAACCACTGGCATCCTTGGAGTGGTATGCGCGCTATACCTTCAAGCTAAACAGAGTGCGCACGGGGCGCGTAGAGGCACAAGCCCTGACAGATCTCTGGTCGACGCACCTGCGCTACGAGTGGACGCAGCGATGGGATACGCTGGCCGAACTGCGCATACTGAACCAGTATGAACAGGACAACCTAAATTACGGCTCGGCGATAGAAGCCGGTTATATAGCGCTAAAAAATACGCGGCTGGCGCTGGGCTATAATCTGGCCGGTAGCGAAGATCGCGAACTGTCCAACGCGTCCTACTGGGCGCGGGGACCCTATGTGAAAGTGCAAATCAAGTTTTCCGAACGCGATATTGCGTCTCCGCTGGGAGGCCTAAACAACGGCGTGCAATAAGCAGCGGCGCTAAGCACATGCCTTCTGCAAATACTTCACGACGCTATCCTCCCCGTGGTCGCCGATCCATTCTGTAGCCCGTTGGCGTATGGGCTGCACGGCATTGGCCACGGCTACGGCGTTGGGCGCCATCTCGAACATTCCCAGATCATTTTCGCCATCGCCGAACACGGTTAGCTCGTCGAGCGCAAAGCCGCCGCGTTCGGCCAGCAGGCGAATGCCGCGATCTTTGGTGGCGCGCCCGTCAGAGACCGTCAGCCACACATCGCCCAAATCCGAATAGCCGTTGGGAAAGACGTAGACCTGCACCGAGTCGGCGCATTCGGCCAGCAGGTCGGCGCGCAGCGCGTCGATTTCTGGCGCGCTAGGGGCGATGACCGTCAGGGCGAGGACGTGCTCTTCAAAAGCGCGGTGCACGTCGTCGACTCGCTTCAGGCGCGGGTCGCCAACGCGTTGGCGTTCTTCGACAAACCACTGCATGCCCTCGTTGTATATCCCTCGGTAGTACAGGCGATCGCTCTGCCCGTTCGTCACCGATACAAAGGGGCTGTGACCGCGGGCTTCCATGCACGCACACAGGCGATCGCACAGATCGGGCGGCAGCGCGTGCATGGCGTGGTGATGGCCGCTGTGCAGGTCGGAAAGCAGCGCGCCGTTGAGGTTGACGACGGGCAGCGAGAGATGGACGCCGCGCAAGATCTGGCGGATAGAAGCCGTGCTGCGCGCGGTCGCAACGCTGAACTGCAGCCCGTTTGCAATGAGCCGGTTGAGATGGATCCGGCTGTATTCGGACAGCGTTCCGTCGGGGCGCAGCAGCGTGCCGTCCAGATCGGATACGTAGAGTGGCGATATCGGCATAATGGAGGCGGCGCGCTTGTCGCCGTCGATGGGATACATTTTATTTGCGCAGAGCAATGCGTCGAACCGGACCCGACAGTGTGCGCCGTGCTCCGGCTAGTCCAACCATTGGTCCAACGGGAGAGTATAGCTTTGGTCGATCCAACCTACTTGCTCAGCGACGAGCAGATGAAAGAATTCATCGTCAACGGCTTTGTCAAACTCAAGACCGAACTGCCCTCGGATGTGCACCAGCGTATTTACGAGCGCACGGAAGAGGTCTTTGAAAGGGAGGGCAACCCGGGCAACAACGTCCTACCTCGCGTGCCTGAGCTGGGCAAGGTCTTTGCCGATCCAGTCGTTGTTGGGGCTCTCAGCAGCGTGCTGGGTCCGGACTACGTCATGCACGCGCACCGCCACCCCCACGTCAATCGCGGCCCCAACGAAGGCGGCGGTTGGCACAAAGACAGCTATTGGGGCTTTCGCAAGGTGCGCAGCCACCGCACGCGCTGGGCAATGATCTTTTACTATCCGCAGGACACGCCGCTGGAAAATGGGCCGACTGGAGTAATGCCGGGCACGCAGTGCTTTGAACAGCGCGCCGCCAGCGAAGCCGAAGAGGTGCACCAGTCGGTCACCGGCGAGGCCGGCACCTGTGCGCTGGTGCATTTTGACATTTGGCACCGGGCCATGCCCAGTCAGATTCCGCGCACACGCTATATGATGAAATTCCAGTTCACCCGCATGAGCGAGCCTACGGCGCCGACGTGGAACTGTCGCGACAGGGCGTGGAGCGACAAAGAGGAAAACTTCATGTGGGCCAAGCTGTGGGACTGGCACTGCGGCGGCGGTGCGCTGTTGGCTGGGAACGGCCGTCCGGTCGCGACGCTGCGCGCCGAATTGGGGGACACCGACCCGGCCGTGCGCCTGCGCGCCGTCAGCGCGTTGGGCTTTAAGGGCGAGGGGGCCGTCGACGCCATAGACGATCTGGCTGCAGCGCTACGCGACGAGCGCGAACCCGTGCGCACCAGCGCTGCCTATGCCATGAGCGCGCTGGGCAGCGGCGCCGTGCCCGCCCTAGTCGACGCGCTGTCCGATGAGCGCGAAGAAGTTCGCCTAGTGGCTGCGCACGGCTTGGCGCAGACCGGCGCAACGGCCGTGCCCACGCTGGTCGACGCCCTGCACTCGAGCGAGGAGCCGGTCCGCGGCTTTGCCGCCTTTGCCCTGGGCGATATGGGGTCTATTTCTGGTGAAGAGGCGGCCCGCGGCGTGGCGGCCCTGGCCAACGACGATTCCGAATGGGTGCGGCGCAACGCGGCCGAGGCGCTGGGCACGCTAGGCGGCACCTCCGATACCGCCGTGCCGGCCCTGTGCACGCTGCTCAAAGATGCGGACGGCCAAACGCGCTACGAAGCGGCCTACGGCTTGGCGCGTTTGGGCGAGCGGGCCGCCGCTGCCGTGCCCGATTTGGCCGAGGCGCTGCGCGACACGGACAATCGCTACGTCAGCGGTCACAGCGCCACGGCGCTGCAGCGCATCGGCACGCTGGAGGCGCAGGCGGCGCTGATCGACTACCTGAACGCGTCGCGCTGGTGTTCGATGACGACCAAAGAGAGCACGTTTTAAGGCCTGCGATTCGATCTGCAACAGACGGGCCATCGGGCGGTTAGTGCAACCGGCAGATGGCCCGTTTTTCATGCTTCGCGCACCAGCTTCCACACGTCGCTCTGCATATTGTTGCCGGCCACCACCCACAGCGCGTCGGCGTGCACGAATACGCTGGCGGCGTGGCGCGGCGCCCACGGCGTTTCCAGTTCGTGCCACTGAGTGCCGTCCTGCGAATGCCACACGTCGCTGCGGTTAGCGCCGTTCCATCCCTCTAATACCCACAGCCGGTCGTCAAAGACGGCCACTTCGTGATATTGACGCGACGCCCACGGCGCGGCCGGGGTGTGCAGCGTCCACTCGACGCCATCGGCGCTGCTCCACACATCGCTGTAAAAAACGCGACCGGGATGGGCCGGCGTGTCGTAGAGGCCCCCGCCCACTATCCAGATGCGGTCTTGGAAGACGGCGCTGCCGCCGATCATGCCGCGCGGCGCCCAGGCCGGCTCGCGGCGGGCAATCTGCTGCCAGTGCACGCCGTCGCCGCTGCGCCAGACATCGCTGTAGCGGCGCTCGTCTTCGGCGGCCAGCTGCGGCACGGTCTGTCCGCCCATAACCCATATCGCGTCGCCAAACGCCACCGTATAGTGCAGGGCGCGCGGGCCCCAGAGAACGGGGTCGTGCGGATTGGCCTGCGTCCACTGCGCCCCGTCCTGCGAATGCCACACGTCGAAGTGGTAGTGGCCCTGATTGACGTCGCCGCCGACGATCCACATACGGCTGTCGTGCACGGCATAGCCGGCCGTGTGCCGGCCCTCCCAATCGGCGTGCGGATCAAAGCGCGCGTCGAGAAACGCGTTGGGCTTGACCAGCGTCCAGTCGCGCCCGTTCTCGGAAGACCATACCTCGTTGTTGCAGATGCGCGGAAAGTGGGTTTTGTCGCCGGGATTCCAGCCGCCCAGCAGCCACATGCGCCCATCGTAGACCAGCGCGCCGGCCCCGTCGCGGGGCGCAAAGGGAGCATGCTCCGTCACGCAGTGCCACCTGTAGAGAGCTGTATCGGCCATATTCTAGTTTTCAGGCGCGCGGGCGCCCGCCTCCTCCAGCATGGCGGCGATCTGCTTGTGTCCTCGCTCCATCGCGTGCGCGTAGGGCGTCTTTTGGGGCTCGTAAAAGCCGGCAAAGTTGGGGTCGGCGCCGTTTTCCAGCAGCAGCGCAACGCGGTCGGCAAAGCCCTGTTTAACGGCGTACTCGAGTAAGAAGTCGAGCATGCCGACGCCGCCCTCTTCGTCGGGATGCCAATTGGCCCGGTCGCTGGCCTTTAATCCGTATGATAACAGCAGCTCGATGCAGCGGTTGCCCGGGCCGTGGCGAAACATGCGGTTGTAGAGCGCCTGCCCGTCGTTGGGATGGGCCCCCTCGTCGAGCAGCAGGCGCGCCAACTCGTCGCTCTGCCGGTGCGGCGGCTGGTTGTCCGGGCCGCGCTCGCCCTCGCCCAGCGCGCCGGTCAGGGCGGTAAAAATTGAGCCGTAGGGATGCGAAAAATAGGCGTTGGGATCGGCGCCGCTGGCCAGCAGCAGCTTGGCCGCTTCCAGCGGGTCGTGCGCCGGATCCGGGCTGTGCAGGCGCGCATAGCACAGGTAGAGCAGCGGCTCCATGTCGTAGGGACCGCCGCGCTTTGAGACAAGCGTGGGGTCCTCGCGCAGCAGGGCTTCGGCTGCCGGCACGTCGCCGACGGCCGCGGCCGTAAAGATGCTGGCGGCCGACTGGCTCATATCCCGCTCGAGCCGTCGCTGCGCCTTTTGGTAGCGTTCGGCCACGTCGCGGTCGGTGTAGGTCAAGCAGGCTAGGTCGAGTAACTCGTCGCCGATCAAGGGATGCTCCTTTAAATGATTTCTAGGTAGTCGCGGTCGGGCAGCTGCGGAAACGGTGCGGTGGGCAGCGTCTGGTACCAGTAGGCCACTGAGGCGATGTCGTCCTGCAGGGGCAGGTAGCGCCTGCCGCTGCGCCAGCCCAGCGCCTGAATGGTCACGCGCAGGTCTTGGCTAAAGCGCACCGGATCGGTAATGTGCCAGCGATAGAGGCCAAAGCGCGTCTGCGACCGATAGACCCCGTCGGGGCGCAGCACCTGCGGCAGGCCGGCGTAGGGCGTGGTGTACTCTTGATACTGGCGCGTCTCTTTGTTCTCGAAATTATACGATCCACAGAAGTAGTCTTCGGTTCCCGTGCCGCAGATCGTCGGGTACTCCTCGTCGCCGTCCATAAAGAATTTGATCTCGCCCTCGCCCCACCAGCCCGAGTTGTTTACGCCCCATGCCATATAGGTTCCGGCGTAGTGGCCGTGGCCCTCGATGCCGTCGACGAGGGTGTAGACCTCTTTGTAGGGCAGCGGATTGGTGCGGCGAAACTGCGCGTGAAAGTAGGCGGCGTTATCGGCTACGGGCGCTTCGGCATAGTTGATCTGGTAATAGAGGCGCATGTCATCGTCGGCGATATTTTCCAGCGTCATGCGGCAGCGCTTGGCAAAGGGCATGGCCCAGTAGCAGTTAAAGGCGCTGCCGGGATTGACGCAGACGGCCAGCGACGAGACCTGTGCAAACTGTCCCCATCCACAGGCAAAAAAATCGCCGATGGGGCACTCGACCGAAGGGTGCTCCAGATCGTCCCAATAGATGCGCAGAATGCTCATGCGCCAGTTGCCCGTCGGCGTCAGCCAAATTTGCTCAATGGTGCCTGGACCCTCGATATCGGCCATGGTAAAGGTGCTGCCGGCCTCGACGACGACGGAGGGCGATACCTTCCAACCCCGACCTAAGTCGCGCGCGCAGTCGGCGCCCGTCCCTTCGGTGGCCATGCCGCCCTTACCCTTTTCGCCGGTGAAGTTTTCGGGGCTAATAGAGCGCGACCGCGCATTCGATAGGGTTGCTAGTTGCTGCATCATTGCAGGATGTCCTTTCCTTAGAGGCCGGGATACCAGCGCTCGGCGTTTTTGTAGTAGAAATTGTCCAGCAGATCGCCGCTCAGGCCCAGGCCCTGCACGGCCCGCCCGCGCACGTCGACCACGTCGGACGATTCGTAGTAGGCAAACTCCATTTGCCAGCGCGCATCGGCGCTTTCAATGCGGCGCTGGCGCTCGTGGCCGTCCAACTCGGAGGAAAAGCCGTTGTGCACCATATCCGAGCCGTAGAGTATTTGCTCTGGAAAGGCGGCAAAGAACGCGCGGACCTTGGCCGTATCTTGCCAGGTCAAGTCGAGCATGCGCGCCGAGGTGTCCACCGCAAAGTTGGGAAAGGCGCGCAGGCGCTGGGCCACCTCGTCCACGTCCCATTCCAAGCTGGCCAAGTGGGCGCCGATAATGCGCAGGCCGGGGCGCTTGGCCACGAGGCGATCGCGCGCGGCCATGATGTCGCCGTGCGAGGGAAAGTCCGCCTTGCCGTACATGTGCCACTGGGGGTTGTTCTTGTAGTAGCCGTAGTGCGGCTTGTCGGGATTGTCCAGCGGCTGCCAGCAGGCCAGCGGCTCGCCGATGTGCAGCAGCAGCGCGATGTCCTGTTTTTCTAAATAATCGTAGATCGGGTCAAAAAGCGCGTCGTCGACCATAATAAACTCGCCGCTCGGCGTTACGACCTCCATGCCGATGTTTTTCCAGACCTTGCAGGCGATGGCTCCGGCGGCTATGTCGCGCGTTAGGTCGGCCACGCAGCGCTCGGCGTAGTCGGGCTCGTCGAAGGTCGGCAGATCAAAGCTGGCGCACCAGGCGTAGTGGGCTGGATCGTCGTCGGCCAGCCGGTGCCAGCACGCCGTGCGCGCGCGCCAGCGTTCGACGTCGGGCGTGGCTACGCTAATGTTAAACAGCTTGAGTCCGTGGCGGTCGAGCAGGTCGCGATCGTTCTGGTGGTCGCCGGCGTAGTGGATATGGGCGTCGATACGCTTCATGAGACACCTCTGCTGCGCGTGAGTGGACATGGCGGCTAAAAAGAAATTGGCCCGAGCAATCTACGATACGGACGGATGGCGGGAAAGACGATTGCAAACGGTCGCTGGCCAAAGGCTACGGCGATCGCTTGCCCAGCGATGTCGCCGTAGAGCCGGCCACGACCAGTAGGGCGCCCAGCAGCGCGGTCGCGTTGAGCGGTTCCGTCTCTACCGCGTCGGTAAAAAGGGCGGCCAGCGCGGCCATGGCCACCGTCAGCAGCGGCGTGAGGGCTACGATGACGCCGGTGCGCGAGGCTTCAAGGTGGCGCAGGGCCTCGGCAAAGCACAGATACGAACACAGCGTAAGGGCGACCGAGACGGCGAAGAGCAGATAGTGCGAAGGGGAGAAATGGGACAGGCCGTTCAGATCGATAAACGGCAGAAGCACTGCGATGCCGGTGCCGTAGGATACCGTCAGCACGGCGCGCCCCGACGCGTAGCTGAGCAGCTGCTTTTGCGTCAGGCTAAAGGTCGACCAGAGCAGCGAAGAAAAGGCGATAATGAGCAGGCCCTGTGCATAGCGGCTGTCCATTCCGCTAAACAGCTCGTCGTAGCGCTGGTTGAAAAACAGCGCCATACCGGCAAACAGACCGATAAAACCCAGCGCCTGCACGCGCGCAAACGATTCGCGGAAAACGATCAGGCCGCCCAACAGCACGAATACCGGCGAGAGCTGCATGACGATCTGCGCCGCTCCGGGCGGTATGGCGCGCAGGCCGGCCAGGTAGAACGCGAAGTTGCCCGTCATGCACAGCGCACAGACGATCAGCAGGATGCGCGCCGCTCCGCGCAAGTTTAGCAGCGGCCGGAGCTCTCCACGGCGCGCGGCCAGCGGGCCGATAATGCACAGCGCGGCGACAAAGCGGCACCAGGTCAACGTATAGGGATCGATGTCGTTGAGCAGCACCTTGAGAATGACCGGCAGCGCACCCCACATCAGCGCGGTGAGCAGGGCCATGCCCAGGCCTAGCAGGTGCCGTCCGCTGGCCACGTGCCGCTGCACTAGGCGCGCATCTCGTCAGCTAACTCTATGGCCTGCGGCTGATGGCTGTGAATGGAGGCGGTGATCGCCTCGACCAGCAGCGCGGCGACGTAGCCTTCGCGCGGTCCGGCGGGCAGGGGTGTTCCGCGACGAATGGCGTCGACCAGCGGCTGGAAGCGCGCACTTTCGCCGGGGCGCAGCGTCTCGCTGTGTAGCTGGCCGCTGGCATCGGGCCGCGTGAAGGTAACCGCTTTAAAGTGCTCGTGCAGCACGGCGGTTCCTTCGCCGTCAAAAAACTCAAAGAACCACTTGGACAGCAGCTCGTTGCGGCCGGCATCGGTCATTAGGAACGTAGCCACCGCGCCGCTGGCAAAGCGCAGGGTGGCCGCCGCCGTATCGATCATCTGCGCGCTGCCCAGCTGGCCGGGGTGGGTGACCTGACCGCCGGTGGCGTAGACTTCGGTTGGCACGTCGTCGTGCAGCCAGCACAGCAGGTCTAGGGCGTGCACGCCGACATCGTAGAGCGGACCGCCGCCCAGGACCGGATCCCAGCGCCAGGTGCTCAGATCGGCCCGGTCCTGCGTGCACTGCACGTGGCTGGCCTTGAGCGGCCCCATGCGCTCCTTAATGGCCTGTGCGGCGCGCGAGAAGCGAATGGAAAAATCGAGCATGAGCTGCGTGCCGGCGGCCCGATGCGCGCGGGCTATGTCGAGGCAGTCGGCGCTGCTCATGGCCATGGGCTTTTCGATAAAGACGTGCTTGCCAGCGGCCAGCGCAGCCAGCGCCAGCGCCTTGTGGGTATCGTGCGTGGTGGCGATGGAGACGATATCGATCGCAGGATCGGCAAAGAGGTCGGTCGGATCGCTCGTGCAGCGCGCACCGGGGTGCGCCTCGCCTAGTTGGCGGGCCGCTTCTATGCGCACGTCGCAAAAGGCGCGCGGCTGCACGCCGGGGTTTTCCGCCGCCCAGCGCACCTGCGCGCGGCCAATGCCGCCGCAGCCGATCAACCCCCATCCGAGCGCAGCGTCCACGGCGGTGTGCCTTAGCGCGACTTGAGGTACTGGCCGATGCGGTCGAGCCCGACTTCGATCTTTTCCACGTCGAGCGCGTAGGAAAGGCGCACGCGATCGGGTGCACCAAACCACTCGCCCAAGTAGGTGATTACCTTATAGCGCTCGTAGAGGTCCCAGACAAAATCGGCCGGATTTTCGACTTTGGGCATGACGTAGAATGCCCCTTCCGGTTTCCACAGCTCTAGGCCCAAATCGAGCAATCCCTGGTAGATCAGGTCGCGCCGCTGCTGCCAGATTTCGAGCTGTTCGTCGATAAACGACGTGGGCACGCCGGTAGCGGCCAGCGCCATTTCCTGGCCGAGGATGTTGGTGTTCATAGAGGTGTGCGTCTTGATATCAATTGTCTCGCGCACCAGGTCCTGGTCGAGCGACCACAGATAGCCGACGCGGAACCCGCACATGGCGAAGGTCTTGGAAAAGGAGTTGATCGTAACGACGTGCGGCCCCTTGATCAGGTAGTTTTCGCGCACGTACATCAGGTCCTTATAGACCTCGTCGGACAGCACGTAGACGCCGAGCTCGCTGGTGATGGCCTCGATTTTTTTCAATGTATCGATCGCTTCAACGCGGCCCGTGGGATTGGAAGGCGAGTTGATAATAACGGCCTTGCAGTCCTGCACTTTTTCGGCAAAATCATCAAAGTCGATGCGGCCATCAATGGAGTCGGTGTAGATGGGTTCGAGGCCGGCAAAGCGCACCATATGCGGGTAGGAATAGTAGTAGGGCCGCGCCATGAGCACGTTTTTTTTCTTTGTGTCGCCGCGCATGGCAATGGCGCGCAGCACCAAATCGAGCGCCTCGGATGCGCCGTTGGTCACGACAAAGCTATCAGCCGTCGAACTGGGATACTGGCGCGCCAGCGCCTGGCGCAGTTCGGCCGTGCCCTGAATTAGACCGTACTTGAAGTCGCGGTAGTGCGGTAGGATCTTGTAAACGGCGTCCGGCGGTGGCAGGTCGGGTTGGCCCGAACCAAACGAGATAATGTCGTTGCCCTTCACGCCGATGAAGAGCGCGGGGGACAGCTGTTCTTTGCCCATGGTGTCCTTTGGGGGGGTTATAGTAAGACAGACAAAAGTACGAGCGATAGCCCGCCTACACCAGTGGCAACGCAACGGGCGAACGGCAAAATGCCACTCGCCCGTCCGAGAGGGGCCATTCGGCCCATTCTACGTCGCTGATTGGGCTCGAGCTTAGCGAATGCCGATCGGTCGCCCCGGCGAACCGGTGCCGCCCTTAAAGCGCGTGGGCGTAAAGACGAAGAGCAGTTCGTAGACGCCGTCGGCGACCGGGTCTTCGAGGACCATATTCTCCAAATTGAATATGCCGTTTTTGGTAATCAGCTCTTGGTGCACGGGGAACGTGAGCAGCGGGTCGGGGTTGGGAATCACTTCGCTGCACCACTGGTCGGAGCCGATCATCGACGGCTTTTGCTCGATGATCCACGCCGATGCCTCCATGCCAATGCCCGGCGGATTGGTATTGTACTCGTCGTGGTCGTTCCAAAGTTTGGACCAGCCATAGCGGAAAAAGAGCGCGTCCCCTTCGGAAATGCCGCTCTCGGCCATGCCCTGCCGCTCTAAGGCACCGCGGATGTCGGCTACGGTGACTTCGTAGCTGTGGTCGAGGTGATCGACGCCCTTATAGCCGGCGATATCGATGATGATGCCGCGCGTTACAAAGGGCTTCACGTGCTCAATGCCGAGTTTTAGCAGACCATATGGATTGCGCATTTCCTCGACGGGTATGCCGTTGTAGAAGATATCTTGCGTCGTGCCATCAGCCATCTGCATCTTCGTGCCAATGTGGCCTAGGCCATCAAACTGCGTGCCGACTTGCCCGATCTCGGCACAGAGAAAGTCGTCGTGATACATCAGTAGATTGTTTTCGCCAAAAGGGCCACCGGTGGGCGAGCTGGGTATGAACATGGAGTAGGTGCGATCGCCAAAGAGCGGCATGTCGCGCTCATAGACGTGACCTAACTCGTAGACGGTGCCTTTTTGCACGAGCTGCACGGCGTTGAGAATGACATCGGCCGTGATGCGATTTGAAGCGCCGGCTTGGTCGTCGGCACCCCAGGGCGAAGGCCACCAGGGTCCCTGTTGGCGGGTCTGCGCCAGCAGCGACGTGGAGAGTAGGGCGCACAGCAAGAAAAGGGACGACGTAACGCGTTGCATCCGGATAACCTCCTGTAGTGGTGATGCGAGAATATGCACGCGCATGGTATACGCAAAACGCGGGTGGGCATCAAGAGGGGGATGCGTTGTATAGGATGGGTATGTGCTAGGCCAAGTGCACAAAAACGCCCACATCCCTTGGGGGGTGTGGGCTCGCGGAGCGATTCGTTTTTATGGGCCGACGGATCGGTCTTCTCAGAATGGCTTCAACACCGCCAACAGTACGATGACCACTAAGAAGGCGCGTGACCCGAAGGCCAAGCGGTTAAAGAACGCCTCGCCCTTTTGGCTCTCACCCTGCTCTAAGCGCTTGCGGCTGGCGGCCATGATGCCGTGCATCCCCGCCAGCAAGAGTAAAAGCAGCAGCTTGACGTGCATCCAATAGCCCGTGCCCGGCGCGCCGGCACCCGTGGCGATGATGAGCAGAATGCCCGTGAGGAATGCCACTGCCATGGAGGGATTCATAACGGCGCGCAGCAGGCGGCGCTCGACCTCGACAAAGGACAGTGCCGTTTCTGAGCCGGCACCCGCGCGGCTGTGCAGGACGAAAATGTAGGGCAGGTAGAGCATGCCGCCCATCCACAGGATGACGAATATGATGTGCAGCGATTTTAACAGTGGGTAGTACTGGATGAGGGCTTCGCTCATGTTGGGAAATCCTCCATAGCTGGGCAGAGTGGCAAATGGCACAGCACAGAACATACGCTTTCCACTGGATCGATCAAGACACCTGTCCTAGGCATTGCGCCGGATAGAGGTGGAACCGGTGGTGCCAAAGTGCCGCACGTAGAAATCGCGGCGCGATAGGCCGGAAGCGTCGCGCAGTGCGTAAACGCCTTCGCGCGACAGGTCTGGATCGAAGGGCCAAATGCTGTCGAGCGACGCGACGGTGCCGCGCACGCCGTCGACCGCGTCGCGCACGAACAGCTCGTGGCCGGCAAAAAAGTCTTCGGGCAGCTGGTCGAGTGCAAAGAAGCCCAGGTCTACGACCTCTTCGGGCTGACCCTGCAGCTGGCCACCGCTGGTGCGACCGGCAAAGCAGGCCACGTGCACGCCGCTGCGCCAGTTGGGTCGCGAGTACAGTCCGACCAAATGGGTGATATCGACGTGGACACCCGTTTCTTCGCGCACCTCACGCGCGGCGGCGGCCGCCAGCGCCTCGCCGTCTTCGACGTGACCGCCGGGCAGGCACCACACTTCGTAATCCTCGCGCTGGGTTAGCAGGACGCGTCCTTCGCCGTCGAATACGACGGCGCACGCTGCTAGTAGGGGCATGCGTTAACGGCCTTTCTCGAACGCGCTGACGGCCTGTCGTGCGCATTCGTGCAATGCGACCTGCTCATCCTCCGGCACGGCCATATCCAAGGTGGGTATCTTCTTTGCGCGTCCGGCAAAGAGCACCTTGTAGAAGGCGCAGGCGGCCAAGTAGCTGCCGGCTAGCGTGGGATGACTGCCATCCTTGTCGTACAGCACGATGTGCGGTGCCTGCGCCAGGCAGCGCTGCCATGCCATACCTGCCGGCACTACCGTGGCACCGACCTGCTGTCCGCAGTCGGCATAGGCCTGGTTGATGGCCTGCTGGGTTTCGGGCGCGTTGGCGCGCGCCCAGGTCATGTAGAGCACCGTGCGGGCGCCGGCCTCGCCAATGAGCGCGCTCATATCGCGCACGCTATCGGCCATGCGCGCAGGGCTTTTGGCCGGCAGCGTGCTCTGCTCTTGCAGCACGACGGTGTCCCAGCGCTCGTCGCGCAGCAGTGCAGCGACTTCACCTTTGTTTACGTGCTGCCGCAGCGAGGCGCCGCCGGCGCTGACCAGCTTCCATTCCAGCGGGCCTTTGCCGGCGGCTGTCACCAGCTGCGCCAACAGGTCGGGCAGATTGTTGCGCCCCGTAAAGCTGTTGCCGACAAAGAGTATGCGGGTGGTCATCCGTGCGGTTTCTCCCATTAGCGATGCAGGTCTACTTCGCCCTTGAGCTGCAGGGCGATCACGGTCATGGTCGCGTCCGCTTCGCCGGGCGGCACGTCGATGTAGAGAATGCCCGGCACCGAGCTCCAGTACTGCTTGCCGAGAATCTGTCCCTTTATTTTGGTGCCATTGCCAACGATGCGTATGCGGTTGACGTGATTCTTCAGGCCGCGCACGACAATGGGTTGGTCCGACGTATGCGGAACAAATAGGTAGAGCGTCTGGCGGTCGGCCGACAGCGTGGTCGGACCGTAGAAGTGGCCAGCGGGAATGCCGGCTACGGTGCCGTAAATGGCTTCGGCGTGCTTGTGCGTCCAGCGGCCCATTTCCCGCAAAATATCCACCTGCTCGGATGGCACGGTGCCGTCGGCGCGCGGACCAATATCGAGCAGCAGGTTGCCGCCGCCGCCGATGACATCGGCAAAGATGCGGATGAGCTGGTAGGGCGTTTTGTAATTGTGGTCGTTGTCTTGGTAGCCCCACGAATCGTTCATGGTCATGCATAGCTCCCACGCCCCTTCCGGCGGGACGATGGGTGCGTTGTGCTCGGGCGTGGCGTAGTCGCCGTAGCCGTTGATGCGCGAGTTGAGCAGCACGGGCGGGTGCCAGGCTCGCAGCGTGTCGCGCAAGCTGGCGGCGCCCCACTCCTCGGCGCTGTGCTCCCAGTCGCCGTCAAACCACAGCAGATCGGGTTTGAACTGCGCGACGAGCTCTTCGAGCTGACCGCGGTGAAAGCGCAGAAAGCGCTCCCAGCGGGCCGGATCGTCGCGGTAGCGGTACTCCCCGCGCACAAAGACGTCGTAGTCGGGATGAGACCAATCTAAGTGCGAGTAGTAGAGCCCGACCTTGAGCTTCTCCTTGCGCAGTGCCTTGACAAAGGGTGTTACGAGGTCGCGTCCAGCGGGCGTTTGTTCAACGACGTTGAGATCGCTCCATTTCGTATGCCACAGCGCCACGCCGTCGTGGTGTTTGGTGGTCAGCACCGCGTAGCGCGCGCCGCTGTTGGCTACCAGCCGAGCCCACGCCTGCGGATCGTAGCGCTCGGCGGTAAAGCCTTCGAGCTGGCGCATATAGTCCTCGTAGGACACGTATTTGTTAAAAAATGCCCACGACTCGTCGATGCCATCAACGGCGTAGATGCCCCAGTGAATAAAGATGCCGAGCTTGGCCTGGCGAAACCATTCCAAGCGCTCTTGGTCGGATTCGTCGGCCGATGAGTCCGTGAATGAAAGCAGCAGCGCGAGCAGGGGTATGAGATAGCACACGATTGTTTCTCTGCAACGTGGTTTGTATGGAACGGACACAAAGTATGCGCTACAGAATGGGTATAGATCCCTAAATGGGCAAGCCTTTCGCCCAATGTGTATACTGATACGGAACGTCCGTATTGAACTAGACAGAAAGGATGGGTGAGCAAACGATGACAGCGCGCCGCTTTTTGGGCATCACCGTGCTGGGCGACTATATCCTCAACGAAGGCGTCGACGGCATATTGGCCAATATGGAACAGTGCGGTGCCACCGCCGTTGCGTGCAACCCGACGGTGACGGCACCGGCCGCCGAGGGCGAGGGCTCGTTCCAGCCGCCCGACGATGCGGGCAGTTCGCCGCGCCTTTTTGACCGACCGCTGTGGGGCCAGCGCTCCCTGTGGGTGCGCAGCGGGGCCAGCTACGAACCCACGGAATCATTCTACCGCGACACGCCCTATAGCCCGCGTCGGGCCAACGACTTAACGGCTGAACACGGCCACGTCATCGGCGACTTCGTGCGCGCCGCGCGCGCGGCCGGCCTAGAGGTCTATCTGCAGGTGGGCGCAGCGCAGCCGTCTGGCCTAATGGAAGAAGACGTGCCGCGCCTGCCCGACGGCTCGCTGCCGAAAAACCGCATGGCCAATACCGCTAGCTTGGCCAGCCCAGCGGTGCGCAGCTACGTGCGCGCCTACGTGCGCGACCTGTTGGACGCCTACCCGGAAATCACCGGATTCCGCCCAGACTGGCCGGAGTATCCCTGCTACAAGCTGGACGAGGCCTTTCAGGACTTTGGCCCCCACGTCGAGCGCTGGGCCGAAGAGCGCGGCGTTGATTTTGCCCGCATAAGGGCCGACGTAGGCGATCTGTACAAGCTTTTACACGGCGGGCTGCGCAACGAGCACTTGGCGGATTGGGCTGGCCCCGAGCGCGGGCGCTTTAGCCTACTCAACGCCCTGCGCGCCCACCCCGGCATCGCCGAGTGGCTGCGCCTCAAAGCCGACCTATCGGTCGACATGCTGCGCGAGTGGCGCGCGGCGCTGACGGCCTACGGCGGCGAGGACAAGAAGCTATCGGCCAATGCCTTTATGCCGCCCTTTACGCTCTGTACGGGCTTTGATTTCGGACGCGCGGCGCGCTACTGCAGTGCCGCCTCGCCCAAGCTCTACACCATGCACTGGTCGGCGATGGTCGAGTTTTGGGGTTCGGTGCTCATGCAGCACAACAGCGACCTCGACGAGGCGCTGGTGACGCGCGCGCTGGCCCAGCTCTTTGATTTGGGAGACGATATTCGGGCAGAGCGCCTATCGGACTACGGCTATCCCGAGCCGCACGAGCCGCACCCGGTGCCCGACGCGCCGCAGAAGCGGAAGATCGCCCAGGTGAAGGCCGCCGCCGGGGACGGCATGGCCATCACGCCGCTGGTGCACGGCTACGGCCCGCTAGACGACTTTGCGCGGCGCCTTCAGCTAGTGGCCGACAGCGCGGCCGACGGGGTGTGGATAAATCGCTACGGCTACTTGGGCGACGATAAGATAGAGGCCATCGGGCGGATCTGGCGCTAGCGCAGGGCGCGCCCCGTCTGGACCCAATGCGCTAGTGCGGTCGCTCGACAAACAGCGTATCGCCGACGGCGCATCCGATTTCGGTTGCGGCGTTGCCAAAGCTAATAGCTAGCTGCAGGTAGGTGTGCGTCGAATCGCCTTCGTCTCGTTCGATAAGCGCTACCCAGTCGCCGCGCGGGACATCGCCGTAGTCATCGCCCAGCAGCGCGCTCATCGTTTTCTTGCCAAACCGCGCGGTAAACCGCGTTCCGCGCACGATTCCCAAGGTTGCAAGCGCTTCTTCGCTGACGTCTGTATTGATATTGGCGTACTCTTGGCTAATGCTGACGACGCGTGCCGGCAGCGAAGCCGGCGCGTGCGCCTGGGGCATGGTGGAACGACAGCCTGCAGCCAGTAGGGCTACGACTAGCGAACACAGCATATACAAAATGTGTCGCGGCAACATGGTTTCCTCTCGCAAGTAGGTTTGGTCGAGCGCGTGCGCTTATTCGGCCCAGGGCAGAAAGCGCACTTTAATCGCCTCCTTGTTGCGCAGCATCTGCACGCCTTCGGCATAGCGCGTGAAGGGCAGCGCACACGTAGCCAGCGGCTCGATGTCGAGCTTGCCGTCGGCAATTAGCCCCAGCGCGCGCTGGCCGGCGCCGAGGTTGTGGTTTTCGTAGCCGACCAGCGCTAGGCCGCCGCGCCGATGCGAGGCGGCGTATTCGATGGTCTCGCGCAGCACGCCAAAAATGGTCACGGCCGTGCGCGTGCGGTCCATCAGATACTGGATGGCCGATTTGAATCCCGTGCAGTCGATGCTCAGGTCGAGCGCGCCGTCGGCAAAGCGATCGGCGGCAAAGGCGTCTGCGTCGGGCGGCAGCGCGCGCTCAATGCCGATTTGTTGGGCGAATGCGCGGCGTTCGGACAGGGGGTCGAAGGCGACGACTTCGCTGGCGCCGTAGGCCAGCGCCATCTGTGCGGCGAGCAGTCCAGCCGGCCCGAGTCCCGAGATGCCAACTCGCTTGCCCTCCACCCCGCCAAAGACCTTGAGCTGATCAAACGAGACCTGCACGCACATAGCCAGTTCGAGGGACACGACCTTTTCGTCGGGCACGTGATCGGGCACCGGCAGCAGGCTGTCGGTGGCAAAGGGAACATATTGAGCGTAGCAGCCCTGGCGCACGGCTAGGCCGCGATCGCGCCACGCCACTACGCGCTGTCCAACCTCAAACCCCTCGACGCCCGGCCCCAGCGCTGCGACTTGGCCCACGGCTTCGTGCCCGGGCTGGCCCGGCGTATAGGGGTAGTCTAGCCGCATATGGGGAAACATTGGCTCGCCGTCGTTGATGTGCAGGTCCCAGTGCGGACAGGTGGTGATGGCGTTGACCTTCATGAGCACTTCGCCCTGCTGCGGTTCCAGAACGGGCATGGGGCGCCACTCGGGCCGTCCCGGTGCGCTAAACTGCAGGACGTGGGCGGTAGAGGGTATGGCTGTAGACATAGGTAGTCTATCCTTGCGAAGTGGAGTTACGGTGCCGTCTGCGCTCATTGCCAGTCGAGAATAACGCCGAGCATCGGTTCGCGCTTGGACTCGATCAGCGCCCAGGCGTCGGCCGCCTGCGCAACCGGAAAGCGATGCGTGATCAGCGGCAGCGTTTGCAGGTGGCCGGCCGCGATTAGGTGCAGCGTCTCGTCCATGCGCCGCGGCTGCCAGCCGGATACCAGATCGACGGAGTACTCGCCGTAGCGCGGCGGCTGCAGCGCCATCACGTCCTGCGTGCCGTAAAAACCCGCCGATACCAGATGGCCACAGCGGCGCACGACCTGCTGAAACTGCTCCATCACCTCAATAGAGCCAACGGTGTCGACGGCGGCCTGCGCGCCGCTGGGAAACAGCGCCTTGGCTTTGGCAATCCAGTCTTCTTCGCGCGCGTTGACCACGTGGCAGTAGGGCGCGTTGGCAAATTTTTCTAGACGGTCTGGGTGACGACCTACTAACAGCACCTGCGCGCCGCGCCAGGCCAGCGTTTGCGCACTCCACTGGCCGACTAGGCCGTCGCCGATGACGACGGCACCGTCGCCGATTTCCAGCCGCGGGCGCGTGCCGGCATTGTAGCCGACCTGCGTTAGCACCAGCCCGGCAAAGGCCAGCGGATCGACGCCGTCGGGCAATTTCCAGATGCCCTCGCGCCCGCCAACGGACGGCGAAATCTGTCCGGCGCGCTCGCGATACATGCCCTCGACCTTGCCCATAGTGGCAAAGACCGTTTCGCCGACGGCTAGGTCTTTGATCTGTTCACCGACCCATTCGACGACGCCGATTTTCTGGTAGCCGGCCACAATGGGAAAGGGCCAGGGATCTTGTTGGCCGCTGTAGGGCGTATCGCCTTCGATGCGCTCGCCGCGCAGAAAGGATCCTTCCGTCCCGTTGCTGATCCACGAATGGGTAACGCGCACGACGACGTCGGCCGGGCCGGGCTCGGGCGTGGTGACGGGCGCGTACTCGACGGTGTTGGGTGCGGTAAATACGACGGCGTTGGCGTGCATGGCACTCTCGCATAGTGGTTTTTTGCAGTGGAAACGCGCGGATAAATATAGATGCTACGCGCGGTATGTAAAACACGTGCCGGGTGGCGATATTGCATTTGCCAGCAGTCGCCGCTCGGCATTTCTTAGTGCGCGCTGTGTAGCAGCCCAAGCGTTCAAAAAAAAGGAGCGAGTGCCGTGGATCCCAGATGGCAGGATATACCCCATACGCATGCAGAGTTTGTTCCCACGGTCTATGCCCGTCGCGCCGACTGGGAGGCTGAGCGCGCACGCCTGCGAGAGCAGGTGCTCTTTGCCGCGGGTCTAGCGCCGATGCCGGACAAACCGCCGCTGGATGCGCGCATTTGGGATCGCATCGAGCGCGACGGCTACAGCATCGAGAAGGTGTCTTTCCAGAGCCTGCCCAATTTCCACGTCGGTGGCACGCTCTTCCGGCCGCTCGACCCCAAGCCCGGTGGTCACCCGGGCGTGTTGGCTCCGCACGGGCATGCGAGACTAGGCCGCCTCAATGAAAGCGATGCCGCTTCCTATTTGGCACGTGGTCTGACGCTGGCGCGCATCGGCTGCACGGCCTTTATGTGGGATATGGTCGACTATAACGACAGCGCGCGTCACCTGTCGGGCGCCTACCAAGACGAAGACTACGGCGCCGTGCACCGCGCTTTTTGGCAGCGTTCCGGCGACGAGCAGCTACTGTGGAACTTTTCCATTCTCGGCTTGCAGCTGTGGAACGCGATCCGCGCGCTGGACTTTGTCGAGGGGCTGCCCGAGGTCGATTCGCAGCGACTGGTTTGCACGGGCGAGTCGGGCGGTGGCACGCAGACCTACAACCTCTACGCCGTCGACGATCGCCTAGCGGCGGCCGCACCGGTGTGCATGGTTTCGGCCTATATGCAGGGCGGATGCATCTGCGAAAATGCGCCGGCGCTGCGCATTGACACGAATAACGTCGACATCGGCGCGACTATTGCCCCCAAGCCGCTGCTGCTGGTTTCCTCGGCGCAGGACTGGACGGCGCACACGCCCCAGGTCGAGTATCCGGCGATCAAAAAGATCTACGAGCTATACGGGGCGGGCGACCGAGTCGAAGAGGTGCAAATCGACGCGCCGCACGGCTATAACAAGGCGATGCGCGAGGCGGTCTATCGCTGGCTGGGTCGCGTCTGCGATCTGCCCGTTGCTGCCGACTTCCAGGAGCCGGCCTATGAGATGGAGCCGCGCGAGCACCTGCTGGCCTTTTTCGAAGGACTGCCCGAGGGTGCCCTTACCGATCACGAAACGCTTGTCGCCCAGCACGTGGTTGCCGCCCGCGCGCACGTTGCTGCGCACCAGCCGCGGACGCTGGCGGCGCTGGCGGAAAACCGCCGCGTGCTGGGCGGTGCCCTGCGCACGGCCATTGGCTACCGCGCGTCGGCCGCTTCATTTGAGGACGCGCGCAGCACTCAGTGGCAGGGTATCGACTGCCAGGAGGGCGCGTTCGTATGCGCACAGCGCGAAACGCGGGTGCCGGTGCGCCGCTTTGCTCCGTACGGCGACGGGGGATCTGCAACGCTGCTAGTGCACTCGCAGGGCATGGGTGCGCTCTACCCGCCCATCGTGCGCGCCCTGCTCGAAGCGGGGCAGACGGTGTATGCCATCGACGCCTTTGGCACGGGCGCTAATATCGGCCCGCAGGATCCGGAGAAGCCGCGCGGCAGTGCACCGTTTTTCAGTACGTTTAACCGCACGGATGATGCCGAGCGCATCGGCGATATCGCCCTGGCGCTGCGCCATCTGCTAGACGACTATCGGCAGCTCAACGCCGCCGGCTTTGGCACGGCGGGCCTGTGGCTGCTGATGGCCGGCGCCCTGTGCAGCGCCGATGGGCGTCTGCGCTTAGTCGTCGATGCGGACGGCTTTGCCACGGACCGCACAAGCGACTATCTAGACAAACTACCCGTACCGGGTATTCTATGCGGGGGCGGCCTACCCAATGCGGCGGCGCTGCTGGCGCCGTGCGATTTGCTGCTGCATAGCGTTGGTGAATCGTTCGACACGTCGTGGGCCGAGCGCGCCTATGCGCTCTATGAGGATGCGTCGCTGCAGATTGAGCGCGGGCGCGTTACCAATGACGCGTTGGTCGATTTTTTAGGCATAAACACGCAGGGTAAATACAAGGGAGAGCACGCATGAACGAACGTGCGGCGCAGTACGAACAAGACGGCTTCTGCCAGCTGCCCGATGGGACCATCGATAGCGCGCTGCTGAGCGCGGCGCAGGCGGCGCTCGTAGAGGTGCGCGACGGGCGCTACGATACGGGCGTGCCGCCGTCGTCGCACCCCGGCTACGATCCGCACACGCTGTGCAAGATCAACGATGCGCACCTGGCCAGCAGCGCCCTGTACGACCTCTTGTGCGCGTCCGATCTCGGCGCGCAGATAGCCGCGGTCACGGGGTCCCAGCGCGTGCAGGTATGGGCATCGCAGCTGCTGATCAAACCGCCCGGCTCGGCGATGGCCGGTCACGTGGGCTGGCATCAGGATCGCCAGTACTGGCAGTACTGGCAGGGAGAAGGCGGGCTCTTTACGGCGTGGATCGCGCTGAGCGATGTCGGCGAGGATGCCGGCCCCATGCGCTTTGTGCGCGGTTCGCAGCGCTGGGGCTTCCTAAACCAGGGCGATTTTTTTTCGTCGGATCAGGCGGGGCTGCGGGCGCAGATCTCGGCGGCGGCAGATGCCGACTGGCAGGAGGTAGCGGCGCTTTTACCGGCCGGCGGCGTCAGTCTGCACCACTGCTTGACCTTTCACGGCAGCCAAGCCAATACGTCGGCCGGTGCGCGCTGCAGCCTAGCCGTTCACCTGCGCGACGAGCGCGCCACGCCCGTGCCCGGCAGCGACAATTACTACGTTTCCCATCTCGACGAGCCGGCCTACAGCCCGGTGATCTATGGCGACGGAGCGGTCAACGCAGCGCACCTAGTGTAGAGTGCAGCGCCGAGTTCAGCAACGGCCAGAAGCGCGTCCAAACAACCGGCTTTTACGACGGAGACGGCATCTCTCGCGTGCGCTTTATGCCCAGCGTGCTCGGCGCGTGGTCCTATGTGACGGAGAGCAACGTCGACGCGCTAAACGGCCACAGCGGCACCTTTACCAGCGTGCCGCCCAGCGCCGGCCGGTACGGTGCGCGATACCTTTGTTCGAGAAGGGGAACGACGGGAACGGGGAGTTCACCCGCTACGACATTGATCTCTTTCGCCACTTGAACGGCGCGTTGAGCCGCTGGGCGATCTGGGCACTGAGGCCGATGTGATTCTCTTTCACCTTGGTTGCAGCCATCTTTGCAAAACGGCAGAAGTGTTGCAGCTGTTAATAGAGCAATAGGGGGCTTGCAGTGTGTGAGACTGCAGCCCCCAGTAATGCGTTGACAGCGAATGTGCTACCGTGTGCTATTGCTACACCGGTTTGGTGTACAGCGTCGTGCTCTAACAATCTCCCGAGTCTTCTTCGGCACGCTTCATTAGTTTTGGCAGTGTGTAGTCTTCTTCAGGAGGTAGGGCTTCACATTCTTCGAAATTAGGGTCGCTGAGTATACATCCGGGACCGCATAGCATAACGGCATTTTCTTCGCTTCCGTCGATGCGCCAAACCCGTCCACCAGGTGTGGAAATATACCCTTTAACCTTCTCCTCAATATCACCTTTTAAGTCATCAACCGAAGGAACTTCCGTATCGGCATCTTGAGAATAGGATCCGTGTGTGTGGTAAGACGCTAGTATGGTTGCAGCATCGTCTAAATCATCATCGGAATCACAGCTGTCTGCTTTCCCTTTCGTTGCGGGTGTTGACAAGATCACGCCGTCGAGCTCATACACCGTTCCACAATACTCAACGCCGTTGTCGAAAGAGATTTGCTGTACGCTGTTCAAAACGCTTGCCGCAAGTGAATCAAGTGAATTTTCAAATTCAAATTCAACTTCTGCGTGACTGCTGCTCGGTACACCCGTTGATAGCGCGAAAAAAAGTCCCAATACCGTCGTCAACGTGCGGCCTGATATTTTTCGTACCATAGTCTGCTCCTCATTCGGATGAAGGTGTGCACTGAATAACTACTCGTATTTTTTGTTTGATTTTATTTAAAATAGTCAATCTCTTGTCCAAAATACATAGCAAAAGAAGATCCTCATGTCGAGGTATATTTCACCTGCGCTCCTTCGGTCCTACCTGGCGCTGCGCGTGCCCGCTCTAGGGCGTCGGCGCGTCGGCGCGCAGCAGCGCTTCGCTCTTGAGTTCCTCCCACAGCGCTGCCGGTATCGGGTGCTGGAACCACTCGGCGTTGGTCTCGATGTGCTCGGGTGCCATGGCGCCGGGTATGATGGAAGTGACCAGCGGATGGCCTAGCGGGAATTGCATGGCAGCGGCCGGCAGCGGCACCGCGTGGCGCTGGCACACCGCTTCGATGCGCCGCGTTTTTTCCAATATCTCTTCCGAGGCAGATGCGTAGGCGTAGCGCGCGCCCTCTACCGGTCCGTTGACGAGGATGCCGGAGGCGAAGACGGCGCCGATGACGATGTGCACGCCGCGCTCTTGGCACAGGGGAAACTCCTCGTCGAGCACTTCTTGGTCCAATAGCGTGTAGGGCATGGCGACGATGCAGAAGTCCAAATCGACGGCATCGAGCAGGCGCGGCATGGCCCCCATGCGGTTGAGTCCGGCTCCTACCCCTTTGATCAGTCCCTGTGAGCGCAGCTCGTCCAATGCGCGCCAGCCGCTGGTAATGAGCTGGTTTAGGTAGGCGGAAAAACGCTGTTCGCTGTCGTGGAAAAAGCTGTCCAGGTCGTGGATCAGCAGCAGGTCGACGGCGTTGAGTCCGGTGCGCTGCAGGCTGTCTTCCCACGAGCGCATAATGCCGTCGTAGCTGTAGTCAAAATGAAACGTGAAGGGCAGTCCACCAATCCATCCGCCCTTGTCAAAGGTTTTCAGGTCGCGCGCGGCCTTGAAGACGCGGCCCACTTTGGTCGACAGTGCGAATGCCTCGCGCTCTTGGCCACGCAGAAAGTAGCCCAAGCGATGCTCGCTCTTGCCGTAGCCGTAAAAGGGCGCGGTGTCGTAGTAGCGGATGCCGGCGTCCCAGGCCGCCTTTAGCGTTGCCTGGGCCCGTTCTTCGGGGACGGCGTCAAATAGGTCGCCAAGTGGTGCCCCGCCAAAGCCGAGCGTGCTGATGTCGAGCCCTGTTCGGCCCAAGGTGCGTTTGGGAATAGTGTGCATACCGTCTCCTCTGTTGCCGACGCTGCGTGGTGTGTAGCAGCAAGATAATTTAGTTGGCCGCGCGCTTCAACGCCCCCTCTGCTCGTTGACTACAGCCGCGCCATCTCCTATACCTTTAGCGCGCTGTAGCGCTCGACAAAACAAATAACGCCTGTAAAACGGCCGCCACCGGTCCAACGAGGAGAACGGGTCATGAAAAAAGAGGAGTCCTGGGTGCTGACGGATGCAGGAGAGGGTATTTGGTTAGAGACGTTTGAGCTCACGCCCGCCGACCTCGGTATGGAGGGGACTTGGTCCATTAAGAAACGCGTTCTGCGCGGTGGCCCCGGCGACGGCGTGGACGTAATTGAAGTCGATAACGGCGCCCTGTCTTTTTCTATCCTGCCCACGCGCGGTATGGGTATTTGGAAGGGCCAGTATAACGGACTGGACATCGGCTGGAACTCGCCGGTGCGCGGCCCTGTACATCCCAATCTAGTCAACTTGCAGGACCGCGGCGGCTTGGGCTGGCTGGCCGGCTTTGACGAGGC
>JAYOYH010000021.1:45912-73909 GCA_038153405.1 Gemmatimonadota bacterium | reverse complement strand
ACGACGTCGTAGTAGGCGTCAAAGGACTTACCCGAATGCCAAACCTGCCAGTAGTGCATATCGCCGCGCGCATCGTCGTGCCAGTTGTCGGAGTAGTCGCCGCGCCCGCCGCAGGGCGAAGACGGCCAGAACGCACGCGTTGGATCGCATTCGTCGACTACGCGCCCCAGCACGCCCTCGGTAAGCCGATCGTAGTCGACTAGGTAGCGGTCGCGGTTCTCCCGCGATGCGGGAAACCAGTTCAGGGCGCCGAGGTCCTCGTTGTTGCCGCACCACAGCGCGATACAGGCGTGGTCGCGCAAGCGCTTGACCTGGTATCGCGCTTCCTCTTCGACGCTGGCGAGAAAATCTTTCGTCGCCGGATAGGTCGAGCAGGAAAACATAAAGTCCTGCCACACGAGCAGGCCCTTTTCGTCGCACAGATCGTAGAAATCCTCCGACTCGTACTGACCGCCGCCCCAGACGCGAATCATATTCATATTCGCCTCGACGGCGCTGCTGAGCAGGTCATCTAGAGCGGCGCGCGTCTGCCGGGCCGGCAGCGCATCACAGGGAATCCAATTGGCCCCCTTGGCAAAGATATCTACGCCGTTGACGCGAAAGGTGAAGCTCAAACCGCGCTCGTCCCCTTCGGTGACCAGCGCCAATTCGCGCAGGCCGATGCGCTTTTCTACCCGATCACCGGCCACTTCGATCGCCAGCTCATAGAGCGGCTGTTGGCCATAGCCGGCCGGCCACCAGCGCTGCGGATCGGCAATCTCGACGCGTTCACACAGCATATTCAACCCTTCGTTCAGGGTCACGGACACGCGCTGTAAATGCCCGTCAACGCTGACAACGAGCTCACTCGGCCCAGCCTCAGCCGCCAGTACCTCGACGTACACGTCCAATGCGCATAGGTCATCGTCAAAGTGCTGCTGCGTATAGACATGTTCGATGCGACCAGGGGCAGCCGCACCCAGATAAACCTCACCGTAGAGGCCAGCCGCCATCAGGCAACAGCCCCAGTCCCAGCCGGCGTGGCACTGCACTTTGCGCACCAGATTGCGATGCGGCGACTGCACGGGATAGTCGCTGCCGGGAATTTCGTAGGGCATCTGTTCGACGCGCTCTAACGCCGTGTTCTGCGCCGAGCGAATGCGGACCGCTAGCGCGTTGTCGCCCTCTCTGAGATGGTTTTTCACCTCAAAGCGACTGCGCGCAAACATATTGTCGCTGCGGCCGACGACCGCGCCGTTGACGCAAACCTCTGCCACTGTGTCAATGCTATCGAAATGCAGGTAGATCGACGGTGCACTCAAAAAATCTGCATCGACGGAAACGGGGCGCGTAAAGAGCCAGTCCTCGCCGTGCAGGTGCTGCACATCGAGCTCGTTGGTGCCCCAATAGGGATCCTCTATGTGGCCGGCATCCAGCAGCGCGCTGTGCACATCGCCAGGGATGGCCAGCGGGAAGTGCTTTCCCGCACCTTCGGCCTGCCACGTTCCGCTCAAATCGATTTTATTGACCATCAAAACCTATTAAATGTCTTACCTTACGCGCGTATGGAGCCGATTCACCAGCAATTCCTCCCGCATGCACCGTGGCAGCCAAACGGGTTTATAGATCCGGCCGTGCGCGCGTTACCCCGTGGCCACGGTATAACAATATAGTGAAAAAAGGACGCCGCCATGGCGCAGCGCACCCCATCAGGCGATAACGCCTTCGGCAACTAGCCGCTCCACTTCCTCTTCGCTATAGCCAATGGCGCGCAGCACCTGCGCGCTGTGTTCGCCGATCAAGGGCGCCGGCCGAACCTGAACAGCGGGCGTATCGCTCAGGCGCAGGGGCGTGCCCACGTGGCGCGTCGGCCCCACCTGTGGGTGCGCGACGTCCACTATCATATTGTTAGCGGCCAACTGGGGATCGGCCAGCGCCTCGGCCGTCGAGCGCACCGGCGCGACGAGAATATCCTTGGCCTCCAGCAGGGGAATCCACTCTTCGTTGCTCCGCTGCGCAAAAATGGGCTCCAAGCGCGCACGCAGCTCGGCGCGGTTGTCCTTGGCCGTCTCCAAATCGGCAAAGCGCGGGTCAGAGGCCAATCCGGTCGCACCCAGTGCCTCTTCCAGATCGGCCATCAGCACATTAAAAGGGCGAAAGAGCGCCGTTACCATCAGATGGCCGTCCGCCGTTTGGAACACGGCGCCGTCGAGCGGATTGCCGCGCGGATGCGTGGCGCCCCCCGAACCGTCGTCCTCGCCGTCGTCGCCGACGTTGAGCAGCTTGGACGTGTTCCACGCCTGCATGCTCATCATGCCGTCCAGCAGCGACGTCTCGACATACTGACCCTTACCGGTCCGCGCGCGCGCCAAGAGTGCAAGCAATATCGCCTGTGCCAATAACATGCCGCCGGTGAAGTCGGCTACCGTAAAGGGCAATCGCTGTGGACCGGCTGCTCCGACAAAGCGCGCAGCCGCGCCGCTGAGCGCCTGTGCCATGGACTCGTGCCCGCCCTTGTTGCGCTCGACGTAGGGTCCGCTCGAACCGTAGCCCGACCCAACGGCATAGACCAGACGCGGGTAGCGCTCCTTGAGCGCCTCGTAGTCCAGTCCCAGCTTTTCCATCACGCTGCCGGAGCGAAAGTTATGCACCAGCACGTCAGCCCCCTCGAGTAGTCGGTGCACAACCTGCAAACCCTCGTCCCGTTTTAGGTCGATCACTAGGCTCTGCTTGCTCAGGTTGAGGCTGGCAAAGGGCAGGCTCTGACCGTTGTGCCAAGGACCAAAGGCGCGGGCTAAATCACCCTGCCCCGGACGCTCTATTTTAGTGACTTCGGCCCCGTGATCGGCTAGCACCTGCGTAGCCGCCGGTCCGAAGATAACTTGGGTAAAATCCACGACGCGCAGGCCGTCCAATGCACTCATACAGCGCTCTCCTCTTAGCTTGACAATCTACTTTCTGCAGGGACGTGTGCCGTTTGACAATCTAAGAAACACCGAGCTAAATGTCTCCGCTTGCCTGACCGCGCATGGCGCAATACCTTCCTCCATCTGTATCGACGCCAATGCGATGGGAGTCCACTTTTATGATGCTATCCCAAACACAGCCCGCCGTTCTGAGCCAACAGGACGCCGCATTCTTTGAGCAAAACGGCTACCTGCTGATCGAAGACGCCCTGCCTACCAGCCTGCTGGATGAACTCAATACCGCCACCGATCAGATCTATGCACGCGCCGAGCAAGAGGGCACGCTGGAGCCGTCGGGCAAACTCAACCTGCGCAACTGCATCGTCCACCACGACGCCTTTTTACAGCTGCTCGACCATCCGACGACAGCGCCGCTGGCCTGGCAGATTCTCGGCTGGAACATACAGATGATCACAACCCACCTAATCGTCTTGCCCTCGCAGGCCGAACCTCCGGGAGAAAAAAAGCACCGCCTAGGCTGGCACCGGGACGGCGGTACCTCGTCGCACGAAATGGCCGAGCCCCATCCGCGCATTTTGCTCAAGATTGCCTATGCGCTGAGTGACCAGACGCTGCCCTCGTCGGGCGCGACGTGGATTGTGCCCGGTTCTAACCGCATGCTCGGGCGTCCGCCGGCCGACCCAGATACGGGCCTTTTGCACGGTGCTAAAGCGATGAACGTGCGCGCCGGATCGGCTTTTATTTTTGAACAGCGCACCTTCCACTCCATGGGCCATAATTGGGCTGGCTTTCCGCGTAAAACCCTCTTTGTCGGCTATGCCTATCGCTGGGTTAAGCCGATGGACTATGTGCAAATGCCCGATGAGCTCTTGGCGCGCGCCAACCCCATTCAGAAACAGCTTCTCGGCGCCGTGGACGATGCGATAAGCTATTATATTCCGCGCGACGAGGACGTGCCGCTCAAAGCGCTGGTAGAGCCGAAGTAAACGGGGGTGGACTGTAGTCTTTTACGCTCCACCTCACTAGTCGCCGCATCGCCCTCGCACCTCGGCGAGGATTGTGCGCAATTCATTTCATAACGACAGAGTACCTATGACCCACACCGCCGGACGCGATAGGGTGCGCCCCAACATTCTCATTATTCAAGCCGACCAGCACCGCGCCGACTGCATGGGCGCCTACGGCAACTCAGACGTGCAAACCCCGCATATCGACGCATTGGCTAACGACGGCGTGCGCTATGCCAACTCGTTTTGCCCCTATCCAGTCTGCACCCCGTCGCGCTACTCTTTTCTGTCGGGCCTCTACGTGCGCCAACACTTGGGCGGTAGCAATCACTGCACGCTGCCCTCGGGCCTGGCAACCTTTCCGCGCATCCTGCGCGACGCCGGCTATCGCACCAAGGCCGTCGGCAAGATGCATCTGACGCCGACCTATGCCGACGTCGGCTTTGACCAACTGTTACTAGCCGAACAAAATGGAGCAGGTCGCTACGACGACGACTACCACCGCTGGCTGCGCGACGAGGGGCAGAGCCACTTTGTCGACCTACTCGATCAGGAGCGCGAGTACCGCCAGCACGCGCCGGCATCCTACTGGGACAACGTCGGCGCGCTCGTGTCCGACCTAGACGAAGAGCACCATTCCACTACCTGGATTGCCGAACGCGCAATGGAAGAAGTTGCCACTTGGCAAGGCGGCGGCAACCTACTGATGACCAGCTTTATCAAGCCACATCACCCCTTTGACCCGCCGGCGTCCTGGGCCGATCGCTACGATCCCAATGCGCTGCACCTGCTGCCTGGTTACACGCCGTCCCCGCTGCCGCAGGATCTGGCCTTTAGTCGGGGCTACTTCGCCTCGGACGAGATGACCGAGGCGAAAATACGCTGCGCGATGGCCTACTACTACGCGACGATTTCGCAGATCGATCACCACGTCGGCCGTCTCGTTGCCCTGCTCAAAGAGAATAACCTATATGACGACGCGCTCATCCTATATAACAGCGACCACGGCGATTACATGGGCTACCACCACCTGCTGCTCAAGGGAAACCACATGTACGAACCACTGATTCGCGTACCACTGATTGTAAAATATCCCGGCCAGGAGCTAGCCGGCTCCGTCTGCGAGGCGCTCTGCAACAGCGTAGACTGCGCGCCTACCCTGCTGCAGAGCGCCGGCTGCGCCGTGCCCAAGCACATGGCGGGATCAGATCTGCGCGCACTGCCCGAGCGCGAATACATCTTTGCCGAGTCGGGCAACGGCCACAGCTATATGGTGCGCTCACAGCGCCACAAGCTGCTCTGGTGTCGCGACGACTGCCACTCGCAGTTTTTTGATCTGGAGGACGATCCGCACGAAGTGCACAACCGCTACGGCGAATCGGACTGTGCGCAAACCGTAGCCGATATGAAGTCGGCCCTTGCTAAGTGGGCGCTATTTGATGCTCCTTCTACCGTCCACTTAGACGAGGATGCACCCGTTATCAGCGCGACCAACGCGCAGCGCCACGACGCCGGGCACCGCGAGGCGATCTACGCATACTTTGCCCGTCATATGCAGGCGCGATTGGACCGTTGAGCGCAGCGCACGCAGCGCAGATATTTACAGAGCGGCGCGTTGCCGCGCGACCCACATAACTAGGATTTCCGCTTATGGATATTACGCAAGCACTACGCGAGCTCGGCGCTACACCCGACGTTATCAGCGACGAAAACCGCCGCGACCTCGACGAAAAGGGGTATGCGGTCTTGCCCGGTATAATAGATGGCGTATGGCTCGAAGCCTTGCGCGAGCGCTTTGAAGAGCTGTGCGAACGGGAGGGACCGGGTGCCGGCATCGAAGTCCATCAAGAAAAGGGCACGCGGCGGCTGTCCGATCTGGTCAATAAGGGCGCGATGTTCGACTTGATCTATACCCATCCCAAAGTGCTCGCCTGCATACACCACGTCATCGGCCGCGACTTTAAGCTCTCTTCGCTCAATGCGCGCGACGCACTGCCCGGTGAAGGCCTACAGGGTCTGCACGCCGACTGGGGTGCCGACTACGACGGCCAGTTTCACGTCTGCAACTCGGTCTGGCTGCTCGACGACTTTAGCCGCGACAACGGCTGCACGCGCCTAGTGCCGGGTTCGCACAAAAAGCCGCATCCGCGCAACGCGCTAGGCGATCCCACGGCACCGCATCCGGACGAAGAGTACGTGATCGCGCCGGCTGGCACCGTAGCCGTCTTTAACAGCCACACCTGGCACGGTGGCACCACGAATACCAGCAGCGACCTGCAGCGCCGCGCCATGCACTGCTACTTTACGGCGCGCGAGCACCGCCAGCAGCTCGACCAGCGCACCTACCTGCGCTACGAAACATTCAAGCGCATCTCGCCGGCGGCCCGCTATATCCTGGACGTCGACGTGGACTAGCCGACAGATCTCACTATATGCAAAACGGGCCGGAGGCATCTGCCTCCGGCCCGTTCTAATTCCACCCCTACAATCGTTTTAAATGTAGCCCGTCGAGCCGTCCGGTCGCGTCGGACTCGAGCGCTCCCAGTGCACGTACTCGTCGCCCGTAATAGCATCTTCATTGATTTCAACACCCAACCCCGGCCGGTCCGGCCGCAGTTCTAAATAGCCGTCCTTGGGCAGGTAGGGTTCGTCGACCCAGTCGTGCCAATCGGTCTGCGTCGGCAGAATATATTCGAGTATCTTGAAGTTGGGCTGCGAGGCGGCAAAGTGCACATTGACCGCCGTGGCCAATGGCCCCATTGGGTTATGCGGCGCAACGCTGACGTAGTGGGCCTCGGCAATGGCAGCGATTTTTCGCATTTCCAGCAGACCGCCGCAGACACAAATATCGGGCTGAATAATATCGGCGCCCTGGCAAGCGAGCAGGTCCAAAAACTCAAAGCGCGTGTAGAGCGACTCACCCGTGGCCAGGGGCACCTGCATCTGCGAGCGCAGCTTTGACCAGGCCGGCATGTGCTCCGGGCGCAGCGGCTCCTCATAGAAAAACGGGTCGTACGGGGCGAGCGCATTGGCCAACTGCAACGCCAGAATGGGCTCGAAAATTTTGGCGTGTGGATCAAAAGCGAATTCCCACTCTTCCGGCGTATTTTTGCGAATATCTTCGAAGTAGCGCGCCGCCTCGCGGCACACCAGCCCCCATCGATTGGCGTCCGGATTCAGTTTGTAAGGACTCGTCTTGAAGGCGGTAAAGCCGTATTCCTCGTGCAGCTTATGCGCCTGCTCGGCCGCCTCAATGCCGTCGCGGCCGCCAATCCCGCGATAGACGCGAATTTTGTCGCGCACTGCGCCGCCCAGCAGCATGTATACCGGCAGACCGGCCGCTTTGCCCGAAATATCCCACAGTGCATGGTCAATGGCCGATATGGCCGACAGCCCGACGCCGCCGGGCGGAAAGCGAAATTGCTGCATCAGCTTCATCATAATAAACTCGATGCGGCGCGGATCGATGCCCTTAATCAACTCGAAGCAGTAGTCGACAACAGGGCCCACAGACAGATCGGGGCCGATGGAATAAGCCTCGCCCCAGCCGCTAATGCCCTCATCCGTTTCGATTTTCACCAGCACGCGCGGGCGATTGCCAAAGCGGGCGACGATGGGTTTGATCGCTGTAATTTGCATAAAGCACCTTTCCTTATAGAGAGTCGTCCGTGGTATGCGCTCCAGTAATGCGAAAAACGTATACCGAGTTCGTCGAGTCTATGACCTCAGCGCTCAATTCACGGTTCAGCCTGTTGACCACTTTACGCTGAATGGGGTTGAGCAAATTAATATCACGCGACAAAAAGACGCTATCTCCCGCGCGTAGCCCGTGGTCAAAACGTAGCACGCGCTCATGCACCGACGGCGCAAGTCCGTCTTGTGTGGAATGGCTCATGGGAAATACGTGCACTTCAGAGTTGAAACCACCTGACTCACATATCACTTGAAAAAGACCGGATACCCCTTACCCTCAGCCTCGCGTTTGATCAGGTTGATCAGTTCCATAGTGTGATAGTCTCCCCACATCGCCGATTCGCCGCAGGGAATCTTGCGCTTGGGCGGCACGTAGTCCCAGCCGTTGGGACGGTGGTATATAGCGTGCAGCGTAATGCCCTGATGGCGCGGATCCGTCGACATATAGGGCGCATCCATAAGCGTGGCAGCGATCTTAAACGCCGCCGCGCGATAGCGGCTCGCCTTGGCCTTATCGCCCTTGCCCACATAGTAATTGCCCAAGCGTAAATAGCCCTGACCGCAGATGGCCGCCGCCGAGCTATCCAACGGTTCGACGTCGTTGTAGGGATCGGAGGCTTTGTTGCTTATCCTGCCAAAAGAGGCCACACCCGGCGCACCCGTATCCCAAAAGGGCACGCCGTCGGCAAAAGAGTTTTCGATATGAAACTCGGCCGTGGCCAGCGCCGCCTTTTCCATCATCTTGACCAGCGCCGCCTTGCCGCCAAACGGCTTGAGAGCGCTCGTCGACAGCGCGTCGAAGTACTCCAACTGCTCGGCATAGCCCAGCAGCACCCAGGCCAGACCGCGCGTCCACGTCGAAAAGGGTGCGTAGCCTTGCTGGGTGCTCGGACAGCGATACTGACCGTCTTTCGCATTGAAGATTGATTCATGCACGACGCGACCAGACACGTCGTACCTATCGCGTCCCTCGCCGTAGTAGACATTGTATTGGGCGTTGCTCGTGGCGTGCTCCACCAAACGCCCCAGTAGGCTGATGGCCTTGTCTCCCTCGCCCATCAGCACGTGACCCAACTCGTGCGCAAGACCGAGAATACGCAGCGAGCGCATCGTGTCAGAAAAGAGCGAGTGCGGCCCATTAAATGAGTGGATAAAACCGTGCCCGTAGGCCGTCTCGGTCCAGCGCGCCGCCTGCACGGCGCCGGATAGCTTAATGGCCAGCTCGTAAAATTCGAGCTCGCGCGGGTCGTGGGGCAGCACGCCTTCCAGCATGAGTCGACGCAGGTTACCATAGGTCGACAGGTTGTTAAAGCCGTGGTCGTGCACACCGATATGCGACACGTGCGGCGCCATATGCAACACCGTCTTGCTGCGACCCATTTCCAAAAAGCGCTCGTCGCCTGTCATATCGTACTGCAAGATAGCGCAGCCATACTGGAAGCCCTGTGTCCACTCCGTCCAGCCGCGTGTTGTATAGCGTCCCTTCCACGTAAAAACAGGCGTGCCCTTGGCGGGATTCCACTTCTTGTCGAGATCGTAAATTTTACGCGCTGTATGGTCGAGAAAATGCGCGATAGATGGCTGAAGTTTTTTTGCCGTCAGACGACGATCTAGTTTCACGAAACGCTCCTCTCTTACTAACTTGCTATAGTCACTCTCTGTTGAGAGCGAAAAAATACGCGGCTTCGATGGGTCGAGCAAATGACTCCCGCACGCCGCAGACCAAGCGGAAAGGAGACACCGGGCGTGGAACAGAACAAATGGGTGGCACTACACGTGCGAGAAGAGGATGGATTGGCACGCCGGGCGTGGCCCCTAACGCGCGGCGTGGCGCTCCCCGAGGGCAGCGCGCGCGAAATAGACTCGCTGTGCCTGTGGGACGAATCGAACCTAGCTCAACCCGCCCAATTCCGCGTGCTATCGCGCTGGCACGACGGCAGCATCAAGTGGGTCCTCACCGACTTTCAGGCTGATTTATCGGCGCGACAGTCCAAAACGTTCGCGCTGCGCTGGAACGACGACAGCCATGATGTGGCCGTGCAAACGGCAGTCGAAATCACAGAAGATGACGACCACATCGCCGTGTGCACCGGTCCGCTGCACTTTGGCATCGGCAAACGGCGTTTTACCCTGCTCGACTACGCCGAACTAGGACAGCGCGATGCGCAAGGGCACTTTATCGCCGAACGACAGCTTCTCAAACAGGCGGCCGGCGATGCGTGGGCCGTTATTGACGAATCGTCGCACGACGGCGGCACGCACAGGCAACTCTACGGCATGGGCGGCACCTGTCGAGCTTCGCTGGCCGAGGACGAGTACGATGCCCGCGTGGAAGAGTCCGGACCGCTGCGCACTGTTATTCGCTGCAGCGGAGCCTATGAAGCGGATGTGCCCATGCACCACTACGCAGGCTACCGGCCACTGCGCTGGATCACGCGCATCTATGCCTATGCCGGGCACGCCTTTCTCCGCGTAGTCCACACGGTCGTTTTCACCGGGTCGGCGCGCGAGGTAAGCGTGCGCGAGCTGGCTCTGCACCTGCCGCTGGCAGCGGCCCCTGCGCCGCGCTGCGTCGTCGATGCCGTGCGGCGACGCGAGCTGCGTTTAGGTGCGGGCGAATACGCACTGCTCGCCCAGGAACGCGACAACTATGTTCAGCTTTTGCACTGCAGCGGCCTCCAGCGCCAAACGCGCGCCGAGACCGAGCGCTGCGGCGGCTGGATCCTGCGCGACGATGGCGATCGGGCGACCGGCGTGGCGCTGCGCTACATGGCCGAGGAGTACCCCAAAGCGCTGGGTGCAAGTGCCGACGGTATCGACATCTTTCTCTGGCGCAGCGGGGACGGCGACCCACTCAGCTACCAGCGCTATTCCGAAAGCGTGGCATGGCACGAAGGAGAGGGCGTCTACAGCGATGGCTTGGGCAGCGCCAAAAGCAGTGAATTCTTCCTCTGCTTCGGCGACGATAGCGCGACGGTCGAACAGACTCTCAGCGCAGCGCTGGGCTGGCCGTGCGTGTCGCTTGGCGAAGACAGCGCTGGATTCGCGCCCCTGCTGGGCAACGGCCAGCGCAGCGGCTACGCCGAGAGCGAACGCATGCTCGGCGGCTTTGTCGAGTGGATGCAGCGACAAATCAGCCAGGAGCGCTGGTACGGCTACTTGGACTGGGGCGATGTGCTGGCCACCTGGGAGGAAGGAGCCGATGCCTGGCGCTTTAAAGGACGCTGGGGTTGGTGCAATAGCGAATGGGATCCGCGCCACGCCGTCTGGCTGCATTTTCTGCGCACCGGCGAGCGATCCTTCTTCGACTTGGCCGAGGCCATGACGCGCCATTCGCTCGACGTGGACACCTGCCACTACCAGCCGCTGCGCCCCTACTGGGTAGGGGGCTGCTATCGCCACAGCATGGACCACTTCGGCGACGAGCCCTGCGCCTCGCATACGTTTATCGACAACTGGACCGATTTCTATTACCTGACGGGCGACGGCCGTGCGCGCGAGGTCATCGAGGAGGCGGGTGCTTTTTTTCTCAACTACCGCTGGACGGAAGATCCTCGCTACAGTTTCAGCCTGCGCTCCATTGCCAACGTGCTGCGCGGCCTGCTCTACGCCTATGAAGTAACGGGCCAAGCGCGCTTTATGCAGCGCGCCGAAGCCGTCTACGACGTCATCGCGCGCGGACAGAACGCCGACGGTAGCTGGCACAAGCGCTTCCAAATATCGACTGAAGACAAACTGCCCGACCAGGCCCCCTACGGCATGGCCACCGAAGGCTCGACGTTGGCCGTGGAAATGGGCACAGCCCCCCCCTTTAGCGACGAAGAGTACCGCGCGCTGGGCGGCTCCTTCACCGCGTTAAAAAAAGTGCTGCCCTATGTCGAACAGAAGGGCTACCAGACCCATTACCTGCTCATTGGACTCGAGCTCATGCATCGGCTAACGGACCGCGACGACGTGGGGCAAACCTACCTGCGCGCCGTGGATTGGTTTTGCGGTGGACCGGGCGCATTCAGCGCGGACGTTGCGCTGGGACAGCACTACTACGGCAGCCTCTGCGGCAGCCTAGCCCGGGCCTATCGCCTGACGGGGGAACAGCGCTATCTGGAAGTTGGACGCACCGTTTTGCGGCATGTGCGCGCGGCACAGGACTGGAGCGAACACCCCAGTCGGCGCGGCGCCGTAGCCATGAACCCCACCGCACTGAGTCTAGTGTACTTCGGCGTGCCACCGCTGCTAGAGGCGCTGACGGAGGCCGGTATGGAAGAATGAATTAGGCGACAGCGGCCGGCGCGCGACGGTGCATCATCCACATGGCCAAGCTCACGCAGGCCAGCAGCGGCAGCGCGAGGATATTGAGTACCTCCCAGCCAACGGCCTCTTCCAACGGCGCCGAGCCAAACGTCGTCAGCACCATCAGTCCGTAAATGACAAAATCGTTGGCCGACTGCACGCGCGCTTTTTCTTCAGGGCGATAGACCGTCGCCAGCAGAGATGTCGAGCCGACAAAGAGTAGATTCCACCCCACGCCTAGCAGCGCGAGACCCACAACATAATTGTGCAGTGCAACACCGCCGAGGTTGATCAGCGCAGAAGCCGCCAACAGCAGCAAGCCCACCGCCATAATCCGGCGCTCGCCAAAGCGACTGATGAGGTGACCCGTAAAGAACGACGGCACAAACATGCCCAAGACGTGCCACTGAATAACCCATGCCGTATCGTCAAAGCTGTGCATGTGGCGATGCATAGAAAGCGGTGTGGCATTCATCAGCAACGACATCACCGCCCAGCTGGCCACGGCGCCAATGAGCGCCAGCGCAAAGCGGGCGTCGCGGGCGATTTCTTTTAGGGAGCGTCCCCCTTCCCCAGTTTCCGCTACCGATGGCGATGGAAAGCGCACGAAGAACAGCGCGCACAGCACCAGCAGTTGAATGCCGGCAATGGCCAAGTAGGAGCCGGCAAACAGATAGTCCGGAAAAAGACTCCTCGACCACGTCGCCAGATTTGAGCCGGCTACGGCAGCGACAATGCCACCTGCCATAACCAGCGAAATGGCGCGACTGCGCCACGCCTCATCAACCACCTCGGCAGCGGCAAAGCGATAGTAGGTGGAAAAACCGTTGACCGAACCAATGCCGACAGCGCCCAAGCAAAGCAGCACAAAGTGCTGATTGAAAAGAGCCGCACAGCCCACTAAGCCACCCAAAATGCCCAAGCCGGCACCTAGGGCAAAGCCGATTTTGCGCCCGCGCCGCTGCATAAGGCGCGCCGCTGGAATCGTAGTCAGCATCGTGCTGACGGGAGCCAGCGCCAGCGGCAGCGTGGCCAGCGCCGCGTGCGGAGCCAGCTCGCGGCCCACCAGCGCCATGCTGGACAAGACCACAATGCTGCCCGTGCGCGAGAAGGCCTCACACAGGAAGAGAAAGGCGATGTCTCTCAAGGAGTGGCGTAGTCCGGACGTTGAAAGTAGGCATTGGCAATGACGCCGCTTTCGGCGCGCACCTGACCGGTCGCCCAATGCGTGGCATAGGCACGCCGCCAGCGCGCCGATTCGTTTCGGTGCGAAGTGTGCAGGCACTGGGAATGGTGAAATACAACTCCGCCCTTTTTGACCGGAGCCAGCGACTCGCGGTCTAGGTCGATCAGCGCGCGCGGGGGCACCTTGTTGTACGGCTCATCGGGATCTGCACTATGCGGCAAAATGGGCTCTCTGTGCGAACCGTCGATATAGCGCATACAGCCGTTGTCGGCATCGACGTCGTCCAGGGCGATCCACGCTGTGAGCACGCCGTCGCCGGGCGTGCACAGAAAGTAGGCGTTATCCTGGTGGTAGGGTTTGGCCGAGCCAAAATGCGGCGGCTTCATAAACACTTGGTCGGTGGCCAGCAGGGCTTCGTCTCCGAGTAGTTGCCCCACTAATGCGCGCAGGCGCGCGTCCAGGGCGAAGCGGCGAAAGGCCTCGTGCTTGACAAAGGGTCCCGATACTTTGCGCGGTAGGACCTGACTTCCATCGTCCGAACGATCGGCTATATAGCTGGTGTCGGCCGCCATTTCGCGCTGGCTGATGTCCATGGCCAACGCAGCTATAGCATCGCACACTTCTACGGCAAACACACCTTCTACCACGCACCAACCCTTTTGCCAGTAGTGTTCGTATGCTGCAGAGCTCAGTTGCATAGGGCACCTTCCGCTAGCTAAATGGGTAGAAACGACGCGCGCCCGTCGGGGCGCGATAAGCGCTCTCGCCTAGCGCGGCCAGTCAACCCCATCGTAGTAGCGCGTCCCCTGGTGCCCTTTGCGCGGGATCGGCTCATCGAGGCGTTCGCCCGGTGCGCGCACGTAAACCAGCGTGCGCGGCTTGCCCGACTTGGGATTGACCGCACCCCCTTCTATGCGCGTAATCTGCAGACGGCCGCGAATTTTGTGTTCGAAGATGGTGTAGACGTAGTCGCCCACGCCGAGCTTAGACGGCGTGCCTGCCATGTGGAACTCGTATTCGTCTACGCTGCCATCGTAGAGGCTCTCGACGCGCTCAATGCCCTCGTCGGCGGGAATGGTCTTGGTGATGCCAAAGCTCATGGATGCTCCAATCTCAACGCAGTCTGTCGGGGTGATGGCGCTGCAGCCAGCTGGCGTAGTCCGCTATATAACCTGCTGGAATCTTCATGGCCGGCAAAGGCCGGCGAGTAGGGTGCATTGACCATGCCCAGCATCTGATAGACGAGAATTTCATCTACGTAGAGCGAAACGGCGCCGGCCGCAGCGGGCTCTTGTACACCGCATCCTCAAATTCAAAGATCTCCACATCGGCCCACAGCCCAGCGATGGGGTTTGCGCCTATATTCGACATGGCCTCTCTGGCACGTCATGCCAGCCCCGTGCCCATTGGGCGCGTAGCCAAGACCACTACTTCTGCGCGCGCCGCACGCGCACGGCTTTGGCCAGCGTGTCCAGCACGTCAACGGTAGTATCCCACGAAATGCAGGCATCGGTTATGCTCTGGCCGTAGGTCAGCGGCTGCCCGGGCTTTTGGTCTTGGCGCCCTTCGACCAGATGGCTCTCCAACATAACGCCAAAAATATGGTCGGATCCGGCCTTCAGCTGGGCGGCTACCTCCTCGGCAACGAGGGGCTGGCGCGCGTGATCCTTGCTGCTGTTGCCGTGACTGCAGTCGATCATCACGCGATGCGCCAAACCGGCCCCCTTGAGCTGGGCGGCTACGGCATCAACGTCGACCGCCGCGTAGTTGGGACCGCTGTTGCCGCCGCGCAAAATAACGTGGCAGGAGTCGTTGCCGCCCGTGGCGACAATGGCCGAAATACCCTGCTTGGTCACGGAGAGAAAATGGTGCGGATGGCGCGCCGCGCCGATCGCATCGACGGCAATTTGCACCGTGCCATCGGTGCCATTTTTAAAGCCGACGGGCATCGACAAGCCCGAAGCTAGTTCGCGGTGGATTTGGCTCTCGGTAGTGCGCGCACCGATGGCCCCCCACGAGATCAGATCGGCGATAAACTGGGGCGAAATCGTGTCGAGGAACTCCGAACCGGCCGGCAGGCCCATATTATTGAGCTCGAGCAGCAGCTTGCGACCGGCGCGCAAACCGCTGTTGATGTTGAAGCTGCCGTCGAGGTTGGGATCGTTAATCATCCCTTTCCAGCCAACCGTAGTGCGCGGTTTTTCAAAGTAGACGCGCATGATGACACACAGGTCATCGCGCAGGCTGGCCGCAGCTTTTTGCAGGCGATCGCCGTATTCAATTGCGGCCTCTGGGTCGTGAATGGAACAGGGGCCCACTACCACCACGAGGCGGTCGTCGTCTCCGCGCAAGATCGCCTCGGCATCTCGGCGCGCATTGGCCACCGTGTAGGACGCGACCTCGGTAAGGGGCAATTCCTCCATCAGGATCGCCGGTGGAATGAGTGGCTTTACCTGCTCTATGCGTAAGTCGTCGGTGTGTTGCAGCACTGCGTTCCTCTCTTCTCGTATGTCCGTAATGCGGTTAATGACAGTGAAAAACTCTTAGCGTCGTATGGCCCATTCATACATGCGATGCGCGCGCTGCTCCACGCGCTCGACGTCGCGTTCCAGCAAATAACCCTGCGCTACGAGCGCTCGGGCCGCCTGCGCACAGCGCGTCTGGTAGTCGTCCATGCTCGCATAGCGCGCGGCAATGGCGGGGCGCGGATCGCCTTCTGCAGGCTGCACTGCGGCAAAGGGCAACCACGCACCCGACAGGCCGACCAACGCCCAATCGGCACCCATTTCCCCGCTCCGAAATCGCCAACCCACAAAGGTGCCCAAGGGCACGGCCACTTCGGGCAGGCGAATGCCTCCGACTTCGTTGCCATCTGCATCCACCGACGGCACCAGCGTCGGATACGGTGGCCCCAGCGCGGGCACGGACCAATCGCTGATACCCTCTGCCCAGCGCGGACCAAAGTCGAGTCGACGTACGACTCGCGGCGCCGTGGGTCGACTCAATTCCGACAGCGCCGGAAAGGCAAATTCGTCGGAGTCAGCAGCGACGAGCGAACCATCGGCCAGTGTCGGATAACAGCTCGGCGGCGGCTCCCGGCCCTCGCGCACCCAAGCGTCGAGCGCCAGCAACAGCGCGCGGTGCCCAAACTTGAATTGGACGGGGTTGCCGGGCAGCGCATGAGTGCCGTCGGGCAGTTCATCCGCTCCGTGCTGCGTGCTGGCAAAGTGGTAGATCCGCACATTGGCCGGCACTTCCAGATCGCGCTGCCCGTCGACGTCGACGTGTGCCAGCGCCGCGCCGCGGTTCCAGTACTCGGTCGACGAATTTACGTGGAAAATCTTGGGGGCGACGCCGCGATTAACAGCGCGATCGAGTAGACCACCTTCGGCCCCGCTGTGCCCGTCGCGCTGGGGCGCATCGGCAAAGGGAAACTGCTCCGTCGGATAGTAGGCATCAAAGTGAGCGCTGGCGTGGCGCGAAGGCTGTGCAAAACGGTGGTTAAACGAACCGCGACCGGCCCCGGCAACGTTGATCTGCAGGCCGTCGAATACCCGCTGCCCCTCTTCGCTCTCGTTGAATCCCTCATAGAGCAGCTGGCGCAAGAATCGCCCGCTCTGCGAAGAACCAAAGCCGTAGGCATGCTCGATGCAAAACTGGTCATTCTCCTTTAAATGCGCAACAAAATCGCGCGTGGTCGCCAGCCCCGTGCCCATTACGACGGGATCACAGGCCGTGTACGCCAAATTGTAGATGAGACCTGGCTCGAAGCCCTGCGCAAAGTAAATGGCCGGACGCCCATCGTCGAGACGGGTGAAAGACCAGCGCTGGCGATCAATGATGTCAGGCTCGTCATAGGGGCGGTGGCGCACCGTCAGCTGCGCCGCCAACTCAGACCCCGGAGCCACTTCATAGGGTCGATGATAACGGCTGCCCAACGAGTGAGCCGACACCGGCGCATCGACGAGGATCTCGCAGCTAACGGGGCCCTGAGCTGCAAACGCCGGCGCATCGAGCGTCATCAAGTGCGGATTATCGGGTGCCGACGGCGGTACGTCGGCCTGCCACGCGCAGGCGGCCACGGTGAAACCGCACTCCATCAGCAGCCCGTCGCCAAACTCGTCTGCGGTCTCTGGTCGATTTGAACCAGCAGCCAAGTTGAACGTGCCCAGCGCCCCCTTGCGGCCGCGGTTGACTACGTAGTAGAGCAGATTGCCGCTGCCCTTAGCCGGATCGACCGGCTTGAGAATCCAGAAATCGGCGCGGCACTCAACTCGGCCTTCGCTATTGCGCGGCGCGCGCGGCAAATCGACGATCGCCGCATTGAGCGGGTGTTGTGGATCCAGTGCAAAATAGGCGCTGCCTTCCACCTGTTCATAGGCTCCCGCCGCGCCCCAGATACGACCGTTTAGCACGGACCGGCGCGTGCGCACATCGAGTCGCGCCATCATGCGACTCGCCTCACGCCTTGCTCCATCCCAGCTCTTTGAGGCGCTTGCTGTTGAGCCCCTTGTTAAAGCGCGCGCGCGCCAGATCCTCTTCTAGCTCGCCGCGTAGCTCGTCCGGGCTATAGGGCGTGCCCGCACGGATGCAGAGCCGCGCCTCTATGCGCTGTGTGCCCTTTTCTACGCGACCCCGCACGTCGCAGTATTCAAATGCGCCTTCCACCACTTCAAAGGCCGCCATGTCGGCGACGCTGCCCACTTTAAGCGTGCCCAATTCACCCTCGCGCCCAATGGAAAAAGCAGCATTGGCCGTGCACTGGCGCACGATGCTCTCTAGCGGCACGCCGAGATTGAGCAACTTGGAGGCGGTATGCGGTAGACTTTCGACCGGCACATCCCAACTGTGGGCATGCAGATCGGTGCTGATGACGTCGGAGACAAAGCCCTGTCCCAACGCGCTGATGGCGATTCCGTAATCAAAGCTGCCGCCACCGTGACCGACGTCGAATAGAATGCCGTCCCGCCGCGCCTGCAGCACTTCGGCGAGAATAGTCTCGTCCTCGCCGACAATGCCGTCGCCGGTGCCCTGGTAACAGTGAGTGACGATGTCGCGCGGACGCATGTGCGCGAGCACGTCGGGCAGCGGCACGCCGCGACCGATGTGCACCATGACTGGCACGCCGGCCCACTCGGCCGCCTGCACGGCCAAGCGCAGCGGCTCGACGCCGTTGTCGGCCACCTGTGCCTCGCCCTGGCGCACTTTGACCCCTACACAGTGCTCGGCAAAGTGCTCAATGACAAAGGCCGTGCGCTCGGCATCGGCGTAGCGCATATCGGCCAGTTCGGGCAGCGGGCCGTAGGTCAGTCCGATCCCACACACGTGCACAAAAGACAAAAACTGCGTGCGCGCCGGAGCCACGACGTAATCTAGGTAGCCCTGTAGGTTAGCCCATCCGGCGCTGCCGGCATCGACGGCGGTGGTCACGCCCGTCGACAGGTAGAGCGCATCGGCGCGGATACCCCAGGTCGTGCTGCCCGGATACAGATGGGCGTGTATATCGATCCAGCCCGGCGTCAGCAATTTGCCGCTGAGGTCGATCTGGCGATGTCCCTCTTCCGCTATGCGTTCGGCAACGGCGGCAATGCGGCCGTCGCGCACGGCCACGTCGAATACGCCATCTATATTCTGCGCCGGATCGAGCACGCGCGCGCCGCGCAAAAGTAGGTCGTAGGCCATGGAGTGTTCTCTCGAAGTAGTAGATGCTTCCAGCGAAAGATGAACAAACGATTAAAAGCAAATAAATTGGCGACATCTAGGCAATCCTGCCTTACTTGACAGCCGCTGTGGGGCAACCGTATTTAGCGCGCTGATCTTTCTTACAAGGAGAGCTACTGTGGGTTCAAACGTACCTCCCAATACGGGCATCCGCGTGCCCCCAGAGCCGCTGCGCCAGTTGGTCGCTGCACTTTTTGAAAAGGCGGAGACTTCTCCAGAACACGCGCGTTTGATGGCCGAGCTGCTCGTGCTAACGGACCTGCGCGGCGTGCACAGCCACGGCACGCGCCAGACGCCGGGCTACGTCGGCATGATGCGCCAGGGGCGAGTCAACCCGCAGCCCAACATAACCGTCGTGAGCGAAACCCCAACCACGCGGGTCTACGACGGGGACGGCGGCATGGGTCATTGGCCCTGCTATCAGGGCACGCAGTGGGCCATAGAAAAGGCCAAAGAATACGGCACGGCGGCCGTCACTACGCGCAACCACTTTCACTTTGGCGGCGCGGGCAAATACACGCGTATGGCCATCGCGCAGGACTGCTTTGCCATGGCCGTGTCTTCGCATCGTTCGCCGCTAAATCCGGATGCCATTATCAAGAGCGTCAACGTCACCTCACCCATCAGCGTGGCCTTTCCCTCGGGCCAACAGCCGCCGCTAGTCGTCGATATGGGCGCATCGATGCTGCCCTGGGACGAAGCGCTCTTCGAACGCATGCCCTTCGCCTTTTTTAAGGAGTTGGGCATCGGCGCCATGAACCGCGCCTTTGGCGGCATGCTGGCCGGCATTTACCTGCCGCAGTTTATACCACCGCAGTCCAAATGGGAGTCGAATCAGGGATCTTTTATCGCCGTATACGACGTTAAATGCTTTATGCCGGTCGATCAGTTTAAGCGCGAAATGGATCGATTTATCGGCGAGGCACGCGCCATGCGCCCCTTTCCCGGCTTTGAACGGGCCGAACTGCCCGGTGGACTTGAGTGGCAGCGCGAGCGCGAGTACGCGCGCGACGGCATTCCCGTCTCGGCGGAACACCAGCAGAGCCTGCAGGATCTCGCCGACGAGCTAGGCGTCACAACGCCCTTTGTCGAATACGAACACACTCGCTTTTGAGGATTACACCATGGCCAAAGTACTGTCCAGCGTAAACATCGAGTTCAAGGGACGCTCACCGGCACGCGATATCATGGAGGAAGCGGGCTTACAGGTAATCGTGCAGCGGCCCCTGCCCGGCTGGCCCGACGAGGATACGCGCGAAAAGATCGCCGGCATCGATGGACTGTTGGCCGGCTCGGAAAACCTGAATGCCAGCACGCTAGACGGCAACCAATCGCTGAAGGTCATTGCGCGCAACGGCGTTGGCTACGACAAAGTTGACCTAGACTACTGCACCCAGCGCGGCATCGTCGTGACGTATACGCCCGGAGCTATGAGCGATGCGGTGGCCGACCAAGTATTTGCCCTGCTCTTGGGGATGACGCGCCAACTCATTGCCGGCGATCGCAACGTCAAGACCGGCGACGAGTACGACGTGCCCATTGGCGAGGACCTATCGGCGATGACGCTGGGGCTAGTCGGCTGCGGTCGCATTGGCGCCGAAGTGGTGCGGCGCGCGGAGGGCTTCCGCATGCGCGTGCTGGTGCACGACCCGTGGGTGGATGCAGCGGCGATCGCAGCGATGGGGGCCGAAGCAGTCGATCGGGCGACCCTGCTGAGGGAAGCCGATGCCATTACGCTGCATACGCCAATGACCGACGCCAACAGAAACATGATCGACGCCGAGTTTCTAGCGGCGATGAAGCCCGGCAGCTATCTCATCAATACAGCACGCGGAGGGCTAGTCGACGAAGAGGCGCTGATCACAGCGCTGCAAAGCGGGCACTTGCAGGGCGCCGGACTCGACTGTCAGGCAACCGAACCCCCAACGGACACCTCGCTACAGCTAGTGCGCCTGCCCACCGTGCTAGCGCTGCCGCACTCGGGCTCAAAAACCAATGCGGCGCGCGAGCGCATGTCGATCTGGGCAGCTCAGTCAATCGTCGACGTGCTGCAGGGCCGAGTGCCGGAATACGTCGTCAATACGGAAGTGCTAGAGAAACTGGGGCTGCGAACCGATTAAAAGACTTCTCTCTAAAGCGCATAGGCCTGTTTCAGGCCTATTGCGACTATGCGATTAGCTAAGGTTCGCTCGCTTCTGCGGCCCGTTTTAAGTTCTGTAGTGCAAGTTCATACCCAGGTGCAATTTCGAGCGCACGCCGGTAGGCTGCAACCGCTTCTTCTCTACGACCCAGTTCCCACAGCGCCACTCCCTGATTGACAACGGCGCGATGGTGGAGCGCGTTGACGGACTCTGTTTGCGCAAATGCAGCGCGCGCATTGTCCCATTGGTGTAGCTCCATATAGGCCAAACCTATAAAGAAGTATGCGTCATCATAGCTTGGATATATTTCCACCGCGCGCCCCAGCGCATCCAGTGCACCGATCGCGTCTCCTCTCTTCAGCAGGGCTTCACCAAACCCCGCTTGCGCTTTGGCACTCTGAGGATAGTCGCGCACGGCTGCCCCCAACAGCGTCTCGTTACTGCGCCACTCGCCGTTACGCACCCACGTGCGACCCGACAGAAAAAAAACCGAGCATACCGCAATAGCGAAAAAAAGACGGCGATCGGCTCGGTGCCATAAACGCGCTGTGGCAACTCCTACAAACGCGCAAAAACCTAGTGATGGTAAATAGAGCAAGCGCTCGGCGGCCATCGTCCCTATAGAAAAAAACACATTTGCAATAGGAACGAAGGCCACCAACATCCACAAGGCGCCGAGCAAACACAGGCTAGGCGCTCTGTAGTAACGCCACAGTAGAAAAACAACGGCCGCAAAAAAGAGTAGTAGAGCAGACAGCCCGCCTGGCAACAGAGTTGCGATAGATAAGGCGTTGTAAGAATAATCGGCACTGAGCTTGTACGGCAGAACGAGCAATCCGAGGTAAAACCACGCAATAACAGCAGCGTTGGCCACGCGGTCGAGCGTGGGTAAATCTACTAACGCGTTGTCTAGCGGGTCGATGTAGCCAACTTGCCAGCCACCAAGTATCTCGTAGCGAATTGCGCCATATGCTGCCAGCACGAGTACACAGAGGATATAGGTGCGAGGAGAAAAACAGTGACTATTGCCCGTCCTATACTGGTACCAGTCGACGGCTCCTAACATGGGCAGGAAGACGATAGCGGACTCTTTGCTAAAGAGTGCCAGGGCAAAGCACAAGGCCGAAACCACATTCCAACCCGTTCGTCCCTTTTGGCCGGCATCAATCGCACACACCAACCCCAAGATGACAAAAAGCGCTGCCCATAGATCCGCCTGTCCCACAATCGAAGCGACAACTTCGGTATGCACAGGATGAACGGCAAAAAGAGCTGCGCCGATGAAAGCGGCAGGCAAGTTAGCCAACCGACGAAGCAAAAACCATGTGCCGAGTGAAACCACTCCATGCAGTAGTAAACTGGTACCGTGGAAAAACGACGGCGCCCCAGCGCCTATGGCATGTTGAATGGCAAAGCAAACGGACGTGAGCGGACGATAGAGGCTCGAACTGCGACCGTCGTAGGTCGCCCAATAATCAGACGTTAGCAGAAAAAACCAATCGGCCCTCTGAATGGCAACGCTGCGCTCGACCAGTACGACGCTGTCCAACGCAAAGCCGTTGGCCAAAATATTCAGGTAGGGCACTAGCGCAAGCACACACACTATGACAGCGCCCAAGTATGTGTAGTGGGAATATCTTAACGAGGTCATTCGATTAGCGATGGGTGAGTCGCATCTTGCCGTGCAGGTCAAACGCATAGCCGGCTCCCCGCAGTTGCGTTTGCACCAGACGCTCGAGAATCCGCAGGCGCAGCGCATCTTCAACCGCGCGCATATCCGGTCGGCCGGCTAAATTCTCGCGCTCTTGTGGATCGCTCTGCACGTCGAATAGCATATAGACCTGTCCCTCGACGTTGAGAGCGACCTTCCACGCCTCGTCGAGCAGCATGACTTCTCCGTTCAACTCGGAAATAGCCTCGCTGCGGTGCGCCCTCTGCGGATCGCTCAGAACGGGACAGAGCGAACGGGCAAACTGTGGGTAGTCCACCTCCCCACCCGCCAGTTCCACCAGCGTCGGACCGACGTCAAACCACTCGACCGGCGACGTGCAAACAGCGCCTTGGGCCATGCCTGGAGCGCGCACTAGCAGCGGCACGCGCACGGCGCCGTCGAGAAAGTTCGATTTATAGATGAGGTTCGCATCGCCGTTCATCTCGCCGTGGTCAGAGACGAACGCGATAATGGTGTTATCGAGCTCGTCGCGCCGCTCAATCGCTTCGAGAATTTCACCGATCTGCGCATCGATCAGACTTATATTACCGGCGTAATTGGCGCGCATGGCGGCAATGTCTTCCGCCGTTAGCACGCGATCGCTCTCCAGCAGCGCATCGAGGTGACCGCTGGGCCTCAAAGCGGCGCGAGTCGGCGCGGCGCGCGGCGCGGGCATGCGCTGCCGATCGTACATGCTGGCAAAGGGTTCGGGCGCATCCCACGGCTCATGGGGTCCACCAAAGCTAACCCAGCAGCACCATGGCTGGTTGAGATCGTAGTTCTCGATATACTGTTTGGCGCGCTGGCCGACGTAAACGTCGGCATAGTGCGCCATGCCCAACGGCGAAGGCCGCTCCATATGCGGCTTCTGATCAAAGCGTTCGTCGAAATCGGCCTTATACCGCTCCCATACGCCTTCGTCGCGCCACCACGCCGTCATATGCGAAAGCACGCGCATACTCGCGCGCGGTCCGCCGATCTCGTCCACGTCATCGAGACCATAGGTCTTCATCAAATACTCGCGATCGCGCAGATCGCCGCTGTGCGGATGCAAATGCGTCTTACCAAATAGGCTCGTTCTATAGCCCGCATCGCGCACGCGCTGCATCCAAGTGGGCTGCTCGCTGCTGGGTTGACTCGTCTGGTTGTTCCACACGCCGGTGTTGTGTGGATAGAGCCCCGTTGCCAAGCTCAGGCGCGCAGGCACACACACGGGAGAATTCGTAACGCAGTTTACAAAGCGCACGCCGCCGGCCGCAATGCGATCTAAATGGGGCGTCTCCAACCACCCGCCGCTGCAGCCTAGCGCGTCGGCGCGCTGCTGGTCGGTCATCAAGAGCAGTATATTGGGTTTGACCACCGAACTAGTCCTCGCTCATTTCTAAGTCAAGTGGCATAAAAAACTCGTAGCGTTCCGGCTCGGCGTACCCCTCGATTTCGACGGGCGTCACACCGGGGCTGCTCATCGCCGTCTTGACTATGCGCTTGTTAAAAGCGCTAACGCCCTCGGCGTTGAAATAGGCTCCGACGGGCATCCACAAGCACTCGGCAATTTCGTCTTCTTGAATGGTAATGGCCTTGCTCAGCGGACTCAGGCGACAGACGAAGTAGATATCGGATTTGCCGTAGCGGTACCCGTGCCAATGGCGAAAGCAGACTAGCGCCTCAAAATGGGCGTGCACGCCCGTTTCTTCGAGCACTTCGCGCACGACGGCCTCGGCTAGGTGCTCTCCCTCGTGCAGCGCTCCACCGGGCAGCTTGTAGCGGGGCGGCCCGGATCGCTGGCTGTGGTATTTTTCGCTGACGACCAGCAGTTCTTGATCCTCGCTAATGACGACGCCACCTGCACCGATATAATGCGAGGCGTGCGCGGGGATAAAGGCGTCCTCCTGCAAGCGCAGCGTCATCATCACATAGGTTTCGCCGCTGTGGTGATAGGTAAAGCCCGCGGCAGCCGCCACTGGTACAAATGCGGCGAGTGCGATGGGGAGTTCGACCCATACCACGCGGTATCCCTCGGTGCGCCACGTATCGATCGAGTATTGCAGCCGGACGCGGAATGCCTCAGGTTCATTGGGCAGTTCGTCGGTCTGGGTCAAAACGCCGCCAAATGGGTTCGTCGTATGGGCGAGAAGTTCCATATATTTTGTTCATCTCTTTTAAAATTATTAACGGCTCGATGCGAGCCGATAGCAAAGCAAAGACGACGTGCAGTGTCAAGCACGCGCTGAACAGCGACGCAATGGAAATAAAACTGCTCAATGACATCGTAGTTATTTTTGCCGTAGCCGTCGCAGTGCTGCTGCTATTCCACCGGCTACAGCTGCCGGCCATCATCGGTTTTTTATTCACCGGTGCGCTGACCGGCCCGCATGGATTTGGACTGGTCGGAGCCGTGCACGAAGTGGAAATTCTCGCCGAAGTCGGCATCGTGCTGCTGCTTTTCACTATCGGCATTGAATTTTCCGTCGACGAACTCCTGCGCATCAAGCGCCAAGTGCTGTTTGGCGGCGCGCTGCAGGTGGGCCTGACCATTGCCGCGACGTATCTGCTCGTGACCCAGTTTGGTCTTGCAGCCGGACCGGCGGTATTTGCGGGCTTTCTAGTATCTCTCAGCAGCACGGCAATCGTTATGCGCCTGTACCAAGAGACGGGCACAATCAACACCTCGCACGGCCGCCTGTCGCTGGCCATACTTATTTTTCAGGATATTGCCATCGTGCCGCTCATGCTCTTCGCACCTATTTTGGCCGGAGCGAGCGGCGATCCGCTTTCGCAACTGCTGGAACTGGCCCTCAAGGCATTGGGCGTTGTCGCACTTATCGTCGTCGCTTCTAAGTGGGTCGTGCCAAAAATATTTTTTTACATAGCGCGCGCCGGCAGTCGTGAGCTCTTTCTCATTAGCACCAGCGTGCTATGCTTTGCCGTAGCCTGGTTAACGGCCGCGCTAGGCCTGTCTTTGGCACTGGGCGCCTTTATGGCCGGACTGATTATTTCCGAGTCGGAGTACAGCCACCAAACGCTCGAAAACATTCTGCCTTTTCGCGATGTATTTACCAGCTTTTTTTTCGTTTCCGTCGGCATGCTACTCGACGTGAGCGTCATCACCGAACAGGCTGGCGCGGTTTTCGGCGGCGCACTAATCGTGCTCTTGGTCAAAGCCGGCATTGTCGCCTTGGTCGCGCTCGTCTTGGGCTACCCTCTGCACACGGCGCTCGTCACCGGACTAGGGTTGGCGCAGGTGGGCGAGTTCTCTTTTGTACTATCGCGGGTTGGCGTAGACACCGGCCTGCTCAACCAGCAGCACTACGCGCTCTTTTTGGCCATTTCCGTGCTGACGATGGTCTACACTCCGTTTCTCATGCGCGCTGGTCACTGGGCTGGCCAGCGCGTGGCCGCATGGCCGCTGCCCGCAGTCCTCAAACTAGGGCTTTTTGCCGACCGACTCGGCCTAGAAAACCGCGAGCGCGATCGTCCGAACGACGTCAACGACCACGTGATCATCGCCGGTTTTGGCATCAATGGGCGCAACGTAGCGCGCGCCGCTCGCTGTGCGTCGATCGAATACGTAATCACTGAAACCAATCCGGAGACCGTGCGGCGCGAGCGAGCGAAAAAAGAGCCCATTTTTTACGGCGACGCATCCAGCGAAGACGTCCTGCGCTATGCTGGCGCCGAGCGAGCGCGCGCGCTAGTGGTGACCATTCCCGACTTGGCGACCGTCCGCCGAGTCATCGCGCGGGCACGCAGCATCAACCCGGCACTACACATTGTCGCACGCACGCGTTTTGTCGGTGAAGTAGAGGCCCTATACGCGCTCGGCGCCGACGAAGTCATACCGGAAGAATTTGAAACTTCCGTCGAAATTATTGCGCGCGTGCTGCGCCGCTACTTGGTCGCACGCGAGGAAATTGAGCAATTCGCTGCCGAAGTGCGCTCTGATGGCTACGGCCTTTTTCGCGTCGACGGCCAAGGTGCCGCACCGTCCCTGCGCCGCCAACTGGGCGACGTCGAACTAGTCACGCTGCACGTGGACGTCGGCGCAGAACTCGATGGGTGCACGCTGGCGCAGTCCGACCTGCGTCGCCGCAACGGCGCCGCCGTCCTTGCCGTGCGCCGCACCGCTCAACTATGGCCCAATCCCGGCGGCGATTTTGAGCTGCGCGGCGGCGACGATATCGTCGTGCTCTGCTCGGTCGAACACCTGGGCGCCGTTGTAGCGCGCTGCCGTGCATCTGGCGCGAAGGAAAGCGGAGTATAAGCAGCATCATTGCCTATGTGCACGACGACCCGCAGGACGCCTTTGTCACACGTATGGCGCAGCCAGTTCAACTCCAACTTATAGATCGTCGCGCTAGCGAAGATGCCGGCGCTCGAAAAGCCGCAAGCGGCGGCGCGGCTCTTCGAGCCATGGGGCGGCCAACGCAGCGCGCTCCAACGCGCGCCGCTCGCTCTCTACATCGCCTCTCCCCTTGTAAATAAGCGCCATATTCATCCGCGCAGCTGCATCCTCTGCTATCGCCAACTGTTTTTCATATTCGACTGCGGCCCCGTCCAAATCACCCGCCATATGCCGCTCAACGGCGCGCACGTAATGCGCCTCTGCACAGCGCGGATCGAGATCGAGCGCAACCTGCGTCAACTCACTTACCCGGTTCCGATCTCCCTTGTCCAGCGCTTCAATTGCTCCGCGCACATAGGCTTGAGCAAAAGCACCGAGCACTGTTTGTTCGGCCAGTACACGACCATCATAGGCGCGCAAGCGCCAGACCTCTATCTGTGGACCCGGCCATTCCAGCGCTCCGCCTCCGGCCAGGGGCACATAAAAGGCATCCAGTGGATCGTAGATCGCATTATCCGTTGCTCCATTGCCAAACTCCGCCAAGCGCTCGGCCCGCGTCGTCAATACACCGGCAAAAGACGAATCGATCTGCGAATAAGACAGAGCATGGCGATGCAGAACGATCCAGCCCGTATGTCGCTGCTCAACCTCTGACATGCGGCCGTGCTGCGCGTCCATATTGCTACGCTGCAGGGTATAGCTATAGTGAGGCGCGGGCAGACCACGCGCGACGAGAAAGTCGAGGCTGTGCGCAAGAGAAGTGCGATCAAAAACGCGCTCGTAGTGCAAAAGGCGCCACCACAGATTTTCGTAGGTTTGCACCGGTACGTCGCCGGCCCAGCCGCCAAAGTTGGCAATCGCCTCGCCGGGCGCGATGTGTTTTTCGATCCACTGCCTAGCGTGCTCGCGCGTGTCGCCAGCGGCCAGCAGACGCGCCTGCTGCGACGTCGCGTAAAGCGGCTGAGCCAAGAGAACCACAGTGGCAATAATGCGCCAGCGC
>JAYOYH010000021.1:31639-45812 GCA_038153405.1 Gemmatimonadota bacterium | reverse complement strand
CGTCGCGTAAAGCGGCTGAGCCAAGAGAACCACAGTGGCAATAATGCGCCAGCGCAACCAACACGGCAGCTCGGCGCTCCTTCGCTGCAAGTAGGGTGGCCAACGCCAGAGCACCCAACGCCAACCAGCCGCCATCTGCCGGAAGGCTAAACGCTATGTGATGCCACCAACCCCTTGCCACATCGCCGCCTCGACCACTGCCTAGTTGGGAAAACTGCGCGGTGAAGTGTGCGGCAAACGTGTGAAAGTCGAGCAGCACGTAGGGCGAAAGGGCGAGAAAGGTCGCCAGTGAGGTCGCTGCGGCCAGCCATGGGCGTGCATCAAATAGGGGGCGGCGCGCCAGAAGGTGCGCCGCGAGGACGGCACTGCCGACGAGGCCAGCCGGATATTTACAGGCGGCGGCCGCACCGACCAGCACTCCAGAAAAAATATAGCTGCGCATGTCATCGCAGTGCAGTAGGCGCACCGACGCGCACAGCGCCGCAGCAAAGAAGAACAGCGCTGCCGTATCGACTCCGGCCAATGCGCTCTGCCGCACCTGCACAGTGCAAACGGCCAATAGAGCCGCAGCGGGCAGTCGCGCACGGGGGCCGTAGAGCACGCCCGCCAGATAGGCTCCCAACAGGACGCACCCCGTGCCGTAAGCGACGCTGAGTAGCCGCGCCCAATAAACCAGATACTGGGGTTCATATAGGTAGTGTAGCGCAATGAAATTTTCTAGTACCAGACCGCTACCAAATAAATACTGCGCAATAAAGACCAGACAAAATAGAACGGCGAGGACGTAGTAGTGAAAGGTGGGATACGTGAAAAAATGAGGATTGAAGTCGAGGCTGTAAAAGTTGAGCGGAAAGTGCGCAAAGCTATACTCGTCTGGATGCTGCACGCCGTAGCCAGCCCCTAGCAGGCGCACGCCTGCCGCCGCTAGCACAATCCCAATGAGAACGCCTCGCTCACCCCAGGGCACGGACCGAGACCACATCGGAAAAATCCACCGCGTATACCGAACCCGGTTCGAGTGAAAAATCGGGCAGTGCGTCGAGCGAGCGATTCTGCCAGTGCAGTAGCGCAACAATAATTGGGTCGCGGTGCGATACGGCGGCAACTACTTCGTTCGCATGGCGACTGCGCACATCCTCTACCCAATTCATGAAGCGCGCCCGCATGGAGGCAGCGCTTTCAAGTTGAGGATGGGCGCCTTCTTCGGTTATATAGGGCTTGGGCAGTTCTTCAAAGCGCCGACCCTGAAAGGTGCCTATGCTAGTCTCGATAATGCGCTCGTCCGTCTGCACGGGAAGGGAAAAACGCTCGGCCAGAATAGCGGCCGATTCCTGCGCCCGCTGCATGGGCGAAGCATAGAGCACGGCGGGCGGCATCTCACCTAGCACATCGGCGGCGTTGGCCAGCTGCCGGCAGCCGCGCTCGCTGAGACCAAAGCCGGGCAGGCGACCGTAGATAATACCCTGCGGATTGTATACTTCGCCGTGGCGAATCAAATAGAGCGTATTCACGTTTTTTCCTCCCGATCGATTCGATCCAGCACGAATATATGCGGATGCAGACTGCCCATTTCGACCGCGCGCTCTAGGCGAATGCGAAAAAGCCCCGTCATTTTTATGGCGCGCACTAGCTCGCGGTATTTCCAAGCAATGAGTACCAGACGCCCTGCCGTCTTTAGGCGATACCAAAACTGCTGCAACACCCGCGTGTAAAAACGCTCAAAATTGAGGTGCTGACCAAAGCGCACGCCGTAGGGAGGATTAGTGACGATGTAGTCAAAGCGCCGCTCGGGAAAAACTGCATCGAGCGCGCGCGCATCGCCCTGCCGCAGCACCAAGCGCTCGGCACACCCCAATGCACTAGCGTTTTCGCGCGCCCCGTCAATAACGTGGTGATCTATGTCGCTGCCGCACAGCACTAGGTTGGGGAAAACTTCGGCGGCCTCAAGGAGAATGGTGCCTGAGCCGCAGAATGGATCGAGCAGCTCGGCTCGTTCCTGCGCCTGGATGCGCGCGACGTGCAGCAGGGCATAGGCCACCGAAGCCTTGAGTGCAACGCGCGGCTGAAAGCGGCGCTGAAAGCGCTTACTGAGCGACCGTTGCGTCCGCTGGTAGCTCACCAAACATACGTGTTCAAAAATGTCGACGCGCACGTTGACGTCGAAATTTTCCAGGTCCACTGCCGTGCCGTAGCGACGCCATAGAGCGGCGCCCGCTCGGCGCTGCACATCCATGCTGCCGAAGTCGTGCTTGCCGCTGCGCCGGCTCGTCACGCGAAACGTCTCAGCCGTTTTCATCTCGGCTATGTCGAGCTGTTCAACTTGCGCTTCTATATGCTGCAGACCGCCGTCCATGGGCACGTCAAATCGGTGCAGCGGTTCAAACACGTGATGCACCGAACGCAGCTGCATGGCCATCGCGCACATCGCCTCTCGCTGGCCGCCCTCGACCCAGACCTGACCGCCAAAGCCAAAGGGCTTGGGCTGAACAGCAATGGAGCCGAGACCGGCCGCCTGCGCGCGCGCCAACAGCTCCTCGACGACAACGTCTTCCAGACCGGGATTGGTCGTGATAAAGAGTCGCATGGGGACGACCCCTTGCGCACCGACATCACCCGTAGTACCGTCCCTAATCGCAGATTCAACCATAGCACTTAACATAGATCGTCCACGCCGCGGAGGGCAAACCCATGCGCGTCGCCACCTGTAATATTCGCTGCTTTCCCGCCAACGATGGCCCGGACCACTGGGAACTGCGCAAAGAGTACGCGCTCAATACCATCCGCGCGCTGCACGCCGATATCATATGCTTTCAGGAGCTGTGGCTGCAGCAGTGCCACTACGCGCAGCGCGCCCTGCCAGAATACGCGCATTTCGGCATAGTCGATGAAGCGACGACCGATCGACCGACCAACGCCATTTTTTATCGGCGCGACCGCTTTGACCTGATCTCGCCCGGCGGATTCTGGCTTTCGCAAACGCCGCATATTAGCGGCTCGAGCTCGTGGGACAGCGCCTGCGTGCGCCTGGCCAACTGGCTGCGCTTGAAAGAGCGCCGTTCGGGTCGCGAGTTCCGCATCGTCAATACGCACCTGGATCACATCAGCCAGTCGGCGCGCGCCAACGGCGCGCGTCTGATCTGCGAAGACGCCGCCGCCTACGCGGCCGACTACCCGCAGCTGCTAACGGGCGATATGAACTGCGACATACAGAATGAGGCCATCCAAACGTTTTTCGACGGCGGCTGGCACGACACCTATTCGACCATTCACGGGACCGACGATCCAGGCCATACCTATCACGCCTTCAAGGGGCCCGCATACGAGGGCGAGATGGGCAAAATGGACTGGGTGTTCTGCCGCGGCTCCCTGCAAGTAATCGACGCGCAGATCATCGATACACACCGCGAGGGGCGCTACCCCAGCGACCACTACTTTATCACCGCTGATGTGTCTATAGGAGACTCCATCTGATGCGCACTGAACTCACCCGCCGCCTCGTTGGAAAAGCGCCCGGCCGCCAGCTGCAGGACCTACTTGCCGCGCATCTACCGCAACTCCAAGCGCCCGCATCGGCGCGCACGTGGCAGCGCCGCGCTGCGCGCGTGCGCCAGCAGATGCTCGAGCTGTTTTTTCGCGGTCACGCCGATGGACTGCTAGATGAAACGCCGCGCGTCGAATGGGGCGATGTAATCGAAACCGATAAGGGCTACCGCATTCGCAAGCTGCGCTATGAGGGCTATCCGGGCATGTGGATACCCGCGCTTCTCTACGAGCCGACGCCGCTGCGCGGTCGCGTACCGGCCGTCCTTAACCCCAACGGCCACCACATGGGCGGCAAGGCGATGGACTACAAGCAGGCGCGGTGCATTAATCTGGCCAAGCGCGGCGCGCTGGCACTCAACAGCGAGTTTATCGGCATGGGTGAACTGCGCGCCGACCTCGACCACAACCGCATCGCCGCTCTCGATCTGTGCGGCACGGCCGGCATAGGCGTATTCTACTTGGCCATGAAGCGAGCGCTCGACGTGCTGCTGGCCCATCCCCATGCCGACCGCAAACGCGTGGCGATGACTGGGCTGTCGGGCGGTGGCTGGCAGACGGCCATCCTATCGGCACTGGACGAGCGCGTGCGCGCCGTTGTGCCGGTGGCTGGCTACTCGGCGCTGTGGCAACGGCGCACCTGTATTGAAGATATTGGCGATCTGGAGCAGTGCCCTTCCGATATGGCTGCGGTCGCCGACTACGATGTATTGACCGGACTCTATGCGCCGCGTCCCACCTTGCTCATATACAACCGCCACGACGATTGCTGCTTTCAAACAAAGCGGGCGCGGCGCTCCATATTTCAGCCAGCGCGCAGCGTATACTCGGCGCTGGGGGCCGACCACGCGCTGGCGCTCTACGACAACGCCGAGCCCGGTACACACAACTATGAGGCGGATAATCGCCGCCAGCTCTACCGCTTTCTCAAGGAGCACTTTGGATTAGACGGACCAAAGGAGGATTTACCTTGGCGCGACGAACTGCGCAGCGAAGGGGAGCTCAACATCGGCTTGCCGACCGATAACGCAACGCTCTACTCGCTGGCACAGGAAGCGCTGAAAAAGGCCGACTCGGCGCGCACGAAGCACCGCACATCAGCCGCTGCGCGCAAGCGCCTATCTGCGCTAGTGGCTCTGTCTAAGTGGAACGCCGTACGCGTCAACGCCGTCGGCCTGCGCCATAAGCGCAAAGCGCATACTGTCCGTTACTACACACTGCACCTGGACGAGCAGTGGACCTTGCCCATAGTGGAATTCGCGCCGCCGCGGGCGCGCGGTACGGACCTGATCGTCGCCGATGCCGGGCGCAGCAGCTGCGATACCTTGGTGCAGGCCGCGCTGGGGGCGCACCGCCGCGCGCTGGTGGCCGACGTCTTTGGCACCGGCGAACTGGCCGTTGGCTGGCAGCACCAAATGCTGGTAGCTGCCACGGGGCTGCGCCCATTGGGTCTGCAGGTAGGCCACCTACTGGCGCTGGCGCAGTGGGTCGGCCATCGCTACGGCACGCCGCGCCTCGTCGCACGCGGTCAGATTGTTTCAACGGCCGCGCTAATCGCCTGCGCACTGCAGCCCAAGATGGCCGCTGCGCTGCATACCTTTAACCTACTCGACTCGCTGGCGCGCCTAGTACAATGGCCTACGCCCTACGCGACCGCACCCTCCCTGTTTTGCTTTGGCCTGCTGCGCGAATTCGACATAGAGCACCTAATGTCGCTGGCGGCACCCGTGCCCATTACTGACGGCAGTTCCGGGCGCGGCCCCCTGCGCTGAACCATCCTCCTATCGCATGGTATATCTCGGTCCACTGTTCATCATCTGCACCTTTGCCCTCAACGCGCTGAAGATCGAACCCTTCGCCACGTTTTTCTACCTGTGCGCATGGAGCGGACTGATCTTTTTCTTTGACCAACTCATCCGCCGACGCGAAGGTCGGTCGCTCATCGCGCGCTGCGGCCTAGGCGGCTTTGCGTCGATGATGCTGTGGTCAGCGGCTTTTTGGTACTTTTTCGAGTTGCTCAATTTTCGCCTGCAAAACTGGTATTACATCTTCGTAGTAGACCACACCGCGCTGCGCACGGTATTCGGTATTCTATCTTTTGCCACTGTATTTCCCGGCATTCTATGGATCGAATACTACCTGCGCCTGCGCGGCATAGCGGCGGGCGCGCAGGGATTTAGACTGCACTTTCCCCGGAGTGCACTCTACGGCCTGCAGCTGCTGGGCATCTTATTTTTGGTTCTACCCATGCTGTGGCCGCGCTATTTCTTTCCCCTAGTTTGGGGGGCCGTAGCGCTATTCCTGGCGCCGATCCACTACCGGCGCGGCATCGACGGCCTGCTGCGCCAGTGGGAGCGCGGCCAATGGGGCCCACTGCTGCGCACCTTGCTCGCCGGTCTTATCGCCGGCCTACTCTGGGAGTCGCTCAACTATTGGGCGCGCGCCAAGTGGATCTACACCGTTCCTTTTTTCGAAGAGCTCAAGCTCTTTGAGATGCCGCTGCTCGGCTTTCTGGGCTTCCCACCCTTTGCATTGGAATGCGTCGTCTTCTACCGCTGGCTAGTATATCAACGCCTGGCACCAGCGCTGGGGGACTACGCTGAACAGCGCGCAGAGCCCCGCTCGCCGGCCGTTCGCAACTTGGCACTCATGCTGGCGTGTGCTGGCATGCTGATCATCGATCGCTTTGAATACCTATCGACCGGTTCAATCACGCCCGTCGTAGAAGACGCCATAGCCATCGAATCCAACACAAAGGCGGTGCTGGCAGCGCGCGATGTCCGCTACCTGACCGAACTGCAAGGTTGGGTTGGACAGCGGCATTGGCGCGCGCTAGAAGGTGCTTTGAGCGACGAAGAATACGCGCATTTAGAGCGCGTAGTGTCTCTCTATCTGCACGAGGGGATCGGCGTTGAGAGCGGCAATGCCCTCTGGCGCTCAGGCATCCACTCACTGCAGGCACTCGGGCAGCTAGACGAGCACCAGATACGCGCGCGCATGGCCGCCACTGCCGACCTGCCCCACCTGCCACCGGCTGCGCGCGTGCGGGTGTGGCTGCGGCGTGCGAAAGGCGCGCATTAGCGTATATTCTGCCCCATGAAAAACCTGCGACAATATATAGACCTCTTGCGCCGCGAACGAGAAATCGTCGAAGTCGATGTGCCCGTATCTTCCGACCAAGAGCTGGCCGAAATTCACCGCCGCGTCATTGCCGCGGGCGGACCCGCTCTGCTATTCAATAACGTTGAGGGCGCCGACTTTCCCTGCGCGACCAACCTATTTGGAACGCCCAAGCGGGTCGATTTGGCGTTTGGCACACGCCCAGACCGCTTTATCAAACAGCTCGTGCAGATCGCCCAGGATCTGCCGACCCTGTCGCCGGGCAAGCTATGGGGCCATCGCTCCATCGTGCCAGAGGCACTGCGCGTCGGCATGAAAACCGTGCGCAGTGGCCCCATTGCCGAGGTCGTGCAGCGCGAACCGGATTTGACGCGCATTCCCATGCTCAAAACCTGGCCCGAAGACGGCGGCCATTTCGTAACCCTACCGCTGGTCTATACCCACCACCCGGACACCGGCCATCACAACCTTGGCATGTACCGAATTCAGCGCCACGACGCCCGCACCGTAGGCGTGCACTGGCAAATTCAAAAGGGCGGTGGCTTTCACTACCACGTAGCCGAGCAGCGCAACCAAGCCCTGCCCATGACGCTCTTTGTCGGCGGCCCTCCCGCACTGATGCTATCGGCCATTGCACCGCTGCCCGAAGACCTGCCCGAGCTCGTTTTGGCCTCGCTCTTGCAGGGCGAGCGCCTGCGCAAAATCAATCATCCCGAGGCCAAACTGCCGCTGGTCGCCGAGGCCGAATTTGCCATCTGTGGAGTAGTACCGCCGCACGTGCGCCAGCCCGAAGGCCCGTTTGGCGACCACTACGGCTACTATTCGCTGCAACACGATTATCCCATTCTACAAGTCGATCGCGTCTTTCACCGCAGGGATGCGATCTTTCCAGCCACCGTCGTCGGCAAACCACCGCAGGAGGACCTTTTCCTAGGCACCTATATCCAGGAGCTCATGGCACCGCTGACCAAGCTGGTCATGCCGGCTATTCGCGCCATCTGGAGCTACGGCGAGACCGGCTACCACTCGCTTTCTACCATCGCCGTTGCCGAGCGCTATCCGCGCGAAGCCATGAAGTTCGCCTTCCGCATTCTCGGCGAAGACGGCGGCCAGCTCAACCTGACCAAGTTTCTCGTCGTCGTCGATGCGCCGTTCGATCTGGGCAACTTCCGCCGCGTGCTCGAATACGCGCTGGCCCGCACCCAGCTGCAAACGGATCTTTTCGTCCTTGCCAACTTGGCTATGGACACCCTCGACTATACCGGCCCCGAGGTCAACAAGGGCAGCAAGGGCATTCTCATCGGCGTCGGCGATCCCGTGCGCTCCCTGCCGGGCGAATTCAGCGGACCGCTTCCGGGCGGCGCGCAGGCCGTTGGCGTCTACTGCAGCGGCGGCTTGGCCGTGCAGGGTCCTTCCTACTTGGAAGACCCCAACTACGCACAGCAGTTGGCACGCGATGTTAGCTTGGCCGAATGGCCGCTGGTCTTTCTGGTCGACGACGCGCGCGTGGTCGAAAAAAACATCACTTTTCTGTGGAGCACTTTTACGCGCTTCGAGCCGGCGGCCGATATCTACGCAGCCGGCGTAGAGCTGCGTCGCCACCACCCCTGCTACCAACCGCCCATCGTGCTCGACTGCCGCATGAAGCCGGGCTACCCCGGCGAGGTGGTTGCCGATGAGTCGGTAGTTAAACAGGTGACGCGCCGCTGGAGCGAGTACTTCCCCAACGGCGATGTCGAGGGCGAAGAAGACCGCATGGGCTACGCGGGTTTTTCTTTATTAGATTAACTCCCTACCTGCGGTTTTATAGCCATGCACGGCCGCTCGCGGTCGGCGATATCAAGGACGTATGGATATGGACGAGTCGCTCGCTTTTGCATCCGTCGTCGAATTGGGCAGCATGCTGCGCCGACGCGATATTTCACCCGTCGAACTGACCGAGTTTTTCCTCGGGCGCATAGAGCAGTTCGATCCCGCCCTTAACGCCTATATTGCCGTCGCGCACGAGCGAGCGCGCGCCCAAGCACAGGCGAGCGAGGCGCTGATGGCGCGCGGCCATTTTCTCGGCCCGCTGCACGGCATACCGCTGGCGTTCAAAGATCTGATTGACGTAGAGGGCATGGTGACGACCGGGGGCTCCATACTGCGCCGCAGCCAAGTAGCCAAGGCCGATGCCCACGTCGCCAGCCGCCTGTTCCGCGAAGGAGCGGTGCTGCTGGGCAAGACCCATATGGTCGAGTTCGCCTTCGGCGGCGCCGGCATTAACCACCACTACGGCACGCCGTGGAATCCCTGGGATGCCGACATGGCGCGCCTGCCGGGCGGTTCTTCTTCCGGTTCGGGTGTCGCCGTTGCCGCCGGCCTGGCTCCGGCCGCCCTCGGTTCGGACACCGGCGGCTCCGTGCGCATTCCCTCTTCGTTTTGCGGACTGGTCGGACTCAAGCCCACCTTTGGTTCCATATCCAATAGCGGCGTCCTGCCGCTCGATCCAACACTCGACACCATCGGGCCGCTATGCCACTCGGTCGAGGACTGCGCCGTATTCTTTCAGGCTCTGTGCGGACCCGATCCAGCCGACCCCAATACCTCGGGGCAGTCACCCTTCGCCGGTATTGACGCTCTGGATGGCGATGTAAAAGGACTGCGGCTGTGCTTTCCGCGCGAGTTCTTCTGGGCCGACGTAGACGAAGAAGTCGAAGCCGCCGTGCGCGCCACGGCACAGGTATTTGCCGATCTCAACGTGCACGTCGACGAAATTTCGCTAGAGGTGCTCGACGATCTGAGCCACTGGCGCACCGGCGCCAACGTCACGGCGGTAGAGAGCTACCTCTATCACCGCCGCGATCTGCAGGATCATCTCGAGCAATTCGACGAAATCGTCTCGGCGCGCATGCTAGACGGGCGCGATATTGCCGCCGTCGACTTCCTCGCTCAGCTGCGCGCGCGCGACGCCCTACGCGCCAAGGCACTGCGCGCGCTAGAAGCGGTCGATTTCCTTATTACGCCGACTACGCCCTTTGCTGCTCCACCCGTGCGGGATGTAGATATCGACGACGTCTACTTCCGCATAAACGGCCTCTGCCTGCGCAATACGAGTGCCGTTAACGCATTGGGGCTCTGTGCGATAAGCCTTCCTTGCGGCCAGACTCGCGACGGCCTCCCCATCGGCTTACAGCTCATCGGTAAACCCGGAGACGAGGCGCGTCTGCTGCGCTTGGCGCGCACCTACGAGCAGGCGACGGAATGGATCCATTTACATCCAGATATGGATTCGTTCGCCTAGCGGTAAAACGGCGGGATAAATTGCTATAACGCGCTTGCCAAAAAAGTGCGCTTATTCTATATTTTTCGCTTTATAGAGTAATGTTCGCTCCCATCGTCTAGCGGTTAGGACCCAGGGTTTTCAACCCTGTAGCCGGAGTTCGAGTCTCCGTGGGAGCGCCATGTTGCTTTCGTTCGCGCCGCACGAAAGCAAGTAAAAAAGGGATGCCCAAAGAGGGTGTCCCTTTTTTGTTTTGCCTACCAGACCGACGCTCTGCGCAAGTCCGCTCTTGCGCAGAGCGCTTTCATTCGCAATTAATATCACCTGTTCTGCCGGTGAAACCGCCGGCTATGCCACGAGTCTACGCGGAGAATCCGTCATGCTGCAGAAAGTGGATTTAGGCCTGAGCGGGCTGAGCGTTTCCCCCCTGTGCTTTGGCACGGGCACCAACGGCTACAACGGCCGTTCAAATCAGAGCGATCTAGGCGTTGAACGCCTCGCCGACCTGCTGTGCTACGGCTACGAGCGCGGCATACGTTTTTGGGATACGGCCGATGGCTACGGCACACATCCCCACGTCGCCTGTGCCCATCAGCGCGTCGGAAGGGAAAACGTAACCATTACCACCAAGACCACCGCGCGTCAGGCACCCGCTGTGCGCGCCGACCTCGAGCGCTTTCTCTGCGAATTGGACACCGACTACCTCGATATTGTGCTGCTGCATTGCCAAACCAGCGCCGACTGGCCCGTTGAACACCGCGCAGCCATGGACATACTCAGCGAATACAAGGAGCGCGGTGTCATCCGCGCCGTCGGCGTATCCTGTCACGATTTTGGCGCGTTCTGCGCGGCGGCCGACTGCGATTGGGTAGACGTCGTGCTGGCGCGGATCAATTATGCCGGCCACGCCATGGACGACACGCCCGACAACGTCGCTCCCGTTATCGCACGCATGGCCCTGTCCGGCAAAGGCGTCTATGCCATGAAAGTAGTCGGCGGCGGCAGCGAGTTGACCAACGATCCGCGCCGTGCCATTCACTACTCCTTTGCCGTCGATGGCGTGCACGCCATGGTGCTGGGCATGATGGACGAGTGCCAGATCGACGAAAACCTAGACTACTTGGAAGAGGTGCTAGCGCTGGCCTAGGCCGTAGCCCAACCAAGGATCATTATCCAATGACGCGATAAGAGGACGATGCTATGACCCTTACTTACAATCCGAACCAAGTACTTTCCACGCGCGAATACAACAGCGTTGGCAAACGCCCCGTGCGTCACGACGGCGTGGAGAAAGTAACCGGCAAAGCCCGCTACAGCGCCGACATCTCGCTGCCCGGCCTGCTCTATGGCAAGGTGCTGCGCTCGCCGCACGCCCACGCCGTTATCAAGTCGATCGATCTGAGCAAGGCGCTGGCCCTGCCCGGTGTGCGCGCCGCCATCACCGCCGATGATTTTGCACCGCTGCCCGAAGGCGATCGCAATTTCGCCTTCACTTGCATGAACGTCATGGCGCGCGGCAAAGTCCTCTATCGCGGCCATGCGCTGGCCGCCGTCTGCGCCACCAATCCGCATATTGCCGAAGAGGCGCTGGCCCTGATCGACGTCCAATACGACGTGCTGCCCGCCGTCTTTACCGCACTCGATGCCATGCGGCCCGACGCCCCTGTTTTGCACCCGGACCTGCCCACGCCTCCGCCGGCGGCCGGTGAAACTATGGCCACCGCACCCAACGTGGCCAGTCGCTTTGAATTTGCCATCGGCGACTTGAGCGAGGGCTTTGCTGCAGCAGATATTTGCATTGAAAAAGAGACGACGACCAAGTCGGTGCACCAGGGCTATATCGAACCGCATGCCGGCACCGCGCAGTGGCAGGAAGACGGACGCCTGACGCTGTGGTCGAGCAGTCAGGGCCACTTCAATGTGCGCGACTTCACCGCGCGCTGCCTCGGCATCCCCAGTTCTAAAATCAAAGCGGTGCCGATGGAGATCGGCGGCGGCTTCGGTGCCAAACTGCGCGTCTACTGCGAACCCGTCGCCGCGCTACTAGCGCGCAGGGCCGGCGCTCCCGTCAAAGTCGTCATGAGCCGCCAGGAAGTGTTCGAGGGCACCGGCCCTACCTCCGGCTCGCACATCAAGGTAAAGATCGGGGCAACCCAAGACGGCAAGATCACCGCCGCCGAAGCGATTATGACCTATGCCGCCGGCGCCTTTCCCGGCTCGTCTGTGCAGGGCGGCGCGCGCTGCATGATGTCCCCATACGATATTGCCAACGCGCGCATCGAAGGGTTCGACGTGGTCTGCAATACGCAGAAAACGGCGGCCTACCGCGCCCCCGGTTCGCCGGCCGCCGCCTTTGCCTTTGAAACGACACTCGACGAGCTGGCCGAAAAGCTGGGCATCGATCCGATCGCACTGCGCATCCAAAATAGCGCACGCGAGGGCACGCGGCGCGTTTTTGGCACGCTGATGCCCAACGTCGGCTTTACCGAAGTGTTGGAAGCCACGCGCAACCACCCACACTACAGCGCGCCGTTAGAAGGGCCCTACCGCGGTCGCGGCGTGGCCTCGGGCTATTGGGGCAACGGCTCGGGGCCGTCCTGTGCAGTGGCAACGGTTATCGCCGATGGCACCGTAACGCTGGCCGAGGGCTCGCCCGATATCGGCGGCACGCGCACCTCCATCGCCCAGCAGTTGGCCGAAGTCCTCGGCATCGACGTGGGGGACGTCAAACCGCAAATAGCCGACACAGACTCAATCGGCTACACCTCGATGACGGGCGGCAGCGGCGTGACCTTTAAGACGGGCTGGGCCGCCTACGAAGCGGCGCAAGACATCAAACAGCAAGCCATCGCGCGCGCCGCAGACTTCTGGGAGTGCACCGCCGACGAAGTCGAATACGCCGACGGCGCGCTCCAGCATAGAACGGACGTCGAAAAATGCATGTCGTTTCGGGAGCTGGCCGCCAAACAGAACGAAACGGGCGGTCCCATCGTCGGGCGCGCTGGCGTCAACAAGGGCGGCGCTGGACCGGCGTTAGGTACCCACATCGTCGACGTCGAGGTCGACCCCGAAACGGGCAAAGTTACTGTCCTGCGCTACACAGCGGTGCAGGACGCCGGCAAGGCCATTCACCCGTCGTATGTAGAGGGACAAATTCAAGGCGGCGCCGTGCAGGGCATCGGCTGGGCGCTTAACGAAGAGTACTTTCTGGGCGAAGATGGCCGCATGCAAAACGCCAGCTTTCTCGACTACCGCATGCCGACGGCACTCGACCTGCCGATGATCGACACTGTCATCGTCGAGGTGCACAATCCCGGCCATCCCTACGGCGTGCGCGGCGTCGGCGAAGTGCCCATCGTGCCGCCGCTAGCTGCCATCGCCAACGCCGTCTACCGCGCCATCGGCCAGCGCATCGACGACCTGCCCATGAGCCCAGCGCGCGTGCTGGCATCGCTGGCCAAGGGTTAGGTAGCTGCGCCGTGGATCGTGCAATAGAGACACACTTCGCCGAGTATCAGCGCGACGGATACACAATTTTTCGCGGCTTTATGCCAAACGAGCGGCTGCGCGCCGTCCGCGCAGCCGTCGATCCCGAATTTGCACAGCGTTTTGCCGCCGAGCCCGAAAGGGCGCGCACGACCATTGCCGACATCATGGCCCATCCCGGGCTGGCCGACCTGCTCAAAGAGCACGTACTCGACCCGCATCTGCTCGATTTTGCCGAGCGGGTAATGGGTCCTTTTGTGCAGCTGGACAGCTTTGAGATTACGGGGTTTCCCAGCCGGCCCGCCGAGCAGTTTAACCGCGTAGCCGACTGGCACCGCGACGCGTTTAACTACTCGGATATGTGGGCCAACCATCCATCGAGCGCACACTTCAAGCCACATCCCTACACCGCGCCCACAGCCTGTAATTGCCTGACCTACCTGCAGGACATGACGGGCGAGAGCGGTCCACTGCGCGTCGTGCCGGGTTCGCATCTAGACTTTAGTCACATCCCTGCACAGGAACGCAACCAGCCGCACCCGCGCGAAGTGCTCGTGGAACTCTCCGCAGGCGATATGGTCTTCACCCACAACGAGCTACTCCACGCTGGATCCATCAATACTTCAGAACACACGCGCTATTTTATCAGCGCCTACTTTCAGCGCGTTGGCCTGCCGCACCGCGACCGCTTTGACGTGCCCGCCGTAGAGGCGATCTGCCGAGCGGCCCGCGCGCGCAACGACCGCCGCACGCTGCGGCTGTTCG
>JAYOYH010000021.1:0-31539 GCA_038153405.1 Gemmatimonadota bacterium | reverse complement strand
GCGATCTGCCGAGCGGCCCGCGCGCGCAACGACCGCCGCACGCTGCGGCTGTTCGGAGAAGATCCGCTCTTTGCCGAGCGCGAACAGGCGGCGTGGCGGGCGATGATCGCCGAAGACCGCGCCGCGCTGCGCCCATAGCAACCCAGCTTCCGCGCAGGAGATTCCTATCCATGCATCGATACCATTACGCAGCGAAGCGCGAGTCAATAGAAAACTGAACGACGTGTTTTTGATTGGCGGCGCACCTGGCGTCGGCAAGACAACGTTAGGATGTGCGTTAGCACCGAAGTTGGGTATCGCTTCTGTATCCATCGATGACCTTCTGACAGCACCCCGCTCAGGAAAACACAGGAGACATAATGAACATCACTGAAATTGAGCTCATTGCGTTTACAGTCACTAGCAGTGGCATCAGGACCAAGTGGGGTTACGGAGAGCCGGGACCAGAGCGAGAAGTGCCGCATAGCATCACGCGCATCGCGACCGACGACGGGCTGGAGGGTTATTCAGAGCAAGGTTGGCCCGGCTACTTCTATACACCTCGGCAGGATGAAATGGACAATCTCGTCAAGCCGTTGCTGATCGGTGAGGACCCTCTAGACAGAGAGAGACTGTGGCAGCTTATGTCGCGCCATATGGGTTTTACGGAGGGTTTGATAGGCAATATCGACTGTGCCCTATGGGACCTGGCGGGTAGAATGACCAACCTGTCCGTATCAAGGCTGCTCGGCCGCGCCCGGGGAAAGGTCAAGGCGTATGCGAGCACGGCACCCAACCTCGGGTCGCCAGAGCAATACGCGCAGCACGCATTAGACTGCAAAGAAGCCGGTTACAAGGCGTACAAAGTGCACGCCAATATCTACTGGAATCCGATAAAACAAGAAGCCGCCCCCGGGCGACCGGCCTTCCCGAAGGAAGACGTGGAGGTCTGCCGAGCCGTGCGCGAGGCCGTAGGGGATGAAATGGTTCTGATGCTCGATCCTTGGGGCATCTACACGCTCGAGGAGGCCATTTGGGTCGGTCGGCGAATAGAAGAGTTGGATTACTACTTCCTAGAACACCCGATGCACGAGCGCCTCATCGAGCCCTACCGCAAGCTGTGTAGCGAGCTGCAGATACCGGTGTGCGGCCCCGAACTTGCACCGGGCGGAGTATTCAGCCGCGCTGAATGGGCGCTGCAACACGCGACAGATATCGGGCGCACGGACATCAACTTCGGCGGCATTACCGGGGTTCGCAAGACGGTTGATATGTATGAAGCCCTCGGCATGAAGTGCGAGATGCACGTTGGAGGATTCGGCAACGCCCAGATTCTCGCAGCAACGACCGAAGACACTTGTGAGTACTTTGAACGTGGACTGTTGCAGCTGGACAAAGTCCACACATCAACGCCACCCTATCTACAATCGCCGTGCGATCCGATGGATGACGACGGAAATGTCCTACTGCCCGACGGGCCAGGTTTGGGCTACGATCTTAACTGGGACTACATCGACGAGCATCGAATTACACGCTAATCCTCAGGTGAGCTATCCTTTTTGATTAACCGGTGTAGAGCGCAAACCTTGTATAGACTCTGCCGCGACTAAAGTCTCTTCGGTCTCTTTATCTTTGGAGGAGTGGGTCATAACCTATACGGCAATGCACTCTGTAGCATTCCAACGTTCGGGAGTAGGTAGCCTGAGCACACCAGCACAATTACTCAGCCAAGCGCAGATGCGCGACTTCATCGCCAACGGCTATATCAGCCTCAAGCCAGACCTGCCCGAATCGTTCCACCGCGAAGTCTACGAGACGACGGAGAACGCTGTTGAGCGCGTCGGCAATCCGGGCAACAACGTCCTGCCGATGGTACCTGAAATATGCCGGTTTGGTCTTTGGGCGACCTCAGAACTTCCGATGTGTTCAGAAGGCAATGATACTTGACAAAAGTCAAAATGTAATTACAGTAATTACAAAGCGGCCCTTTAAAGGAACTTAAAAAATGAATAACGCGGCCAATACTAGGGACATCAAACTCATCTCGATCGGCAACTCTAAAGGCCTTCGTCTACCGAAAGCGTTGCTACAGAAATATGGCTGGAGTGATTCTCTTGTCCTAGAGGAAACAGACACGGGAATTTACCTATATAGCAAAGAAAAAAATAAGCTGTCCTGGCAAGATACCTATCGCGCTATGGCTGACGAAGATGAGGATTGGAGCGATTTGGATATGACTGTGGCAGACGGGCTGGAATGATGGCGGATTACCCCCAACGGTACGAGATTTACTTTGCCGATCTAAATCCCACTATCGGTGGAGAGATACGCAAAGTGCGGCCGGTAGTGGTCGTCAGCCAAAACGAAATGAACCAATTCCTAAATACAGTGGTTGCATGCCCTCTCACCTCGACATTGCATCCTCAATGGCGCAGTCGGTTGCAGATAGAATGTGCGGGGAAAGAGGCTGAAATCGCCGTAGATCAGATTCGCACTATCAGCAAAGAAAGACTAAAAAATAAGATCGACAAATTATCTGCTGATGATGCAAACCAACTCCGGCGTATTGTCACAGAGATGTACGGGGAGTAAAGTCGTCATTCAATCTTTCGCGACCACTCTCCTACTGACAAGACATCCAGCACATCAAAAATTGGATACGCCGTAGACCTGACCAGTCCATAAATGGACTGGCTTTTTTGCGTTTGATCAACTGTCTCACGGAAATCACAGTGGGCTCACTTTTGTGGCACCGTTCTTGGGTCTTGGTCGCAGCGATTGGGTTTTTGTATTTTGAGGCGCTGGAGAAAGGTATCGCATTCTATTCACAATGACGCACCATGAATTTTAATCAGGCATTTATAACGGCGTTATAAAAACGTCCGCACAGGAGTACTTAGCATGAGCAACGCGATAAAACTCAGCGAAGCGCAGATGCGCGACTTCGTCGCCAACGGCTATATCAGCCTCAAGCCAGACCTGCCCGAATCGTTCCACCGCGAAGTCTACGAGACGACAGAAAAGGCCTTTGAGCGCGTCGGCAATCCGGGCAACAACATCCTGCCGATGGTGCCGCAACTGCAGCAGGTGTTCGACCATCCGCAGATCAGCGGCGCGCTGACTAGCATACTCGGCGAAAAATACTACCTGCATCCGCACCGCCACTGCCATTTCAACAAGCCGAGCAGCGAGGGGCAAAACCTGCACAAAGACAGCTGGTCCCGCTTTCAGCACCGCACGCGCTGGACCATGGCCTTCTACTATCCGCAGGACACGCCCGTCGAGCGCGGCCCCACGGGCATCGTGCCGGGTTCGCACTACTACAACAACCAGCCCAGCGCCGACGTGGGCGAAGAAATACCCCTGTGGGGCGAGGCCGGCAGCGTGACCATCGTCCACTACGACCTGTGGCATCGCGCCACGCCCAACCTAGTCGAGCTGCCGCGCTATATGGTAAAGTTTCTCTTTGTGCGCGTGGAAGAGCCCACAGCGCCAACGTGGGATGGTCAGGGCGAGGCGTGGGATACCGGTAATCTGATGTGGAATAGCGTGTGGGATTGGCACCGAGGCGCCCCTCCGGCCAACGGCGGCATTGTGGGTGACCGGAGCATGCTCTTGGAGACGCTGAAATCGGAAGACGAAACGAAAGCGCTGCAGGCCGCTTACGGACTGGCGCGCGGTGGACGGGATGTCACTGCAGACCTGAGCAATCTGCTGGGCGACGAATCGGCCTACGTGCGGCGCAACGCCGGCTACGCGCTGTCGGCAATGGACAGACAAGCTGTTCCAGCGCTCATGGAAGCACTGAGCGATACGGATACGACGAGACGGGCTGCAGCCGCCGATGTGCTCGGCGATATCGGTCGCGCAGCAGGAGACAGCGAGGCGATGCTCATCAACGCCCTGCACGACAAGGAGCAAGTGGTGCGTCTCAACGCCGCGCATGCCCTCGGCACTATTGACGGCAACGGACTGCGCGCGGGCGCGCTGGCCGAGGCGCTCGAGAGTGAAGAGGACGAGTGGGTGCGGCGCTACGTCGCGCTGAGCTTGCTGCGTCTGGGAAGCGACGCGGCCGATGCCGTGCCTCAACTGAAACGGGCCGCCCTTTCGGATCCTAATCGCTACGTGCAGGCCAAGTCGCTTGAAGCACTGCAGCGCATGGGCACGCCGGCCGCTACCGAGGCGGCGTTCGATATACTGCAGACGCTGCGCTGGTGTCCGCACACGGGTATCGGCAGCTCGTTTTAAGGCACTATGCGACTGCAGCACCACATGCATCAAACAGGGTATGATACTATTTGACTGTGCACACTGAGCGCCGTGAAAACAGCAGCCTGCGTTTCTATCACGCGTGCGCCGCAGCCATTCTTCTCGTGGGGATTCTGCTCCGCTGTACCGGCTTTGAACGCGGCACCAGTGACTACATTGTTCAGCCGGCCGGCGCAGCCGATGGGCAGAGGGCGTTCTACACCTTCCACCCCGATGAATCCACTATCGTACGGGCTAGCCTACAGCCCATCGATCCATTAGCTCCACCCTTTACTGCATACGGCCTACTGCCCGTCTACATCTTGCGCGGAGCCCTAACGCTCACCGGTCTGGCAGACGTTATAGCGCAGGACACAGAAGGTATGCGCAGCGTCTATCTAACAGCGCGTTTCCTAGCCATCTGCCTGAGCACGGCATGCCTGCTATTTACCTGGCTACTCGGCATGCGCTACTTCTCGCCTCAGACAGCACTCTTCGCACTCCTTCTATTATCCGTTGCCCCTGGCGCCGTTCAGCAAGCCCATTTCTATATCGTGGATGGCGTGTTTCTCGCGTTCGCTCTCGCAGCTATGTACCTTGGCGCACGCGCTGTCGAACGAGGATCCCTCCTCCACTACGCATATACAGGTCTACTTATTGGCGGTGCTAGCGCCTGCCGGCTCAACGGCATACTGCTGGGTATCTTGCTAGTCGCACTCGATGCCGGTCGAAACGGCTGGCAGCCAAAGCGTCTAATTCGCAGCCACCATCTGTCGGCTGCCGGCACGACGGCTTTAGCTACGCTGTTGATCCTGCACCCGTATATGGTATCGAGCCCACTGTGGTTTCAGCAGGCCATTAGCACACACGACTTTGGACTCTCGGTTCAAATTGCCAACGGTAGCATTCTACAACCATGGACTCTCGCATATTACAATACCGTTCCCTATCTCGACACTTGGACCCAACTACTACCGCTCAGCATGGGGTGGCCCTTTTCGCTAGTGACGCCGATCGCTATCGCCTACGCCTTTTGGAAAGGACCGTGGCCCGCCCGCGCCATGCTGCTTTGGTGCGGTTTGCAATTCCTGCTTGTCGGCAGTTTAAAAACGCAACACGTGCGCTATACCGTTTCTTTTTTGCCTTTTATAGTTCTGTTTATTGGCCATTTTTTTATATCGGTCAAAGAACATGTCGTGGGGCGCCTGCAAGAAATAGCGCATGCACTGTTAGCTGTTGCTCTGCTGCTCCATATCAGCGTTTACGGGGTGGCGTTCGCGTCTATCTATTCGGAAGAAGACAGCCGTCTTACAGCAGCGCGTACCATAGCACGGCACATACCAGCAGGGAGTCGTATTGGTATTGAAAGAGGTGGATTTTCTATGTTGCCGCTTTTAGACACCACCCGATATAGCACTCATCACTTGGGACTTTCTGAGTATTTCTACTCCAGCCCATACATGCTGTGTTCAGGACAGATCGGTATGCTACAGAAGTCCCTTAGCAACATCGACTACATCGCCCTTATTAAGGAAAATCGTTTTAGGCAATTTACCGCGATGCCATCTCTTTTTCCCGTCGCAGCTGATTTCTATATACGGCTATTAAGCGAGGAGCTCGGCTTTGAATCCATCAGTCAGCTCAAGATTGAACCTAACCTATGGAAATTATCTTTTATAGATGGCAATGCCGAACCCTCTTTTCTGGGCTATGATCACCCTACTGTAGTTTTACTAAAAAAAGATACGGAGAAATTCCACACAGCCGTCGAAAAGTGGTTTCGCTCGATTGTTGTCAACGCAGACTGCCCGGACAAGGACTTCTTGAATGTATCTACTCATTTTAAGTCGGGAGATTATCAACGAGCTGCGGAGCAAGCTGGTTCATTAATCAACCGTCTGCCCCACACGAAAATAGCATATCCCATCGCATCACAGAGCTTTCTTCACCTAGGCGAAGAAGAAAAGTCAAAATCGCTCTACGATGCCTATAGACCACTGAATGCACACAGTATCGTATCGTATCTTAAGAGCACAAATACGAGAAAGTCAGCCCCTGCAACGACAGCGGTTACTTATGCCACTCTCGGACACATTGATATCGCCGTACACGTTCTGCTAAACTTGGAACCCGAAGAGTATTCCGACTTACCACCAGTCGATCGTTTAACCTTAGCTGAAAACTATACATACTTTTCCCTATCTTTTCTCGATAAGCACAGCGACCAAAAAAGAGATGTTCTGGAATTTGCCCTCCAGATCGCACCACACGAACTGGCATTTAACAATCTCGCCTCTCTAGAGTGGGAAACAGGCAACAGAAAACAGGCAATCGCTCACTGGAAAGACTCTCTGCAATTTAATCCAAACCAAGCCACAGTTTGTCGTGCGCTAGGAGAAGCCATTGCGGAAGAATATGGCCCGCACGAAGCTGCGCAATTCTACTCTAAGCAAGCACACCTCATAGAGGCAGGCAATCACACTGGAGAAACGCCACATACTTATTCTGATCAAAATGCGCCGTGAATAACCCACCGATTCAGATTAGTACCGACATCTCATATCACACATAAATTCTGTGCATAGCTCTTTCTATCGCTATGCACGATCTCTACACATAGGAGCACCCCATGCCCAAGATTACCTTTATCGGCGCCGGCAGCACCGTGTTCGCCAAAAACATTCTCGGCGACAGCATGTGCACCCCCGCGCTGCAGGATGCCGAAATTGCTCTCTACGACATCGACGAGACGCGTTTAAAAGAGTCGGCGGCCGTCATGCGCGCACTGAACAGGAATATCAACGGCGGGCGCGCTAAGGTTAAGACGCACTTGGGCCCTCGCCAGCGCCGCAGCGCCTTACAGGGTGCTGACTTTGTCGTCAATGCCATTCAAGTCGGCGGCTACGATCCGTGCACCATCACCGACTTTGAGATTCCCAAAAAGTACGGCCTGCGCCAAACCATCGCCGACACCATCGGCATCGGCGGCATCTTTCGCGTGCTGCGCACCTTTCCCGTCATGCTCGACTTTGCGCGCGATATGGAAAAGGTCTGTCCCGACGCCTGGCTGCTCAATTACACCAACCCCATGTGTGCGCTGACCGGCGGTATCCTGCGCCAAACCAGCGTCAAAGCCGTCGGCCTCTGCCATTCCGTGCAGGTCTGCGCCACGACGCTGCTGCGCAACTTAGATATGTTAGATGACGTCAAAGATCTGCAGTGGAAGATCGCCGGCATCAACCACATGGCGTGGCTGCTAGAGATCACTGACGGCGGCAAGGACCTCTATCCGGAAATCAAAAAGCGCGCGCGGAAAAAGCTGGCGGCTTGGCGCAAAGGGCCCGACAAAAATTTTGATATGGTGCGCCTCTATATGATGCTCAACTTCGGCTACTACATAACCGAGTCGTCTGAGCACCTCTCCGAGTACGTGCCCTACTTTATCAAGTCGACCTACCCGCACTTAGTCGATGAATTCAACATTCCCCTCGACGAGTATCCGCGCCGCTGCGTCAACCAGATCGCGCGCTGGAAAGACCAGAAGCAATCGCTGCGCGGCGCGAGCTTGACGCACCGACGCACGCACGAGTACGGTTCGCATATCATGGAAGCCATCACCACCGGGCAGCCCATCGTCATCGGCGGCAACGTGCTCAACAACGGCCTAATTACCAACCTACCGGGCAACGCCTGCGTTGAAGTGTCGTGCCTAGTCGACAAAAACGGCGTGCAGGGCACTTACGTCGGCGACCTGCCCGAGCAGTGTGCCGCCCTCAATCGCACCAATATCAACACGCAGTTGCTCACGTTAGAAGCCGCATTCACCGGCAAGAAAGAGCACATCTACCATGCCGCGATGCTCGATCCGCATACCTCAGCCGAGCTATCAATCGACGACATTCGCAAGCTCTGCGACGACCTGATCAAAGCGCATGGCGCGTGGTTGCCGAAGTTTAAATGAGGTATCCAGTAGAAGCCGTATAAACTACTAAATACCGCTGCTTCCCTATCGATTTGGCGCACCCATAGAATTGGCATACATTGCCTTCCGTCCAGCACACACCAGGAGAACGCCCACCATGACACAAACGCCTTCCACCGTCGTCTTCGTCTCGCTGACCGGCGACGAGAAAATCAATGTATACGACCTCGATGCATCTAACGGCGCGCTGAGTCTGCGCGCCACGAGTCCGGCTCATGGCCCCTCCGGTGCGCTCTTTTTGCACCCGCAGTTGGACGTGCTCTACGACGCGCACGTCGAGTCGACGACGTTGGCCAGCTTCCATATCGACAAGTCCAGCGGACAGCTCACGCTGCTCAACCAGGTCGACACCGGCATTGATATCCCAGCCCACTCCGTCACCGACAGCGGGGGACGCTACCTGCTGACGGCCTACTACGGCGGCGGCGGTATCACGGTCCACCGCTTGGGAGCAGACGGAGCCATCGGAGAACAAATTCAGCACGTGCAAACCGGCCCTAAAGCCCATGCCGTGCACATCTCTCCCGACGATCGCGCCGTCATTGTGCCGCACGTCTGCCCCACCAACAAAACCTGCCAATTCCGCTTTGACACCGACACCGGCCTGCTATCCGAAAACGACCCGGCCGAGCTGCTCCCCCCCGACGATAACACCGGCCCACGCCACATCTGCTTTCGTCCGGCTGGCGACGTCGCCTACATCATTAACGAGCAGGGCAAGACGGTTTCGGCGCACCGCTACGACGCAGGCACGGGCACGCTGGAGCGCTTTCAGCATCTGTCGACGCTGCCCGACGGCTGGGAGCAAGAAGGCGGGTCCACCGCACACGTAGAAGTGCATCCCAACGGGCGCTGGGCCTACGGGTCCAACCGCGGCCACGACAGCATCGTCGGGCTTACCATCGCCGACGACGGGGCGCTGACGCCCTTTGGCCACTACTCCGTCCCGGCCAGTCCGCGCTCGTTTAACATCGACCCCAGCGGGCGCTTTCTCTACTGCGCCGGCGAGGCGGCCGACCGCATGAAGTGCTTCCGCATCGATGCGAGCAGCGGCGCCCTAGAGGAATTCGACGAAATCGAAGTTGGGCATAAGCCGTTCTGGGTCATGGCCACCACGCTGGATTAATGGGAAACTGACGTGAAAAAAAATACATCCAATATCAAAATTGCTCTGCAAACCTCGCCCGATAGCGAAGAGGGCGTGCAGTTGGCCAAACAACTCGGCGTCGAGCACCTAGCTATGTGGTCGGGGGCCGAGACCTACGACGAGTACAAAGCCATCGTCGACAGGGCCGCCGAGGTGGGCCTACAGGTGGCCACATGCAGCAGCATCAGCAACGACGAGCGGGTAGTGCTGGCCCTCGAAGGACGCGACGAGATAATCGAACGCTACCAGAATAGCCTGCGCGCCATGGGCCGCGCCGGACTGACCTACCGCACCGTCTCTTTTATGGCCACCGGCGTAACGAGTTCGGCGCGCGAAGCGGCGCGCGGCGGCGCCAGCGCGCGCGCCTACCGAGACGGCCATCGCCTGCCCGAAGAGAGCTATAGCTTTAAAAACTTCTCCTTTGACCGCACCTACAGCGAAGAAGAGCTGTGGGATAACTACGCCTACTTTATCCGCGCTGTTGCCCCCGTTGCCGAAGAGAGCGGTGTGCGCATTGGGATTCATCCGGAAGATCCGCCCGGAGTCACGCTGGGCAACGTGCCGCGCGTAGTCGGCAGTAGCTTTGCCGGCTATCAGCGCGCACTGGAAATCGCCGACAGCCCCAACGTCGGCCTGTGCCTGTGCCTGGGCTGCGTGTTAGAAGCGGGCGGGGCCTGGGGCGCCACGCCCGTCGAGACGATCCACCACTTCGGCGCACAGAACAAGATTTTCAAAGTGCACTTTCGCAACGTCAGCCAGCCGCTGCCGCACTTTGTCGAATCCTTTGTCGACGACGGCTACTGCGATATGTACCCGCTGATGAAGGCGCTGCGCGAAGTCAATAACGACTGCGTGCTCATCCTCGACCACAGCCCCGATATGGTCGGCGGCCGGCATACCGGTGCCGCCTTTGCCATAGGCTATATCCGCGCGCTGCTCGAGCGCGCCAACGAAGAAGTCGGCAGCTAGGCCTTTCACCATAAACACTACGCGGCCGTTATAGGGCCGAGGAGAACAGACCATGGCCGATGCACTGGCCAATAAGGTTGCCATCGTCACGGGAGGTGCTGCTGGCATTGGCGGCGCTACGGCGCGCCAGCTAGCCGCGGCTGGCGCCCAGGTGCTCATCGTCGATATCAACGAGGAAAATGCCGTTGATAACGCGGCGCGCATTGCGGCACAGGGGGGGCAGGTGCACACGCTGATCGGCAACGTGGCCGAGGAGTCCGTCGCCAGAGAAATGGTCGAGCGTGCCGTCGACCACTTCGGTCGCCTCGACATCCTCGTGCAAAATGCCTACGGCGGTGCACCCGGCTCGCGCGGCAGCGCGTTGGAAGTGGACCGCGAGGGCTATCGCCAGAGCATGACGCAGCTGGTCGACGCCCTCTACCTAGGACCGCGCTACGCCGTACCGGCCATGCGCGACTCGGGACCGCCGCCCGGCTTTGACCCACCGGCGTGGCCGGGCGCAGGCTTTAGTAGCGGCGAGGCACCACCGACCGAAATCGGTCGCATCGTCAATATCTCGTCGGTGCACGGCCTCTTACAGGCCGCGCGCATGCTCACCTACGAAACGGGAAAAGCCGCTGTGATTGGCCTAACGCGGCAGATGGCCATCGACTTCGGGCCGCTGGGCATCACCGTCAACGCCATTGCGCCCGGCCATATTATGACGGAGAACATGCAGCGCCTGTGGCGCGAGCAGGGCAACGAAAAAGGCTACCGCCTCTTTGAGCTGCAGTATCCGGTGCGCCGCACGGGATCGCCCGACGACATCGCCCACGCCGTGGCCTTTCTCTGCTCGCCGCAGGCGGCCTTTATCAACGGCGTGCTGCTACCAGTCGATGGCGGCATGAGCATTCAGCTGCAGGAGAACATCGTCATGGAAGTGGTCGACTACATTCGCGAAAACCCCGAACTGCGCTCGCATTTCGACAGCGCCGAACGCAGCGCACAGCGGCACTGAGCCGTCCACGGGTCAGACGGAGCGACGTCAGCCGATTTTTTGCAATAGCGCTATCATGCTCTGCGCGCCCTGTGAATTGTCCAACGGCTGCGCTATGTTCATTTCGCCGTACCAGGCCACGACCTGCAGCGCAGCCGACTTTTCTGCCAAGAGACGAATTTCCTGCGGCGTGTACAGGCGCTCGTGCGCCGTATCTTTAATACGGGCAATTTCGACGCCGTTGCGCACGACCATCTCGACGGCCACTTCGGCAATGCCGGTGATCGGATCGAATTGCGGTTCGTTGGCTCCGAGCGTGACCTCTACCTCAATGCCGTCGCGCTCGCCTCGGTAGGTATGTCTGCCGTAGTGGTAATAGGAGCAGGAGCGCGGATGGATATTCTCGATTATATAGAGTCCACCCGGTGTCAGGTTGGTTGCCATGGCGCGAAAATGCGCCACGAGATCGTCGTTGTCCACTAGGGCATCTATGCCATCATAGGGGCAAATGGCCATGTCTACTGGCTCGGCTAGGCTAAAATCGCGCATATCGCCAATCACCCACTCGACGTCGATACCTTCGCTTTCGGCTTGGTCGCGCGCATAGGCGATCATTTCGGGGCGCAGGTCCAAGCCGACGCCGCGCAGACCGCGCTGAGCGCAGGCGCGCGCGTGATATCCAGGTCCACAGGCTACGTCGAGGACCGATTGCAGCGCGCCGTGGGTATGCTGGCAATAGACCTGCCGCATAAATTCCACGTCGCGCCCAACGTCGCGGCGAAAGACGGTATCGTAGTAGATTGCCTGCTGATAAATCGCGGTGTGCTGTGCCATAGTACACTCCAATGGGAAAAAGCGAAGCGAGGGAGTCGCTTCAATGGACATTGAGGCGACTACAAAAATAGCCGCCACTGTTCAATACTCTTCGACAGTGCGGCTATCCTTAGGTAAGGGGTAGGAAACCCCTTGAGATGAGGACCCGTTCCTTCGCGTCCCACGCTTTCACGCGGTTTGCCTTTTCCAAACGAAGACGCGGAAAATAACACGAAATTCAGTGTACTTGTCAAGCGTTGCCGAAAAGTATTTTATTGCCTCACAACCCGTAGAACTCTATGGCGCGTAACGCAATAGGCCACATCGAATGGACCTCACGCCTGGTGCACAACGACGTCTCAACACGGATGGTTCATAACACGCTGCTGGGTACCATCCGAGGCGACGGTAGCAAGGCTTTATTGTGCACATACATCGCCCACCCGACATCCACGGAGCGCTGCGCAGCATGACCAGCCAAATACAAGACGACCTCTTTGACCTGTGCGGTTATACAGCCAGCCTGCCTGCCTGCGGAGAATAGACCGACATGCCTAGCGAAATGGAAGACTACTTATTTGACCTGCAGGGGTATGTGTTGCTTAGAAATGCCGTAGATGGCGCCCATCTGAACGAACTCAACGCCCTGCTCGACACCTACCTGGATATGCAACTCGACGCGTGGCGACGACGCGTGCACCGCCCGGCCAAACCGGCCAACGCCGTGCACCTGCACAATCTCTTTGAAATGGGCGAGCCCTTTGAGCGCCTTATCGACCATCCGGCCTGGTTGGACCATATGGAGCGCTACGTCGGCGGGGACGATGGCCTCTTCATCGACGAGTCCTTTGCCGATGTGCGCGGCCAAGGCGTCGCCACGCGCATGCACTCCGGCGCCCACAAGCGGCGCATTCGCACGCAGTTTCGCTACCACGACGGCCAGTTCCGCTGTGGGCAGATCAATATTCTGCTCGCCCTCGACGACGTGGGCCCAGGGGATGGACCAACCATGATCGTGCCGGGAAGCCACAAGTCCAACTTACTGCATCCGGCCTTTCGCCAACCGGTCGAGTCACTCGACGAAGTGGAAGCAGCCGTTGAAGTGCTGCTCAAAGCGGGCGATGCGGCCCTTTTCGTCGACTGTCTGGCACACGGTTCGGCGCGCCGCACCAACGCGGGACAGCGGCGCGTGCTCATCATCCGCTACGGCCCGCACTGGGGCAACGATCGCTATGGCTACCAGCCCTCGACCGAGCTTCTGGCGCGCCTAACGCCGGCGCGCCGCCGCATTGTGCAGCCGCTACCGCCGCTCTTACCGCCCGGCGAACCCCACTAGCGATACCCGGTCTCCTCACATATTGCTCGCATGCATCCCCTTGCCTACATTTGGCCCTCGCAAACCGACCCGGGCGCAAACGCATGGCCAACGCACAACCCTACTACCTTAAAGACGATGGCACCATTCCCAACAATGCCCTGCCTATGCTCGTCTACCCAGCTGCGATAGACGATGCGATAGCCGACCGGGCTAACGCGTTTGAGCAGCTCTTTGCCCAAAACGGTTGGGGCCATTCCTGGCGCAACGGCATCTATTCGTTTCCCCACTATCACAGTACCGCGCACGAAGTGCTCGGCATCGCCTGCGGCTCGGCGCGGGTGCGCTTGGGCGGCGATGCGGGCGTCGTGCTCGAGGTCAGCGCGGGAGACGCCGTATTGCTGCCGGCCGGCGTCGGCCATCAGAACATGGGCGCCAGCGCGGACCTGCTCGTCGTCGGCGCCTATCCGCAGGGCGAAGACTGGGACCTGTGCCGCCACGCGCGCAGCCAAAAAGAGCTGGCGCACATCGCCGCAGTTGCCCTGCCGCCGCTCGATCCAGTGAGCGGGAATACAGGCGGTATCAACGACTACTGGACAAACGCGTAAGCTACTACGAGCCGGCGCATGCTGCGCCGACCGCATCCCATCGGAAAGGATTCAACCGTGATTAAAATCGCCGAAGTCATGCCCCCCTATCGCACACCGCTGTGGGACATGGTTAAACAGTGTGGCGTCAACTACGTCGTCGGCTCCTTTGACGGACGCCGCGGCCACGACGTGCCGCGCGATGACCTGCCGTGGAGCTATACCTCTGTTATGCGCATGAAGACCGCCTACGCCGACGGCGGCTTTCAGCTCGACGTCATCGAGAGCCGGCCTCCGTTGAACAAGGCCAAGCTCGGGCTATCCGATCGCGACGAGGAAATCGAGCACGCCTGTGACCTGATCCGCGCCATGGGCAAGCTGGGCATTGAGGTATGGTGCTACGAGTGGATGCCGGTGCTCAACTGGATGCGCACCTCGACAGCGGCCCCAGCGCGGGGCGGTGCCGTCGTGACCGGCTTTGACAACGAGCTGATTAAGAACGCGCCGCTGACCTACGCCGGCGAAGTGACGGAGGAGCAGCTGTGGGACAACCTGCAGTACTTTCTCAACAAGGTGCTGCCCGTCGCCGAGGAAGCCGGCGTCAAGCTGGCCATGCACCCCGACGATCCGCCCCTATCGCCCATTCGCGGCATGGGCCGCATTATGCGCAGCGTCGAAAACTACCAGCGCCTGATCGATATGGCGCCTAGTCCTTCCAACGGCGTCTGCCTTTGCCAGGGCAACTTCACGCTGATGACCGATGACCTTCCGGGCGTCATTCGCCACTTTGGCGAACAGGACAAGATCCACTTTGTGCACTTTCGCGATGTGCGGGGCACGCCGGAGAAATTCGTCGAGACCTTTCACGACGAGGGCAAGACGGATATGCGCGCCTGTATGCAGGCCTACAAGGACATTGGCTTTGAGGGCGTTCTGCGCCCCGACCACGTGCCGACCATGACCGGCGACGACAACAACAATCCCGGCTACTCGTCGATCGGCCGCCTCTTTGCCATCGGCTATATCAAGGGCCTGCGCGAGGCCATCTACGAAGAGAAGGGCGAGCACTAGACCGCCCATAGCTCAGACAGCGCCCCGATCGGCTGTGCTCGATCGGGGCGCTGCCGTGCGTGCACGGGCCGCTACCTTGCATGCGTCCGAGCACAGCCTATCTTTGCCCGCCGCACCAAAACCGTATAGGACGCACCTATGAAACTCTACTATAGCACCTACGGCATGCAGCAAGAGGACGTCTTTTCCGCACTGCCGCGCCTGCGCGACATGGGCTACGAGGGCATGGAAATTGCCGTAACGCCCGGCTGGTCCACCGATCCGATGCACTTTGCCAACGACCAGCGCACGCGCCTGGCCGCCTTGCTACGCGACCTCGACTTCCCCACGCCGCCGCTCATGGCGCTGCTATCGCCCTGCGTAACAGGGGAGGTGCGAGCGGCGATGTTGGCCCAGTTTGCCGCCACGTTCGATATGGCGCAGCAGCTGCGCATAAGCGATGCACCGGCCGTTGTCACCACGACCCTCGGCCACCCCAAGCCGGCCTGGGACAGCGATAAAGAAGCCATTGTAGCGCTGGTCAACGAAGTGGCCGACATGGCGGCCCAGCGCGATGTCATACTGGCGATCGAACCGCACGCTGGCGGCGATTTTGAGACGCCGGAAAAAGCCGTCTGGCTCATGCAGCAAACGGATCATCCGCACCTCAAGCTCAACTTCGACTACAGCCATTTCTGGGTCGAGGGTATGGACCTGGCGCACTGCATTGCGCTCAACTTGCCCTACGCGGCACACAACCACATCAAAGACGGGTATATCGACGACGAAGGCGGTGTGCGTTACTTGCTGCCGGGCGACGGCCAACTCGACATCGCCGAGTACGTGCGCGCCGTGCACGCTGCCGGCTGGGATCGCTATATCTGCCCGGAAGTCACCGCGCAGATTTGGAAGCGCGACGAGTACGATGCGTGGGCAACTGCACAGCGTTGCTACGACGCCTTAGACGCAGCGCGGCGCACCCTGTAAAAGAGGAGAGCCGAGCAAACGCCCACTCGCCCATCCTGCCGGCACGCGAGCCTCTGGCTCAGCCATCCACCCGCTCTACGCTGCTGCCCTTTTCGGCCGCCTGCTCGGTAAAGGCCCGTAGCGCTCGATCCAACAGCGCCTGCGCCTCGTCTTCGTCTTTGCCCCAGGCAACAATATCGACCGGCAGGCGCTGGCCGTTAGCCGTGCGCTCGCTCAGGGCGACAAAAGCCTTCAAATACGTATTGGGATGCTGCTGCATAACGCTGTGCAAAATGGGACCGCACTGCGATTCGGGCAGGTTCACGGCTACGCGCAGCAAGGCGCGCGTGCCGCTGTATAAGGCGGCAATAGGCCCCTCCAACACCTCGCGAAACAGCGCTTCCACTTCGCGCGGCGGACCGGGCAGGTTGTAGATCACCGAATCGCCCAATTGCGTCTCCACGCAAGGGGCCACGCCGGCCGGGTTAGGATGGACCTTGGAGTTGGCCGGGCGCGTTGCCATCTTCAGCAATCCTTCGCTGACGTCCTCGCGCTTTTCAATCTTGCGATTGGCCATAAAACGCTCCACCAGCGCTTCGTCTACTACGACTTTTTCGCCCTTGATCTTTGCGATGGCCTGCACCGTCATATCGTCTGGCGTCGGTCCCAAACCGCCCGTCGTAATGATTATTTTCGCCCCGCGCTGGCAGGCGTCTTCAAACACGCTAGTCAGCTCGTCCATCTGGTCGTCGAGAATGCAAATGCGGCGCACATAACCGCCTAAGGCGGCAATCTGCTGCGCCATCCAAAACGCATTGCTGTCCTGGATCTGGCCATTTAACAGCTCAGTGCCGATGGAATACAGTTCTATAGCAGGTAAGTGGTTCATGCGCTCTCCTCAGTAGGTAGTCTACCTGTGCACACATACGCGCGTTAGATGCCAGCGCCGCCGTCTACAGTGATCATCGACCCCGTAATCATTGACGCCTCGTCCGAAGCGGCAAATAGGAAGGTCTTGGCGACGTCCTCCGCTTCGCACAGGCGTCCCAGCGGCGTGGCGCGCTTTCTGCGCTCGTAGTTTTCCGGATTGTCGATGCTGGTCGCCCAGCTATTGGGACTGTGCTCGGCATCGCCGCGAATAAAGTTCGTGTCGACGTGCCCGGGAGATACCAGCACGCAGCGAATACCGTCTTGGGCATAGGCTGCCGCCGCACTGCGCGTCAGCGCGACCAGCCCTGCCTTGCTGACGCCGTAGGCCGGGCTGCCAGCACCCTGGCGAATGGAGGCGAGCGAACCGACCAACAACATTACGCCCCGACCTGCTCGCCGCATGGCTGGTGCGACGGCCTTGATGCCAATAAAGCAGGCCGTCAGGTTGACGTCGATAATGGTTCGCCACATCGCCTCGGTCTGCTCGTCAAAACCGACGCGCACGTTGCTACCCGATAGATTGGCCATCAAGTCGAGATGGCCAAACGCCGCCTCCGTCGCATCGACCGCCGCGTCCCACTGCGCCGCATCGCATACGTCGAGCGCTGTGGCTACGGCGCGCCCGCCCGCTTCCGCAATCTCGTGCGCTACGCCTTCGGCCCGTTCCGTATCTCGATCAGCCACGCATACGGCCGCACCCTCCCGGGCAAACAGCCGCGCTACGGCGCTGCCCATCGAACCGGCACCGCCGGCCACTAGGGCCACTCTACCTTCCAATCTCATGTCTTCTACTCCGCTGCAATGAGGGGCATCGCGCACTGCGCGCCGAGAACAATACCAATATTGGCACGCGGCGAAAAGTCCACCGGAAAGGGCGAATCGCTTTTAACGCATATTTTCGCCGACCGACGCGATTTGACGGTATGGGCGCCGAGCGCTACCCTATGCAAAACCGCATCATGTAGACCACATGTACTTTGCCACGAGGAGCCGTACCCCATGACCAGCGCCCACGATTTTTCTGCCCCTTCCATTACCGGACAGGACACTCCGCTCGCCCAGTTTAAGGGCAAGACCCTGCTCGTTGTCAACGTCGCCAGCGCGTGCGGTCTGACGCCGCAGTACGCGGACCTGCAGGCCCTGCACGACCGATATGCCGAACGGGGCCTGGCCGTGCTCGGCTTTCCCTGCAACCAGTTCGGCGCACAGGAACCGGGCAGCGAAGAGGAAATTCAGCAGTTTTGCAGCAACCGCTACGGCGTCGAGTTTCCCCTCTTTTCCAAAATCGAAGTCAACGGCCAGGGGCGCCATCCGCTGTATCAATTTCTCGTTGGCGACGGCGAAGACATCAGCTGGAACTTCGAGAAGTTTCTCATCGACGGGGAAGGCCAGACCATCGCCCGCTTCTCGCCGCGCACCGCACCGGACGATCCCGAACTGGTTGGAGCGATTGAGCGGGCACTCGGCTAAATGAAGCGCCCCAACATCCTCTTTATCCTCATCGACGACATGGGATGGAAGGACCTGGTCTGCTACGGCAGTACGTTTTACGAAACGCCCCACATCGACCGGCTGGCGCGCGAAGGCATGCGTTTTACCGATGCCTACGCCGCCTGTCCGGTGTGCTCGCCGACCCGTGCCAGCATGCTCACCGGCAAGTACCCGGCCACCGTTGGCATTACCGACTGGATCGATGTGCACGGCCATATCCATCCAGCGCGTGGCCGCGTCGTCGACGTGCCCTACTTAAAAAACCTACCGATCTCCGAGCACTCGCTGGCCCGCGCGCTGGGCGAAGGGGGCTACCAAACCTGGCACGTGGGTAAATGGCACATGGGCGGTGAAGGCCATCTGCCCGAAGACCACGGATTTGAGAAAAACGTTGGCGGTGCCCATCAGGGCTCACCTGGACGCGGCGGCTATTTCAGCCCGTGGACCATTCCTCCGCTGGAAGGGGCCGACGTGCCTGAGGGCACCTATCTGACCGACTATCTGACCGACCGGATAATCGAACTGTTCGACGCGCGCGACGAACGGCCCTTTTACCTCAACCTCTGCTACTATCAGGTCCATACGCCGCTGCAGGCAAAAGAAGAGAAGGTCCGCAAATACGAAGCCAAGGCCAAAGCGCTCGGTCTCGATGCCGTGCAAACCTTTTCCGAAGACGAGTTCTTTCCCTGCGATCACAAGCGCGACCAGCGCGTCAAGCGCCGCCTCGTGCAGTCTGACCCCGTCTACGCCGGCATGATAGAGAGCCTCGACGAGAGCGTCGGCCGCATTTTAGCCTATCTCGACGAGCACGGCCTGACCGACGATACGCTCATTTTTTTCACCTCCGACAACGGCGGTCTGGCGACCTCGGAAGGCTCGCCCACCTGCAACGCGCCGCTGGCCGAGGGCAAGGGTTGGATGTATGAGGGCGGCACGCGCGAACCGCTGCTAGTGCGCTGGCCCGGGCAGATCGAGGCCGGCAGCACCTGCTCGGTGCCGGTTACCAGCCCCGATTTCTATCCGACGCTACTCGAGCTGGCCGGGCTCGACCCCATACCGGAGCAGCACTGCGACGGGGCGAGTATTGCGCCGCTCCTACGCGGAGCGCCGTCGATTGAGCGCGAAGCCATTTTTTGGCACTATCCGCACTACGGGAACCAGGGCGGCACGCCGGGCTCATCCGTGCGCTGCGGCGACTATAAGCTCATCGAATTTTTTGAAGACAGCCGCTTGGAACTCTACAATCTGCGCGACGATATAGGCGAAGACGACGACCTGTCTGAAAGCGAACCGGAAACGCGCGACCGCCTGCACGCGCTTCTGGTGGCCTGGCGCCAGCGCGTCGAGGCCAAGATACCCCAACCCAACCCGCAGTGGCAAGCGCGGGGCGACCAATAAATCACCCCGCCGGCTTCCCGCACGCCATGTCCGAATAACCTGCTGCGGATATCGAACGGCTCGTTCGACGAGCCCGCGAAAAAGGCGTTGTCATTAGCCAACAGTAGACGCCCCAACCCCACACGCTCACTGGGATTCCTATGACCGATACCACCCTGCTCAAAAAGCGCCAAGCGATGCGCCAACAGCCGCTGCCCAACTGTCATGACGGCCGGGGAACGCTCCGCTGGCGCGAAGTACTAGCGCCCGGCGATTTGCCAGCGCGCCGCCTCCGCTTTGTACACGACGACGTGCTGGCCCCCGGCGTCTCCATTGGCGTGCACGCCCACCGGGAGGACGAAGAGTACTACTACATTCTCTCCGGCAGCGGCACGATGCACTTGGATGGCGTAGAGCACCCCGTATCGGCTGGCGATATCACCGCCGTTTATCCGGGAGGGGTACACGGATTAGTCAATAACGGCGACGAAGATCTGCGCGTTATCGTGTTCTCCATTTGCTGATATGGCCAGCCTAGGCGTCGAACTAGCCATCTTCGTAGATCAGCGCGTGTTGCTGATCCTGCGCCGGGACTTCCGCGTGTGGGCGCTGCCCGGCGGCGCGGTGGATACCGGCGAATCGCTGTCCCAAGCCGCCATGCGCGAAGCGCGCGAGGAAACCGGTCTAGTCGTGGCTCTATCCCGCTTAGTCGGTTTCTACTCGCGGCCCGACTGGTGCAACGGCGGCGATACCGATGCTCTGTATGTCGCCCACCCGACCAGTGGACAGTTTATCGGCGAAAGCGAGGAGGTATCGGCCATTGGCCTGTTCGATCCCGACGACTTGCCCCAGCCCATAGTCGGCTGGCACAGGGAGCGCATCCGCGATGCCGTTTCCGGTGCCGTGGGCCTGACCCGCACGCAGCGCACGCCCTGGCCCTTTGACCCACGCTGGTCCTTAGCGGACGTGCGCCGCAAATTTCAGGCGGGCGAACTCGACGAGGGCGACGTGGAAAAATTGTTTTACGCGTCGGAGGATAGCCTCTTTATTTAGCGGCCAACTGCGCGTACACCCTTTCTCAGAGCGGAAAACTATGTCGAGCGTGCTACTGGAAAACGACGACCTGCGCCTCATAATCGACCCACAGCGCGGCACCGGCACCCTGTCCCTTTACGGACACAGCGGCGATCAGTGGCTACCGCTGATGCCCGATGCCGAGCGCGAAGACTGCGATCTTTCCTGCGCCAACTTTCTGATGGTGCCCTATTCCAACCGCATTGCGAACGGGGCGTTTGCCTTTGGCCAACAGCACTACCAGTTGGAAAACGGCGCACAGCACGCCATCCACGGCGACGTGCGCGGCCGCCCGTGGGAAATCGCTGAGCAGAGCACTACGCGACTGCGCTGCACGTTCTCGTCCACCGAGCACGAAAACGTCAACTGGCCTTGGCCCTTTGCCGTTGCCGCCGATTTCGCGCTCGACGGCGCGCAGCTGACCATGCATCTGTCGCTCCGCAACGAGGGCGATATGCCCATGCCGGCCGGCTTTGGCTGGCATCCCTACTTTAACCGCACGCTAACCCGCGCCGGCGAGCCCGTGCAGCTGCACTTTCCCCTCGATGGCGCCTACCCGGATGCCAACGACACGCGCATTCCCTCCGGCCCGCTGCAGGCGTTGGCGCCCCACCAAGACTTTGCCCAAGCGCGCCCGCTGGAGCCGGACAACTTCCTCGACACCTGCTACTACGGTTTTCGGGGCGGTTCGATCGCATGGCCCGAAAGCGGCGTGCAGCTCCGCGTTGATGCGTCCAATGCGTGCAAGCACCTGATTGTTTACAACCCAGCCGGCAAGCCCTACTTCGCCGTCGAGCCGGTGACTAATGCCAACAACGGCGTCAACTTGCTCGCCCAAGACGATCCGACCTGTGGAACGGCCGCACTACATCCCGGCGACGAACTGGCCGCCGAATGCACCCTGTCTCTGGAGAACATCTGAGATGAAGCTCTATCACTATCCCAAGTGCTCTACCTGCCGCAAGGCAATCCAGTATTTAGATGCGAAGGGCGTATCCTACGAACTCGTCGACATCGTTGAAACGCCGCCCTCACAGGCCGAGCTAAAGCACATGCTCGGCCATGTAAATGGAGAGGTCAAAAAGCTATTTAACACGTCGGGTGAGATGTACCGCGAGCTAGGACTTAAAGATAAAATGGGCGCCATGAAACCCGCCGAGGCCGTGCGCCTCTTGGCTCAGCACGGCAAGCTAATCAAGCGACCGTTCCTGCTGAGCGACCATGGAGGTGCGGTGGGATTTAAAGAGGACGAATGGCAGGCGCTGTTGGGTTAGTGATCAACCCTTTTCCGCTGGAACGGCGAACGGGCCTAGCCTAGCTTTCAGCCCAGTCGTTCGGCTGTAGGAATACCTCGTACAGCTCGGCTTCCGGCGAACCGGGCTCTGGCTGCCAGTCGTATTCCCAGCGCACCAACGGCGGCATGGATACCAGGATGGACTCCGTGCGCCCCCCCGACTGCAAGCCAAAGAGCGTGCCGCGGTCGTAGACGAGGTTAAATTCGACGTAGCGCCCGCGCCGATAGAGCTGAAAGTCGCGCTCGCGCGCGCCGTAGGGCATGTCCTTGCGCCGTGCCATAATTGGTCTGTAGGCCTCTAAATAGTGGTCGCCGACGCTGCGCATAAAATCGAAACTGTGCGCAAACCCTCCCTCGTTGACGTCGTCAAAAAACAGCCCACCCACGCCGCGCGGTTCCTGTCGATGCTTGAGAAAAAAGTACTCGTCGCACCACTTCTTGTAGCGCTCGTACAGGTCCGTCCCAAAGGGCATGCACGCAGCCTTAGCCGTCCGGTGCCAGTGCACCGCATCTTCTCTAAACCCGTAAAACGGCGTCAGGTCAAAGCCGCCGCCAAACCACCACACTGGCGCTTCGCCCTCCTTGGTCGCAACGAAAAAGCGCACGTTGGCATGCGAGGTCGGCGCATAGGGATTGTGCGGATGCACAATCAGCGAAACGCCCATCGCCTCGAAACCACGACCAGCCAGTTCCGGGCGCTGCGCCGAAGCCGACGGCGGCAGCTTGTCGCCCTTGACGTGCGAGAAATTGACCCCCGCCTTCTCGATATATGCGCCTTCTGACAACACGCGCGAACGACCGCCACCGCCCTGGGGACGATCCCATGCATCTTCGCGGAAAGTAGCCCGACCGTCCTCCTCTTCCAGCGCCGCGCACACGACGTCCTGCAGGTCGAGTAAATACTGTTTAACGGCATCCTTATCTACGACTTCCATATGCTCCGCCTAGTCATCTGTTGCGCGTTGCTGAGCAGGGAAAGATCACGGGTGTGGGTTGCCTTGTCAATCTGGCCACAGCTAACCGATACAGACGGCGCTCCATGCGCTTGCGCAGTGTGTAGTTCACCCCTTATTTTGCCGCCTATGCCTACTGCGCCAGACCATCTACCCGAAGCTACTATCGCCGATTCGCCCGGTGGCGTCGTGCGCTACCGCGACCGCCAGAGCGGCCAGCTCGTCACAGAGCACGCTCCGGGTACCGGCATTGTGCGCTGGCTCTACAGTACCCTGATGGGCCGTCAGTGCTTGCGCCTGCTGGCGCACTACCCGCTGGCCTCCAACCTGTGCGGCTGGTGGCAAAAGCAATCGTTTACGCGGCGCGATATACGCACTTTTGTCCAGCGCTACGGCGTCGACATGAGCGAAGCGCAACATCCCGCTGGCACCTATCGCAACTTCAACGATTTCTTCACCCGCCAGCTCAAAAGGGAGGCGCGTCCCTTTGTCGGCCAAGCGGAAGCGCTCTGTTCACCGGCCGACGGCAAGGCGTTGGTCTATCCGCACTTAGGCGCCGATGCGCTGCTGCCGATCAAGGGACAACAGGTCTCGATCGGCGCCCTACTGGCCAGCGATGGAGCCGCCGCACGCTTCGCACAGGGCAGCGCGCTGGTCGTTCGCCTCGCCCCCTACGACTATCACCGCTTCCACTTCTTCGACGCGGGCAGCGCTCGCTCAGCAGACCTCATGAGCGGTCAATACCACTCGGTAAACCCAATGGCGCTCGAGCGCAAACCAACCATCTTCGCTCTCAACAAGCGCGCCATTACCGCGATAGACAGCGCCAATTTCGGCGAAGTCTGCTGTATTGAAGTCGGTGCGCTCAACGTGTCTAGCATCGTGCAGACCTACGCGCCCGGCTCCGTTGAGCGCGGCCAGGAAAAGGGCTATTTCCAGTTTGGTGGATCGACGCTGGTACTGCTCTTCACCGCCAATAGCGTCGTCTTTGACGGCGATTTGCTCGAGGATTCGGCCGCCGGTATCGAAGTGCACGTGCGCGCCGGAGAGCGCCTAGGGCAGTGCGCTTGACGCCCAAATTGCTTTTTTCCACATTCCCGTCGCCACCCAAGCTATCCCCACTATAGGAGACCTTCGATCATGTCACTCAAGATGCGCGTCGGCTTAGGGCAGTTTAACGAGATCAGCGATGAGTTGCTGGCCTTTATCAAGCAGATCGGCGTTGACGATTTTCTCATGAATACGCCCAAACTCCCCGGTGATCAACAGTGGGAATACGAAGACTTAGCCGCTATCAAGGCCAAAGCCGACGCGGCTGAGCTGCGATTGATGGCGCTGGAAAACGTGCCCGTCCCCTTCTACGACAAGATTATGCTCGGACAGGATGGGCGCGAAGAACAGCTTCAGCACATGATCAACACCGTGCGCAATATGGGCAAGGCCGGCATTCCCATCCTCGGCTACCACTGGATGCCCAACAGCGTCTGGCGCACGCCCGAGCTAGCGACGCTGCGCGGCGGGGCGCGCGCCACGCGTTTTAACCTAGCCGAGCACGATCCCGAGCAGCTGACGCACGGACGGGTCTATACGCACGAAGAAATGTGGGAAAACTACTGCTGGTATTTGGAGCGCCTGCTGCCCGTTGCCGAAGAGTCCAACGTGCGCTTGGCGCTGCACCCAGACGATCCACCCACGGGCAACGCGCTGGGCGGCATCGCGCGCATCTGCAGCAGCTTTGACGACTTTAAGCGCAATATGGATACTTTTGATAGCGACCACCACGGACTCGACTTCTGCATGGGCTGCTGGTCGGAAATGGGTGGCCACGACAACGTCATCCGCGCCGTCAAGCACTTTGGCGGACGCGACAAAATCATCTATATCCATTTCCGCGACGTCATCGGCCCGGTGGAAAACTTCCATGAAACCTTTATCGACTGCGGCCAGGTCGACACCTTTGAAGTCGTTAAGACGCTGCGCAAGGTCGGCTTTGAGGGCTTTATGATCACCGACCACGTGCCGCACGTAGCCGGCGATACGCCTTGGGGCCATCGCGGCCGCGCCCACTGCATCGGTTTTATGCAGGCCCTTATTCAGGTCGTTGAAAAGCTCTATCCTTGACGCACATCGTCCTCATTCGCCACGGCGAGACGGAGTGGAATGCGCTGGGACTCTATCAGGGGCAAAAGAATAGTCCGCTCACGGCAGAGGGGCGGCAACAGGCGATGGCACTGGCCGAACGCCTGCGCGACGAACCGCTCGACGCGCTCTACGCCAGCAACCTCGAGCGCACGCAGGAAACGGCGGCTCCCCTAGTCGAGGTGAGCGGGCTCGATTTGCGCATCGATCCTCGTCTGGGCGAACGGCACTACGGCATTTTTCAGGGATTGGCCAGGGGAGACGTCGAAGGACGTCACCCCGAGGCCCACGCCGCCTATACAGCAGGCGATCCCGACTACCAAATTCCCGAAGGCGAGAGCACGCGTCAGTTTTACGAGCGCGTCGTCGAGTGTATAGAGGAGCTGGCCGAGCGCCACGCAGGTCAACACATCGCCGCCGTAACGCACGGCGGCACCATCGCGATGGTCATCAAATACGTGCTGGCGCTCGACCTAGCAGCCGAGCGCCGCTTCACCACGGCCAATACCAGCTACAATCTGATCAGCCGCCAGGCCGATGGCTGGATGCTGCACGTGCTGGGCGATACCAGTCATTTGCAGACGACCGGCCGAGACGATATTGTCTAGCCCACGCGCTGTCGCACACCCAATGCACTGGCTGGCCTGCTTGGCGCTGGCCGTCGCTGCACCGCTGTGCGCCCAAGACGAACGGCCCGATCTGTCCGTGCCCGAGCCTGCGCGGGCGAGTGGACCAGCCCCAACCGGTTTTTTTTACATCACCGCCATCGAGTATAACGACGCCGTCAAGCAGCGCGACTACCTGGGTCAGGCCCTGCCCGAGTTGATCGCGTTTCTCTCCGAAGAAGTGCAGCTCGAAGCGCGCATCGCCTGGAACAAACACACCCTCTACAGCCAGCGTCTTTCCGAGTCGACGATGCTCTACATGACGGGTCACGACGCGGTCGTGCGCCTCAACGACGAGGAAAAGAGGGCCCTAGGCCAGTACCTGCGCCAGGGCGGACTGCTCTACGCCGAAGACATAGCCCCCTTGGGCAGCGATGACGATATGCGCCTGCCCGTCGGCGTTGGGCGCATCGGCACGCCATTTGACCGCCAGCTCAAGGCGCTAATTCAGGATCCGCTCGTGCTCGGCAGCCAGGGGCGCAACTGGAAGCGCTTGCCCAAAAACCACCCCATCTACACCGCCTATTTCCCCTTTCTCGACGGCCCACCCCTAAGCGGTGTGCCCAACGGCGACGTGCGCGATCTGGAAGCTATCGAAGTTCGCGGCCGCACCGCCGTCGTCTTTAGCGACCTCAACATCAGCTGGCTCTGGGCCAACCTCAAAGCCGAAGGACGCGAGCGCAACCTGCAGTTCGGCGTCAATCTCATCGTTTTTGCGCTGGCCAACAAGCTAGCCGGGCGACCGCTGCCCATTCGCCGCTAGCCGTGCAGATCGCGGACTTCGCGCTGCTGGCCGTCGTCTCTCTGCAGGTAACGGCTATGGCCTATCTGCCGCATCCACGCTGGAAAGCACTCGCCCTAGCGCTGCCCTTTCCCTTTACCACCATTGCCCTCGGCCAGGCACAGCCGATTGACGCGACGCACGTGCTGGCTCTACTCGTCCTGCTGATCTACTACCACGCCATTCGCCTGCTGCACCACTATTGGCCCATTGTTCCATCTATCGCGCTGGGACTAGTCCTCTATATCGGCAGCAGCCGCACGCTACTCGCCCTCGTTCCCATCCAATCCGAATCGTTTTGGATCTGCGTCGGTGCCGTCAGTTTATTGGCCCTAGCACTTTTTGCGTGGCAGCCGCCGCGCAGCGAGCCGCATCACCGCACACCGCTGCCCGTCTACCTCAAGCTGCCAACGGTCGCCGCCGTGGTTGGCCTATTGATCTACATCAAGAGCGCGCTGCAGGGCTTTGCCACCCTCTTTCCGTTGGTCGGCGTCGTCGGCCTCTACGAAGCGCGCAAAGGCCTGTGGAGCGTGTGTCGGCAGGCACCGGTCTTCGCTATGGGCATGTGCGCGCTACTGACGGCAGCCTATATGACCCAACCCTCGCTCGGCCTGCCCACCGCGCTGCTGATTGGCTGGGCGACGTACCTGCTGGTCCTCCTACCCCTAACGCTGCGCATGTGGCGGCGCGAAGACGCGCGTTTGCCCGACGATCCGCAAGCGGCTATACGCGCAGCGCCCCTATCAGAGAAAGTGCACCCGTGAACACGCCCGCGATCGATATTGTCGACTGCCACGCCCATATCTTCCCGCCGCTGGACGGGGCCTGCGGCCTGCCCGATGCGGCTACGCACCGCCTCTTTCAGCAGCGGGCTATGCACACACACGGCAATCAACCCGTGCGCCGCGCGCGCGATCACGCCCTCGTGCATGAAAAGCACCTGTGGGATGCAGTCGATGCTTCGGAAGCCGGTCGAAGGGAAGTCGCGTTTCGCATCGGGAGCTTCGGCCGCTTTGAGTGGAACGTCGACGGCGAAGACTACTACGTGCAGTTTCTGCCCCCCAGCCTGCAGGACATGCACTTCAGCGCCGACGCGCTCGTTGCCCAGATGGACTACGTCGGCGTCCAGACGGCTGTGCTGCACAACGATCACATCTACGGCGATCTATCCGACTATTTTTCGGAAGCCGCAGCGCGCTACCCAGAGCGCTTTGTTGGGCTGGCCAACGTCGAAGAAGCCTTTGCCTACCGCGACGAGCAGATCGCCCGCCTGCACCACGCCGTTAACGATTTATCTATGCACGGCCTCTACTACACGCTCTCCGGCTTTTTTCGCAACGGCTATGCCGAGCCATTTAGCGCACCGCTCTACTACCCGTTTTGGGATGCGGTGGCCGCGTTAGATATTCCGGTATTCTGGGTCTTTTTGGGCGATTCGCCGGCCGGTGGCTTTCGCGAGGAAATGGCGCTATTTCGCACGTGGCTGGAACGCTACGGACAGGTGCGCTCTGCGCTAGTGCACGGCGTGCCGACCGCGCTCTTTGCCGATGCGAGCGACGGCGTCGTCCTGCCCGACTACCTGCGCGATATCTTGGATCAGTATCCCGTCTACTCGGAGGTGCTCTACCCCATTGCCTGGGGCGGGCGCACCGACTACCCCTACGAGCGGGCGCGGCAGCACATCCGCCAGCTCTACGACCAAATGGACTGCCAGCGGCTGATCTGGGGATCGGACATGCCCAACGTCGAGCGCTACTGCACCTATCGCCAGGCGCGCAGCTACCTCGACTACTGCGATTTTCTGGGCGACGACGAACGGCGGGACCTGCTGGGCGGCAACGCGCGCCGCCTCTTTGCCCGTTGACCGATTCTACCGCCGATCTGAACGGACATGCTCCCTATCGCTGGGCCGTGCTGGCCGGTGTCTGGCTAGTCTACTTCTGCTTTGGCTTAACGTCGGGCGCGCTGCCGCCGCTCGTATCGGCTATCCGCGCCGACCTTTCCCTCTCCGCTTCGGCTATGGGCAGCATTCTCGGCGCTTGGCAGCTGGTCTACATCGGCTCGGCCATTCCCCTGGGTATGGCGTTGGATCGCATCGGACCGCGCCGGGCACTGCTGGCAGCAGCGCTGCTCATCGCCCTGTCGGGCGCACTGCGCGCAACGGCCGAGGGCCATCTTTCGCTCTTCCTGGCCGTCGCTGTCTTTGGCACCGGCGGTCCGCTCATTAGCATTGGCGCGCCCAAACTGGTCGCCCTGTGGTTTGAGGGGCGTGAGCGCGGGCTGGCCATAGGGTGCTATACTACGGGGCCGGCGCTGGGCGGTATCGCGGCGCTGACGCTAACCAATAGCGTTGCTATGCCGATGGTCGATGGCGATTGGCGATTGGTCTACCTCACCTATGCCGGCTTTGTCGTTGCGGCCAGCGCCGTGTGGATACTGATCAGTGCACACCCGGCGTTTCGCGCCAGCGAAGCGCTGATCATGTCAGCCAAACGACCGCCGCAGCGCCAAGTTTTCCGCGCGCTGCTCGGCGAACGCGCCGTCCGTCTGATTCTGCTGATGAGCATCGGGCTATTTTTCTTCAGTCACGGATTGGGCAACTGGCTGCCGGAAATGTTGCGCGCGACCGGCCTGTCCGTGCAGGAAGCCAGCCGCTGGGCCGCGCTGCCCGTCGCCGTCGGCATTGTCTCGGCGCTGACCATTCCGCGCCTGGCCATTGCACCGCGTCGCCACGGCGTGATGCTTGCCCTGCTCTGCTGCGGGGCATGTGCCAGCCTGCTGCTGCAGAGCACAACGCTGCCGTGGATCGCCGGTGGTCTCGTCCTACAGGGGATAGCGCAGAGCTCTATGATGGCGGTAGCCATGCTCATCTTGGTCGAACAGCCGCAGGTGGGCGCGGCGCGCGCGGGCACGGCGGGCGGGCTCTTTTTTTCCGCTGCCGAGATCGGCGGCGTGCTGGGGCCACTGTCGCTGGGAGTCCTCTTCGACCTGACGGGCGGATTTTCTCTGGCGCTGGCGCTGCTTACGGCCACCATGCTCGCACTGATGCTGATGGTCCTGCGCCTGCGCAGCACAGGTGCTTAGTAGCGCAACGCAAGATCGACGAGATTGCGCAGCGGCTGACACGCCAAAAAGCGCCGCGCGTTGTCTTCGACGAGCGCGCCTAAGCGCCGGTGTGCCGCTTCCGACTGCCCCGAGGCATGCGGGGTAATAATTACGTTGGGATAGTCCCACAGCGGATGGTCGTCGGGCAGCGGTTCCGGGTCCGTCACGTCGAGCCCCGCGCCGGCGACCGTGCCGTCGTCCAGCGCGCGCATCAGCGCCTCGGTGTTGATAATGCCCCCGCGCGCTAGACAAATGATGTGCGCACCATGCTTCATCAGGGCAAACTCGCGATCGCTGATCAGGTCGACCGTCGCCGCCGTATAGGGCACGCTGACGTTGATCCAGTCGGCCTGCGGCAGCAGCGCGTGCAGCGATTCGGGTGGGTGCACTTCGTGGACATAGTCGGGCACCGGACGATCGACGTGGTGACGGGTGGCGATCACGCGCATGCCGAAAGCAGCGGCTCGCTTGGCCGTCTCAATTCCGATGCCGCCCAAACCGACAATCAGCAGCGTCTGTCCGTCGAGCTCGCCGGGATCGGGCACCGGCTTGTCCTTGCGCAGCCAGCGTTCCTCGGCCTGCCGCCGCATAATCTGTGGAATGTGTCGGCACAGCATGAGGATAAAGGCCATGGTGTGGTCGGCCATATTCGGCCCGTAGGCTCCAGCATTGGTCAGCGCGATACCGCGCTGGCGCAGCAGATCAAAGGGTGCATTGTTCACGCCCGTGCTGAGCATCTGAATCCAGCGCAAACGGGGCGCGGCATGGATAAACTCCGCCGTGCACACGTCAATGGCCGCGTCTACTTCGGCAGCGCGTTGGAGCGCCTCTTCGGGCGTGGGAGCAACGACGTATTCTACGCCGTCGATGTCGGCAAAGTAGTTGTTGGGACGAAAGCACTTCGTCCGCACGAGCAGTTTCATAGCAAGTCTCCAGGCTGTATATACGAGATGGTGAAAAAACGCGTCCGTGTGAACGAGGTCAACGGGGCACCCAGTTACGGGCGCTTTAACCCATCGGCGATCTTTTCTATGTTTCATCATACAACCGCACATATAGCACACCCAACCAACGTCTATTTGTCCTGAAATTCGGTCCAAATAATGAAACCCAATATTCTCTTTATCATGACCGACCAGCAGCGCCTCTCGGCCGTTAGCGCCTATGGCCAGACGCCCTGCCACACGCCCCACATCGACCGCTTAGCCGCCGAGGGGACGCTCTTTGAAAATGCCTATACGACCTTTCCTGTTAGCAGTCCGGCCCGTGCCTCCGTTCTGACGGGCCTTTACCCACACGCGCACGGCGTCACCGCCAATATCCACGAAATTGCTTGCTCGGTACACGAACTACCCGACGGCGATCACCTGCTGCCGCGCCGTCTGCAGACGGCCGGCTACAGCACGGGCTATACCGGAAAGTGGCATCTGGGCACGGAGCACGGCCAGAGTTTCTACGGACAGCAAACGCCCTCACTGCCCTCCAGCGTAGGATTTGAAGGGGAAGACTTCGGCGGACACGGCGGCGATGGACACAATTACGCCATCTACCGCCAGTGGCTGGCCGACCAAGGCATCGAATACGCGATCGCGCCGTGGAGCGAACCGACGACCAATATTCGCGCCGGCCTGCTCGACATACCGACTGAGGCCAGCGTGCCGGCCTTTCTCGTCGACCGCACGCTAGCGCGCATCCGCG
>JAYOYH010000020.1:0-79468 GCA_038153405.1 Gemmatimonadota bacterium | reverse complement strand
CTAATGCCCACTAGGTCCTGAACCTAGCGCGTCTACCAATTTCGCCACTTCGGCAACAGGCGTAAAAACTAAAGGGCTACTGGGCATGCGTCAAGTCCCATAGTGCGCATTTCATGGCAAAGCAAATACTAGAAGATCAGACCGAAGGCAAGAAAATTGTGGTGCAAAACCGCAAAGCTCGGCACGACTACGATATTGTCGACCGCTTTGAAACGGGCATTGTGCTAGTCGGTACTGAGGTCAAATCTCTGCGCGCAGGGCGGGTAAACCTCAAGGATAGCTACGCGCTGGTCGAAGCGGGTGAAGTGTTTTTGCACCGGGTGCATATCAGTCCCTACGAGGAGGGCACTCACTACAATCACGAACCGGAGCGCCGGCGTAAACTGCTTTTGCACGGCGGCGAAATTCGCCGTCTGGCCGGTCGCACACAGCAGCAGGGCCTAACGCTGGTGCCGCTGAGCATTTACTTTCGCCGAGGCAGGGTGAAAGTGGAGTTGGGCTTGGCCAAGGGCAAAAAGCAGTATGACAAGCGCCACGCGCTAGCTGAGCGCCAGGCTCAACGCGAAGTGGAGCGCGCCCTGAAGGATCGCACGCGATGACTCAGCTGCGCAGGCAACCCACGCAGTCGACCGATTGTCCTCAATGCGTCGGTGTTGGCATTTACTTTGACGGCGCCGTTCAAGCCGGGCGCCACGGACAACTGCGGCTGTGTTCTTGCGTTATGGATCAGTGTTCCTGTTCAGGTGAGCCACCCTTTCAGCACTGGGATGGTCAGGGAGAGCGGCACTGGTGTCCCTGTCGCTCCTATCGCAGGCGCCTTGCCGAAACCAATCGGCTGTACAAGGAAGCCGACATACCGGAGCGCTATCGCTGGAAATTCATTGCTGACTTTCGCCGCTCAGCCCCCGACGGAACGGTGTTGCCCTACGTCAACGGAGCCTTGGAAACAGTGAACACTATCGTGGATAGCGAAGTGGCAACGGAACCCCAAAGAGGGTTTCTCCTGCACGGCAACCCCGGCACCGGCAAGACTCTTCTGGGGGCGATCATGCTCAATGAGCTGATTCTGCGCTGGGGTAAGCCGGGTCGTTTCCTCAACCTGTCGCGCAAGTACTTTCAGCGCCTACGCGACACCTTCTCGGAGGACAGTGACGAGTACGGTCGGAGCTGGCACATCATAGAAGAGCTCTGCAATATGCCCTTCCTCATGCTGGACGATTTTGGTATTCAACGGGGAACGGAATGGGAAATGGAGATGCTCTACGAACTGGTCGATGCGCGCTATGCCGAGGAGCGCTTTACGGTAATTACGACCAACCAAGATATCGAAGAAATAAAAAAACTATCTCGCGGACGGATTTATTCGCGCTTAGTCGAAATGTGCTATTTAATACCCATGCAGGGGGAAGACTACCGCCAGCATATGCAAACGGTGCGGTGAAAGGGGAAACGCGTGCAGCGAACAGATGGACGTAAGGTAGACCAACTCAGGCCCGTGCGCGTGCAAAGGGGCTATGTAAACACCGCCCCAGGTGCCGTCCTTATGGAGATGGGACAAACCAAGGTTATTTGCACCGTCAGCTGCGAGGAGCGCGTTCCGCCCTTTCTCGTCGGTGCGAACAAGGGGTGGTTGACAGCCGAGTACGCCATGCTGCCCGGGTCGTCGCCGCGCCGCGTTTCGCGCGAAGGAGCCACGGGGCGCGTCAATAGTCGCTCGCGCGAAATTCAGCGTCTGATAGGGCGCTCCCTACGTGCTGCGGTTGACTTGGAGGCGTTGGGCGAGCGCACACTATACATCGATTGCGACGTGATTCAGGCCGATGGGGGCACGCGCACCGCCTCGATTACGGGCGCCTATATCGCGCTGGGAGCGGCCGTGGAGCAGTTGATAGCCGATGGCCTACTCGTCGCCAATCCCATCGTTCGCCCCGTCGCCGCCGTAAGCGTCGGCGTCATCGATGGAAGCGTCATGTTGGACCTGTGCTACGAAGAGGACGTGCGCGCAGAGACGGATATGAATGTGGTCATGACGGAAGACGGCGGGATCATCGAAATACAAGGGACGGCTGAGGGAGCCCCATTTAATCGGGGACAGGCCGAGGAAATGCTCGACTTTGCCGCGGGGGGAATCGAAGAGTTAATGCGCATTCAACGCGCATCGTTGGAGGAGACTGGGAGCGCTTAAAAACGGGCAATAAAAATTCTTGACACTTCCTAAACACCTTTTTACGTTACACCTTATCCCTGTTAGCGGGCTTTGCCCTCCCCACTCATAACGAAGAGGATGGATCCATGGCGGAGATGACCACAGCTTCATTTTGGGACATGGAAGACTCTTTGGGAAGTTATTTAACCGAAATCTCTGGCTCAAAGCCCCTGTCTGCCGCAGACGAAGTCGAGCTAGCGCGGCGCATAAAGGCCGGGGACGACACTGCGCGCAATCGGCTAGTCGAGGCCAATTTGCGCTTTGTCGTCAGCGTCGCCAAGGAGTATCAGAATCGCGGCGTTCCCCTCGCCGATCTGATCAGTGCCGGAAATATGGGGCTAATCACAGCCGCCGAGCGCTTTGACGAGGACAAGGGATTCAAGTTCATATCCTACGCCGTATGGTGGATTCGCCAGGCGATCCTGCAGACGCTTGCCGAGCAGTCGCGCACGGTGCGCCTACCGTTAAATAAGATTGGCCTGCTCTATAAGATATCGAAAGCTTCTCGCCTGCTTCAGCAAGAGCGCGCAGATGATCCCAACCCCGAGGAAATAGCCCAACAGCTCGAAGTTTCCGTGGACGAAGTTAAGGAGACCATGCTCTGTGGCCGTTCGGTGCGCTCGCTGGACGCGAAATTTCGCGAAGAAGAGGATCAGAGCCTGCTCGACGTGCTGGCTGACGATCGACAGGAGTCTCCCGAGAATGAAGTCATGCGCGGCTGTTTGCGCGGTCAGATCGATTCGGCTCTGGGCAGCCTAGTTGGCCGCGAAGCCGAGATTATTCGCCTCTACTTCGGCTTGGATGGCGAAGAGCCCATGACGCTAGACCAGATTGGGGCGCGTTTCGGGCTTACTCGAGAGCGCGTTCGCCAGATTAAGGAAAAGGCGCTGCTGCGTCTGCGCCATCCCAGTCGCTGTGATCAGTTGCGGACCTATAGCAATGCCTAAATTCTCCCTTCCCACGGTGTTTTTTCCCTGCTCCCCGTTTGTTTTAGCAGGAGGGCTTGATGTCAGAAGATGTAATGGAAGAGGAGTTGTTGCGATCGATAGATGAGATAGATGCCAAATTACACGATTTCCGCAAGCGGGTGCAGGCAGTCCTTTCCGATTTGCAGCGGAATGGGGATGCAGACGCAGGGCGAGGGGATGGAGGGGCGAGTACCTGAACGAACAGGCGGCGTTAAAAGAGAGGGGATGGGAATCCATCCCCTCTCTTTGTTTGTTGTAAATTGTCTGATGCTTTAGTAGTTTGTAAGAAAATTTCCGAGGAAAAGAGCAATGCTTAGCCAAGAAGAAGTGCTGCAAATCTGTAGAAAGTACCAACTCAAATGCGGGATTTGTGAAACGGGAAATGACCATTTTCGCCTAGCGCGGGACATTGTTCGCCCAGCAAAAACCGAAGGCGATGGCCATGCCATAGAGTACAAGTGGAACAAGCCTGGTTTTGATGGGATCAATCCGCTTGACTTCTTCTGGGGGGTATGCAGTAAATGTCGCTATACGGGCGAACTCGACGACGCGCAGTTCCGTCAGGCGGAGCGCGACATAAAGGGATTCCGCGAAGGACTGGACGCCGATGGATTGCGCAACATGCTAACGGGGCTATCCACTGGCAGCGGTCTTACGCAGTTATTGGGAAAGCGCCTAGGCGATGCAGATCCTCTCGTCGTGGTTGTCGCGCAGTTCCACCTCGGTATTTTCAGTCACTGTTTGGGCCAAAAAATCTCTCCGGGGAATATCGCGCGGTACTATCTTCGCTTAGCCTGGGTTTATAGGGACCAAAAAAAGTACTATCCCGACTCGGATCTGCAGCAGATTGAGGGTAAATTTGACAAGCTCGCCAAGCGGTTTAAAGGGGAACTGCCCAAGAACAGCGATTATCCGGTAGAGCCGGGTTTAGCCCTGAGCGAAGAGGGAGCGCTGCGTTTTGCGCGCGCTTATTTTGAGCGCAACTACGAATTGCTGCGCGAGGCAAAGCCCGAAGACGAACTGCGACTGCGCTATCTCATGGCGGAAATCGGTTATCGTCTCTACGAACTGACCGGTGCCCCTGATGACTTTAAAAAGGCTGCGGCATTTTTTAGTGGCACAATGCAAAAGTGTCTAAGCATTATCTCCGACAAATCGGTCGTAGGTGGGGCGGTAAATCGCGCCAAAGAAATGTTAGAAAAGGCGGGTGAGCGAGGCCGTGAACTGCGGGCTCTGAACAAGAGCCGAGGGGGAGATGGAGAGTTCGATGAGGAGGAAGAGGGGGCCGGCGAAAAAAAGGCCAAATCGGAAAAAGCCAAACCAGAAAAGGGCAAACCAGAAAAGGCCAAGGTAAAGGGAAAGAAGGCTGTAGTTGCCCCTACGGGCAACGGACAATCTGCAAAGGTGCAAGCAAAAGTTCCCAAGACAGCGGAGGCTCCTGCTGCGGCTCCAAAGGCCCAAGCCGGAGTGGACGCAGGTCAGTCTGTCCGTCAGACAGCTATTATGAAGGAAGAGGTAGATCGCTTACAGGATCGCGTTAAGGAACTCGAAGAAGAAAACAAACGGTGGCGGCAGTTGGCCGGACGCGATGCGCTGACCGGTTTTTCGTCGAAGGTCATGCTCGTCCGTTTCGCTCTGCCCAAGCTATTGAAGCTGTTGCCCAAGTCCGGTCCTTATTCTTGCTATGCGATCAGCTTTGACGAATTTGCACGCGTCAACGATGGACACGGTTGGTCTGTAGGCGACAAAATGCTCAAAGAAAGTGCACGCAACCTGCGCAAGTTGTCTCAGGAAGCCGAAGGCGATGAGTGGTACCGATTGGATGGGGCTCATTTTGCCCTCTTGTCGCGCGGGGATAACAACACCGCGCGGCAGCGCTCGGCCGACATGCGCCGGCGGCTTTCCAAGGTCAGTGTCCAAGTGGATCAGACGCAAATGCCGCTGATGCCCAGCATTGGTGTCGTCACGGTGGAAAGGGCGCTATCCGACTCGTTTGGTGACGTAGCCAACAAAATTTACGAGGCGCTCATGCAGTCGCTTGCCAAAGCAAAAGAAAAGGGTGGCAACACAGTAGAAATGTTTAACGCGACTAAATTCTGAGGAGTGAGACGTGAGCAAGTGGGCTACGGGTATTTTTACCTCCATTGACGAGGAAGGGCTGGGCGCGGGGTTAGATGTCGTTCGCGACCTAGGGGTTGGGACCGTGCATTTACACGCACCTGCGGCCGCTAATCGGGTGCCGGAGCGCGCGCGCAGTATTCGCGATGAGTTTGCGGCTGCCGGCGTCGAAATCACCGTAGTATTCGTCGGTTTTCCCGAGGACAACTATGCGACGGTGGAGACCGTGAAGGCTTCCGTTGGGCTCGTTCCGCCCGACCTGCGCGCCGAGCGCCTGCGCGAAACGCTGCTAATTGCCGACTTTGCCCGCGATTTGGGCGTGGATGCAATCGGCATGCACCTCGGTTTTGTCGATCCCGATGGGAGCAGTGCGGCCTTTGCTGAACTCGTCGAAATTACTCGGGCGGTATGCGACCACTGCGCCCAAAATGGGCAGTACTTTCACTTGGAAACGGGGCAGGAAACCGCTGATGAACTGCTGCACTTTATCGAGATTGTCGATCGTTCCAACCTCGCCGTTAACTTCGATCCTGCCAACATGATTCTCTATGGAGCGGGGAATCCGCTCGAAGCGTTGGACAAGGTGGGCCGCTACGTGCGCAGCGTTCATTGCAAGGATGCAAGCTACGAGAGAAAACCCGGCCAGCACTGGGCCGATGATGCGCCCCTTGGTGCGGGTGATGTGGACATTGAGGCGTTTTTGGGCAAACTCGAGGCGCTGGGTTACCAGGGCCCGTTGACGATAGAACGCGAGTATGCGCCCGATCAAGCCGGCGATATCGCAGCAGCTCTGCGACTCGTAGAACAGCTGCGCGAGAAAATTTTGGGGGCCAATGGCTGACAGTGTGCGCTCGTGTATGGAATTTGCCGTCGACGCTGCCTGGCGCGCTGGAAGGATTACGCTGCGCTATTTCGGTAGCGGCGTCAAAGTTGATGCGAAGGCCGATCAATCCCCGGTTACGGTTGCCGACCGTGAGGCCGAGCGCGCGCTGCGTGACCTGATACGCGCACGTTTTCCCAAAGACGGCATCGAGGGAGAGGAGTACGGACGCGAAGAAGGCACGTCGGGTTTTTGCTGGCTAATTGATCCCATTGACGGGACCAAGTCCTTTGTGCAGGGCGTGCCGCTGTATGGCGTACTGCTGGCCCGCGAGGGGCCCGACGGAGTCGACGTGGGATGCGTATATCTGCCCGCACTAGAAGAGATGGTGTGGGCGGGGCGGGGCGAGGGCTGCTGGTGGAACGGCCGCCGGGCGCGCGTTTCTTCCATAGGGACCCTCGGGGAAGCCTGCATCTGCTTTACTTCATGGAAAAGCTTTGCCGAAAACGGCCGGACAGAGCAGTGGGAAAATCTCGTTGCACAGGCGCGGTTGGTGCGTGGGTGGGGGGATTGCTATGGACATATCCTCGTCGCTACGGGCCGGGCTGAAGCGAGCTTTGATCCCATTATGAATCCCTGGGATTGTGGTCCATTATTGCCCATCTTGGAAGAGGCGGGAGGCACATTTACCGATTGGCAGGGCGAGGCGACGATACGCGGTAAAGACGCCTTTTCAACTAACGGTCTTTTGCTGCCAGCCATTGACCACTACCTCAAGCCGTAAGAGCGGCCATGCGAAGGTAGGGGTGAGGGCAACGTGCGTCAGCATATAGATCGCGGATGGCGCCTTGTCCGCACGACGCTGAGAACGGCTCGTGAGCACGATTGCACCGATGCTGCTGCTGCGATGGCATTTGACTTTGTCTTCGCCGTATTTCCCGCCCTGCTCGTCCTATCTGCATTTATCGGTGCTTTGGGCATTTCTCCCGACGATTTTGCTCGTCTTCTGGACGATTTGGGTATCGTCCTTCCGGCCGAGTTGATCAACGTCGTCGAGGACAATATCAATCACCTAGTCGATTCGTCCCAGAGTCTGTTGGCGATTGGTATAATCGGCGTGTTGTGGCCCGCCTCGGCCAGCATGTCGACGACGATGACGGCGCTTAACCGAGCACTCGGCTTGGAAGAGGTGCGCTCTTTTTGGCAGCGCAGAATCCTCTCTATCGCCCTTGTACTCGCCTTTGGCGTTTCCCTGCTCATCCTGTCGAACTTGATTGTTTTCAGCGAACAAATTGAGGCCTGGTTGCGGGCCCAGTGGCCGCTTCTACAGTCTTTCCCTTCACTTACAGCCGCGTTGGGAAGACTGTCGGGCATCGTTGGGGCCGTGGTTGCCGCGTCCAGTATCTATCGATACGTGCCGTCCCAGCGCCAGTCCTGGTACGGCGTTATGCCGGGAAGCCTGCTGTTTTTACTGCTGTGGACATCCATTGTCACTGGATTTCGCTACTACGTTCACAGCTTTAGCTACTACAATCTCGTTTCTGGGGCTCTCGGCGTTGTTATCGTCATTTTGCTCTCGGCCTATTTAATTGCATTCACCCTTCTCCTGGGAGGGGAGTTAAATGCAGCTGTCCGCGACTACGGCCGCGGCAAGAGTCGCTAATCGGCCGAAAAAACGGGCCGTATAGACCGTGATTTCTGCTTGACTTGCATCGGGCCTGTTCGTAGGTTGAGCCAGTCCAAGGCCGATGCGATTATGTCAAATGGAGGGTAACCATGAAAGTATTTGCGCTCGCATTATTGGCAGTAGGTGTGTTCGCTTGTGGAGAGGCTAAGCAAGACGAACTCGGGCCCTATGTGCAAAAACTGCTGGAAGTCGATCAGAAATACGTTAAAAAGCTCGTCGAGTACAAGGGCTATTTGAGCACGCCTGGAATGGATCAAAAAGCGGGTGATATTCAGATGCTCTTAAAAGAATTTCACGACGAACTAGCCGCCTACCCAGAGATTGATAACAAGAAAATCAGGGCGTTGAACAACGAGCTCAAACGCACGATTGGCGACAGCGACAGCGCGGGTGCTCGACGCAAACTCGTTGAACCCAGCGTTGCTACCTTTGTCCCTAATGCGCAGAGCGCAATTAAGATGATCATGGAAGAGCTCGTCGTCATCCACAACAATGTGGAAAAGCTCTGGGTTGAGGAAGAGAAAGCCGAAGCCTTTCCGCTCAAATGGAATTTCGAAGATTTAGATTGATCGCGTTTCATACATTATCATTCCTTCCTTGCTAAAACAGCCTCTCCCTGGTGGAGGGGCTGTTTTCTATTGGTAAAAAAATGCTGCCCACTACGGACCAAATTCTTCGCCGTTTAAATCAGGATCAATACCGACCTGCAAAAATGAAAGAGATCGCGCGTCTCTTTGAAATACCACAGGACGACTACCGTTCTTTTCGCGCCCTCGTACGCGAGATGGTCGATGGGGGAGTGTTGGTAAAGACTATGGGCAATCGCTACGCATCGCCCGATCGCGTGGGCAATGAAGTGGGCCTGTTGCGCGTTCACCGCAGCGGTTTTGGCTTTGTTAGCCTACACGGTGCTACCAGCGACGTCTTTATTGGCCGAGAAGAAATGAACGGCGCTTTCGATGGGGATACGGTGCGCATAGAACGCAATGGCAGATGGTCGCGCGAGGGGCTTGCACAGGGCGCCATAGTCGAAGTGATCGCCGAGAGCCAGAAGGAGTTTGTCGGTTTATTGCGGCGTCGCTCCCAGCAATGGGTCGTCGATGTTGAGGATCTACAGCTGTCGCGCGACGTGATCATTGACGACGCTGAGGCCGAGTCTATTCCGGAAGGAAATCGGGTCGTCGTACGGATCGTTAAGCGCGCAGCCGGTTATCGCGGAGTGAAGGGCACTATCGTCGATGTGCTCGGAGATCCGCGCTCGGCTGCACTCGACTTTGATACGGTCATTCGACGTTTTGCTATTCCGCAGACCTTTTCTGAAGCCGCCTTGGCCGATAGTGCGGCCGATGCCGGCATAGAAAGAGAAATCGAACGGCGACGAGACCTGCGCGCCATGCCCTGCATTACCATCGATCCCGAAATGGCCCGCGACCACGACGATGCCGTAGCGATTGAACCAAGGGCTGAAGGGGGATATCGCCTGCTTGTTCACATTGCCGACGTGAGCCATTTTGTCGCCGAGGGATCGGCGCTCGATCGGGAGGCTTATGATCGCGGTACGAGCACGTACCTAATTGACCGTGTCGTCCACATGTTACCCGAGGGCTTAGCCGCCCAACAGTGCAGTCTCGTCCCCGAACGAGATCGTCTAACGCTAACGGCAGATATTATTCTCGACAGCAACGGTCAGTATATCGACAGCCAGCTGTATGAGTCGATTGTTCGCAGCGCTGCACGCCTAACCTATCGGCAGGTGCAAGCCGTTCTCGAAGACGAGGGTGCCAAAGACGAGGAGGCATTTCGCTGGCGAGATCAATTGGCCTGCTTGGCCGAACTGAGCGTGCTGCGCCAGCGCATTCGCAACGGCAGGGGAAGCCTCGAACTGAATATGCCGGAGGCTCAGGTCGAGTTGAATCCAGAGGGTGAGCCCGTGCAAATTGGCTTATATCAGCGCTTTGAGAGCCATCGAATTATCGAAGAGTGCATGCTATTGGCCAATGAGTGTGTGGGCCATTTTTGCAGTCGCAATAACCTGCCCGTCCTCTATCGCGTGCATATGCCTCCCACTGGAGCCAAGTTGGAGCCGGTCTTCGCCCTATTGGGACAGCGTCGATCCGATGCGCCGTCGCGCGCACAGGCCCTGACGCCGCGCGACTTTCAAAACATGCTCGAACAAGCAAGCCATCTGCCCAACGCCAATCTCATTAGTAAATTGCTGCTGCGATCTCTGTCGCGCGCCGAGTATACTGCGGTCGATGGCGGTCACTTTGGGTTGGCTTGTTCCAACTACCTCCATTTCACCTCGCCCATTCGCCGCTACCCAGACCTGTTGGTACATCGCGTTTTAAAAGCATTTTTGACGGGTCGTTGGAATGGGGAACGAGACCGCCTTATGCGCGACAAGGTAGCCGATATCGGGCGAACTTGCTCTACCCTAGAGCGACGGGCTGAGTCGGCAGAGCGCGCCTATGTGAGGATCAAACAGATGCGCTTTATGGAGCGCCACTTGGGCGAGTCTTTTGATGGCGTGGTCTCCGGGGTCTTGCGGAGTGGTTTTTTTGTCGAGATCGGCATGTATCTCGTCGATGGCTTTTGCCGTGCGAGCGATTTTGACGAGCCGGTAGATTTCGACGAGGAGCGGCACAGCTTAGTGCTGCGTCGATCGCGCCGGACCATCCGCTTGGGCATGCCGGTGCGCGTTGTCGTATGCGCGGTTGATCTCATCGCATTAGAAATGGATTTGAGCTTAGATGAAACGAGTTTGCCTGCGGGCAGCCGCCGCATTATGCCCGGCAGAGGGAGCAAAAAAAAGCGGACCGCCAAACGCTCGCATAAGGGCCAAGCGAGCAGGAAGAAAAAAAGGCAATAAGAGCAAATTGCGGGCAGGGCGTAGAAACCCTATACGCGAATTTCTCTGTGAAAAAGGGCGATGAAATACGCCCTGCAATCGATTGACGCCGTCTGGGACGGGGTCTATGTTTGGTGAGGAGGCGGACATGGTAAAACTACTCCTTTTTTTGGCATTGCTGTATTTCCTTTATCGAAGTTGGAATCGTCTGAGGCGCGTTCATGCGCAGCGGCCGCCCAAGGAGCGACGTCACCGCTTTGATACGAGCAAAATTGAAGATGCGGAGTTTCGCGAAGTCGATGGTGAGGGGCGCGGCGAAACGTGAATAGGCGCGCGAAGGGCAAAGGTGCAGCACTCAGTGCAGAGCACGTGCGCACTCAGATTGAGGGGGGGCAAGTGGCCCCTTTTTATCTGCTCTACGGCATGGAGGAATACGGGCGCGAGTTTTTTGCCCATTGGTTGATTGAGCAACTCGCCCCGCAGCAGGCGCGCGATTTTAACGTAGATGTCTTCTATGGCGATCGCTTTGATCCACTGGATTTCTTACACATATACGATTCTTACCCCATGATGGCTGAGAGGCGCCTGCTGGTGCTGCGCGACGGCGAAGGCTTAAATCCCGACCAATGCCGAGCACTCGAACGGGTAGTTGATAGACCCATGGACAGCTCCTGCCTTGTTCTGGTAGGCAGCAAGGTTGACCTGCGCAGAAAGCTCTTTCAGCACATGGGTAAAATGGGCGCAGCGGTAGAGTTTAAACCGCCCTACGATCGGGAGGTGCCGAAGTGGATTCAGCAACAGGCGCGCTCAATGGGACTTAAGGTCGAAGCGGGCGCAGTGGACGTGCTGCGCATGTACATCGGCAACAATCCGCGCGAACTCGTCGGCGAAATGGAAAAACTGGCAACGTATGTGGGGGGCAAGGGTATCCCCATTACGCGTCAGGCCGCCGAAGAAGTCGTAGCAGCTTCGCGCTCGGTGAATGTATTTGAGTTGGCAGATGCCGTAGGTTCCCTAAACGGGCGCGTTGCCCTGCGGTTGCTGAACCGCTATTTGGATCAGGGAGAAGAGGCGAGTCGGGCACTGGCGATGATCGCGCGCCATTACGGCCTTCTGCTGCGCATAAAAGTGCATCAGGAAAGGGGCGCGGCCAGCGATGCGATGGCCCGCGCACTCGGTGTCTCGCCCTTTTTTATGAATTCCTATGTTGAGCAGGCCAACGCGTATAGTGCGGCAAGACTGTGGAGAAATATGGGTATGCTGCGCGCTGCCGATTGGCAGCTGCGCTCGCTCGGTCGCAGGCAGGAGCGCAACGTTATGGATCAATTGATGGTAAAGCTGTGTGCCCAAAGAAAGGGCAGCGGGGCTTGACACGGCACATTCGGCCATTCTATATTAGAGAAGTAATCAGTTTAACCTACTGTTAATATTATTTTTATGAATCGGAAGAGAGAGGAAAAAAGACCATGGCAGGCCCCATTGTTCTAACGGATGATAATTTTACCGGCGAAGTGTTGGAATCGTCTCTGCCCGTCCTCGTTGATTTTTGGGCCACTTGGTGTGGTCCCTGCCGAATGATTGCCCCCATCGTCGAACAATTGAGCGAGGAATACGATGGCCGGGTCAAAGTGGGTAAGTTGGATGTCGACACGGCGCAAAAGACGGCCGGGAGCTTTGGCATACGCAGCATCCCAACGCTCTTGCTCTTTAAGGATGGCAAGGTGGCCGATCAAATCATTGGCGCGGTTCCCAAAGAACAAATAGCTGCCAAAATCGATTCCGCCTTGACGGACTAGTCAACCTGGTTCTCTGCGCAATGGTTAAAACGGCCTCTGGTTTGGTGCTTGGGGTCGTTTTGCGTGCTACCCAGTAGAAGAGTTAACGATGGCAGGAGATCCATTCTGGAGCAATGTATTCAAGAGCTTGGGGGCAGAAGACAAGGCCTTTTACGAGCTGCTCAAGTCCGTTCCTATTTTCCAAGACTTGAATCGCCGCGAATTTCACAAAATCCAAAGCATTCTCCACCGGCGCAGTTGGGGTACTGATGAGGTAATTGTGCAGGAGGGCGATCCCGGCGTTGGAATGTACCTCATCGTCTCCGGTGAGGTGAAGATCGTCCAGCAGGGGGATGATGGCGGCGCGCAGCAGCTGGCGACCCTAGTGGGCGGCGACTTCTTTGGCGAACAGGCCCTGCTCGACCAGTCGCCTAGAACGGCCTCGGCCATCGCAGTTGAACCGTGTTCGGCTATTGGTTTTTTTCGACCTGATCTAATGGAAATCATCGAAAGTAATCCGCGTCTTGGACTCAAGATCGTGATGCGGCTCTCGCAGATGATCTCGACGCGACTGCGCCAAACCAACGCGCTGTTAAAGGAGACGCGCCAGCGCCAGCACCAGTTGGAAAAGGATGCTAAAAAAGGGGAGGGAGGAGGCGCGTGATGGATACAAAATCCTCTGCCATTCCCCAGCCGGTCAAAGTGTTGGCCTTTTTCCTGTTCCTAGCTGGTTCCGTCCTCTTCCTCTACGAAATCCGCGGCGTGTTAGCCCCATTTGTACTGGCCTTTATCCTCGCCTATATATTGGGCCCCATTGTCGACCGGATGGAGGGTAGTGGCATGGGGCGCACCTCGAGTATTTTACTCGTCTTCCTACTCGTTTTTACGGCCTTTGGCTTTATCGCTTTTAAGGCCGGCAATAAACTGAGCGGGGAAATGAGCGAACTGAGCGAGCGGATGCAGCGCGATGAGTCCACTATGCGTTCGTTCTCCATTGTAAACGGCAGCGACCAACCTCTGCTGATAGAAAGCGTGCGTTGGGATTATAGCGGGATCCTTAATAGCAACCGGCCCTTTGCCCTGCGCGATAGTGTAGCCGGAGGGCATTTCGTGATCGCGCCCAGCGAAGCGCGCGAAGTGTATCTGCTATTCAAACCCGACTCCCTCGTGCAAATGCGGGCCGTGTTGCACCTTGAGGTTGGCGGCGATCGCAGCGGTCAGGTTATAGCCCTACCCGTAGTTGGCAATATGGGAAGAGCTGGTGGACGCGATATCCCCTTGCAAGAGGGGGGATCGGCTATACTGCGCGAGGCCGGGATCGAAGTGCAGCCACCGTTTGTGGACATGGGGGAAGCCGGCCCTAATGTCTTTACCGATTTGGCCAAGAGCGCCGAGGCGGTGCAACCGACCATTCAAAAGTACTGGGGGAACGACCTCGACCTGGTAGCCCTCGTCAAAGAGCAGGGCGATACGCTGATCGATACGCTGCTGGGCAGCACCACGGTCTTTCTCGGTGGGGTGGTTTCCGGTCTGACCTTTGTCGTCATCGTCCCCTTTGTCGCCTTTTTCTTTTTAAAAGAGGGCAGCCAGATCACGCGAAATCTGATCGAATGGGTCCCCAACGCTTATTTCGAACTTTGTTTGAATCTCCTACACCAAATCAATGGTCAAATCGGAGGTTATATACGCGGTCAGATATTGGCAACCAGCGTGGTGGCCACTCTGGCCATTTCAGCCCTATCGGTTATCGACCTAAAATACGCCCTGCCGGTAGGGCTCCTGGCGGGATTTGCCAATATGATTCCCTTTCTTGGTCCGCTTATCGGCATTATTGCTGCCTCTATTGTCGCCTTGGCTACGGGCGGTGAACTGGCCATGACGCTGGTTGGCAAGGTCGTCGTCATCTTCTTGATCATCCAACTGATCGACAACGTGCTCATCCAGCCGACGGTGGTGGCCAAGAGCGTTGAAATGCATCCACTGATGGTGCTCTTTGTCGTTATGGTGGGCAGTCAATTGATGGGAATCGTCGGAATGTTGATCGCCGTGCCCCTCACGGGTATACTCAAGGTTAGCGTGCAGACGGCCTATGAAGGGCTGCGCGGTTACCGCCTGCAATAGCAGTTGACAAATTACTATAAACGTGCTACTTAGTACCATATTTTTACCCCTTACATTCGGGATGGGGATACGCTAGGAGGTGCGCACATTGAGCAATTCACTACACCTGGACAATTCACTGATTGAACAACTTGCAGAGCGAATCAATACCGCGCGAAAACTCTATGGACAGGACAGTTCGTATGTAATAGGAATGATGACCGCTTTTGAATGGTTGGCCGACTCGGCCGATGGGGGTACGGCCGTGTTGGCGGCATTGCACGGTCGCCTTGAAAGCCGCCCGGTGGTGACCAGCACGCAGTCTGCGCCTCGCATCGCGCCGGTCAGCGCCGCCCAAGCCGAGTCCAAGGCGGATAGCCTGGCGGAGAATACCTGGATCAAAGGGGCTGTGAAGTGGTTTAACAACGACAAGGGATACGGATTTATTTCTACCGATAGCCAGGTCGATGTGTTCGTGCACTGGCGCGATATTTCCTCGTGGGATCGCAGTTTGCAGCAGGGCGACGAGGTCGAATTTATGGTGACGCGCACGGCTAAGGGCTTTCAGGCGATAAACGTTATGAAAGCCGGAGGAGACGAAAGCAGCGGTGAAGAAGGGATCGATGAGAGCTCGACGGATAAATTTGACGAAGGCGACGAGGCTGAGGATGGCGTTGACGGTGCCTCCGATGACGGCGCATATGCCGAGGAGAGCGGCCAAGGAGATTGGGTCGATGAGGAGGAGGAGGAGGACGACAATGAGCCGCGCGTCTACTAAGGCCCAAGGAGATCTCCGGTAATCGCATGCTAAAAAAACCGCGCGTGACCTGCTCCTTTTGTGGTAAAGACGTCGATCAGGTCGAAAAGATCATACAAGGGCCCTCTGTGCACATTTGCAACGAGTGCGTGGGGCTGTGCACCGAAGTCCTGCAGGAGGAGTCCCATCAGGAACCCAATGTCAACGGCGGGCCGCTGCCCAAACCTGCCGAGATCAAAGAGCACCTCGATCTGCATATCATCGGCCAGGAGCGCGCGAAGAAAGCGCTTTCCGTCGCCGTATACAACCACTACAAGAGAGTGTATTCGGGCGCTTCGGATGTCGAGTTGTCCAAGAGCAATATACTACTCATCGGCCCGACTGGAACCGGCAAAACGCTCCTTGCCGAGACGCTGGCTCGCGTCTTACAGGTGCCCTTTGCCATAGTTGATGCCACCGTTCTTACCGAAGCCGGCTACGTTGGGGAAGATGTTGAGAATATTCTGGTCCGCATACTGCAAGCGGCAGATTACGACGTCAGCCAAGCTGAGCGCGGTATCCTCTTTATTGACGAGGTCGATAAAATTGCCCGCAAATCGGGTAATCCCTCCATAACGCGCGATGTTTCGGGCGAGGGCGTGCAGCAAGAGTTGCTCAAAATCCTCGAGGGTACCGTCTCGGGCGTCCCCCCTAAGGGCGGCAGAAAACATCCCGAACAACCGCTAGTGCAGATTAATACGCGCAACATCCTCTTTATCTGCGGCGGGGCCTTTGATGGATTGGATAAGATTATCAGCCACCGCATCGGCCATCGCGCCATGGGGTTTGGCAGTGTAAGCGAAGAGCGTCGAACTGTTGCCAACGATAATTTGCTCGCCTATGTCGAACCCGAAGATCTGGTCCAATTCGGCTTAATACCCGAACTGATCGGGCGCCTACCCGTGCTCAGCACGATGCATCCACTGGGAGAAAAAGCGCTTTTCGATATCTTGCATCGGCCCCGCAATGCGCTGATAAAACAGTACCAAAAGCTATTTGAAATGGACGGCGTTGAGCTGCGCTTTGAAGACGACGCGCTGACTAAAGTCGTCGAAATGGCGCAGGTGAAGGAAATGGGCGCGCGCGGGCTGCGCGCTGTTCTCGAAACCGTGATGTTTGAAATCATGTTTGAACTTCCCTCCCGTGACGATGTGCAGGCCTGCGTTATCACGCGCGATTTTATTGAGCGCAAAGGTCCGCCCACCTACGTTTTTAATCGCAAGCGCGCCTAAACGGCACGTCCACTATCCGATCCGATTCCCCGCAAGTCGCCCCGGCTTCTTGCGGGGATTTTTGTAGGAGTTTCAGTATGTCAAGAAGGGACCGATATCCCAGCCGCTGTCCAGGGGAACACCAGGCAATGGGCTCGTTGGATCGAAACTGTGAGGTATTGGTGCGCGGTCGCGTGATTGCCGGCGACGGTCGGCAAGGTGTCCTGGGTGACGCAACCGGACGGGTGCGGTTTACGAGTCCGTTAGAAGTCGAGTGGGCCATTGGCGATCTGGTTGAAGTGCGGGGCGCAGTTGCGTCCGATGGCCGGTTAAGTGCTTGGGAACTGCGCGTGCTGGCCCCCGCACTGCGCCCGCTTAGCGGGGGAGATTGGGAGCGGTTTAATGAGAGCGACCGGGCGATATTGGACAATATGCGCGCACGGGCGCACGTGCTGTCGCTTATTCGCTCGCACTTTGAACTGCGCTGCTATACCGAAGTCGAGACGCCGCAGCTCCTGTCCTTTCGCGGTTGTGAAATTCATATCGATCAGTTTGAAACTCACTATATCGCCGGTGAAAAAACAAAGACGCTCTTTATGGCTCCCTCGCCGGAACTGCATATGAAGAGACTGCTTGCAGCCGGCATGGAGCGCATTTACCAGCTCGGCCGCTGTTTTCGCAACGGCGAAATCTCTCCGCTGCACAACCCAGAATTTACCATGCTCGAGTGGTATCGAGCCTATGCTAGCTACGAGGACCTCATGCAACAGACAGAGGAGTTGGTCATTGAGGTGCTGCTGCAGGCATCCGCACAGTCCAAACAGTGGGGCGTTCTGGCCGAGGCGGTTCCTTGGCCGCGCATTAGCGTTGGGGAAGCCTTTTTGCGCTGGGGGCACATAGACCTGGCTCGCTATGGCGATGCCGAAAGCCTTTTCGCGGAAATGCGGCGTTTGGGGTATGGCAGTGCGCAACCCGATGATTCGTGGGACGATCTATTCCACAAAGTATTAATCGAAAAAATCGAACCCGAGATGGCCCGAATGGGCGCGGCTTTTCTCGTCGACTATCCAGCGCAACTCGGGGCAATGGCCAACCCAAAGGGCAACAACTCGGCGTGGGTGGAGCGCGCAGAACTGTATATCGGAGGGATAGAGCTGGCCAACGGCTACAGCGAGTTAAACGATCCGATCGAGCAGCGAAAGCGCTTTGTTGAAGCGCGCAGCGCGCGCCCCAATGAGCCGATTGATGAAGAATTTTTGGCGGCATTGGAATGCGCGCTACCGCCAGCGGGTGGGATGGCCCTCGGAGTAGATCGCTTGGTCATGTTGGTAACGAACGCCCAGCACATTGACCAAGTCATCGCCTTTCCCATGCAGGGCTAAGAGCGGACTTCCTTTTCCACTTCGGTCGCGCTGGTCAACAGGGCATCGATAAGGCCGAATTCGATGCCTTCCTCGGCCGATAGAAAGTAATCTCTCTCCGTCACCATTTCGATCCGCTCGAGGGGTTGGCCGGTGTCGGCGACAATAATTTCGTTGAGCCGAGTGCGCCAGTTCATGATTTCGCGCGCATGGATTTCAATATCTGAAGCCTGTCCACCCACACCGCCCCAAGGCTGGTGAAGCATGAGGCGGGCATGGGGCAGCGCGTGCCGTTTGCCCTTGGTGCCCCCAGAAAGCAAGATCGCACTCATGCTGTAGGCCTGACCGATGCACAGGGTGGCCACGTCGCAGGGCACGTGCTGCATGGTATCGTAGATGGCCAGCCCAGCAGTCAAGCTGCCCCCCGGGCTGTTAATGTAGAGCGAAATGTCCTTTTTGGGGTCTTCCGATGCCAGGAAGAGGAGCTGCGCAATGATGAGGTTGGCTTCGCTATCGTCGATGGGCGTACCGATGAAAATGATGCGCTCTTTTAGCAAGCGGGAAAAGATGTCGTAGGCGCGTTCGCCGCGCCCCGTTTGCTCTATTACTACGGGAACAATGGCCATTACCGGGGTCCTCATTATAGGAATTTTTTTTGCCCGTAGAGAGTACCGGAAAAGCCCATTGCTGTCAATAGAACGGCCAACCTGTTTTCGTTGACACTCCCTTCAGCAAACAATACATTCTGCCTAAGCGCCGACAGTCGTTCACTTTTACACAAGGTCACCTATGTCTCAACAATTTGAATTCCCTAAGCGCTCTGGTACCCCGCCCATCAACTTCACCCCTCGTACGGTCTACTCCATTATCGGGGTGCTCATCGTGCTGTGGGGATTGAGCGGAGTCTATACGGTAGAGCCCGATGAGCAAGCGGTTGTTCTACGCTTTGGCAAAGTGCATTCCATCGTGGATCCTGGACTGCACTACCACCTGCCTTCGCCGATGGAAGTGCCGTTGGTGCGTTCGGTTACACAGGTTTACCGCGACGAAATTGGCTTTCGCACAGTCGACCCGGGTCCTCCGGCCCGCTACAGCAAGCGGGCAAAAGAGTCGCTGATGCTGACCGGCGACGAAAATATAATTGACGTGGAAATGGTCGTGCAGTATCGCGTAACCAACGTCGAGAAAACGCTCTTTTCCGCCGAGGGCTTGGGCGTTTTTGAACGCGGCAGCTTTGGACTGGTGCACGATGCGTCAGAAGCGGCCCTGCGCCAGGTCATAGGGCGTCACACCATTGACGAAGCCCTGACCGAGGGAAAGCTCGAAATTCAAATAGAAATAAAGGATAAGCTGCAGGAAATCTTCGATATTTACGACTGCGGCTTGGCGGTAGAGACGGTGCAATTGCAAACGGTGAGCGCTCCTGAACAGGTCGATGCTGCGTTCAAGGACGTAGCTAGCGCCAAAGAGGACCGCGAACGCCTTGTCAACGAAGCGCGCGGCTACCAAAACGAAGTGATTCCACAGGCGCGTGGCGAGGCGCAGCGCATTCTGCGCGCAGCCGACGCCTACCAAGTGGAACGCGTTCGCAGTGCCCAGGGCGATGCCGACCGCTTTAAGCAAGTTTATACCGAGTACCGCAAGGCACCCAAGGTAACGGAGACGCGCCTCTATTTGGAAACGATGGAGCGCATATTACCGCAAATGGAGAAATATATAGTGGAAAATGACGGTAGGGGAGGCCTGATTAACGTGCTCAATTTAGGCGGTAAGGAGGGAGCTAAATGAAAGCGCCCATGGTTGGCATTATCGCGTTTGTTGCGGCCCTATTTGTTGCTAATCTGGTCCTTTTTACCGTGAACGAAGTAGAGCAGGTCGTCGTCACGCAATTTGGTGAACCGGTGCGAGTGATAAGAGAGCCTGGGCTCTATTTCAAAATGCCCGATCCGATCCAAAAAACCACTCGCTTTGAGCGCTGGCTGTTGGACTATGACTCGACGCCGGAGCCGATTTACACGCGCGACAAGAAAATCCTCATGCTCGACAATTACGCGCGTTGGCGCATTATCGATCCGCTGATATTCATGCGTGCGCTGCGTACAAAAGAACAAGGCTTGGCCCGTCTCGATGACATTATCTACTCTGAGGTGCGCAAGGAGTTAGGTCAGCATACGCTTTCGGAAATCGTATCGGAAAATCGCGAGGCGCTGATGCATTTAGTTACCGAGCGTTCGGACGAAGCAGCGCGCAGTTACGGTATTGAAGTGGTCGACGTGCGCATTAAACGGGCAGATTTGCCGCCCGAAAATGAATCGGCGGTTTTCAATCGCATGCGCGCTGAGCGTGCGCGCGAAGCCAAGACCTATCGCTCAGAGGGCGAAGAGCAGGCGTTGACGATCCGCGCTGAAACCGATCTGAGCGCCTCCCAAATCCGCGCTGAGGCCGAAGAGGAAGCGCAGCGCATACGCGGTGCCGGCGATGCCGAAGCGCTGCAGATCTACGCTGAGGCCTATACGGGTGCTACCGCGTTTTACGAATTTTCTCGCACCCTTGAAGCCTACGAAAAGGCGCTTGGAGAAAAAACGCATATCGTGCTGCCTGCCGATGGCGATTTTTTCAGATTGCTAAAGGGTAAGTAACGCGCTGACAGAAAGCAGACTACATTGCCGCGTTCTACACGAACGCCGGCGCCGAAGCCTCGTACATAAACCCCATGATAGTGGGGGTAACCGGTGGCATCGGATCCGGAAAAACAGAGCTTAGTCGGTATTTGAGCAAGCGCGGTGCACGCGTTGTCGATGCCGATGCCATTGCGCATCGCCTGCTCGGCGAAGGCGTCGGTCGCCAGGCTCTGGTTGGCGCGTTTGGCGCTGAAATAGTGAATGCCAACGGGCAGTTGGATCGCCGTCTTCTGGGGCGGAAGGCGCTGGTCAATCGCGCTAGTGTGCAGCGACTGTACGCCATTATACGACCCGAACTCGAACGTGCGCTGCGCGCCGAGTTGGATCGTGCCGTGGAGACCTCCCCACATACCATCGTCGTATTTGATGCACCGCTGATTTACGAGTGGGGCATCGAGAGTTGGGTCGATTGCGTCGTTGTCGTCGATGCCGATCGTGCTGTGCGCATAGACCGCATCATGCAGCGCAGCGGTCTGATGCCCGACGAAATCGAACGGCGCATGGATTTGCAGTTGGACTCAAACCACAAAAAAAACCGCGCCGATTATGTCGTAGACAATAGCGGATCCCTACAAGATCTCGAATGCCGCGCTGAGGCGCTGTGGAAGAAATTGGAGAGCGGGCTATGGAAAATGGGACGATGAGCGCTAGGCTGCGTCAAACACCATTGCACGCGGAGCATCAGCGCGGTGGAGGTCGCTTGGTAGATTTTGCCGGTTGGCATATGCCCGTCGACTATCGAGGTATCACTGAGGAGCACCTGGCCGTGCGAACAGGTGCCGGTCTGTTCGACGTGTCGCATATGGGCCAGTTTGCCGTTCGCGGTGAGGCAGCCCTTGCTTTTCTCGACGACCTTTTGCCCGCCAGCGTGCGGTGCTTGGGCGATGGACAGATGCTCTATGCGCCAATGTGTAATGAGAAGGGTGGGTGCATTGATGATTTAATTGTCTATCGCTCTTCTGCCGAAGCCTTTTTGCTTGTCGTCAATGCCGGCCGTGCGCAGGCCGACTGGCGTTGGATTGTCCAGCGGGGGCAGATGGTTGACGGCGTAGACCTGCAAGATGAAAGCGCTCAAACGGCGATGATCGCGCTGCAGGGGCCCGCCGCAGAAGGCATCCTTTCTGCAATGATCGAACCCGGTCTTTTGACCGATTTGGCCTATTACCGCTTTTGCAATACGGCAATGAATGGGTGTCCCATCGTGCTGAGTCGCTGTGGGTATACGGGGGAAGATGGCTTTGAAATTATGTGCGATGCCCAATGGGCCGCAGCGGTGTGGGATGCACTGGCTTCGGCCGGAGCTGTGCCCTGTGGCTTAGGAGCGAGAGATACGCTGCGCACGGAAATGGGTTTCCCGCTATATGGCCACGAGTTGACGGAGGATATAACGCCGCTTGAAGCCGGCATTGGCTGGACTATAGACTGGAACAAACCCGCCCACTTCCTCGGCAGAGAGGCGCTTAGCGCCGCTAAGAAAGAGGGTTCGCATCGCCTGCTGCGCGGAATTAAAATGATTGACAAGGGCATACCCAGAACGGGATATATGGTCGAGGATGCCAGTGGCCAATCGATTGGTATCGTCAGCAGCGGCACGCAATCGCCATCGCTCAAGCGGGGTATCGGTCTGGCCTTTTTGCAGCGGGAATGGGCGCACATCGGCAGCGCAGTCTACCTTTCTGTGCGGGGTCGAACGCTCGCTGCCCAAGTCGTGCGCCTGCCGTTTGTTAAATCGAAGGTAAAGCGAGCACCCTAGCGAGAGTAGGTTGCAGATGCAGTTCGGTCGACAGGGGAGTAGTGCGTTTTATAGACGCCATATAGGGCCTAGTGCCGACGAGATAGAAAAAATGCTCGGGGCGATTGAAGTCGAGTCGCTTGCAGAACTCGTCGATGCGGCGGTTCCCGAGGATATTCGCTATCGCGGAACAATGGATTGGGGAGAGGCGCTAGGAGAAAGCGACCTCTTGGCGCGGATGCGAGTGCTCGCCGAGCAAAACGGAAGCTACCGCTCCTTTATTGGCATGGGGTATGCGGACTGCTTTACGCCGCCGGTAATCCAGCGCAATATTCTTGAAAATCCCGGCTGGTACACCCAGTATACGCCATACCAGTCGGAAATTGCCCAAGGCCGTCTAGAGGCCCTGCTCAATTTCCAAACTATGGTATGCGACCTATCGGGTATGGAGTTGAGCAATGCTTCGTTGCTCGACGAAGGGACGGCCGCGGCAGAGGCCATGGCCATGTTTTTTGCCGTACAGGGAAAAAAGGCTTCCACGCGTTTTTTTATTGATGAGCGCTGTCATCCACAGACCATCGCCGTCGTAGCAGCCCGAGCGGAAGGGCGCGGTTGGCACTGCGATATTGGTCCATGCGAAGAATGCGATTTCAGCGCCGGCTACTTTGGCTGTCTGGTGCAGTATCCCACTAGCGATGGCCGAATCATCGACTACTCTTCCTTTGTCGAGGAGGCGCACGAGGGCGGGCTTCTCGTCGCTTTTGCCTGTGATCCCCTCGCACTCTGTCTGCTGCGTCCCCCGGGTGAAATGGGAGCCGACGCCGTGGTGGGCAATAGCCAGCGCTTGGGCATGCCCATGGGGTATGGCGGTCCGCACGCCGCTTTCTTTGCCACCCGCGCCGAATACAAACGGCAGTTGCCCGGTCGGGTGATCGGCGTTTCGCGCGACGTTCATGGGCGCGTGGCTCTGCGCATGGCTCTGCAGACGCGCGAGCAGCACATCAAGCGCGAACGCGCAACGAGCAATATCTGTACAGCACAGGTTCTTCCGGCAGTGGTGGTCAGCATGTTTGCCGTGTATCACGGCGCCGATGGGTTACAGCGCATCGCCGAAGAGGTGCACGCCAAGGCGCGGGCTCTGGCTGCGGTGCTGGCTCGCGCTGGCCTCAGCATTCGCCACGCCGCGTTTTTTGATACGCTGCGCGTAGCGTTGGCTAAAGAAGAGGGGACAGCGGTAGCTGCCCGCTCAGCGGAGGCGTCCATCAACCTGCGCGCTTACGAGGACGGCGACTGGGGGATCGCGATCGACGAGACGACGGGCGTCGCCGATCTGCAAAAAATAGCCTATGTGCTGACGGCGAAGTCCTTCCAGGTTGAAGCGTTCGCCGCGGATGCCTGGGCCGGTGGGATTCCCGTCCCCAGTCAGCGCACATCGCCCTATATGCAGCATTCGGTTTTTTCAGCACACCGTTCGGAAACGCAAATGCTGCGCTATATCCACCGGCTGCAGGCGCGCGACCTTTCCCTCACCCATTCGATGATTCCGCTGGGTTCGTGCACGATGAAGCTCAATGCGAGTGTGGAGATGATGCCCATCACCTGGCCCAGTTTTGCTTCGCTGCACCCATTTGCGCCGCTTGATCAAGCGCTTGGTTACCGGGCGATATTCGATGAACTCGAGCACATGCTCAGAGAAATCACCGGATTTGCCGCCGTTTCACTGCAGCCCAATGCCGGATCACAGGGAGAATATGCAGGGCTGCGCGTTATACAGCGCTACCATGCCGAGCGGGGAGAAGGTCGCCGCGCCGTCTGTCTTATACCCGCCTCTGCGCACGGAACCAACCCGGCCAGTGCAGTGATGGCGGGCATGCAGGTCGTGGTGGTGGCCTGCGATGAGTGGGGCAATATCGACGTCGAAGATCTAAAGGCCAAAGCACAGCAATATGGAGATTCGCTTTCTGCCCTCATGGTGACGTATCCCTCTACGCACGGCGTCTTTGAGCGCCAGATCGGCACCATCTGCGATATCATACATGCGCACGGTGGTATGGTCTATATGGATGGCGCCAATATGAATGCGCTGGTCGGGCTCTGTCGCCCGGCCGATATCGGCATGGACGTCTGCCACCTCAACCTGCACAAGACCTTTTGCATACCCCACGGCGGTGGCGGGCCGGGCATGGGGCCGATTGCCGTGCGCGCCGAACTGGCTCCCTTCTTGCCGGGACACCCCGTCGTCGACGTGGGTGGGGAAAAGGCGATTGGTCCGATTGCCGCCGCGCCCTGGAGCAGTGCGCTGATCTTGCTCATATCTTGGGCTTACCTGAAATTGATGGGAGAGCATCTGGCCGAAGCTACGCAAGTGGCCATTCTCAATGCCAATTTCGTAGCTCGCCGCCTGGATCCGTATTTTCCCATTCTTTATAAGGGAGAGACGGGGTGGATTGCCCATGAGTGCATTCTCGACCTGCGCTGGTGCAAGCGCGAGGCCGGCATTACGGTCGAAGATGTCGCCAAGCGCCTCATGGACTACGGCTTTCATGCGCCCACGGCCTCCTTCCCGGTCGCCGATACGATGATGGTCGAGCCTACAGAGAGCGAAGACTTGGGTGAATTGGAGCGGTTTTGCCAGGCGATGATATCGATACGCAGTGAAATTGATGCGATTATAGATGGTAGCTCCGACCGCGTAGATAACCCGTTAAAAAATGCACCGCATACGCTGGCCATGATCGTGGGCGAACCATGGGATCACCCCTATTCGCGTTCGATGGCTGCCACGCCCGCTCCCTGGCAAATTGAGGGTAAGTTTTGGCCCAGTGTCGGACGCTTAGACAATGCGCAGGGCGATCGCACGCTGATCTGCTCCTGCTCACCGTTAGAGGCATATACCTAGGAGGGGTCGATGAGCGTTAAGAACGCACTGATTACCGGTATCACCGGCCAGGATGGTTCGTATTTAGCCGAATTCCTGTTGGAAAAGGGCTACAAAGTGTACGGGTTGATCCGGCGCAGTAGCACGTTGAACTTCGAGCGCATCAGTCACATTCAACGCGATATCGAGCTGCTGTCGGGTGATTTGCTAGATCAGAAATCGCTCTCATCGGCCATGGAGCAATCGCGTGCGGACGAAGTATACAACTTGGGCGCCCAATCCTTTGTGCCCACTTCGTGGGACCAGCCCATGCTGACGGGTGAGATTACCGGGTTGGGCACGACGCGTTTGCTAGAAGCCATTCGCACGGTCAACCCGCAGGCGCGATTTTACCAGGCCAGCACAAGCGAGCTGTTTGGCAAGGCGCAGGAGACGCCGCAGCGCGAGAGCACGCCCTTTTATCCGCGCTCGCCCTACGGCGTTTCCAAGCTCTATGCCCACTGGATCACGATAAACTACCGAGAGAGCTACGATCTCTACGCCTGTGCCGGCATTCTCTTTAACCATGAGTCGCCGCGCCGTGGACTGGAGTTTGTTACGAGAAAAATTACCCATGGGGTGGCTCGCATAAAGCTAGGCCTAGATCGGGAGCTGCGCTTGGGCAATTTAGACGCGCGCCGCGACTGGGGTTTTGCCGGTGACTTCGTGCGTGCTATGTGGCTCATGCTCCAGCAAGACGAACCCGAAGACTATGTCATCGCCACCGGCCAGGATCGCACCATCGGCGAGTTCTGCCGGGCGGCCTTTGAGCACGCCGGGTTAGACTGGCGCGAATACGTCGTAATTGACGAGCGCTTTTTGCGGCCAGCCGAAGTGAATATCCTGCTTGGGGATAGCACAAAAGCGAGGGAACACTTGGGGTGGGTGCCGGAAGTTTCCTTTGAGGAAATGGTGCAGATGATGGTCGACCGGGATCTGCAACTCGTCGCCGAAAAAGGGGCCTAGTCATCCGCGCCATCCTGCTCCTTATCGGCTTGTGGTATGGCTGCTCTCAACCTGCTTCACCGCCGTCTCCTTCTCCGGGCGATCTGCGCGCAGTATTTGCCGTGCCGCACTTTCGCAACTCGCTTGATCCACTGACCCAACAAGTCTGGAAAGAGCGCGATATCGTTTTTGAAAAGGTCACTTTTCAGGGGCGCTACGGCGAACGCATTCCCGCCCTGATGGCCTTCTCTGAACTCGCCTACGCCCAACCCCTACCGGTGCTCCTGTGCATGCCGGGTAGTCCAAACGTCAAAGAGGACCTGCTAAACCGCATCGGCATATTGCGGGAATGGGCCGACCGGGGTTTTTTCACCATTAGCATTGATCGACCTTACCACGGCCAGCGGGAAGGCAACTTTGCCGAAGCCTTAGAGCAAAAGGGGTTGGTCGCGGTGTGGGGCGAGTCACTTTACGATTTAATGCGCGCCATCGACTATGCCGAGTCCAGACCAGAAGCCGATGCTGAGCGCCTCGGCATGCTCGGTCTTTCGATGGGGGGGGTAGAGGCGCTGTGGTTGGCTGCCATCGACGAGCGCGTCGACGTCGTCGTCTCCGTGGCCGGCCATTTGGTCTGGGATGAGATCTTTGCCAGCGATGCCTGGCAGTGGATCTTTAGGGGGCTGCCTGCACGCCAGGAAATGGTGCGCAAAGGCGCACAAGGACAAGCCGTGCGCCACGCGTTTTTTATGGCCTATCCCGGGCTCGAAGACGTCGATGCCAAGCGGGCGGTGGCGCACGTGGCCCCCCGCCCGCTTATGCTCATCGTCGGAGAAGACGATACCTACATACCGCTAGCGGCTACGCGCAAGCTCTTCGAGGTGGCGCTACCGCTCTACGGGGCGCAGGGCGAGCGCGTGGTCTTACGCGAGTTTGCCGGGATCGGACACAATTTCAGCTGGGATATGCAGCGCGATGCGTTGCAGTGGTTTACCCGTTGGCTGATCGATCTTCCCGAACAGAGCGCTGCCGCCGACTAAAGCGCTGTATCTGCTGGCAGATCTTTAGTACGACGCGGACGTCGCGCTCGCCGAGGTCAATCTTGTTGAAAAAGCGCCGCACTGCGTCCATAAAATGCTGCGGATCTCGGTTATAGTGCACAAAACCTATGCTCTGCAAGGCTTTTTCCAAGGTGTCGAATAACCGTTCTCGCTCGGCGTGGGGCACTGCAGGCGACGGAGAAGGGGGATTTGGCGCCGTTTGCGTAGAGCAGAAAAGGGCATAGGCGAAGAGCAGCACGGCGTGCGAAAGGTTGTAAGAGGGATGGGAAACGGCAGAGGGAAAGCGCACCAAATACCGGCAGAGGCGCAATTCTTCCTGCCACAGACCGTCTTTCTCGCGGCCAAAAACAATAGCGACCGTGCCGTTGGGCAGTTGGGGGGCGATCTTTTCGACGATGCGTTCGGGGGGATGAATGGCATCGCGTTGTCGTCCATCGCGATGCGTCGTGCCAACGACGAGATGACAGTCGGCTACCGCGCTTTGTAGATCGTCCGCCCGCACCGCGCCGTCGAGGATTTCACCTGCGCCGTGGGCCAGCGCACGCGTTTCGTCTACATCCCAATCGAAGCGGGGATTGACCAAGGTGAGCTGGCCGATTCCCGTATTCTTCATGACCCGTGCAACCGAACCGATATTGCCCGAAGAGGCGGGTTCGACCAGTACGATTCGCACCCCTGCTAGTTGACTCAAGGCGAACTCCCATTGATTAAATGGGTGAATAAGATAGGCGACTTCCGCGTATGGGCCAATAAAGTCCGACTTTCCGCTTGCCGTTTTGGGTGCTTGTCTGTACATTTCTCAAACGGTTACCCCTTGATAGATTGAACTCCCCCTTTTGATTGGATAGGGAACCTTCCTACGCGTACTTAACCTCCCAACAATTTAACCGCTTTGCGGCAGAAGAACGCACCGTTCTTCGGGAGAACATCAGCTCCAACCTTTCTGCATTTCCACCCTGACATCACTAATAACCGGTTTGTATGGCTCCGGTCGCGTACTCGCGTAGCTGACTTCCACCTGATGGAGAAGGTCTACATCGGATGGATGATACCTAGCTAAGTTTGAGTTGCACAGAGACTTACAAACTTCATGTGGCAGCGAATGAAGCGCAATCTGTGGCTTAGAGTATACGAGATAATACAACCTTATAGGGCCAAGTTAGTTCTCTCCCTAATAACGCTTTTGGTGTTGACCGGGTTGGGGCTATTGCCACCCATTTGGGGATCTAAACTGGTCGGTCTGGCGTTGCCCGAGGGCGACCGAGCGCTCTTTCTCGAATGCGTTATCATGCTGGTCGCCCTGCGCGTGACCACCAGCATCATTTCCTTCGCCTATTCATACCAAATGCGCATACTCGGCGGACGTCTTGTTTTTGATCTGCGCCGCCGCATGTACGACCATTTGCAGCGCCTTTCGCTGGGTTTTTACGAATCGCGTAGCTCCGGTGAAATTATTTCTCGCATGATGAACGACGTCCATTCGGTAACCTCATTGGTTACGGGCACGGTCATCAATACGGTTATCTCTTCCGTAAAAGCAATTTTCCTCATTGGCGTGCTGTTCTATACGAGCCCCCTGGTGGCAACCGTAGCCCTCGTCGTATTGCCCTTCCACTTTCTCGGCTATTTCTTTTTCCGCGCCCGCATTTCCCACTATGCCTGGAAGTCGACGGAGAAGATGTCGCAGATCTATGGCAAGGTCAGCGAAGTGGTTGGGGCCATAAAGATGGTCAAGTCGCACTCGGGGGAGCGCCGCGAGAGCCGTTCGCTCATTGGCCAGATGCGCGAGAATTACGACATCGATCTCTACTCGGGTAATTTGGCCAGTATTTGGGGACAGGTCACCGGCAATATTAGCTATGTCGGCGAGGTGCTCGTCATGCTGGTGTGCGGAACGGCCGTCCTCGGACAGGAGTTGCGCCTCGACGAATACATCTTGTTGATGAGCTATGTGGCCATGCTCTATGCGCCGGTTTCAGAGCTCATCGGGGTCGTGCAGCAGATTTTGCCAGCGAAAGTGGGTATTCGCCGCGTTTTTGAAGTACTTGATACGGCACCTGAAGTCGAGGACGACCCCGATGGGCTGCGCGAAGACCTGCGCGGCGAGATCGAGTTCGATCAGGTCTCCTTCGCCTACGACCGCGGTGACAGCGTGCTGTCGGGGGTCAGCTTCATCGCGCGTCCGGGAGAGGTTGTGGCCTTTGTCGGTCCTAGCGGGTCTGGCAAGACGACCATTGCCAACCTCATCGCGCGCTTTTACGATCGGGATTCGGGCACTATTCGCATTGATGGACGCGATATACAGGAATACGCCCTCTTAGCACTGCGCGAACAGATGAGCATGGTGCTACAGGAAACGCATCTCTTTCGCGGAACGATCCTGGACAATATTCGCTATGGCAAGCCCGATGCGACCATGGACGAGATCGAGTCGGCGGCTCGCCAGGCCAACGCCCACGAATTTATTTGCTCGTTGCCCGACGGCTATCGCTCGCTGCTCGGGTCCAACGGCACCCGCCTTTCCGGGGGACAGCGCCAGCGCATTGCCATCGCCCGTGCGCTCATCCGCAACCCCCGCATACTCATCCTCGACGAAGCGACCTCTGCCCTTGATACCGTGTCGGAAACCAAGGTGCAAGAGGCCCTCAATCACCTGATGAAGGACCGAACCACCTTCATCATAGCCCATCGCCTATCCACGGTGCGCAATGCCGATAAGATCGTCGTCCTAAAGGAGGGACACGTCGAACAAATCGGACGCCACGAAGAACTTATTGAAGCCGATGGGTTGTATCGCGAACTCTACGATCCAGAGTGGGCCAAAGAGCGCAATCGCCAGCGCGATGAGCGCATTCGCCAACTAGCAGAAGTTGCTTAAAGGAAGTCGTATATGACCGCCATAAGCCATACGATACGCCACCTGAGTGGGCAGATTATATCTATGCCGAAAGTCTTTGATATTACTGTGTACTACGAGCCGAGTGCGCACTTTCGCTTTACCCGGAAAATCCGCAACGATTTCGATGAGTTGGCGAGCAAGCACGCGCAGTCGACCTGGCTGCTGGGCAGCCACGGTGGGAAGGCGCGCATGCAAACCGATATTCAGGGCATCGGATTGGCCACCCGCTTGGAGGTGGGGCGGCTCTCCCTGCGCGAGGGCAAGCAGCGCGAACAGCTGCACTCTGCGTTTGAGCTGTGCAAGGCCGCCGGAGAGTTGGAGCTTAGTTCGGGCAAGGTCGAACGGTTGTTGGTGCGCTTTCCCAAAGCCGTGCTGCGCGAAAAGGAGCGAGCGCAAGTGCGCAGTGCGTACCATGAGGTCTTTGGTGGGCCTCCCTGTTCGTTTCTATCCATCGATCAGAGCCAGCTCGAGTTGGGACAATGCGTTGTCTATCAGAGCATCGTGCAGTTTATGCGCGAAGATGGGCGTTTCCACAGCGCCCACCGCGATTCGATTGAAGTGCTTCTGCGCCATATTCACCAAGAGGTGGGCCGCTACGAGAATTTCAAATTCTACGTTCGCCCGAACAAAGTGGAGGGCGCTATTCCCGAAATTGCTTTCGTCTACACCGGGGAGACGCGCGATCGCAGCGTTGAAGCTTTTGTCGAGGGGTATACGGAGATCCGGCCGGCCTTTGTCGAACCGGCGCAGTTTCAGCAGGAACGCAGCCAGTATGTCGGCCTAAAAGACTACGAAAGGGCCAGTCGGCGCTTTGGTGGTATCGGGGTCTTGCAGGACGATTTAGTGCGCCATTTATCGCCCAATCAGGTGGGCGTGCTCTATCTATTCTTCGACGAGAATATGCAGCCGGAGATGGGGCGTTATTTTGGATGGGACGAACTTCATCGCCGCCAGAGTATTTCGCCCCACATCGGAAAATCGGCTCGCTTTTCGCCGACCTTTCTCGATGCGGTGCTCGAAACGCTGGTGCGCGATCGCTTTCTCGTCAGTTTGGGCCATACCTTTGCGCTCCATCCCGGATTTCACCATTTTGATCACGTATCTTTTTATCCACTGGGACAGTTCGGCAAGGAGTTTTAATGCGGCGTTCCCCGGTGGTTTTCGCAAGCAAAACCGGGAACTATGCCACAGGGCAACGAACGCTTTGCACGCTATGTCGATCTGTATTTGGGGCGGGGTCTATACCTGCACTGGCAGCGCACGCCCAATTACAAAACGCTGCGGTTTGATTTCGTAATTAGCCATCCCCTACGACGTCCGGACAATGCGCACCTCGCGCTGGTTGGAAGACTGTGCGAACGCGGTACGCGCCTGCTGCCCGATATGCAGAGCCTGAACCGTGCCGCGGACAATCTCTATGGGGCCTATTATACCGTCGATATCGGCTCCATGGCCGACCGCCAGTTTCTACACGTTGCCCTAGAGTTACTCGACCCGCGTTTTGTAGCAGCGGGCGAGCGCGAGGAGTTGTTGCTGCGCGCTCTGGATATGGTGCACCAGATCGCGATGGATCCGCTACGTGAAGGCGACGGCTATAAAGCCTCCTATTTGGAGCAGGAAAAGCGCGCACTGACGGCGCACATTCATTCGCTTTACAACGATAAAATGGCTTATGCCCAGTGGCGCTGTGCGCGGGAAATGGACGGTGACTGCTTTGCCGGACTGCCGGCGCAGGTAGAGGATGTGGCCGCCGTAGACCCCCCGGATCTGTGGGATTTTCAAACGGAACTCATGCGCAACGGCGAAATCCATTTTTACGCGAGCGGTTGGATCCATCCCGCACAGATTTCAACAATCGCTGAGCGGGTGCAAACGTGGCGGCAAGCCCGGCCCAACCCCGTCGTTGGTTCCGTCAGCCCGGTGGAGGCGCCTGCCGCCCGCTGCGTTTTTGAATGCGGCGAAGTCAATCAAAGTCGGCTCGTCTGCGGCTATGGCGTAGCCCTCCCCGACAGCGCAGCGGACTACGCGCGCCTGCTGCTCTTCAACACGATTTGGGGGGGCGAAGCCCAATCGCTGCTCTTTCGTCGACTGCGTGAAGAGCGCGGTCTCTGCTATTATATCGACTCCCAGATTGATGCGTTTGCCGGTCGGGCCTACGTCCTGGCCGGCATTGACCGCCAGGACTATAGTCGCGTCGTAGAGGAAATCGACCGCGCACTAGAGGACGTGGCCAATGAGTCGATTGAGGAGAGCGGATTTGAGCAGGGACGGGCTCTCTTACAGCACCGCATCGCCGCCCTCTGCGAGGATCGCGATGCCCTGATCCGCATGAATCTGCGCGGCCATTTTGCTGGAATGCGAATGGGCGGCGAAGAGCTGCTGCGCCTCGTCGGTGCTCTATCCGTTCGGGATATGGCCATTGCCGCCCGCCAGGTGGTCTTTTCCTTGGCTTATTTACTGCACGATCGTTCCGCGGTGGGGAAAAATAGCACATGAGGCGCAGCGCGTGCCACGAAATCGATGAAGAATTTTATGCAGGGCGCTGTGCACAGGGCGCTGAGGTGTGGATCATTCCCAAAGGGCATGCGCGTCAGATCGTCGTCCAACTGCGGGTGGGTTTGGGAGGGTTACATCGCCTTGACGGCGTCGATGCGATGGGTATCGCCCACTTCATAGAACATCGCCTATTTGAAAAGGCCTACGGCGATATGTCCGACCGCTTTGCCGCTCTGGGCGGCGATGTCAATGCCAGCACTGGACTGGCAAGCACGGACTACACCGTGAGCTGTAGCAGCCATTGGGAAGAGCATATCGATATGCTCTGCGAACTCGTTTTTGCAGGGTATTGGGATGGGGAGGCCATTGCGCGCGAGCGCGATATCGTTGCCAGTGAAATAAAACTCTACCAGGACGATCCCGATTGGGTGGGCTATCACTCCTGTTTGTACAGCGCTTATGGAGAGCAGGCGATAGTGCGGGAGATTGCTGGTGACGAGGCGCTGCTCAGCGGCTTAGATGCCGATCTGCTACAGCGCTGGCACGCCGCTTATTACAGACCCGAAAACACCTCGCTCTTTGTCTCGGGAAACGTCGATCCCCATCGCGTGGTCGTTGTCTTTGAAGAGGCGCTGCGTCGCCATGGCAAAGAGCTTAGAGCAGGCACTCGCCGGTCCAGCCCACGCGCCGAGCCCCCAGATGGGGCGCTACCGGCTGTAAGCACCCCGGCTGCCGTGCGCTATCCGCAGGTGTTTATGGCGTTTCCCGACGGGGGGCCGAGATGCCCACCGCGCACTATTGGCCGCGAATTGGCCCTAGAAATAGCTCTCGATATGGCGATGGGGCCGGCTAGCGATGCCTTTGCCCGCCTCTACGAAAGCGGACTGGTGCTAGGCGATTCGTTTAGCGCCGAGGTGCATTTGGAACAGGCCTATGGTTTCTGCATGATTGCGGCCGAAACGCACTGTCCCGATTCCTTTGTCGAGGCGGTGTACCGAGCCCTTTCGGCCGATTGGCGCAGCGATGAGTGGGGCGAAGATTTCACGCGGGCTCGGCGGAAGGTGTATGGCCAGGTCGTGCGCAGCTTCGAAAGTGCGGATGGCTGTGTCGAAATGATGAGCGCTGCTCGGCAGCTGGGGGGCCAACCCTTTGACTACGTCCAATTGCTGCGCCAGCTGAGCATGGCCGATGTGGCTGACGGATTTGCCTATTGCTTGAATACGCGGCGCGCTGGAGTCGCCCACCTCAATCCTATGCAGGTCCCGGTTTAATGTCTGGAGAAAATAAGGTATTTCACTTCTGGGCTGCGGTGCCCACGGGCTATGTAGAAGTGGCCATCGACGAGATGCATGAAATACTGACGGGCGTGCAAATCGAGCGCCTTGAAAATGGCCGCGTGCACACGCGGGTATTTTTTAAGTACGAGCGCAGCCCCCTGCGCCTGCTCGAATTGCGCTCGCTGCACGCCGTCTACGCCGTGCTGGCCGATATGCGCGGTATAACGGTTGGGACCCCTGGCTTGGAGCGCATAGTCGCCCACGTTGCCAAGGTCGAAATGGGCGCGGCCCAGCGCTTGGCGCAAGCCTGTGATCGCGGTGTAGTTGCCGACGCTTTTCACGTCCAGGCTACGGTTCAGGGAAACCACCGCTTTGGTCCTGCTCAGGTGGTTCACGCTGTGCAAAAGGCCCTCGTACGGGACTGTTCTCTGCGCGCGGGGGCTTCGGAAAAGGGGCTGTTGCTGCAGATTCAGGTGCGCGGGCGCAGTGCTGTCTTGGGTCTGCGCCTGCGGTCGGCCGAGGGGGGGAGCCATCGCGCCATCGGGTATTGTTTGGGGAGAATGGTCGGCCTCGAGTCTGGTGACCGCGTTCTTTGGCTGCGCAAGGACGGCGGCGAAGTGGCCGAATTGACGCGTTCCTTTGGCGTTGCTGTATATGCTGGCGTGGGATCTGTCTGGAGACCTGCTCGCACTGCTGAGGGGCATTGGTTTTGTTGGAATGGCTCCGATCTGCCGATACTAGAGGAGGAATGCTCGCACATTATGGTCACCTGTGCCAGGGGGAGCGAAGAGCACGTGCTGGCGGAACTGGCACGGATATTGCCATTTGGTGGAGTGGCCCTAGTCGAAGTAGAGGGTAGAGAAATGCTTGCAGCGCTGCTGGCCGACCGTACGGCACTGGATGTTGCCGCAGTCTTGCCGGTGGGCAGTCCGGGGCGTCAACGCTACCTGTACGCTTTAGAACGAATCGACGAACAAGAGCTTATTCAACTCCACACCATTTCATAAATAGCTGATATATAGTAAATTAAGGCATTTGGAGAAATGTCGTTATTGACCGCTGGCTGGCCGATGGGAAATCGCAATGGCTGAACTCGATCCTGATTTGGAAAACGAAGCGCAAGCAGACGAAGAATCGGTGGATGGATTGGAGGGCGCCGAGAGGGAGGATAATTCCCAAGAGGGCGACGATCGTGCCGATGTGGAAAGGGATGACGACGACGGTCTCGAACATCTGGAAGAGCAACTCGGTGGCGATGAGGAAGAAGCCGTAGACGAGGATTCGGGCGTCAAAGAGGCAATTCAGGCCTGGACAGAGGGGGGGCATACCCTAGATGAATTCGACGACGACGACCAGATTGCCGCCGTGCGTTTTCCCCAGCTTGAACCCTCCGTTCCCAAAAAGCAGTTGAGACCGGATCTACTCCACAATGTATCGGTGGATATTTCAGTGGAACTGGGCCGAAAAGAAATGACAGTCGGAGAATTGGCCAAGCTCAAGGAGCAAGAAGTGATCGAGTTGGACAAGCTGGCCGGCGAGGCTTTTGAGATTCGCATCAACGGGCGGCTTTTTGGCGCCGGTGAAGTCGTTGTGGTCTCGGACTTAATGGCCGTGCGCGTCACGAGCCTAGTGACGCCGACCGACAATAAGAGGGCTAATTAACTTAGGCCTTGGGCGGAATCCATTTGCGGGTTCCGCTGCTGTTGCGCTGAAGAGCTGTGGAGATAACGCGCACTAGTGCGCTGGCCTCGATGGGAAACTCCACAAATGCGTCGGATTGTACGCGCCTTAAGCGGATACGGGTAATTTGATCCAGTGGCACGGCCGTATGAATGACGATGGGTATGTTGTGGGTGGCCGGGTGGTCGCGCAAAATCTTAAATAATTCAAATCCGTCTATCCCCGGAATAAACAGATCTAAAAAGATGAGGTCGGGCCGATCGGCAACAATCTGCTCGATACCGGTCGGTCCACTGTTGGCAAAGGCTACTTCGTGTTTGGTGCGCAGGCGAATAATGCGTGCTAAGTACTGCTGGTTCTGCGGGCTATCGTCAATGATTAAAAGTCGTGCCATGCGCGTGCCCCGGTGGATTATAGCCGTTGAATGCAGTAGATTAAGTATAACTAATTGCGCGAATAGAGCGAGGAGAATGGATTGTAATGGCGGGGTCGGAAAATTCAAAACGGGCATTTGCAGAAGCGCTGGAGTGCATTCCCGGCGGAGTAAATAGTCCCGCGCGGGCATTTGGTGCCGTCGGAGGGGGGCCGCGCTTTTTTGCGCGGGGCAGCGGATCACACGTATGGGATATCGACGATAACGAGTATATAGACTACGTGTGTTCTTGGGGACCGTTGATCTTAGGACATGCCCATCCGCGCGTGGTGGAGGCCATTGGCAAAGCCTGTGCGAAGGGAACGAGTTTTGGTGCGCCGACGCTATTGGAAACGCAGCTGGCGCGCAAGATAATCGAAATGGTGCCTTCGGTGGAAAAAGTGCGCATGGTCAGCTCTGGCACGGAGGCGACCATGTCGGCTATCCGCCTGGCGCGCGGCTATACCGGGCGCGAAAAGATTATTAAATTCGACGGGTGTTGGCACGGGCATGGCGATAGCTTTTTGATCAAGGCCGGATCCTCCTCGTTGACGCTGGGCGCACCCGATAGTCCGGGCATCCCGCAGGGCATCGCCGACAACACGCTGACGGTGCCCTACAACGATGCAGAAGCTGCCCTGCGTGCCCTCGCTGAAAATCCGCAGGAAATAGCCGCCCTTATCGTAGAACCTGTCGCGGGCAATATGGGGACGGTCCCGCCAGCGGAAGGCTTTCTTGCCGCCCTGCGCCAATTGGCCACCGAATCAGGTGCCGTGTTGATTTTTGACGAGGTGATAACCGGTTTCCGCGTCGGTCCTGGCGGAGCGCAGCATCTATATGGCGTCCAACCCGATCTGACCTGTTTGGGCAAGATCGTCGGTGGAGGCTTGCCGGCTGCCGCCTACGGTGGTCGTCGAGACATTATGGACAATGTTTCGCCGATGGGAATGAAGGTTTCGCAGGCCGGCACGCTGTCGGGCAATCCGCTGGCCATGGCAGCGGGGCTAGAGCAGCTGACGATGCTTTCCGAACCGGGAATCTACGATCGTCTCATGGCTGTGACTGACCATCTGGAAGAGGGTATGCGCGCCAATCTCAAGCGATTGGGGCTGAACTACGCGATCAACCGCGTAGGCGGCATGCTATCCATGTTTTTCGTCGAGGGCAAGGTCTGCAGCTTTGCCGATTTGGCCACCGTAGATTTGGAGCGGTTTGCGCGCTATTTCTGGGCGTGTCTCGAGCGCGGCATCTACCTGGCGCCTTCGCAGTATGAATGCATGTTCCCTTCTGTTGTACACAGCGATGAAGACGTTGAAAAGACGCTTGCAGTGCACTACGATGCGCTCAAAGCTGTGCATTAGTGCCATGGTGTCGACAATGAACTGTAGGCTTTGGATACCGATGGCCGCATTCGGTCTGATCGCCTGCGCGGGCGAAATTGATCGGCGCGACGAATTGGGCCTCGAAGAGGAGGGCGTACACTCTGAAGTCGTCGAATTAAAGGGTGAAAAACCGGTGGACCAGGAACCGGTCGACGAGAGCCAGACCATTAATCACAATATCTTCGAGCAAAGCGAACGCGCCCCTGTGCTGGAGGTGGGAACGGTTGATGAGCTGGCCCTAATCGCCTATGATCCCACGGGCCAATACACCGTTCAAGTCGGAGGTTACCGCGATGCGGCCAAAGCCAATTTGCTAGTTCGAGAACTCAACGGAGCCGGTTACCCAGCCTATGCCATCGCTCGGCCTGGCAGCAAGGAAGTCCGCGTTCGCATTGGATATTTCAAGACGCAGGTCGACGCCGAGCACTTCGGAAAGCGTTTTAAGGCGGATCGCGCCATGGAATATTGGGTGGATAAAAGGGAAAACGAATAAGCGGTTATGACCACACGCGTTTTATGTTGCGGCACGTTTGATTATCTGCATCCTGGTCACGAGTATTTTTTGCGCCAGGCCGCGTCGCTGGGCGATGAACTCGTCGTAGTCGTCGCTCGAGACGAGAATGTTAACCGCATAAAAGGACACTACCCGGACCACCGCGAAGAGGAACGCCGGGCCAATGTAGCCTCATTGGGGATCGCCGACTGGGTGCAGCTTGGATACGAGGGACAAAACCTGCTGCAGGTCGTCGGCGATATAACGCCCGATATCATTGCCCTGGGATACGACCAGCGCTGCCCGCCGGATCTGGCCGCGCGCTTTCCCCAGTGTCGAGTGGTCGTACTTGATGCCCTCCAACCGGAGCGCTACAAATCCTCGTTTATTCGCCAGCGGCACTTGGGCCAACAGTCCGAGTGATGATGCGCGGTTTACTCAATAAGCTGCGCTCCAATGGGAGCAAAAGAGACCAACCCCAGTTGCTCATGTGGTATCCCGCGCAAGAGGCCCCCTCCGTCGGGCCGATACCTGCTCCCTACTTCTTGCGAGCCTTTGCCGAAGGGGATCAAACCCGCTGGAGTGCCTTGCTCAATATCAACGGGCAGTTGGGCCAGTGGACTGCTGAGCGGGTTCAGGGCGAACTGGATGGAGCCCTGGTGTCGGGGGGGCAATTCTTCGTCGTGTACTTCGAAGAGCTGGTCGCCTGTGCCGGTGTCTATGATCGCTGTCGCACCGGCCAGCCCTGCTGGGAAATTGGGTGGATTGCCGCTCATGGCCAGCACGGTGGGCGGGGGTTGGGCCAGCAGGTGGCTGCTGCTGCAGTGCAACACGCCACGGGCTTGGCACGCCGTCCCATCTTCCTGCTGACGGACGATTTTCGCTTGCCCGCTATAAAGACCTATCTCAAATTGGGATTTGTCGCCGATTTGACTCACCCATCTTATGCGGGACGATGGGAGCGCGTTTTTGCCGAGTTGGGTACCGATTATGCATCGTACCACGATGCGCATGAAAGCGGGGTAACGGGGCGATGAAACTCATTGTGTGTTCCGATATTCACGATAATATTTGGGCGCTGCAACGAGCGCTAGATAGCCTCCCGCAAGAGGAGGCCGCGCTGCTTTTTTGCGGCGATTTCTGCGCTCCGTTTACCCTTGTACAACTGGCCGAGGGTTTTGCTGGCCCCATCCACGTCGTCTGGGGGAATAACGATGGGGACAAGTTCCTACTCACCCAACAGGCCAGCCGTTTTGCCCATGTCACCTTGCACGGAGAAATCGCCGAGTTCGAATGGGCCGGTCGCCGCATTCTGGCCAATCACTACCCGCAAATTGCCCGGCGTCTGGCCGAATCGGCTTCGTCTGATATCGTTTGCTATGGCCACGACCACATCGCCCACGAAGTACTGTTACAAAACGGCGTATTGCTGTTAAACCCGGGCGAAATCATGGGGCGTTTTGGTCGTTCCACCTACCATGTCGTCGATTTGTTTTCCATGCGCGGTCAATTGGTTGAAATCCCCGCCAACTGATGCTCGGTTAGTCGAGATAGCCCAGGTCGCGCAGGCGCTGATCGAGGAGGGCTGCATCGCCTTCTTCGGCTTGCCCCACGGGGCCCTTGGCCAACGGCGACAGGTTCTGCAATCGGGCAAACTCGCCTTCAAAATGGGCGTGCGATAGCTCGTCTCGCTGCAGTCTTTCTTCGCTCAGAGTGTGCTCCAATCGCCCCTCGGCAGAATCCTCGTCATAGGTGTATTTACAGGCTGGGTTAAATAGGGCCCATTGACGGCCTGTAGTTGGTGAATGGAGACGGGCGAAGCCTTTGGGGGGCGCAAGATCGTTAGGCATGGGATCGGGATGAATTTGGGCAAGCTTGTAGGGGTTGGGGTCGGTATCGCCGCGCAGATCCACCGCGAAGGTGGGGTGGGTACTCTCAGTCTCAAAGAGGTTGAGTATGGTGGGATAGAGATCGATAAGGGAAGCTACGGAGCGCGAGGGCGGCAGGTTGTTGGTGCTGGGAATGTGGTAGTAGAGGGGCACCCGCAGGACCGAGTTGCGCAGCGTATAGCCGTGGTAGGGTTCCTCCGGTGTCCAGCTTTCTCCGTGATCGGAAAAAATAAAAACAGACCACTCGCGTAGATCGATTGCTTCGAGGACTGAAACGAGGCGGCGCTCGAAAATATGCTCTATTGCGCGCATATAGCGCTCTTTAATAACGTGGAGCTGACCCGTGCGCAGCAGTTGGGCCGTCTCGCCTAGCGCCGATCCGTCGCGCGCACCGTAGGGGGTATGTGCCCCCCAGTAGTGGAGGAAAACGCAGTGGGGGCGATGCGAGGTCGGGCGCAGGGACCGCGTCAGTGCCGCGGGCTGGAAAGGGCCTATATAGGGAGCAAACGGGAGGCCGGTAAAGAGTTGATGCGCCTCTGAAAAGCCAAAGACGTTTGCACCCGCACGTTGAAGTAGTTCGAAAAGGTGTGAAAAGCCCGGGCGCGCAGACGGCGTGCGCTGGCTGAGGACGCCGTGTTCAAAGGGGTAGAGTCCCGTAAAGAGCGAGGTATGGACGGGGCGGGTAGCGGTGGATGCAGAAAACAGGCCGCTGTAAAAACAAAAATCGCGCGTCAGATCGTCAAAACGCGGCGTTTTAATATGCCGGTTGGTGGGCGAGACGTAATCTAAGCGCAGACTGTCGATGGATACGATTAGGCAATGCATCGGCTTTTAAGTTAACAGGCCCCGGCCAAGAATGGGCAGGATGGACTCCACGGTCCCTCCGCGCACACCCCAAAAAACGTCGTGTAGAAATGTCGTAGAGTCCGTATAGCCCAAGCCGAGTTCAACGCGTGCCCCTAGCGCGGGGAGAGGCGCGTGTTCGACCACATTGAACACGCCGTGCTCTGCCGATAGGTATTTCAACTCAATGCCGGTGTGGTTCAAGACTTGGGGAGCGCCGTGGTGCGCGGAGAGGCTTTTAAAGCCGCTGTCGGTGACAATTTGTCCGGCTCTGCGACTGGTGACGCTGGCCACTAGTCGCAGAGCCGTTTGCAAACCTTCGACGTGGAATTCGTCCCGGTATTTGGCGTCCATAAAGATGCCGCCGCCCGCCTGCACTTCGGTTACCCCGGACATCGTCGCCGTAATGCGGTACGACCCGGTGCCGCCGGCGCTGATGATGGGGCAGGCAAGGCCGTTTTCCAGTAGGTAATCGCGAGCCTGCAGCAGGCGGCCAACGGCGCTCCGACAGGCCTCCTCTTTTTTCATTGCAGGCTGGACGGCGAGGACGTGCCCCTCGTAGCCCATGAGTCCGCGAAACTCGAGGGCATCGCTCTCGTGTATGCGCCGGGCGAGGGCCAACACATCGTCTACCTCGACTACCCCTACCCGACCCATGCCGATGTCGAGTTCAACTACGAGGGGGATGCGTGTTGCTCGGCGGCGTGCGGCCTCTTCGGCTAGGGGAATTACCGCCTCGTCATCGACGCTGGCAATTACTTCGGACTCTTCCTGCAACGCGGCTAATCGGGCCCATTTAGTCGGCGTACTGAGCTGGTTGGCTAGGAGGATTTGTCCTATGCCATGATGGGCCATAAGCTCGGCCTCGCCTAGTTTGGCGCAGGTGATGCCGACGGCGCCGGCCGCGATTTGCATATGGGCGATTTGTGGGCATTTATGCGCCTTGCTGTGCGGCCGCCACTGACACTGGTGTTGGCTGCAAAAGGCGCTCATAGATCGAATGTTCTGCTCTAAAAGATCGAGGTCGAGCAGTAGGTGGGGCGTGTCAATCGCATCTTGGTTGGCCCCTATCAACTCGCTTGTCATGCGCGTCTCCTAAGAGAAATGTACGCTGGTTATCACGATGCTGGAAGCGGAAGTACAGTGCAGCTTGATCACCGTTCCTACTTCTTGAATCTTCGTGCTGCAGTGGGCAAAGGGGCCGTCGTATTTGAGCTGCCATACCGTTTTCTCCAGCGGGCGGTATTCGTCCATTGTGGAGCCGGTGAACAATTGAAATGCCCGTTCGGGATCTGGGGCAGAAAAAGCCGTGGTGACCAGGCGTACGCCCAGTGGGTCGGGTGCAGCCGCTAGTTGAAACACCAGGCTAGAATGCCTGTCGAGTGACAGATTGCCGATCATGGGAGGATGTGTTGAGGTGGGGCCTGCAGCCAGCACATCGTCGTCGTAGGGAATCAAGCCCCAACTCGTATAGGCTACTTCGCTCATGCGTTGCGTCTCGTCTGCAATGGTGGGGCTGGCTGCTGCCAGTTGCTCGGGTTGAGCAATTCGGGCGCGGCCACGTGCACGCCTCGAATGGCGCTCAAAAGGTCATCGGGCAGGGGCCCCTGCTGAAAGTAGTGGAGATTGGCGCGCAGTTCGGTGGCCGAAGCGGTGCCAAAGAGCGCCGTGTGGATGGCCGGGTGATGGGCTACATAGCGAAAGGCTAATTCGGCTAGAGATAGGCCGGCCTGTTGGGCTACGTCGCGCAGCGCGCGCAGGCTGGGTTGCAGCGGAACGAGGGCAGGGGGAAGAACCTCAAAGCGGTCGGTCAGGATGCCCTGTAAAAAGGCGGAGCGGGCGACAAGGCCCACTTGCTTGGCCGCCGCGGTTGGAAAGAGCGCTTCTTCGGACAAGCGGTCGAGGGCATTGTAGGGAATTTGCAGTGCGCGGAAGTATTGGGGAAAGCTCAGCGCCAACTGGGGGGCTTGGATCCCATAGGTGGTCACTCCCCAGTGCTGCACCCAGCCAAGCGCAGAAAATGTATCCATGGCTTCAAAGAGGGCTGGGTAGGTAAAGGAGCCCTGTTGGCTGTGCAGTTTGACTAAGGGCAGCACATCGCGGTTGAGTAGGCGACGGCTGTTGTCCAATTGTTCGCGGAAATGGCCGACCAGCGCGCGGCTTTCGTTGGTTTCGGGCAGGGAGACTTTGGTGCAGACGATGGGCTGCGCGCTCAATCCGCTGCAGGCACGGCCGACCAGCGCTTCACTGCGCCCGTAGGCCGAAGCGGTATCGATATAATTGATGCCAGCTTCAATGGCTTGGCGGACAAGGGCGATACAGGTGTCGTCGTCGGGGGGCTGTGCGTCATCGAGGCCGTAGGGCATGCCAAGCTGCACGGTGCCTAAACCAAGGCGCGAAACGGAAAACTCAGTCGAGCCCAAAAGGGAATAAATCATTGCTGCAGCGACGCTCGCACGGCTCCCTTAACGCTGCCGCCGTGGTTTTCGAGGAGAAGCCTGGCCGAGCCCCGATCAATTTCGCACAGTTCCATGACGAGGGCTATTTTTAGATCGCCATCGGCAGCGGTTAGCCGCTGGGCGGCGGTTTCGCCGTCCGTGCCGGTAAGCGCAGAAAAGATACGCCTGCTGCGGTCGAGCAGTTTGGCGTTGCTCGGTTGCAGGTCGACCATCAGGTTGCCGTAGGTCTTGCCGCAGCGAATCATCGCCCCCGTGGTAATCATATTGAGCACCAGCTTGGTCGCCGTACCGGCTTTCATGCGGGTGGAACCGGTGAGGACCTCGGGGCCTACGCGCGGAGCAATCAATAGATCCACTTCATCGGGAGGGCGCACCGCACTACAGGTAAAGAAAATCGTCGAACACCCCTGCATTTTGGCAAAGCGCAATCCCCCCAGGACATAGGGCGTGACGCCGCTGGCGGCAATGCCCATGACTACATCAGCTGCGCCGAGAGCGCGCTCACGTAGCTGGACGATGGCGCCGTTTGGATCGTCTTCGGCTCCTTCCACCGCGCGGAAAACGGCCCGTTCGCCTCCGGCTATTAAACCCTGAACCTGCTCTGGTGGTGCGCGAAAGGTTGGAGGGCATTCGGAGGCGTCGAGAATGCCGAGTCGGCCGCTGGTGCCGGCCCCGAGGTAAAATAGCCGCCCGCCGCGCTTGAAGGCTGCGCTCACCAGATCGACGGCGCGGGCAATGGGGGCCAGCTCAGCGCCCACGGCACGGGGCACTTGCTCGTCTTCAGCATGTATAATTTCCAGCATTTCCAGCGTGGACACTTCATCGATGTGCTCGCTGGCTGGGTTTCGCTGTTCGGTGAGTAAGTCGGCCCAGTTGGGCATGGTATATCAGGGGATGTTGTGAGTTAAAGAAAATCCACCGCTTGTCGACTAAAAAAGTGAAAAGCGATCTACCTGTAAAGTCGGTGGGGAAATTACTTCGATCCGAATGGGGGGAGGGGGTATGTTTTTCTCCTTAATGGAGCCAGAGTAGGGAAAGGAGGAGGATGGGAACGGCGGCCAGAAAGAGGGCAAATGCGCCCAATGTGAGGATAAAACCGGTTAGCGTAAAGGCCTTTTTGGTGAGGGAATGGGCGATGGCTAGCATGCGTTTTCTCCTGGAGCGTTTGGTTTACATCATAGGTATAGCAATATGGAGACCACTGTGTGGAGGACGGCGTTGTCAACCGGGAGTTTACCCCCTATATTGGGATGATAAGTATATTTAAAACATAAAATAACAGCAGATGACATGGTGCCAGAACTAGAGAAGACCTACGACCCCAAAAGCGCGGAAGAAAGGTGGTATGCCCACTGGGAGGAGCGCGGATTTTTTAACGCGGATCCACGCTCTGACAAGCCGGCCTATTGCATTACCATACCGCCTCCCAATGTGACGGGAGAACTGCACATGGGGCACGCGATCCAACACGCCATCCACGATATGGTGGTTCGCTGGAAGCGCATGCAGGGCTATGAAACGCTCTGTTTACCCGGTACGGATCACGCCGGTATTGCCACCCAGATGAAGGTGGAACAGCAGCTAGCTGCGGAAGAGGGATTGAGTCGCTACGACATTGGCCGCGAGGCCCTGCTCGAGCGCATACGCGCCTGGCGCGATAAATACGGCGATGCCATTTACCACCAGCTGCGCAAGCTAGGCTCGAGCTACGATTGGCGGCGCGCGCGCTTCACCCTCGACGATGCGTACGCGGAGGCCGTGCTGCAGGCGTTTGAGCGCTTTCAGGAGCGCGGTTGGATTTACCGCGGACGGCGCATGATTAACTGGTGCCCCGAATGTCGAACCGTCATATCCGATCTGGAGACCGAAGAGCGCGAGCTTAACGGATCGCTATGGCACATCCGCTATCCCGGTTTGGACGGCGGTCCCGATGTCGTCGTGGCCACAACTCGCCCAGAAACCATGTTGGGCGATACCGCCGTAGCCGTGCACCCGGGCGATGGGCGCTGGAGCGGGGCCGTTGGTCGTCAAGTTTTGTTGCCGCTGGCCGAGCGTTCCATTGTCATTGTCGCCGATGAATACGCCGATCCCGAAATGGGGAGCGGTGCCGTCAAGGTGACGCCCTGCCACGATCCCAACGACTATGCCATCGGCGAGCGCCACGGTTTGGCGCATATACAAGTAATTGGCTTTGACGGTGTGATGACGGAAGAAGCTGGCCGCTATGCCGGGTTGGAGCGCTATGCCTGTCGCAGGCAGCTTGTCGCCGAACTCGAGGAGGTCGGCCTGCTGGTCAATACGGTCGACCATCTGCACGCGGTGCCCCATCACGACAAGTGCGGGACGGTGATTGAACCGCTGCCCATGGAGCAGTGGTTCATGAATATGGAGGAGCTAGCGCAGAAGACCAAGCCCGTGCTGACGAGTGAACAGGTCAACTACGTTCCAGAGCGCTTTCGCGGCTACGCCGTCGAGTGGTTGGACAATATCCGCGACTGGGCGCTTTCGCGTCAAATCTGGTGGGGCCACCGCATACCCGCTTGGTACTGTTTGCACTGCAGTAGCGACGGTCTAATTCCCATGGGTGGGCTCGATGCCGAAAAGGCTTTTGCCGAGGGCAGCTTTCGCGTATCGGTGGCCGATGGAGCCAAGCCGCACGTCAGCGTTTGCCAGCCCGATCGGTGCCCAGACTGTGGCAGGGCGGATTGGGTGCAAGATCCCGATGTGTTGGATACGTGGTTTTCTTCCGCCCTGTGGCCATTTGCCACATTGGGCTGGCCGCGCGAAGAGGCCGAGCTCGATTACTTCTATCCGACGGATCTGATGATTACGGCTCGCGACATTCTCTATCTTTGGGTGTTGCGCATGGTGATGACATCGGTCGAATGCCGCGGTCAAATCCCGTTTCGAACTGTGCTCGTTCACCCGACGATTCTGACAAAAGATGGCCGTCGCATGAGCAAGAGTTTGGGAACGGGTCTCAACCCGCTCGACTTGGTCGAATTATATGGCGCAGATGCTACGCGCTTTTGCCTTTTGGCACAGGCTGGGGCGGTGCAGGATGTTCGCTTTGACGCCGAAATCGAAAACAATGTCGTTACGTCGTCGGCCAGTGCCGAGATGGGGCGTAACTTTGGCAATAAGGTGTGGAACGCCGCGCGCTTTGTGCTGATGAACTTGCAAGGCTACGCGCCGGAACACGCGGTGCGCGGCGCCGAGTTGCTGCCCGATCGCTGGATTTGGAGCCGCCTGTCGCGCACGATTGCCGAAATGGACGAACGACTGCACGCCTATCGCTTTAGCGATGTGATCCGCACCCTGTACGACTTCTTGTGGCGCGATTACTGCGACTGGTATCTCGAGCTGGCCAAAGGGCGATTGCAGGACGAGCGCGCGCAAGAGCGCTTACCCGTGCAGGCCAATTTGGTGCAAATCCTCGAAACGGCACTGCGCTTGATGCATCCGGTGATGCCTTTTATGACGGAGTCGCTCTGGCAGGCATTGCCCAAGCCCGAACGCGCTCCCGAGAGCATCGTCGTGGCCGAATGGCCGCGCCTCATCGAGGACGATATAGACGAGGAGGCTGAGCGGGATATGGCGCGCGTGCAGGAGGTGGTCACGGCGGTGCGCACGATCCGCTCTGAAATGAACGTGCCGCCTTCTACGCGAATCACCGTGCTTATTTCCGTGCCCAACGCCGATGTGACTGCCGATATGGAGCGGATGGTTCCCTTTATTTCGCCCATGGTGCGGGCGAGTGCGATATCGGTTGGGATAGAGGTCGAGCCTCCTGCCGCTTCGGGCAGCGCCGTCGTGGGAAACATAGAGATTTACGTGCCTCTCGAGGGCATAATTGATCTCGATATTGAGCGCGCTCGCCTACAGAAAGAAATCGCCAAGTTTGAAAAACTGATAAGCGGGTTGAACGGCAAGCTGGGCAACGAACAATTCGTCGCCAATGCACCGGCCGAAGTCGTTGAGAAAGAGCGTCTGCGGTTGGTCGAGTACAGCGATAATTTGCAGAGCCTGCGCGATAGTTTGCAGCGCATTGCCTAAGAGAGCGATGCCGTTGGTAATATAGGGGCGAGGGGCATTGTGCTCTTCGCCCTTCGCTGTGTGTGCTTGGGAAAGCCCTCGATAGGAAATGGCATACGACTACTACACTGTTTGCGCCCTTTCGACCGAATTGGATGCCGCCCTAGCTGGTCAGCTAATCGCTGCAGCCAATACGCGAGGGACGGTGCTCTATGTGGAATGCGCCGCCCGTGGGCTGTTGGCCGAATGCAGGCGCGAGGGCACGTTGAGACTGCTGGAAGGTCGCCAGCGCCAAAGTGAAGGAGGGCATGGAGAGGGCCCTGAGCGCTATCTGCGCGGGGCGCGGATTTTAGGGGCCGTTGCGGGCGATCGCGATCGCGTGGTGCGCTTGGTGCTAGAGCGAGTAAACAGCCGTGGGGAGACCTCGCGGGGCACGCTGCTTTTTGAAATGCTCAACAACCACTTGACGGCTGCTCTGCTCAGCGAGCGCACGGGCCAGGTATTGGGCGTCTGGGGGGGAGAAAAACGCCTGCGTCCAGGCCAGCCGTACAGTGCACCGACGGGTGGTCGGCGCTTTCTGCCCGGCGCCGATAGCTTGGATGAGTTTATCGACGCGGCCATGGCTCAGGAAGACCTCCAATTGGAGGGGGTTTGCCGTCGGTTATTGGTCGGTTCCGACCGCCAGCAGTTAGCCGAACTCTTTTATCGCGCCACAATCGATCCGAATACAGTAGCCGATACGGCCTCCCTCCATGCCCTGTGGGAAGTGGCGACCGGCTTTTTTGAAGAAGCGCGAACGGCAGAAGGATATGCTTATACCGCGGGAAACCGATGGCATTTTTCAGCCTTAGCACCGCGCCGGCTCGATGGCAATGGGCAAGTTCAAAGGGGGGCGATTAGTGCGGTATCAGCGCATGCGGTGCAATCCAACCGCCGCCAAGAGCAAGAAGTGCAGCACCGGGAGCGCATTGGCCAAGCTCTGCGCCGTGCTCAAAAGAACGGGCGGCGAAAACTGGCCGCCCTACAAGCAGACCTCGACGAAGCTAGCGACGGGGCCGAGTTGGAGCGGTGGGGACATATTCTGCTGGCGCAACTGGCCTCGGTGCCTGCTGGGGCAGAGCGGGTTGAATTAGTCGACGTCTTTGATCCATCGGGTGAGGGCCGCTGTCTAATTGAACTCAATCCATCTGTCTCTGCTGCACAGAATGCGGCCGACTTACTAAAGCGCGCGCAAAAATACCAGAGGCGGCTACAGCTCATTCCCGAGCGCATACGCCAGCAAGTAGCCGGCTTAAGCGAGTTGGATTCCCAGAGAGAACTATTTGAACGGGAAAAAGTTGAACCGCAGGAAACCGAGAGTTGGTTGGCCGAAAAAGGGTATCTAATGGAAAGAGGCAAGGGGGCCGAACAAGCGAAGAGACTGTCTTCGGGAGGCGCATTAGCCCATCCGCGCCAATATATTACCAGTGACGGCTGGCGCGTTATGGCGGGGCGCAACAACAAGGAAAACGATGTATTGACGCATCGAATGGCTGCGCAAAATGACTTCTGGTTTCACGCGCACGGTTATCCCGGGTCTCACGTGGTGCTGCAGCGGGATGGGCGCAAAGAGGAACCGAGCAAGCAGGCGCTGGAAGAAGCGGCTGCAGTTGCCGCCTTTTGGAGCAAGGGGAAATCGGCCAAGAAAGTTCCCGTCGTTTATACGCTGGCAAAATACGTGAGCAAGCCGCGCGGCGGAGCGCCCGGACAGGCCATTATGAAGAGAGAGAAGACGATTGTCGTCGAACCGAAGTTGCTACCGCAGGCAGATAATTCACATAATTAAAATTATGTAAAGTAAGAAATATGCCATTAGATATCGGATTAATTGGACTGCCCAATGTGGGAAAATCGACGCTCTTCAATGCGTTGACGCATGGGCATGCCGAAGCGGCCAATTACGCCTTCTGCACTGTCGACCCCAACATTGGGGTTGTCGATGTGATAGACGAGCGCTTAGAGGGCATACGGGCATTGGTCAACCCGCGCAGTTGCGTAGGCGCTTCCATGCGCTTTGTCGACATCGCCGGATTGGTGAAGGGGGCTCATCGCGGGGAGGGATTAGGCAACCAATTTCTCGAGCACATACGCCAAGCCGATGCATTAGTACAGGTCGTGCGCTGTTTTGAAGATGGGGAGGTGGCACACGTCGATGGAGAATTAGACCCCCTACGCGATATCGAAACGCTCGAGACGGAACTCTTATTGGCGGATTTAAAGGCGCTGGATAGTGCACGCACTCACCTTGGCAAAGTCGTGCGGTCCAATCCACGCTCAACGCAAAAGCTCGAACTGGCCACCGTGGAGAGGGCGTTTGACGCCGTGGACCAGGGCAGACCTGTGCGCCAACTCGAACTGACGCGGGAAGAGCGCGAAGCGTTAAAAGGCATCCAATTGCTCACGTTAAAGCCGATGCTTTATGTCGCCAATATGAACGAATCCACTGATGAATGGGCGAACCGTCGCCTCGCTCAGGTTCGCGACCATGGCGGAGCGGAGCGCGTCGTTGCGGTGGCGGCCCGCCTCGAAGCCGAGCTGGTCGAGCTCGAGGCAGAAGATCGCCTGGCCTTTGCCGAGGAAATGGGGGCGCTCAGCGACGGCGTTGAGCGTCTGATTCGAGCCGGCTATGGCCTGCTCAATTTGGTGACGTTCTATACGCTGGCCAACGAAAAACTACAGGCCTGGCAGCTGCCCCGCGGCATGCGTGCACCGCAGGCGGCCGGCCGCATTCACAGCGATATGGAGTCCGGATTTATACGGGCCGAAGTCGCCCATTACAGCGCGCTTGTAGCCGCGGGGAGTATGGCAAAACTGCGCGATGAGGGGTTGCTTAGAGTTGAGGGCAAAGACTATGAAGTGTGCGACGGCGATGTAATTCAATTCCTTTTTAAAGGGTAATTGAACGAGGCGAACCGGCGCCTGTATGTGCTTGACGGAGAAGTTGGTCCAACCTATTTTCCACCGGCTAGTGTAGGGTTGCCTACCCTGCAATTTTAATAGACGTCGAGGGCTTTAAATGGTTGGAGCGTTGGGATTTGTAGAAACGCGCGGTTGGGTCGCCATGATCGAAGCGGTCGATGCGATGACCAAGGCGGCCCAAGTGGAGTACCTCGGCTGGCAATCGGTTGGCGGCGGTCTGGTAACAGCCGTTGTGCGAGGCGATGTTGCCTCGGTGCAGGCGGCCGTTGCCGTTGGCGTCCAAGCCGCCGAACGCGTGGGCGAGGTTTTGGCGTCACACGTGATTCCCCGTCCCTACGAGGGCCTACTCGAACTGCTGCCCATCCAGGGCAAATCGCTCGCCTAGGCGAGCAGACGTCGGGCCTCCTGTTGTTATCTCCTGTATATAGGCTCTTTATTGCGGTGCAAATTCTGGTATCGGCCATCCTGCTGGCGGGACTCGTATGGTGGCTTGAACCCGAGCGAATATACACTGCGGCGGCGGGACTCAGGTGGGAATACCTCCTCGCTGCCGCTCTGCTTTCAGTTGTCGGCTTGTTGGTCCAGGCAGAAAAGTGGCGCGCCTTGCTGGCCTGTGCGATGCCCGGCGTCGGCCGCACTCAGGCCCTCCTTTCTCTGCTGGCAGGGTTGGGATTGGGATTGATCACGCCTGGGCGTTTAGGGGAGCTGGGACGAGGAGTCGTCCTGTCGGGCGATCCCACCCGAATCGCCCTATTGACGATGGCCGATCGCGGACTGTCCATGGTGATTACCCTCATCTTGGGCTGCGCTGCGCTGGCATGGCTAGCTATGTATGAAATGCTGCTAGGTGGCCTGCTTCTTCTCGTACTCGCCGCCATTGCTATATTTGGAGGGCGTTTACTCGCCGCTAAAATGGGCTGGAAGAGCGCAGAAAAGGTCGCGTTGCTTTGGCAGAGTGTGCCGCTTTCTATTTGGGGCGTATCGGGCATGTGGTCTTTGCTGTTCAATGTGATATTTTTAAGTCAGTTTTTCGTACTCTTATGGGGTTATTATGCCGGCATGCGCGAAGTTGCCCTGTTGGGGCCGGCCCTCTTTGCCATCAAATCGGTGCTGCCGGTAAGCTTCTTCGATTTGGGGGTTCGCGAGGGCATCGCCGTCTGGCTTTTCGCCCATAGGGGGCTGGATCCACTGCCGGCCTTTAACGCCTCGCTGGTCGTGTTCGGTTTAAACGTGGCCCTCCCCGGTGCGTTTGGATGGCTGTTGGTCGGCCGCAGCGCGCTGCGCGCGCGGGTATGCAAAATGAGAAAGGAAGTCTAATGAATTCGGCTTACGCATTGCGCAGAGAGATCTGTGAAGTTGGACGACGCATCTATCAGCGTGGTTACGTAGCGGCCAATGACGGCAATATCAGTGCTCGTCTACAAGACGATCGCATCCTGTGCACGCCGACGGGGGTTAGCAAGGGGTTTATAACGGAGGATATGCTGGCCATTTGCGATTTGGAAGGCAATCAGATAGCGGGTTCTATGCGCATTTCCTCCGAGATTCGCATGCATTTGGAAATTTACAAACTGCGCCCCGACATCCAGTCTGTCGTGCATGCCCATCCGCCTACTGCAACAGGTTTTGCCGTGGCGGGTATTGAATTAACGCAGTGTGTGCTGCCGGAAGTCATAGTCAGTCTGGGCGGGGTTCCACTGGCGGCCTATGGCACGCCCGGTGGACCGGATATCGTCGAACCGATGAAGCCGCTGCTGCGCGAATACGATGCGATACTCATGGCCAATCACGGTGCCGTTACGCTGGGCCAGCACGTTATGGATGCGCATTTCAAAATGGAAACGGTTGAACATTTTGCCAAAATCGCCTTAGTCGCACACCAGCTGGGGTCGGTAAAGACGCTTTCCGACCAACACGTAAACGAGCTCATTGACCTGCGCGAGCGCTTTGGGATCGTCGGCCGTCCGTCCTGTGAGCGAACGGAGCTGCCGCTGGCCAACGACGAGGCACAGGTTGAGCATCGAGGGCTTGTAGAGAGAATAACACAAGAAGTGCTAACCCAGCTGCGTTCATAGCGGAGAGCGGCCGTGGATATCGTCGTCATTGGACTTGGTGAAGTCGGAAAATACATCACCTCCGTGCTGGTGGGCGAAGGCAATAACGTGACGGTAGTAGACCGCAACCCCAATGCGCTGATGGCCGTTGAGGAGGGCATGGATGTGCTGGCCTGGCGGGGGAACGGAGCCACTCTGCGCGCCTTAGAGGAGACCCGGGCGGCCCAGGCCGATCTGGTCATTGCCACCTCTAGTGAAGACGAAAGCAATATCCTCGCGTCCATTATGGCCAAGCAGATCGGTGCACGCCGCGTTATCGCGCGCGTTTCCAATCGCGAGCACATGCCCAATGAGCAGGGCGTTTTTTACAACTACTTCGGCGTCGATCTATTGATCAGCCCAGAAATGCTCACGGCTATAGAAATCACCAAACAAGTGCGCAGCGTGGGAGCGATTATGGTCGAGAATTTTGCCGATAATCGCATTGAACTCATGCAGTTGGCCATTGGTGAAGACAACAAACTGATTAATCGCCCTCTCTTCGACATATCACAGGAGTTTTTGCTGGGGCGGGGCATCGGCATTGCCGGCATCCTGCGCGATGGCGCCCTGCTCATTCCCAGTGGAGCCGATTCCATTCAGGTAGGCGACGAAGTCTTTGTGATCGGTCGCTGTGAGAGCATGGATGAAGTCGAGGGCATTTTTGGCAAAACGCGCCAGCGGTCTGCCCACCGGGTCATGCTGGTCGGCGGAGGGGAGATCGGCTTTTCCGTCGCCCGCGAACTCGAGCGCTTACAAATTGACGTAGTGCTCATCGAACGCGACACGGATCGGGCCGACGAACTGGCCGAGTTGCTGCACCGGACAACCATCCTCAACGGCGATGGAACCAATTTGCCCCTGTTGGAAGAAGAGGGGGCCGGTAATGTCGACGTATTTATCGCCGTTAGCCCAGATGACGAGACCAACCTGATGGCTGGCCTGCTGGCCAAACGCCTTGGGTGCAAAAAAGTCGTCGCCCTTGTACACCGTCCCGATTATGGCCCCATTTACGAACAGCTGGGTATTGATGCGGCGATAAGCCCGCGCCTGCTGGCCGCCCGGCAGATTGTAAAGTACGTGCGCGAAGGAGAAGTTGCTTCTACTGCGGTGTTGGCCGATGGGCGAGGTGAAATACTCGAATTGATCGCCGCTGAAGATTGCCGCATCGTTAACAAGCCGCTGATCGATACCAATTTTCCGCGCGGTGCCATGATTGGTGCAGTGGCCGGTGAATCCGGCGTATATGTGCCTAGCGGCAGCGATGTCATTCGCCCCGGCAATACCGTAATCGTCTTTACCACGCCCCAGGTGCGACCTCAGGTTGAGCGCATGTTCCGCAAGCCCCTACTCGGGCGAGGCTAGACGGTGAATGCCCGGGTAATTGCCCGTTTACTGGGTATATTACTGGCCGTTCTCGGCTGCACGATGGGCTTCTGTTTGCCGATGGCCTTCTACTACGACGAAAAGGAAGCAGTCCTTGCTTTGGGGGCATCAATGGGGACCACTGTCGCCCTTGGGGGATTGCTCTTTGCGTGGGGACGGGCCAGTATTGAAACGGTCTATCGGCGCGATGCCCTAGCTGTCGTTGGGTTGGGCTGGGTGCTTACGGGTTTATTGGGGGCGATCCCGTTCTATTGGGGAGGCGTTTTTGATCTATTCGTCGATGCCTTTTTTGAAGCCGTCTCGGGCTTCACTACCACCGGTGCCACCGTGTTGGAAGACATCGAGGCCATACCAAAGTCATTGCTGCTATGGCGCACGATAACCCACTGGCTCGGCGGTATGGGCATCATCGTGCTCTTTGTCGCGATTTTCCCCCAACTGGGTGTTGGTGCAAAGCAGTTGTTTCGCTCGGAGGTGCCTGGGCCTATTACGGAAGGGCTGCGCCCTAAGATAAAAGAAACAGCCCTGGCGCTCTGGAAAATTTACCTCCTACTCACAGGCCTTATGGTGGCATTGCTCGTTGCGGTTGGCGTGGCTCCCTTCGAGGCGCTTTGCCATGCCATGTCGACTATTGCCACCGGCGGATTCTCGCTCTTTAATAAGAGTATTGGCCATTACGACAGCGTTGTTGTCGACGCTATCGTCAGCGCGTTTATGCTGCTAGCCGGTATTAACTTTAGCCTGTATTACCTGCTGATGCGGGGACACTCCAAAGCCGTTTTTCGCAATGCCGAACTGCGATTTTACATCGGACTTGTCGTCGGGGTGACTGCGATTATAACACTGGTAATCACCCCTTTACACGGGGGGGTGGGGTCGGCGCTGCGCTTTGCCGGCTTTCAGACTCTGGCCATTCTTACGGGAACTGGTTTTGGCACCGACGATTATATGCAGTATCCATCACTCGCCAAAATGTTGCTGATCGGCCTCATGTTTATCGGGGGGTGTGCTGGCTCGACGGCGGGTGGAATAAAGATTGCCCGCATCGTGGTGCTGCTCAAAGTGGCCTATGTGGAGTTGGTGCGCGTATTTCGGCCGCAGGTGCGCACGGCTGTCCGCCTCGGGGGCAGCGTCGTAGATGAGGAAACGGTGCGCTCCATCCTTATCTTTTTTGCCAGTTTTATTGGCATTACACTGATTGGCAGCCTATTTATGGCCTCGCTCGGGCTGGATTTATTGACGTCGTTTTCGTCGGTGCTCGCCTGTTTGGCCAATGTCGGCCCCGGGATGGCAGAAGTTGGGCCCGTTGAAAACTATGCGCATTTACCCTCGCCTGGTAAGGCGTTCCTGATTTTGTGCATGCTGCTAGGGCGATTGGAATTGGGCACCTTGTTGGTGCTCTTTGTGCCCAGTTTTTGGCGGAGGTAATGATGGGTGTATTCGCAGAAACAAAGGCCTGGCAACCAGGCAGAGGGGCCGTTTGTAGATGATAAGGATATCGGTGGCACTATTGAGCGCAGTTATCTGTCTCGTTGGCAGGTCATCCGCTCAGCAGGAGGGCATGGTCGAATGGGTGCGCAAGGGCGACTTCTATCTCGAGCAGGGGCGGGTGCAGTTGGCTTTAATCGAGTATGAAAAGGCGCTTGCTGCTGGAGCGGGTAGCGCGCCCTTTTTGAATCGCATGGCAGCCATGTATATGCAAACGGCGCAGTATCCCCAGGCTCTTTCCGTGCTGCGCGCATCGCTGCGCGAGGAGCCGGGTCAGCTTACGCTGTATTCGCGCATTGGCGAAGTGCACCTGGCTATGGGGCAACTCGATTCGGCCATCGCTTCGGTCGATCGCGCTCGTTTGCTGGTCCCGGATAACTCTGCTGTGCACAGCGCGCTGGCTTTCTTGCTCTTGCAGGCCGGCCAGTGGGATGGTGCCAAGGCCCATTTAGATACGGCCGCCCAGTTGGACGATACCAACCCCGAAGCCCACCGTCTATTGGGTTTTTACCACGCCCAACGCGAATCCTTAGACACCGCAGTCCAACACTACGAGCAGCTGGCGCTCTTAGTGCCCGAAGACGTGGAAGGCTTCAATAATATCGCTTTTCTCTATGCCCAACAGCAGCGATACATCGAATCGCTGGAGTACTACAAGAAGGCCCAGGCGCGCTCCAGCGACCCCTATGTCACTCAGGCGATCGACGAAAACCTACAGGCGGTGCGGGCGATATTAGAAGGAAAAATGCGAGCGCGCTATATCTTAGTAAAGACCGAGACGGCCGCGCGCGATATTCGCCAACGCTTAGCAGGAGGCGAAGAATTCGCCGCTCTGGCACAAAAGTTCTCCATTGCACCCAATGCGCAAGACGGGGGCGACCTGGGATTTTTCGGCCCCGGCGAACTGCTGCCACAATTTGAAGAGTCCGTCGTACAGCTCGGGGTCGGTGAGTTTAGCGCTATCCTCGAAATACCTATGGGCTATGTGATAATTCAGCGGCTGAACTAACGCCGTGGCAGTCGGGACGCCAAGGGAGCGCATACGCCTGCTGGCGGAAGTTGGGGTGGTCATAGCGCTGGCCATTGTCTTGGGCGCGTTGACCCGCTTGGTGCAAATGCCCTTCGGCGGCTCGATCAATTTGAGCATCTTGCCCATTGTCGTGCTAGCCCTGCGCCGCGGACTGGCAGCAGGAGCCGCCTGTGGGGGCCTTTTTGGCTTCGTCGACTTTGCCCTGAACCCGTTTTACTTTCACCCTCTACAGGTCCTTCTCGATTATCCCTTGGCCTTCGCAGCTATGGGAGGTGTAAGTGGTTTAGCCGCTGGTAGTGGACGCTGGCAAGCCGCGCTAAGCGTAGGGCTGGCGGGCGTGGTGCGGCTGGGTATTCACTGGGTTTCGGGCATGGTGTTTTTTGCCGCCTACGCGCCTGCAGATACGGCCGTTTGGCTCTATTCCCTCAGCTATAATAGCACCTATGTAATCCCTGAGACCATCGCATGTATCGCCTTGTCGCAGATAGTAATAAAGGCATTTAATAAACGCTAATTTTCGGCGTTAAGGTACGGCGAAAGACCGATTGGTGCACGGGCATGAATTCTACGCGGAAAAATTGGCAGCACCTTCTGCATCAAAAGGGAAATTAAAGGTAGGGCAGGGCAGGCCCCATCGCGTTGAATAGCACGGAACATACTATATGGGGTGTTGATTCGGGGTATGAGTGACAACATATTGTAAATCAATAGGTCTTGCCTAATCAAAGGCATGGTAATTGCTTTTGAAAAAGTGGGAAATATATTGGCCAACATGCCGATAGTACTGGCAGGTATTTGAATCTATAGGGGCCCAACTTATGACAAAAGACGATCTGCGCGAAGTGGTTGAGCGACTGCAAGCGCTTGAATCCCTAACTCAGTTGTTTAATAATCTCTGGTTCGACAAAATAAGAGGCGATATTAAAGACGAGAAGGTGAAAGCCTATCTGACGGTCTTTGAAGATGCCTTACCTGGACTGGACAAAGTCATCCATTACATGGTGCAAAATGCCGAACATCTCTCCGAAGACCAGACCTACGAAGTGCGCGAGGGATTCGACTTGCTGAGTCAGGCTCTGCTCAACAGAGAAACGCAAATGGATTTGATGCTTGAAGACGACCTCGACCCGGATATTTTTGACGAAGAGGGTCTGGAAGAAGACGGCGACATGCAGGCAGATAGTCCGCCGTCCCCGGGGCAAGATACCGTAGATCAGGGAGCTATTGACGACCTATTTAGCGGATCGTCGGAAGGTGGCGATGGCAAAGAAGATTCGCAAGAAATCGAAAATTTCTTTGCCGATGACAACGATGAGCCACCTGAAGATATTGGGAATGAATCCGACGAAGAACTAGCCGAATTGCCCCTCGACGAAGGGGAAGACGATTCGGAAGAAGAGGAAGACTTAGAGGACCTGCTTTCTGATGAAGACGATTCGGAAGAAGAGGAAGACTTAGAGGACCTGCTTTCTGAGGAAGACGATGCGGAAGAAGAGGAAGACTTAGAGGACCTGCTTTCTGAGGAAGACGATGCGGATGACGACGATATTGATCTCGACGACTTATTGAGCGACGATGACGAAGAAGAGGACGTTGGGAGCGGTGCCGATATTTCTGAAGACGAGATGACGGCGCTGCTTGAAGAGGAAGACGATGAGGAGCCACCGCCGCCAAAAAAAAAAGCCGTCCCAAAGGCAAAAGCTAAAGTGAAAAAGGCCAAACCCAAAGATAAGCCGGAAGAAGACGGCGAGAGCCTCAGCCAAGTGAGCCAGGACGAGATCGACGCGCTCTTTGGCTAGAGCGCAACGAGCCTTTAGTCTCAAACGCCGATTAAGCGATGCAAATGCGTCGTTCAATCGGCGTTTTTGCGTTTGGTTATACTTGCTGTAAGTTGCTGTGGGCTATAGATTAGAAAAACCCAATAGAACCAATTTTTACGATCGATCCAGGACGCATTATGAGCTTTAGTGCATGGTTTAAATGTATAGATTGCGAAGAGACCTACCGCCTGTCAGAGATTATTTATACCTGTCAGCAGTGCGGTGGTTTACTGCAGGTACAGCACGATATCCAGGCCCTGAAATGTCGCTCTGGCCAGGAGTGGAAAACCCTCTTTGACCAGCGCTATATGCGAACCTCATTTCCCTTCGGAAGCAGCGTGTGGGGCAAAAAGGAAATGGTCTGTCCGGTCGTTGACGACGCCAATGTCGTGTCGATGTACGAGGGGGGGAGCAATCTGTTTTGGGCGGAGCGCTTGGGACGGGAAATTGGTCTAAACGATCTGTGGATCAAGCAGTGTGGAAACAGTCACACGGGCTCCTTCAAGGATCTGGGCATGACCGTTTTAGTTTCGATGGTCAACCAGATGATATCGGAGGGGCAGCACATACCGGCTGTTGCCTGTGCCTCGACGGGAGACACGTCGGCGGCTCTAGCTGCCTACTGCGCCGCTGCGCATATACCGGCCGTCGTGTTATTGCCCAAAAACATGATTACCACTTCACAACTCATACAGCCCATTGCCAACGGCGCGGTGACGATCTCACTGCGCACGGATTTTGACGGGTGCATGCGCCTCGTCAAGGAAATTAGCCAACGGGAAAATTTATACCTAGCCAACTCAATGAATTCGCTGCGCATAGAGGGGCAGAAAACGGTTGCCATCGAACTCGTGCAGCAATTTGATTGGGATGTGCCCGATTGGATCATTATTCCGGGTGGAAATTTGGGCAATGTCAGTGCCCTAGGTAAGGGGCTGTTGGAAATGCGCGAGATGGGCATAATTGACCGCTTGCCGCGCATTGCGGTTGGACAGGCCGAACAGGCCAATCCCCTGTATCGAAGCTACAAGAAGAACTTTAGCTCATTCGAGTCCATGCGCGCCGGCGACACCTTGGCCAGCGCCATTAAGATAGGCGATCCGGTCAGTCGCGATCGGGCCATTCGCACACTGCAGGTTTTTGACGGCGTGGTCGAACAAGCCAGCGAAAACGAGTTGGCCAATGCCTGCGCCCGCGCCGATCGCACGGGCCTTTTTACCTGTCCTCATACTGGAGTGGCGTTAGTCGCTCTATTCAAGCTCATCGATCAGGGCGAAATTGGTCCCCGCGACCGCGTCGTCGTCATCTCCACCGCGCACGGTCTCAAATTCCCCGACTTTAAGGTGCGCTACCACGAAGGGGCGCTTGCCGAGTTGAATATTGACACACCCTTTAAAAACGAGCCGCTGGAGGTAGATGCTGATTACGATCAGGTTCGCGCGGCTATTTTGAATTCGATCGAAACGCAGCTGCAAGGCTAACGGTTTCGTCCATCCTTCACTCGATCAATTTATTTTCGCGAGATCTGCCTCCAAATGGACACCGAAGAGAATACGTATAATGCTTCCTATATCTCCGTGCACGGAGGGGAAGAGCGCGGTCGATATGCCCAGTCGCTGATTGCGCCGATTGCCCAAACGGCGACCTTTACCTTTGATAGGCTCGATGAATTTGAGGCGTTTAAAGCCGGCGAGCGCAATGCGTTTGAATACGCTCGCTACGGCAACCCGACCCAGCGCGTAGCCGAGCTAAAAGTAGCCGCGTTGGAAGGGGCGGAAGACGCGTTGCTCTTTTCTTCGGGCATGGCCGCCATCTGTTCCGTACTACTGGCCATGTTGCGATCCGGGCAACACGTCATCATCATGGAAGATTGCTATCGGATGACGGCAAAGTTCTGCCGCAGCCTAGCGAAGTTTGGCATTGAAACCAGCGTCGTAAAACCGGGGGATAGCGCCGCACTGCGCGCTGCCGTGCGCCCGGAGACGCGCATTCTATTTTCGGAATCACCGACCAATCCCCATCTGCACGTCCTCGATTTACATGAGTTGGTCTCCTTTGCCAAAGAGCAGCGCATCAAAGTGATTATCGACAGCACGCTGGCCACGCCAATCAACCAGCGGCCGTTGGACTTTGGAGTAGATTTGGTCATACATAGCGCCACTAAATACATGGGCGGGCACAACGATCTGATGGCGGGCGTCATATGCGGAGCACAGCCATTGGTGGATGCCATCCGCGAATTTCAGCGCGTAACGGGAGCCACGACCGATCCCAATACAGCCTACCTATTGATTCGCGGCTTGAAGACAATGGAACTGCGCGTTCGCCGGCAAAACGAAACGGCCCTTGCGCTGGCGCGCTTTTTAGAAGGACACAGCAAAGTTCGCCGCGTGTTTTACCCCGGTCTGGAAAGCCACGTCGATCACGCCATTGCTAAAGAGCAAATGCGCGGTTATGGCGGCTTAATCAGCTTTGAAATCGATGGCGATCTGGCGCAGACCAAGCAATTTATACACGCCCTAAAAGTGCCGCAAATTGCGCCTAGTTTGGGCGGCGTCGAAACTTTAGTTTCGCATCCGGCCACCATATCGTATTACGATCTGAGCCGCGAAGATCGCTTGGCGATTGGGATTTCAGACGAACTGGTGCGCTATGCGGTGGGAATTGAAGAAGCCGAAGTGTTAATCGGCGATATTGAGCAAGCGTTGGCCGCTGTTTGATCCGCGTCAGATATTGGCATTGCCCAGCAGCAGCGTCCATGGCAGAGAGGCAATTTTTGCGTAGAGCAGTCGGTCGCAGGTAATGGCCTGGCAGCGTAGGCACGCGCCTAGGGCGACAAATCCAGCAGCCGGAACGCTGATATCGTGTTCAAAGGCGATTTGCGTGGCGCGCTGGGCGAGGGGCATGTCGTAGGGGACGATCTTGATGTGCATATACTCGAGGCTAGCAAGCGCATCGGTGACGTCGGTCTGATTGTAGTGGCTGGCCTCTTTGAGAATGTGCGATAATTCGCAGAGGGCCGTATCCAATACGGCTAGCTCGATTCGGTCTTCCTGATGCTCTTCGCGCAGGCGCAGGGCGCGGTCGGCATCGGCATCGTGGAGTAGGGAAAACCAGCGCAGAAGAATGGATGTATCGAGGGCGTATTGGATCATGCTTTCTGGCGTTCTTCGCGCAGGGCCTTTAGCGCATCCCAGGGACCGACCTCTCTGCGCAATTTGTCCTGGATTTCCATTGCGGCGCGAATCTCGCTGCGCCGCTGTTCGCGCTCGAGGAGATCTTCGCGGTGGTCAAAATAGGCCAGTACGGCAAGGCGGAGCAGCTTGCTGCGGTTTACGCCTTCATCTTTTGCCACCTGATCGATTTGCCCTAAGAGCTCGTCGGGCAGCATAATGTTAACACGTGCCATGGTCACTCGCCGTCTCGTTCTTCGGTCTGAGTGGCGCAAATTAGCATGCGATCACTCACTTGTCAAGAACTCGTTCCGGGTCCTTACTCCATCTTGGATCCCATCTATTTCTTAGCAGAGCAAGAGCGTTCCTCATGAAGAACTATCTCAAAATAATGGCAGGATCGAGCAACCCCGAGTTGGCACGGGAAATTTGCGATTACCTCGATATATTGCCGGGTCGCATTAGCATAAAACGCAGTCCCAACGACAATATAAAGGTGCAGATTCAAGAGAACGTGCGCGAAGACGACGTATTCGTTGTGCAAACGTCGTGCTCGCCGGTCAACGACAACCTGACGGAACTCTTGCTGATAATCGATGCCTTGAAATATGCTTCCGCGCGGCGCATTACCGCCGTCTTGCCCTATTATCCCTATGTTCGATCGGACAAAAAAGACGAACCGCGGATTTCGATTAGTGCGCGCCTAGTGGCCGACTTATTGCATACTGCTGGGGCCGATCGAATTTTGACCATGACCCTGCACTCGCCGCAAATTGTAGCTTTTGCGCGCATTCCCGTCGACCAACTATGGGCGACGAACTTGATTTGCAATTATATGCGGACCAAGGATATGAGCAATGCAGTCGTCGTTTCACCTGACGTCGGCAGTGCCGATGAGGCTAGCGCCTATGCCAACCGCCTCGATCTCCCGCTAGCGATCATGGACAAGAGGCGTCACGCCGACGACGAAAAAGCGGTGATCCAAAATATTATCGGCGAAATTGAGGGGCGCGATGCACTGCTATTTGACGACGAAGTGCTGACCGGGGGGTCGATGATGGAAGCTGTGCGCATTTTGAAGGAGCGGGGAGTGCGCAGAATTCTGGCTGGCTGCACGCACGGCGTGTTCTCGGGAGCCGCTCTCGAACGCATCGACGAATCGCCGGTAGAAATATTCGCGACTACAAATACGATACCCCTGCCCAAAGACAAGCCCCGGGGCAAGATCGAGGTGCTCTCGGTTGCGCGTATCTTTGGCGATGCTATCAAAGCCATACACCACGGCGAATCCGTCAGTCGCCTTATCTAATTGTCCGAGAAAGGGAACTCGTGCCCAGTCGACTTAGCATTATTCGCGAATTATGGGATTTTATGAAAGTGCGCAAGAAATGGTGGTTAGGCCCCATTTTTACCACGCTGATTCTGTTGGGATTATTGATCGTAATGACTCAGGGTTCGGCGGCAGCGCCGTTTATTTACGCGTTATTCTAGGCAATATCGCATAAATAAAATTATGTAACCTAACATGAAAAAAGCCATCAGCGCACGCATAATAGGACGTGTCCAAGGCGTCGGTTTTCGCTATTTTGTCTTAGGCAGGGCACGGTCCCTAAACGTGTGTGGTTTTGTTCGCAACCGGGAAGACGGCAGCGTTGAGGTCCACGCTGAGGGCGAAGAAAAACAGCTTAAAGACCTGATCTTATTCCTGCGGCAGGGGCCTACAGGCAGTCGCGTAGACCAATGCGATGTGGCCTGGCAGCCTTACCAGAAGCGCTGTGATACATTTGAGGTGAACTACTGAAATGGAAGACCTATTTCGCAAGATCCGCGATGTGCCCGACTTTCCCCAGGAGGGCATTGTATTCAAGGATATTACCCCGCTCTTAGCAGATGGAGCCGCCTTGGTCAAGGCGATCGAGTGCATGGCCGAGCCCTTTAAAACCGCCGGTATTGAAGCTGTTGTAGGCATAGAGTCGCGCGGCTTTATATTCGGCGTTGGCATTGCCCTCCAGCTCGGCTGCGGTTTTGTTCCTGTGCGCAAGCCAGGAAAACTACCGGCTGCTACTTTGCAGAAAGCGTATGCGCTGGAATACGGCACTGATGCCGTTGAAATACACGCCGATGCCGTCGCTGCCAACCAGCGCGTGCTCGTCGTGGACGACGTGCTGGCAACGGGGGGCACGATGTTGGCTACCTGCGAGCTCCTGGCTGAAATAGGGGCCGATATAGCGGGTATAAGCTTCCTCATGGAGCTGAGCTTTTTGCAGGGAAGGGAACGCCTCGATTCCTCGATAGAGACCCAAGCCCTACTTACTTATTGAACAGGACGGATTTAAATGGCCAAAGAAAATCAAAAACTGGATAAAGATGAGCTGCGCGATGACGAATTTGTAGACTGGTTGGTGGGGGCCGTGCAGTATGTACAAGATCGCGCGCAGGCTTTTGCCGTTGGCGCCGTAGCCTTAGTGGTAGCCCTATTTGCGGTCAACTATTTTGTCGAATCGCAGGAGCTGGCCAAAGAAGAGGCCGCCGCTCTGCTGGGCGATATGCTCATAGCAGAACAATCGGCCCAAAGCAGCGAAGCGATTCGCCTCGGCGAGCAGTTGCTGACCGCCTATGGCGGCACCCCGGCCGCGGCAAAGGGGGCTATCCTGTTGGGCAATCTGCATTTCTCTCAGGGAAGTATTGCCGATGCCCAACGCTACTTCCAGCTCTATCTATCCGATTACGAAGCGGTTGATGTGTTGGTCAACGCCGCGCAAAACGGGCTAGCCGCCTGCTTAGAAGCAGAGGGTCAGTACGAATCAGCGGCACAGCGCTACGAAGAAATTGCTGCAAACCGGTCCGGAACATCGCTGGCTGCAATGGCCAAAATGAATGCGGCTCGATGCTACGCCCACCTCGGCAATAGAGACAAACAGCGCCAATTGCTAGAAAGCGTCATAGAGGAGTTTCCGCGCTTTCCGGTTGCCGTTCGCGCGCGCACTGAACTCGAAATGCTGTAGGCTAAGCGTTATGGGCAACCAACTGAAAGTCTTTGCCGGGCAGAGCAATCCCCAACTGGCGCAGAGAATTTGCGCCGAGTTGGGCATTGATCCGGGTCAGATAGAATACGTCTGCTTTAGCAACGAGAACATTAAAGTCAAAATCTGCGAAAATGTGCGCGGATGCGATGTGTTCTTTATTCAGACCTCTTGTCCGCCCGTAAGCGACTACTTGATGGAATTGCTCATTGCTTTGGATGCCTTCAAATACGCTTCGGCCGGAAGGATTACGGCCGTATTGCCCTACTATCCCTATGCGCTGGCCGATAGCAAGGACGAGCCGCGTATATCAGTAGCCGGACGACTAATGGCCGACCTGATTACCGAGGCGGGTGCCGATCGCATTTTGACTATGACCTTACACAGCCCTCAAATTGTCGGGTTTAGTCGCATTCCCGTCGATCAGCTCAGCGGGGTGCCGACCATCTGCGATCACTATGCTGCCATGGGCATTGAGGGGGCCGTCGTCGCCGCGCCGGATATTAGCCGAGCCAAAGTTTCGGAAACCTATGCCAAGCGATTGGGCCTACCTCTGGCCGTTATCGACCGGCGGCGAGGATCCGATGGTCAGGTGCGCGTGCACGGGGTGATTGGCGACGTAAAGGATCGCCACGTCATTTTTTTTGACGACGAAATCATAACGGGTAATTCCACAATGGAAGGAACCATCGCCGTTATGGACAAAGGCGCGCGTTCCATTCGCGCTGGCTGCGTGCACGGCACGTTGGCCGATGGAGCGATTGAGCGCCTTGTGCAGATCGGCATAGATCACTTAGCCATAACGGATACGATACCCTTGGCCGAAGAAAATGCTGCCGATAGCATTGCCGTCTGTTCTGTGGCATCGCTCTTTGCCCAGGCCATTCGCGCCATTCACGATGAAACCTCGATTAGCGCGCTTTTCAATTAGACCGGTTTTATGATGCTTGCTGCCAATCCCTATTTGGGCATATCGGAGGTCAATTACGACCACATTTACTTATTCGGTGGCGGTATTCTTGTCTTAGGGGTCCTGTTGTTGCTGTTTCGCGGTATTGGCATTTTGCGCGATCGGGCAAGGGGTAGGAGAGCCTCTTGGGATATATTTTACCAGATGGCCAAGGCGCGCGGCCTAACCAAGAAGCAAGCGGACGCGATAGCCCTTATTGCTCGCCAAGCGCGCATGAAAAGTCCGGCGCGCCTCTTGGGCACGCTGAGCCTCTTTGATACGGCCGTCGATCGGGCGATTCAGCGCGGCTTGTCATTCGATAGTCGCTTGGATATCCTCATCAGCTCTGCCCGTAAAAAGCTGGCCACAGCCAAGGAATTGTGGACCCCGGCCGACGGTGAACGGCGACAAGTGGCCAGGGTTCCTTGTTCGTGGAATGCGCGTTTAGAAGTCGTCTCCCACGAAGCCATAGAAAAACAGCTATTTCGCTCTGGCGACTCCAGCGATGCCAACTTACTAGTGACCGCTAAAGAGCTTATAGACGGTGGGCATTTTATGCGGCACCGCGTGCAAATAAGCGATGTGAGTGCCGGGGGAGTGGCTCTATTGGCCAGCCCTAAGTTCAACGGTTCGCAGGGAGATATTGTTCGCTTTACCGGCGATTCGCCGCGCATTCCCTTTTCTATAGATGGCATCTGCGCCCAAATTCAACGCATCGATAACGATGAGGAGCGGGGTATCCACATTTTGCACATGAAGTTTCTGCCCTTTGAAAAAGAACAGCGCAAAGCCATTATTCAGTTTGTCTACGAAAAGATGAATTCTCCAGGCAAAAAGCGCTCAACCAAGAAAAAAAAAGCACCAGTAGCTTCATCTGAACAAGCTGAGCAGTCTACGTGAAAGTAGCGATACTTGGCGATATCCATGGGAACCTCGAGGCCCTTGAGGCCGTCCTCATTGCCATCGGTCGCGAGGGCATAGGCGATATCGTTTGCCTAGGGGATATCGTCGGCTATGGTCCCGACCCACTCGGCTGCATTTATCGCCTGCGTGAAGTGGAGGCGCAAACCGTTTTGGGCAACCACGATCAGGCCATGCTCAATCCGGCCATGATACGCGCCTTTAATAGCACGGTTCGCAGTTCGTTGATACATACGCGCCAGGTCCTCGGCGAAGAGGAGTTCAGTTTTTTGGGCGAATTGCCCCTGTGCATAGAAGGTAGGGGGGCGATGGGCGACATTGTTTTTTCGCATGCCAATCCCCAATATCCCGACGAATGGGAACCCCTCTATATGCACTCAAAAATTACCCGCTGCATGGGCGATATGGCGAAGAAGATAGCCTTTGTCGGCCATACCCACCACGCGGCAATCTATTGCAAGATGCGCGCGCGCGCCGTGCCTCTAACTTCATCGATAGTAGCTATCGGACCCCATCAGTATCTGGTCAATCCCGGCAGCGTTGGCCAGCCGCGCGATGGCGATTGGCGCGCCGCTTACGCGATTTTAGACACGGATCAGCATCGAGTCGAACTGCAGCGGGTTGAGTATGCTGTTAAGCGAACCCAGGAGAAAATGCGCGAGCTCGACTTTCCCCACTTTACCATAGAGCGTTTGAGCAAGGGGGAATGAGCATAGAGGCATGCGAGGGCGCGTCCTCAGAGTCTCCGGTCAAAACTGCCTTGTAGAAGTGGAGGGCCGGCGAGAGCTGTGCCGCATGCGCGGACGGCTCAAAGAAGGGGCGCGCACGAGCAATTCTCCCGTAATTGCCGGAGATTGGGTCGAACTGGCTCGCGAAACCAACGCTCCGGGACTGGTTATTGAACGCGTAGGCGAGCGCACCTCCCATTTTACCCGCGCCTCCGCCGGGGCCAAGCCCTTTGAGCAGATCGTCGCAGTAAACATCCAACAACTCGTCGTCGTCGTCTCGGCCAAACAGCCGGCTCTGCGTCCCGGCTTTATCGACCGCGCCATAGTTTCTGCCCTGCGCGGCAACCTGCGCCCGTTAATCGTAGTCAATAAAATTGACCTCGACCGCAGCGGAACCGTCCGATCGCAGTTGGCCTATTACACCGAATTACACTACCCCGTTCTATTTACCAGCGCTAGCTCGGGAGAAGGGCTCGATGCCTTTAGTGAGGTTCTTCTCCAGCGGGAGTCGGCGATTGTGGGTCAGTCTGGCGTCGGCAAATCGTCTTTGCTCAACTGCGTTGAACCCGATCTGGGATTGCGCACGCGCGAAATTATGGCCCAGCACGATCGCGGACGCCACACGACGACAGCGGTCCAGCTCTATCCGCTCTCCTTAGGGGGATACGTAGCCGATACCCCGGGCATAAAGGAATTGCATTTGTGCGGCGTAGAGCGAGGCGAGTTGGCCGGCTTTTTTGCCGAATTCAAACCCCTTATCGAAGCGTGCCGCTTTCGCAACTGTTCCCACTTGAGCGAGCCGGACTGCGCCGTGCGCGATGCACTGGCCAGCGGCACTCTGTCCAAACTGCGCTATGCTAGCTATGCACGGATTATGGAAAGCCTTGTCCTATGAACGAACTATCTATTCGGAAGTTGCTAAAAACCTATGGGAATATGCTGGGGTTGCGCGTCGTCGCAGGGCACGACGGGCTGGATCGCGTTATAAATAACAGCGATACCTACCGACCGGGCATGGCTCTTACGGGCTTTGTCGAGCTATTCACGGTAGATCAGCTGCAAATTCTCGGCAATACAGAGATGGAATACCTGCGCAATTTACCGCCCGCCCGGCGGCGTCAAGCGCTGGAAATAATCTATCAATTCGATGTGCCCTGCGTGTTGATAACCGGTCGCGGCCGGATGATACCGGAGATGCGCCATCTGGCTGAGGAATACGCGGTGCCGCTGCTGCGCTCAGAGTTTGAAACGGCCAGGTTGATTCACCTATTCCACTTCTATTTAGACGATGTATTTGCCCCGCAGGTCACGGTGCACGGGACGCTGGTCGATGTACACGGCATTGGCCTGCTGTTTATGGGGCGCAGCGCGATAGGCAAAAGTGAAGTAGGTTTAGATCTAGTCGAACGCGGGCACCGACTCGTTGCCGACGACGCGGTCAATATTACGCGAAAGTCGCAGGGGATTTTGGTTGGTACAAGCTCTGACCTACTGCGCGATCACATGGAAATCCGCGGGATTGGCATTCTCGATATAAAAAAGATGTTCGGCGTGCGCGGAACCCGTCGGCAGAAAAGGGTAGAGATCGTCGTGCAACTTGCCGATTGGGACGATAATGCGACCTATGAACGAGTGGGCATAGAAGACAAAACTACCGTTGTCCTCGGTGTCGAACTTCCCGAAGTGACGATTCCACTTTTCCCGGGTAAGAATATCACCGTCATTGTCGAAGCCATTGCCATGGACTACTTGCTGCGCGCCGATGGGCATTACGCTGCCCGCGAACTGAATAAACGCCTGTTGGAGTCGATGAATAAAGAGACGCCTTAAATGGTGTAGGCATGCCCCTTGCTTGTTTCCTGGACACTAGGTGAGTCACCCTGGGCGCTCGGGTGTGAAAATAATGTTTCCATGGAACTATAAAATGCTGAAAATAATAAGCTTATGTATACTTGCAGTCTTGCTCGGAAGCTGCGTGACAAACGCTTGGGGCCAAGGCTATAGCAAAGACAGTTCCTCCATTGAGGAAGAATTGCGCCAGCATTTAAAAAAACTCGATCGCTGGGGTATAGCCCAATTGCTGTACACGGAAAAAGTGGTCGATGAAAAACAGAAAAAACGCGCGCAGTCGACTAGCAACCCAGATGAGCTAGCCCTGCTGGCCGAGGATGAGGACAGCGGCGTGCGGTTTTACGTCGCGTCCAATCGCAATGTGCCATTGGACGTGCAGTTGCAGCTGGTTGAAGACCAAGAGGAAATTGTCCGCAGCGGCGTTGCCCTATCTCTGTCCTATAGCTTGCAGGATGCGCCCATTCAAAAGCAACTAAAGGAGCGCATTGCCGATCGCCTAGCCGACGATAAAAAACCGATTGTCCGCATGAGCCTCGCTAGCAATAGCGCGCTGCCCAATCCCATATACGAAAAACTGGCGGCCGATCGCGATCCCATAATACGGCAAAAATTGGCCGAAAATGTGCACGTTCCCCGCGCCGCTCTCATCGTATTGGCCCGCGATAGTTTGGCCATAGTCCGCTCCGCGGCGGCGGCTCATAATCACTTGCCTGGATTGCTTCTCGAAGAGCTGGCCCGCGATGTGGAACCCGCCGTTCGCGCAGCGGTAGCCGGCAATGTGAATACGCCAGCTACGACCCTCGATTCACTGGCGTTGGATGTCGATGCGTTAGTGCGATTAACCGTCGCTCAGCATCCCCATACGCAGCCCAATGCGCTAACTCTATTGGCCGATGACGCAGATATAGCAATTCAAAAAAGCGTGGCAGAGCACCCCCTAGCAGACAAGCAATTGCTCTTTGCGCTGTCTGCCGCTCAGCGAGACGCGGGCGTGCGAGAGGTGGCAAGAAAGCGCTTAGAGCCCATTTTGCGCAGCGAGATACGCGAGGATGTACTCGAACGCTGGAATACGCACTAAGGGGGTAAGTGCTGGGGCTATTTTTATTTTCTCACGCTACTGATCTTACTCGCCCTTGGCAGCAACTCCCGGGGGGGTGGGCTTTTTCATATTATTAACTACAGTGTGAAGAGCGACGGACTTTTTCATTAACTTATCTCTCTCCGCTTCCAGTACTTCGTCTTTTTCCACAGCAGAAATAAATAGCTGGCGCAAATCAGTGGCGTCTTTTTGATCTTTTTGTATTTTGTCGCGCAGGTTGCGCAGGCGCAGCGAGGTCAAATACTTGGTGACCGCTATCAGGCTGAATACGATGAGTAACCAAATCATAGGGGCCGTGGTGATATGTTATCAAAATGGACAAACAAGATTATAGATTAATGTGCTCTTAAAGAGATAAAACGTCAATGGGACGATAGCGTATGGCGATGTTGGACAAGGCAATCGTGGTCGGTTCGTCTCCGGCCATGAGTCGGAGCAAGTTGAATTACCCTCAGTGGAGTATTGAGAAACTAGAAGGTGAGCTCGCTTCCAGTGCCTCTCATACCCGTTTTGCGGGCGATTTGATCTTTTTGCGGTGTCCAGACCGAGGGTATTGGATGCATAAGGCCTTGGAAAACGGATATAGGGTCCGCGCCACGCACCCCATTTGTTCTTGGAATGCTCTGCGGGAACTGCAACTGGGCAGCGACCATTTCGGCGTCTATTACGAGTATGTATCGCCTTCGGTTAACTTTAAAGAGGCCTTTGAAGAAATAGGCGGGGTCCTCTATTTTGAAGTGCGCTGCAGCGCAGCTGACCCACTTGCCCTCGATCAGGTGCTTCTCGAAACGCTGCATTGGCTGCGCCTGCATATGGAATCGATTGATGAAGTCTTTGCTCGCACGCGCAGTTTTAACGGAATATCTGCACGGGCCGATTGTGCCATGGTTTACCTCAAATTGGCCAACGGTATAGAAGGGCACTGTTTTTTACACGCGCTACAGAGCCAAGTTCCATGCGAATTGACTTTCTACGGCAGATCGGGAACTGTTGTTTGGGATGGGGGCGTTCAGGATGGAGGGATTTTGCAAGTCGAAACGCTGTCCAACGTGGCTGCGACATACCGTATTGCCGATTGGGTCGAAAAGGCGAGTCGATTTGAACGGGCAATGACCTACAGGGAAGTAAAGAAGCTATGAATGGGGAAACGTGGAAGGCTACCCTCGTACTCTTGGGGTTGATGAGTCTGAGCATTCTCGCCATTAATTTGGTTCCTCAGCAGGAAACGCTCGTTCCCTTGGCTACGCTGCGCGCTCTGGAGGAGGCTGGACTGGTCGGAGAAGTCCACGCCGGGCCGGAGGAACTATCCGTTTTGCTGACCGAAGCGGTATCTATTCGCTCCGAAAGAGCGCGGATGCGTACAAATGCTGTCAGGCTTGTGCGCAGTGATTCAACTCGCACTTTTGAAAAAATCTGGGCGGATCGAGGGATCCTAATATTTAGTCCCGAAGGCGCGAGGGCCCCTATGCGAGGAGAATGGGTATTGATTGGCCTTCTCGTGGCAGGCTGTAGCTTTGCCGTTATTAAAGCGCAAAGGGATCGACGCAACGGGTCTATCCGCAAACAGATCGAAGACCTAAAGAGCGCGTACGATTGCGGTGCCATCGACGAGAGTGAATATTCAAAACGCCTAGCCGAATTAACGCCCTACATGTAAATCACATAATATAAATTATGTAAATGAATACGCAAATAAAGATATTAGCAGACAACATAATCAACAAAATAGCGGCTGGTGAGGTAGTAGAACGCCCAGCTTCTGTTGTAAAAGAGCTAGTAGAGAATGCGCTCGATGCCGGTGCGCGCAGCATCGTCGTGCGCCTGTTGGCCGGGGGCAAACAGGCCATAACCGTCAGTGACGATGGCAAAGGCATGAGTCGAGACGACCTAAAAATGTGTTATTTGCGTCATGCAACGAGCAAGATGAGCAGTCCATCGGATTTGTTCAATATCGGCACTTTGGGGTTTCGCGGCGAAGCGCTGGCAAGTATTGGCGCCGTATCGTATATGACCATCGAGACTCGGCGCAAAGAAGAGACCGAGGGAACGCGACTGGCCATCGAAGGGGGCGTTGAACGCGAATTTCACGCAGTAGGGCGGGCTATCGGGACGACCATTGCCGTGCGGCAGCTTTTCTTTAATACGCCGGCCCGGCGCAAATTCCTGCGCCACGTCGATACGGAAGCTCGGCATATACACGGGGCGATCATACAGCTTGCGGCGGCCTATCCCGAAGTTGAATTTTCGCTAGAGCACCAGGATCGCAGCGCACTGCGCTTCAGTGGAGCAACGCGCTTGGAGCGCGCCGTCGATTTGCTGGGTATCGTGCGCAGCGATTTGGTCGAACTCAATAGCCAGCGAGAGGGTATACAATTGTACGGGGCTATTGGCCGCCCCAATGTAAGCCAAAAAACAAAATCCAAGCAGTTTTTAATCGTGCGCGGAAGGCCGATCTATTCGCGCTCACTGAACGAGGCGCTCTACCGAGGATACGCCCAACGCCTACCCGCTGGAAACCATCCGGCCTTCATATGTTGGCTCGAAATGGATCCGCGCCAAATCGATGTCAATGTGCATCCGGCCAAGCGAGAAATTCGCATCGCCAACGAGCGCGCCGTCGTCGACATTATTCAGGATTCGGTTCGCGAAGCGCTCAGCATGGGCGAAGAGCAACCTTTTGTATTCAGCGCGGCGCGCCCCATTGAATTCAACCCGAGTACAGATACGGTCGGCAAAACAGTAGTGCGCGATCAGGGGGGTGGTCTTGATGCGGAGCCATCGCTTCATGAAAATGCCTTAGAACACATAAATAGGGCGCAGGACGAGGATGTAGCTAAACAGGGAACGCTCATGTTTCAAGGGGGGGGAGACGAGCAAACCGAGCGCGATCGACAAGCCCCCGAACATGTTTGGCAAGTGCACAAACGCTATCTGATAAGCCCTTTGCGCGACTCTCTTCTCGTCGTTGACCAACAGGCCGCCCACGAACGCATTCTCTATGAAGAGGCGCGGAAAAAGCAGCGCGGAGATAAACGGGAAATTCAACAACTCTTGTTTCCTATTGTTCTGCGTCTTGGCCGAGAAGAGCACGCGCTGGCGCTATATCTTCTCGAATTGTTGCAGGAGGTAGGGTTTGATGTGCGCGACTTTGGTGAAAATGCTGTAGTCGTCGACGGCGTGCCCGGAGAAATGAAAAACTGGAACGAGGGTTCAGCACTGCGTCAAATACTGGCCGATATGGACGAGTCAACGGCGGTTCAACCGGACGAATTGCGCGAGAAACTGCTCATTTCCTACGCTCGCCACAGTGCAATAAAGGAAGGGGCTGTACTGGATGAATCCGAGATGCAGTCCATCGTCAAGCGGCTGATGGAATGCGAAGAGCCCTATTTCTGTCCGCGCGGAAAACCCACGGTAATCAAGGTGCTCAAGCGCGATCTCGACAAGCTATTCGGGCGGTCTTGACCCGCTCCCATTTCACAGGCCCTGTAGGGTAATCTCGTCCTGGTGAAAGCAGCTGACCAGATGGGGATGGTTGGCGTCGCCGCTATCGACCAGCGCCGGGTCGTCGCTGCGACACCTTTGCGAAGCATAGGCACAGCGCGGGGCAAAGGAGCAACCGCTGCCTTCCACGGTTTCAGCATCGGCCACTTCGTCGACTTCGTCGTCCAAGTCTTGCCAGGATGCATGCGGATCGGGAGCAGGGGCTGCGCTGAGCAACATGGCCGTATACGGGTGCCGCGGATGCGAAAAGAGCACCTCCGTTTCGGCCTGTTCGACGAGTTTCCCCTTGTACATTACGGCTACTTCGTCGCATAGATAGCGCACAACGCTCAAATCGTGCGCTATAAAGAGCAGCGTTAGATTGAGATCGGACTGCAGTTCCTGCAATAGGTTGAGAATTTGAGCCTGCACGGAAACGTCCAGCGCTGAGACCGGTTCGTCGGCCACGATAAGCGAAGGACTCAGCGCCAGTGCCCGTGCAATGCCTATGCGCTGGCGTTGTCCCCCCGAAAAGGCGTGCGGATAGCGTCGGATGTAGCGCGGATCCAGTCCAACGCGCTCCATTAACTCTTTGACTCGCTCTTCACAAGCCGCCGAGGACCAGCCATACGCTCTCAACGGTTCGGAAATTAAATCGAGCACGGGCATGCGCGGGTTGAGCGATGAGTAGGGATCTTGGAAGATCATCTGCACTTCGCGGCGCACTTCTTTGATCTGCCGGCGATCGAGGCGAGCCATATCGACAACCTGCCCGTTGGCCCGGCGCAGAGAAATCTCTCCTTCCGTAGGATCCAATGCTCGCAAGACCATGCGCCCGGTCGTGGTCTTTCCGCAGCCGCTTTCTCCAACCAACCCGAGTATCTTGCCTTTTTGCACGGCAAAGCTGACGCCATCGACCGCTTTGACCCAACCGACCTGGCGCTGCAGGAGACCGCGCCGGATGGGAAAGTATTTTTTCAGGTTTCGAACCTCTAATAAAACAGTATCTGAGGTGGCCAAATCGCTCATGCTCGCGCTAGTCCTGGTGGATAAAGCAGCTGGCAAAGTGCTGGGGAGCCACCTGCGAGTGCGCGGGTATTTCCCGGTGACAGCGCTCGCCTACTTTTTGGGTGCAGCGAGTGTGAAAGGGGCAACCGCTGGGTTGTGCATACGCGCTGGGCACGCTGCCAATAATGGGTTGAAGTCGCTCCGTTTTACGCGTCAAGCTGGGTATGGACTGCAGCAGCGCGGCGGTATAGGGATGGGCGGGCGCATCGAAGATGCGTTCCACGGGACCCTCCTCGACCACCCGGCCCAAATACATTACGTAGACGTATTCTACGGTGTGGGCGATCACGCCTAGATCGTGGGTTATTAGCATAAGCGCTAGTCCAAACTCCCGTTGCAGTCGGCCAATTAATTTGAGCACGCGCGCCTGAACCGTCACATCGAGAGCCGTCGTGGGTTCATCGGCTATGAGTAGCCGAGGACCACTCGCTAAGGCCATGGCAATCATGGCGCGCTGACGCATGCCGCCCGACAGTTGGAACGGATAGTCGTCAATGCGGACATCGGGGTCGGGGATGCCGACCAAGTCGAGCAATTCGACCGCTCGTTTACGCACGTTGTCCTTGCGCAGATCGGAGTGTAATTGGACCATTTCGCCAATTTGGTTGCCGATGGTGTGTACGGGCGAAAAAGCCGTCATCGGCTCCTGAAATATCATCGATATATCGCCGCCGCGAATGGCGCGCATTTCGTCGCTCTTGGCCTCTATTTGCGCTAGGTCTACCTGCTTCCCATCCCGCTTGCGGCGGTAGAGCATTTGACCGCTGGTGATCTTAGCGGCGGCTGGTAGAATGCGCAGTAGAGCGTTTGACGTCATCGTTTTACCGCAGCCGCTTTCGCCGACGATGCCAATTGATTGACCCGCTCGCACGCAAAAACTCACCCCATTTAGGGGGCGCACGGTGCCCTCATCTCGTTCGATCAGCACGCTGAGGTCGCGCACGTCGAGCAGGATATCTTCCTTAGGTTCGCTCATGTATTACCTGCTCGAATACGGGTCGGCCGCATCGCGCATGCCATCGCCGACTACGTTAAAGGCCAAAACCGCCAAAACCACAAAGAGGCCCGGCAATAATAGCCAGGGAGCCATGGCCACAGCCTGAAAGTTCTGCGCCTTTTGCAGCAGAACGCCCCAACTGACGACCGGAGCGCGCAGGCCAATGCCCAGAAAGCTGAGGGCGGTTTCTCCTAAAATCATACCGGGCACCGCCAGCGTCGCCGACGTGATGATATGACTGAGAAAAGACGGCAAGAGATGCTTGAAAATTATGGCAATTTCTCCGGTGCCCGACAGGCGGGCCGCCACGACAAAATCTTCATCTCGCATCGAAAGAAAACGCCCGCGCACAACGCGCGCTAGGCCGGTCCAGCCCATCAGCGACAGGATGATCGTCACCCCGAAATAGACGCGCAGCGGAGGCCAGTAGGCCGGCAAGGCTGCCGAGAGGGCCATCCACAGGGGCAGCTGTGGAATGGCCATGAGGATTTCGATCGCACGCTGAACTACAATATCGACCCAGCCGCTATAATATCCGGCTACCCCACCGAGCAGAATACCAATGAAGAAGGTCAAAGCGACGCCGATTAAGCCAATAGTCAGCGATATGCGAGCACCGTAAAAAATCCGGCTAAACAGGTCGCGGCCGACGTCGTCGGTGCCAAAGAGGAAAAGCGGTCCAGCGCCGCCCGTGCTAAAGAGATGTAAATTGAGATCGAATAGGCCCCACATCGAATAGGGAGCCCCCGAAGCAAAAAAGTATATCGAATGCTTCTCTTCAAAATCCTGTATATAGGTGCGCTCCCACTCGCCGGCGCTGGGATCCTGTTTTAGTCCATAGACAAAGGGGCGCCAGTGGAAATGGCCCTCGTTATCAAAAAAGTGAATCTCTTGTGGGGGGCATAGCACATATTGGGCGTTGCGCTGTTCGGGCGTATAGGGCGAGATGAACTCGCAGAAAATCGCTATGGTATAAAGAAACAACAAAATAATACCGCCCAGCAGAGCGAGGCGATGGCGGCGGAAGCGCCACCACATAAGCTGCCACTGCGAGGCGATGGCTACATCGCTGCGATCGGGCTGATCTTGCAGAGGGTTCACCGTTTCGTATGTCGATGGCGCGTTATTCATAGCGGATGCGCGGATCGGCAATGGCTAGCAAAATATCGGACAGCAAGGTGCCGACTACGGTCAGTATGCTGAGCATTAATAGAAAGGAACCGGCCAGATACATATCTTGGTTCATCAGGGATTCAAGCAGCAAGGGGCCCGTGGTCGGCAAGCTCAAGACGACGCTGGTAATGGCCGAACCGGAGATAAGGCCTGGCAGCATCCAACCGATGGTGCTAATAAAGGGGTTTATGGCAATGCGCAGCGGGTACTTTATCACCAATCGGATTGGACTGAGTCCTTTGGCAAGAGCCGTTGTGACATAGGGCTTTCCCAACTCATCGAGCAGGTTAGCGCGCATAATCCGCATGAGGCCGGCCATGCCGCCCACGCCGATGACGAGTGCGGGGATCCAAAGGTGTCCCAGTAGATCGCCCAATTTGGCCATGCTCCACGGCGCATCGGCGTACTCGGGCGAGAACAGCCCACCCACCGCAATGCCAAACCACTCGTAGCCTACATACATCAACACGAGAGCCAGAAGAAAGTTGGGGGTGGCCATTCCTAAAAAGGCTACGATAGTTGCGGCATAGTCCATGGGAGAGTATTGGCGCAGTGCAGAGTAGATGCCGACGGGGAAGGCGACGAGCCAGGTAAGCAGGGTCGCCGAGGTGGTAATTAGCAGCGTATAGCCCAGGCGCTCCCAGATTAAATTGTTGACCGATTGGCCGTACATAACAGAGTATCCCATATCGCCCTGCAGCAGTCCACCGACCCATTTTAAATACTGGACATGGAGAGGATCGTTCAGGTTGTAGCGCTCGCGCAGAGCGATGATCTGCTCCTCCGAGACCTCTTGCCCTTCTGCCTGCAGTTCCTGTAGACGCGAAGTGATGATATCGCCGGGCGGCAGTTGAATGATGACAAAGACCAACACGGAAATAACGGCGATCGTTGGAATCATTATGAGCACGCGACGAACGATATAGTTTAGCATAGCCTCAGTCCTGCTGCAGGTACCACGTTTCGGGATAATAGGGCCAGGACCAGCGCGAATCCCACCCCCAGTAGCCGTTGCGGGGAACATTCTTTAATCGGTTGCGAACAATAACGGGATGCGGCCCCAGGCCGATAATGCCAATGGCCCAGATATTTTCCGCCTGGCTTTGTAAAATCTTTTTGCCCGCGCCGATGCGCTCATCCATATCGTTGGTGCGGCGCAGTATTTCCCACCACTCGATGAGTTGCTTTACGTTGTCTGGAGGCTCCATTCCGCGCGCTCCATCCGAGTGGTACCAGCGCGACCACTCGGCCCAGTGGGTGATTTCCTGCCCGATGTGCATAGGCACATACCAAAAGGGCTCGATGGGGAAGAGTATGTCGGCATTGCGATCGGCATGCCACAGGCTCATATCCATAACGCCTGCGCGCGAACGAATATTTTTTAATGCACCGCTTATCTGCCGACTGTTTACGTGAAGGCCGACTTCGCGCCAGTGCATAGTAACTAATTCAACGGTTATTTGCTTGGGTGTTTCGCCAATGCTGTATTCGAGGGTTATTTCCAACGGGGAGCCATCGGGTTTGTCGCGCCGTCCATCGCCATCTGCGTCGACTATACCCATCTCGTCGAGCAGAGCGCTGGCCGTTTGTGGGTCAAAATCCGCATAAGCGCTTGCAAAATGGGGTTCGAAATAACGACTGGAGGGCACGACCGTAAGTTGGCGCGGCACGCCGTGTCCATAGTAGGCAATATGGTTTATTTCATCGCGGTTGATCGAAAGCGAAAGCGCGCGGCGAAAGCGCACATCTTGAAATATGGTTCTGAGGCTTTCGTCGGGATGGGTCATATTAATCATCAGCGCCACATCGGAACCGTAGGGACGCGGCCAAAGGTAGGTCTGGTAGCCGTTTTCCCGTTCGAACTTTTTAAAGAGGGGAATATCGGATGTCTGGAACTGGCGCCCAGCGAAATCGACCTGCCCCGTAGATGCTTTGGCCGTCATAATTTCCGGACTATCGACGCGCTGCACTTCGATATAGTCGATGTAGGGCAGTTGATTGCCCTGTGGATCCACCTTGGGATAAAACGGATTGCGTTTTAGGCGCGTGCGCGTGGAAGTGCGACTCACTACGACGTAGGCCGTTTTCTCTGGGCGGTGGAACACCATTAAATCGTTGGTGTTATTGACGCTTTGGAAATAAGTGCGCCAGTCCTGCAGGCCGAGTTCTGCCGCTTCGCGCTCTAGCTCATCAACATCCCTAAAGCTAGGGTGGTATCGACGCATAAAGTGTGCGGGAATGGAAAGGCGCCAGCCGCTGTGCGCCAAGTATTTTACAAAAAGCGGCTTGGGATCGGGAAAGTGATAACTGAAGGAATAATCGTCGTGTTTTTCAATGCGGGCATCCTTAAAGCGCGGCTCGACGACCGGCGTTAAGCGTTTGTCCATTAGGACGTGTTCAAACCAAAAAACAAAATCATCGGCCGTTGCGGGATGGCCGTCTGACCACTTGTGCCCCTTGCGCAAAGTAATGGTCAGCGTGCGCGAATCATCGCTATACACCGCCAGCTCAGCAAAGTTGGGTAAGTTGAGGCGCATCTGTGGATCGGGACGCAGCGGCCCTTCTGGCACATTGAGCAGTTGTTCGCCGGCGTGAAATAGCTGCGCTGTGCCTCCGTATTGCCCGATGCCGTCAATCGGCTCAACGACAATGGGATCGGCAGGAAGGCGCATATCCACCGGAGGGAGTTCGCCACGAGCAACAAGACTGTCGAGCATGGGGGATTGATGGAATTGAGATAGCCCCACTTCAGAAGCCTTTTGGGGGCCCCTGAACCAACTTTCAGGCCAAGCGGCTTGAGGGATATCGCCCTGCGGTTGAGAAGCCGATAGACGTGGGAATGAAAAAGTGATAAGGATAAGTAGGCTATAGAGCATTATCTTGGGTAAAACAGTTCTTTAACGTTGGCAGGGTAGTATAACAAGGGAAGCCCTCTCTATCAATGCGCCGATGGAGACAGTTTGATTTTTCTAATTGTGCGCGCTCCTTTGCATTGAAGACCTACGGTGAAAGGGAAATATTTGAACAGAATACATTCCCCTGGGATTCCCATCTTTATACTCATAGGTGCGGCCATTCTTATTCGTTAGAGTTGTCGCGCAGTAAAATTTTATTGATCAGTTTTCACGGGTCTGCTTTTT
>JAYOYH010000019.1:51075-84461 GCA_038153405.1 Gemmatimonadota bacterium | reverse complement strand
CATACGCGCCCGGGGGCACGTTAAGAATAAAGTAGCGACCCTGATCGTCGGTGATCGCGCCGACCTTCTCACCGCTGACCGTGGTTACTACATTGGCTCCGGGCAGCGCCTGCCCGGCATCGTCTTGTACCACACCCGCGATTTTGCCGTTACCGGCCGCCGCAGGTATAGCTTGCAGGACACAGGCCAATGCCAGCGGCACGGCCCACAACCTCCCTAGCGAAATGCGCATGGTTACCCTCCCTTGCGTTATGGAGATAGTGCCTATTCTGTAATTGCTTTACTGTGTTGGCAAAAAAACATGTCTATCATAACATGCTCAGAGACAATTGTCAAATAGTATTCAACTATTTTAAAATATATATACTTATATAGTAAATTTTACTATTTTTACACATTTTCTGGTGTTTTTTTTACAGCGACAACCATCATCCCTGCCACAGGCGCGGCAGTTGATTGCTGAGCGTAATAAATGTGAAGTAGCCGAAAAATGCGCACGCCCATACCATCGCCACAAAACGCACCGGATGCATGGTTAGCCGACCGCCCAACACCTTGTTGTTGGTCCACAGCAGGAGCAGCGAATAGATCAGCATAACGCCTCCGTTGAGCGAAGCGCTCAGCACCAGCAGCACCAGCGGCTGGTTAAAATCCGTTAGCATAACCAGACAGCCAAAAGCGATCTGTCCCCACAGCATGAAGAAGTAGAGGCGATCCTTTGACCATTTACCGTTGGTACGTAGCCAATTGGTCTTGACGATATCGGCCGAAATACGCGCACACGCGTCGAGTAGGCCCAGTTCCGTCGTCAAGAGAATGGCAATGCCCATCCAGCGAAAGACGTGACCAAAGAACGCACCGTGCGCAGCACCGATAAATTCGCCCTCGACCTGAATAAAGCCGAGGCCACCTTCCAAACCGGGCGTCTGGCGCGCCGTGGCATAGGAAATGAGCGAGAGCAGCATGAGAGAAAACACCGAAAGCAGGTAAAACGTCACAAAGTGCTCCCGGTTGGCCGCCTTCCACCAGCCGCGCCAGCGGCGCATATTTTCGTCGCTGTGTTCGAAGTGGTAGCCAATATCGCCGACGACTTCTTCCTTGCCCGTCAGGGGGCTAGTCAGGCGACCGATATAGGCGCCCATCGCATATCCCTTGTCGCGCACGTAGTCGCTCTGCACTAGGTTCATTGTCCCACCGGCTCCGGCAAAAGCCAGCGCGCCCAAAAAGAGCGGCAGTTCCATCCCCTCGGGAATATGGCCGACGTTGGCGATACCTCGACCCATTTCCACCACGTGATCCAATTCTACGACGAGGGCAAATACGACGAGCAGAAAGAGCAATACGCAGCTTATGAGCACCGTCTGAATGCGCTCGACCGTGTTGTAGATCACCGGTCCCAAGCTCAGCGCCAAGCCGATGGCGATTAGGCTAAAAATCGAATAGAACACCCGCATGCCCTCGCCGCCGCCCAACTCCCAACTGAGCATAGTCGCCGCACCCGAAGCCCATCCCGGCCAAACCCACGGGATGATATTGCAGAGCAAAAAGACGGGGGCCCAGCCGGACCACAGGCGACAAAATCCCGTTACGGCCGTCTCGCCGGTAGCCAACGTCCAGCGCTCGATTTCCATATTGATAAAGTACTGGGTCAGCACGCCGACCATACAGGCCCAGAACACGACAAAACCGAACTTGTAGGTGATATAGGGCCAGAGGACGAATTCGCCGCTGCCGATCGACAGACCCAGCAGCAGGATGCTCGGCCCGACCAGCTTTGTCCACGAAGCGGGCGGTTCGGGCAGATCGCGATAGCGTCCGGCCGGCAGCTTATCGCAGGGAATGACCTCGTGCGGCACTCTTTTATCCGACATAATGTCCCTCTTTCCACGCCAGCAGTGGGTGGTGGCGGTTCTGCATGGGCAGCGCTACGCGCGCACCCGTTATCTGCGCTTCGTACGCACCGAGAATCATCTCCAGCGCCGCGCACGCATCGCGCGCGCTCGACAGCGGCGGCCGATCTTGTTCGACTGCGGCGATCAGATCGGCGATCGCCCACGTATTGCCGCTGCCCAGCGGCGCATCCGCCGGGCCTTCCAACGGCGACCAAGCGCGCGTGCCGTCTTCGGGCAAGAGCGCCGCATGCGGATAGTGCATCATAGCGCCGCCGCTACCGCCGCGAAAGGCGATGCGCCCCGCGCTGCCGACGATGTCCAACCCGTAGTGTGCGTCGGCTTCCTGTTCGCGCAGCGAAGTAAACGTGCCGCTGGCACCGCCGGCAAAAGCGAAGTAGCTCTCGATGCGGTCGCCGGCAATCGGACCAATCGGCTCGCCGCCCTCGCCCATATCCCCCTCGACCAGTGCGCGCCCCCCAACCGTTACGTGCGCCGACATCCATTCTACATCGCCGGCAAAAAAGCGCATCAGGTTAAACAGGTGCGTGCCAAGGACGATCATATCCTCCCCACCGCTGCGCCTATCCTGCTTTCCCACGGCATGCAACTGCTGCACTCGACCGATGCAGCCAGCACACAGCTGATCTCGCAGATGCTGCACACGCGGCAAATAGACGGCCTGGTGCGCCACGGCGATCTTTCGATTGGCCGCATCTGCTGCGGCGATGATGCGGTCGGCATCGCGCAGATTCCAGGTCATTGGCTTTTCGCAGTAGATGTGCGCACCGGCCGCGATGCAGTCGAGCACCATATCTAAGTGGCAATCGGTCCAGCGCGGGCCTACGGTGACAATGTCCGGCCGCTCGGTCTCCAACATCTGGCGATAGTCTTCGTAGGCGCGCGGCGCCTGCAGCTCGCCCTGCGCCTTCAGCCGCCCCTCTTCACCCTCGTCGGCTACGGCCACAATCTCAATACATTCGTGTCCAAGCAAGCCCAAATGCAGGCCGTGTCCCCAATTGCCCTTGCCCGTCCGCCCAATGGCGGCGGCGCGATACGTTTTACTCATCGAATACCCCTCCGCTAGCGCACTCCGATAAATACGACATTGCCGATTTCGCCCAAAGTGAAGTCGACCACCATCCACACGGCACCGCCCATGAGCTGCCCAGCGATCATGCCAACAAAGAGCGGTTTATAGGTAAAGTAGCCCTTGGTTCCAGAGAACTTGAAAATAACGGCTTTGAGCATCCAGCCGATAAACACGGAAAACCACGCCCAGCCCATCACCCAGCTATCGCTGACCGGCAGACCGATATAGTGCAGCGGCCACCACAGATAGTGGTGCTGCATGTAAATGAGGAAGCCCATCAACGCCGCGCCCACCGCGGTGAACAACAAGCGCGGCTGGATATGGTCCCAGCCGATGGGGTTGAGCAACTTGTCCTGCAGAAAGCCGTAGGCCAGACTCGGCACCCCAAACTGGCGCAGATTGATGCCGCCGTGGCGGTAGTTGAGCTCGAGCGTTATCCACGTCGCGCCGATCATGCCAACGACGATTGCCAACACCATGCCCAAGAACAGGCGCCGGTGGTTGGCGTGGGCGCTGTGCGCCAACTTGAGGCCATTGGCCGCCGACGCCATGACCGTAGTGCGCATTTCCGCCGCCCATGAATAGCTCAGACTGACGGAAGCCAGCCCCTTCCAACCGACCATATCCGTACCCAGTGTGTAGACCAAAAAAGGCTGTGGTAGCATAGTCGATGACGTAAAGCCGACGCCGCCCTGGGCAATGACGCGGGCGATGGCCAGAAATATGACAAAGGCCCCAAACAGAAAGACCACAGCCGACAGGATAGGCAAGCCGGTGGCCACCAGCCAGACCAAGACGTAGAGCGCACAGCCGATCCACAGCCACACCGCGGCGCGGTAGGAGAGGATTTCGTCGGCGTCGCGCGCTTGTACCCCGCGGCAAAAAGCCGCCGTCAGCACGTGGCGCAGATGCGCACGCGCCGTCCACAGCATGGCGACGACCAGTACCAACATCGCGCCCATTCCCTGATGAGAAAGCGCAATTGAAGAGCCGGTCAATGCCTCGTTGTGTCCTTTGATCTGGTACCCCACGATATTGAATACGCCGGTTTGACAGCGACTCAGCAAATGAAAAAACCAAACGGAAAAGGCGACGTTGAGATTGAGAAAATAAGTCAGGCCAATAATGGCAAAGTTGATGAATATGACGAGGCTAACGCTGTTGCGGAACAGGCGTAGAGGATCGAGCAGCGTGCGTATTTCTGGCACGAAGAAGAAGTAGTGGTGCAGACCGGTCAGCATTTGCATGATAAAGGGCACGGAGAAACCAATCCACATCAGCGGACTGCGAAAGAGCTGGGGGAAGATTCCCTCGTCGGCCCCGCGCAGCATTTCGAGCGGCAGCTGCGTCAGGGGAAAGACCAGGCGCTCCTGTTCAATCCACGGACGACGGAATACGACCATCGTCGCCACCATCAGCAAGTAGACCGCCAGCATGACGCTGCCCCACGCCAGCATGGGCACGACCCAAGCCTCCCACGGCAGGGGAATCCCTTCTGGCAACCCCTCGTAAAAGTAGCGCGCAACGTCCGGGTCGCGCGGCGCTAACCAGTCGGGTATCAGCGGCTGCACGAGTTCGGCCCAGCGATTCTCCGGCGTAGCGTAATAGAAGGGGCGCGTCAGAATGTGAAAGAGGTTGGTCACCAAACCCCAGGTGGGAATGGCCGACGCCACGATCATCATGACGTAGATGACGACCATTTCGCCCGAGCGCAGCGCCCAGGGCAGGTATACCATCTTTAGCAGCGGATTGAAGAGCCCAACCAAGAGCAGGAAAATCATCATGGCGCCGGCCGTGATATAGTCGGAGGTCAAGCCGGCATTTTGCAGAACGAGGACAGAGTACGGACAGGCTAGATTGAGAAAAAAAGCCAGTGCCGTACCAATGACTAATGAACGCCCACTTACTTCGGGTCCTGCGACCGCCACACCAGACAAACGCAACCATCCTCTCGTGCCATTGATTCAGTTTCCCAAGGTACGTCAACTACCCCGCTGCAGGCAAGCTTGCCGACAGCACGGCCGTACCCGATTTTTGCCGAGCTGGATTCGCCATAAACTCGCTCTAACTGGAGGACTGTTTTGAACGCAATTGAAGCCATCGGCGGCAGCCTGCCGCTTAAGAGCGAAGAATTCGCTCGCCGCGCCCACGCCTACGCGCTCAACCCCAACCGCAATCCACTCAAAGAGGTCCTCGACCAAGCCCGTTCGGTCGAGGACACCCCACCGCTGCTGGGCATTTTCAACGATGTACCCTGGCACCGCTTTCGCGAGAGCGAGGCGCACGCCTGGGCTAAGGCCGGTTTCTCGTGGATTGTAAACGACGCCGAGCACTCGCAGTGGGAGGGCTGGTACGGACGCGAGCAAAACGCCGCTGAATCCCGATTGGGCCTGCTGGCCGTGCAGCGTCTGCACCGCGAGGCGCTCTCTGCGCACGGCGATGTCTTCCAGCTCGGCGCGCGCGCCTCGCTGCGCCCCTATAGCACGACCTACGAAGATGCCGAGCGCTTTTTCCGCGCCGTTAACTTTCCCATTCCCGGGCAGGCCACTTGCGATGACCGCGGTGGCTACCCCGTGCGCTCCGGCGACCGCACCATGATGTTTACGCCGGACGACCTGCGCAATGCCGAAACCGAAACGCAGGGTTGGATCCAGTTTGAGACCGCTGAGTACATTCTCGACCGCGCGCTGCGCGACCGCGTGCTCGACCTGATGGCGGCACAGGGACGCAACAAGGCCTGCGGCTTTGTCGGCCCGTTCGACGCCATACTGCGCGAGGGCGAGATACCCGAAATCAACGACGCGGTCAACGAACTATTCCGCGAGGCGGCCAAGCGCGGCTTGCACATGGGGCGCGTCGTCGGTTCCGGTTCGATGGAAGACCCTAAAGACATCGAAGACGGCATCGTCGCAGCCATCGAGAACGGCGCGCGCCTGATTTCCGTTCACCCTATGACCAGCGATATGACCTACCGCGGTGCGGCGGCTATGGCCGCTCCGTTTTTCGCTGCGGCCGCGCGCTGCGGCTTTTAAGGGGGGATACGCTCCGCGTCGTTGGGCTTGGCCATATCCCATTCTGCGAATCGACACCTGTGGAGAACGGCGCTCTTCGCCCGGCAGGCCAGCAGTGCCGTTAGGGGGTTGCCGCTGAACCGAAATCCGCTCGCCGCGGGATAAATCAGGCACCGCCGTTGCATCCACGCGCACACCTGCAGCCAATGCGGTGCGCACAGTGCGCGCAGTCTCTGCGGTCGACGCAGCGCAGCGGTCTGCCGACGTACCGCGGGCCAGGATCGGACATCGAGCACTGCATCCGGCACCTATTTCAATGTGTCGACCTGACGCAGCACTGCTGGCGATTGAGGGACAACTCCCATTGCCCCTCAATCGTCTCCCTTCTATCTTTCAACAGCATAAACAGACGCCCCTCAGGAGTGCATATGATTAAAAGTGCCGTTTTTGCCTGTCTATGTATTTTCGCCTCTTCTTTGAGTGCGGATCAACACCCTTCAGAACAATACACGCGAAGTGAACAGCTGAGCTACGATCCATTCTACGTATTGCCAAGTCAAAGGGGATACAAGTCTATTGATGTCGGCATGCGCGGCAACGACGTCAACAAACCCGGCAAAACCACCAACTTTTTCCTGATGAGTAAGTTTACACCTGGCGATAAAGTGGAGGTCGGCGCACAGCTGACGTTTGGCTTTCTAAATGAATCGGCTTCTAATTTTTCTTCCCTGATGGTCGGCAGCAAATACAGCCTCGGCCCCCAGCGCGCAGCGGCAATCAACCTCCTCATGCCGGCAGGCGATATAAAAAATCCGGGGATCTCTCTCGGCTTTATGAATAGCATAACACTCGGAGAGCAGTTCGAGATCAACAAACAGCTCTTTTGGGGGTTTCTCAAAGGCTATACGGGAGGCGGTGGTATGGTCATCGACGCCCTGATTGAGCCGGTCCTAGTAATCGACCAGCGATGGGTCGCCTATTTTGACATCAAGGCCTCGAGCAATACGGATGGGATCGGCGACCATCTGTCCGTAAATGGCTTCCCCAATATAGACTTGGTTATCAGCGATGGAAATGTGCTCAACGTGGGGGTGCAATTTGGGCTGATAGGCGAACTGAAAAGCGACGCAACGAGCCTCTACGTAACGCTCTTGCGCACGATGTAGCCGGATGGGAAGACTGGCAGAGCCGCGTTGGCAGCTCTCCTATTCGCGCACGAAACGCGGTTGTCCACAGCCATTGTTGACCACGTAGGAGCGCGCTGGTATCTCTGAGCGATGGGCAATAACTAGGTCCAACTCGGAGGCATTTTCAATAATAGTGCCCGCTCCTATGCGCACGCTATCACCCAACTGCACGCGGCCTGGCTGACCCCTACCGTCTTTTATTGTTCCGATAAATACCGAGGCACCAATGCGGCACTGCGCACCAATTTCAACGCGTCCGTGAATTTCTGAATTGGCGCCGATAACCGACTGCTGGCCGACATTGACCGATCCGAATAGACCGGCATCCGTGCCAATAAACACAAAGTCGCCGATAATCGGATGGCGCTGCTGCACTTTGTCACTCAGTCCTCCTAAAGTGCACGGGTATATGTGGCATCCCGAACCAATGATACCCGTCTGCCCCGTGGTCATGCCGCGGTGCGGGTGGTCGAGAAAATTGGCGTCGCCGATTTCGGTTTCTGGGTGCAGGTCGGCCTGGTAGTAGCGCCCCGCTAGTTCGGAAATGGCGCGCGGCAATAGGGGTACCGGGCGACGCTGCAGGCCGGGGTCCTCTTCCACCGCATCGGTGCGCGTCAGCGCGTGGGCGACGTCGTGGTAAAATAGAATGCGCCACCCCGGGTAGGTACTCATCACCAACTGCATCTGGTAATCGAATATGAAGTCGCACTCGAGATTGCGCAGAAAGTCGCGATAATAGTCTACATCGCGACGGCGTATGGCCTCTTCTAGTTGGCCGCCAAAGTCGATGCGCAGCAGCTCGTCGCGGCTAATGCCACAGTTGGAGAGCAAATAGGCATCCCACACCGCCGGATCGCGCAGAGCGGCAAAGCGATTCCAGCGTGCCCTCGCCTTGAGGCGCGGCAGGTCCCACAGCATGGAAAACGACGCGGCCAAGGCCTGCTCCTCTACGCCCTCGCCCTCGCCAGCAGCCAGCAGAGACTGCGCCACCATCGCATATAGCTGATCGGCGACCTGGCCAAGTTCGTCGGCGAAATCGCCACGCTCGTACCCGGGCGCAACGGCGTTGTGCGATCCAGGCGCAACGCATTCGAGCAGATTGCCCAACATGGTCTCTACTAAATCGCGGTTGACGAAACCGCGCCCAGAGCGCTGCGCCAGGATTTGCGGGTCGATCGCATCAATGCACAGCGCGTCTATTTCCTCGGCAGTGTATATCGGCTGTAGGCGATCGACGAGTACGTGCAGCAGCTCGCTTTTGCGGCGGCGATACTTGGCGTCTAGTAGCGTTGTCTGACTCATAAAATGGGTTCACTTTGCCCTTGCTGAAGCCTATGCAGGTCGTAGTTTGTGTAGTAAACATATACGCGGCGCACACAGCCGCAACACGGCACAACTAGGAAGGCGTAGAATGCACCCATTCGAAGATCTCGTCGTCGCAAAGAACTGCGTGGGAATTCACTGGTTTGGACAGAGCAGCTTTGCCATCAAGGACGCGGCAGGCACCATCATACAGGTCGACCCCTATTTTCCACGCGAGCGCCCGGCCGAGCGCTACGTCCACGCGCGCGCACCGCTGCACGAGGCCAGCCTGCGCACCGACTACGTGCTGCTGACGCATAACCACGGAGATCACACCTGCATCGAATCGATTAACCGCCTGCGCGCCGCCTATCCCGACGTGCGCTTTATCGGGCCCAAAGAGAGCATTCAGGCCGTGCGCGAATCCGGCGTAGATGCTCAGTTGACCACCGTTGTCAGCGCTGGCAGTGCCGAGGCAATGGGTGCAATGCGAGCGCATGCCGTATGGGCAAAACCCCCGGCGGGCATCCCAGAAGACGGAATCGCCCCGCCCGATGTAACGCATTTGGGCTACGTCGTCGAAGCGGGCACCACGCGCGTCTACATTTCCGGCGACCCCGTCAACACGTTCGGCGATCACGAGGATCTCTTGCAGCCCGTGCGTCAACTCAAGCCCGATATCGGCCTGCTGACGACGCACCCCGACGAGGGCGAATTTCCCTTTTTTGAGGGCTCGGCAAAAATGGCCTCTGCCCTACAGCTCAAAGCGGCCGCGCCCGCCCACTATTCCTGCTTTGTGCGGCGCACCTACGATCCGGCCGAATGGGCCACTCATCTATCGGACGTCAAACCGCTCGTCATTCCCTATAACCAATCGCTGGTCTACTCGGCCAACTGAGCGAACACACCACATTTGCGCTAGCTGCGCGGTTGGAGCCCTACCGATCGCGCAGCTAACGCAAATACGCGTCCCACCAATCAAAGGCATCTTGCTGCATCGGCGCGTCGAATTTGTGGCCGCCGGGATAGAACCGACACGCGTAGTGATCGGCGGCGTTGGCCTTGGCATAGACCGCGCGCAGGATAGCGTCGGCCGCCTTCATACCGCGCACCGTATAGAGCGCGTCCTCATTGCAGTTTTGCACCAGCGTAGGCAGCGGCGCGCGCAGGCCAAGTATTTCGGGAAAGTCCAATAGGCGCGGCAGCAGCGGCACGTAGGTCATCCACGTATGCGTATGGCTCTTGTGCAGTAGAAAGTCGTTCCAAGTGCTCATAAAACCCATGCAAACAGCTGCTTTAATGCGCTCGTCTAGGCCCCCGAGAAATACCGTGCGCAGTCCACCACCCGACAGCCCACCGCAGCCCACGCGATCGGCGTCGACGTCGCGGCGCGCGCATAGGTAGTCGAGCGCCTTGCGGTCCTCGGCTAAAACGACGCCCGGCCAGGTAGTGCCCGCGCAAAACAGCGACTTGGCCACCACGCTTTCCTGTGCACCGGACCACGCATTGTATTCGAGCACTTCGCGCCGCGCCTCTGGATTGCCGTCGCGCCGCCCGCCGTGCAGCGTTTCCGGTACATCGGCATAGCGCATGCGGCGACTGCCAAAGAGGAACCCATCGTGCACCAGCACCGCGTAACCGCGACGAGCCAATTCGTTAGCCCACCCCACATCGCTGTAGTACTGACGCTGGTGCTCGACGACCAGCGGATGACGCCTTCCCGGCAGACGCACGATCTTGCGCAGCCCAAAGTACTTGCGCCCGCCGTGGTCGTGCAGGGCCAGCACGGCCGGCAGACGCCCTCGGGCTCCGCTTGGCTTTAGAAAAACGGCGTGCGTGCGCGGCCCCATCGGCAGTTGCCAGGACAACTCCTCGACGTGTAGACCGTTCCACTGATACTGCCTTTCCACTCGCACCCGCACCGCGCCCCCAAGTGCGGGTTCGGCCACGCACTCGGCAACTTTGACCAGTGCCTTTTTTTTCCATGTGCCCAGCGAGTGGAAGCGCGGGTTGCGCAGCGAGTACTCGCCCGGCTCTCGCCCGACCAATGTGCTGGCCCACTGCCCATAGGCACCCAACATATTTTCTCGCATAGATCGCTCCTCTATCAATGCGCCATAGCCGTACGCACAACGGCGGCGCAAGCGTTTAAAAAACCAGCGCCGCCGTCTTTTCTTCCAACGTCTATCCAAACGCCGCTAGCGGCTGTACAGCACCTCAAACGAATCGCGCGCCTGCCACCCCAGCAGGTGCTTAGCTTTGTCGGGCCGATATTTATCGTGCGGCAGACGCGAACACATGAAAAACGTCTCGTAGGGAGAGGGCATGGCTCCAGCCCGCAGTCCGTAGAGAAATCCCTCGCCCGTATCTTCCCACGAAGTGGCATAGGGGTGAATGCCCTTGCCGTGCTCCTCGGGCAGAATTTCACGCGGACGAAAGTGGCAGTAGAGAAATGTCAGCACTTCGAGCCCGTGTTCCTCGGCGAAAATGCGCGTGATATCGTTGCCCAAGTATTTCGTCAACGCGTAGAGATCATCGGCGGGATGAATCGGCACGTCGTCACCGACGCGAAAGTCGTTCCACCAATCGCTGTCGTATCCCAGTCCCGAGTGAAATGGACCAGTATGTATCAAGCGCTTAGTGCCACAGGCCACGCAGGCCTTTGCCACGTTGTAAGCACCGATCTCGTTGACGTGAAAGGCCAGCACCGGATGCGGGCGCAGCACCGTCAGGTTGATAACGGCGTCCATCCCCTCCACTGCGGCCAGCACCTGTGCGTAGTCAGAGACGTCAACGACGCGATTCTCATGCGGGGCATCCAACAGTTCGGGCAGCGGCGCGCGCGGGCTCTGGCGCGGTCCCTCGGCCGCTTCAGCCATTGGACGCGCATCCGTCACGCGCAGTTCGTAGTTGTCTTTTAGCGCTCCAATACAAGCGGCTCCCACCGGACCACCGGCACCTAAAATCAGCACTTTGCCTTCTGTTATTGTAGCCATGTCAATTCCTCAGCGGACAAAGCGCCCACTGGACGCGACGTGTTGTACTTGCCAATGGTAGTTAGCCGGCATAGGCTCGCTCAGCGCACGCTCTACCGCTTCAGCGACCTCACCCGCAGACACTTCGACGTCTATTTTTCCCAAGCGCAGCGCCACCACCTCAACCTTGCCCGTGCGAGCCACCTCGCGACCGATCAGTTCAGCCATGTGCGGCGCCAGCGACTCGGCGTTGGCCCGCGGGCGCGGCTGCCAATCCGCCGTCACGATAAAGCGTTCGTCATAGGAGCGCATTAGGTCGAGACTGCTCAGCAACACGATGCGGCGCACGCCGGCAGCGCAGGCCGCCGTCGCCAGCACATAGGTCGAGCGCGAAACCCAGTCCAATAATTCCTGTTCACTGGCCACGTCTGCGAGGTTAGCTGCGCCGGGCAGCGCGTGAACGACGGCGTCCACCCCACGCAGGGCGTTGGCCACGCCCTCTACTTCAACTGGGTCGACGCACTGATAGCCGTCAATATCGGCCGCAGCACTGCGCCCTATAGGCGCGACGACATGCCCTTTGGCCAAGTGCAGACAGAGCATAGCACCCAGCGCACTATCGGCCGCTGTAACCAGTATGTTCATAGTTCACCAAGAGAGTTTAGAGGAGAGGTTGCGAAAGAAATATCCCTTGTCGAGGTAGATCAAACGCGCGCGGTGTTCCGCCTGACTGATATGCACCTCTTCGCCGGGCACTAGCTGTCCCAAGTGCCTGCCGTCGACCACGAGCGATATGTTCTCGTCGCGCGTCTCTTCGCTAATGACGAGGCGCACCTTAGCCTCGGGAGGCAGAATTAACGCACGCGAAGAGAAATTATATTCGTTGATGCCATCGAGTATCATGCAGCGCACGTCGGGAAAGACGATCGGCGCGCCAGCCGACAGCAGATGCCCCGTGCTGCCCGTCGGCGTGCCGACGATGACGCCATCCCCGGTTATCGTGCGAATTTCCACCCCGTCGACAAAGACATCGGTAAAGGCCAGCTTGTAGCTTGCCCGCACCATAACCTCGTTGACCACGTGCACCTCGCCGCGCGGATAGCGACAGTTGAGCACGAGCCGCTCGCTGATAATGTAGCGCCCATCCATGAGCAATTGCACGATCTGGGCCAGTTCGGTGCGGTCGCCCGCCGTGAGAAAACCAACGGTGCCAAAGTTAATCGCCAACACTGGACAGCGCGGAAAGCGATCGAGCGCGCGCAGCACGGTACCGTCGCCCCCCATAGCCACAACCATATCCAAATCGGCGCACACCGCCCCCTCTTCGATTAACACGACCTCAATTTGGTATGTGCCAAAGAGTTCGCGCACCTCGTCGAAAGGGTATTCGCTGCTCGCATCGCGCGTCAGCAGACCGATTCTATTGAGATTCAACGTCATGTGGATAAGTATATCAACGAAAAGGGCTGCGCGACAAGTCGCGCAGCCCCACTGTGGATAGCAATAGACGTTACTGAGAACGCGCCTCTTTGCCGGCCTGCATTTCGTAGGCTTTTATAAGCGCCTGCGTGCCCTCTTCGGCGCACCCAGCGCGCTCGACGACGTTAAAGTACTGGTGGGCAATGCTGGTAGCAGGCAGCGCGAGTTTGACGTCGTTGGCCGCCTGCAGCACCAGTTTGAGGTCTTTCTGCTGTAGATGCACCATAAAGCCGGGGGCAAAATCGCCCTTGATAATGCGCGGTCCGAGGTTGCTCAGCTGCCAGGAACCGGCTGCTCCGCCCGAAATCGCATCGATGACCTTGCCCACGTCTAGATCGGAAGCAGCGGCCAGCATAAGCGCTTCAGCCATGGCCAAATTGGCACCGGCCACGGCGATCTGGTTGCACAGTTTGGTGGTCTGACCGGCGCCGTTAGGACCGATGAGATTGATGTTCTTCCCCATCGCCTCAAACACGGGCAGGCACTCGTCAAAGACGCTCTGCTCGCCGCCGACCATGATCGACAAGGTGCCGTTGATCGCTCCAACATCGCCGCCGCTGACCGGTGCGTCGAGCATCGATACGCCGCGCGCTTTGAGCGCTGCGGCCACGTCCTGCGTCACCTTGGGCGAGACCGTGCTCATATCGATGACGATGGATCCTTCTTTAGCGCCGTGCACGGCGCCATCGTCGCCCATGATCACCGCTTCCATATCCGGCGTATCGGTGACGATGCTGATGATTATATCCGCCCCCTCTGCCGCCTCCTTGGGCGTAGCCACGCGCACGCCTCCGGCCGCGACGACTTCGTCGACGCGCGGACGGTCGCTGCGATTGTACACCTTGAGCTGGTAGCCGGCCGCCAGCAGGTGCTTGGCCATGGGCGCTCCCATAATACCGAGGCCAATAAAGCCAATCTGCGTTTTTCCAGGTTCAGCAGGCATGTAGAGATCTCCCTTCTAGAAGGTGAAGAACAGGTGGCGATTGTCTTCGATCACGGCGGTCTCGTAGAGCTGGGCGAACCAGTTCTGCAGCGCCTCCTGCTGGCGCTGGGCGAGCAACTGCTGCTGGAATTGGGCGCTTTGCTCGGCAAAGAGCGCCTCGTCCAACGGTGCCTTTTCCGCCAAGCGCAGCAAATAGGCGCCCTGGCGCAGCGTCATGACATCGCTCAGCTGACCTTCCTGCAAGCGAAATGCCGCGGCGACGACGCCGTTGCCGCGCCCGATTCCCGGCACCGACTCGGTGCGCGCAAACGGCTCGGACTGGCGCACTTCAAAACCCGCCGCGCTAGCGGCCTCTTCTAAGGTGGCACCGCTTTCTACCTGCGCCCGCACTTCGCGCAGCTTGGTGGCAACCATATCCGCCTTTTTGTGCGCCCGCACTTCGCGCTCGACGCGCGGCCGCACTTCTTCCAGCGGCATTTGACCCTCAGCCCGCTTATCCGCCACTACGGCAACCCACAGACCGCGCTCATTTTCGGCCACGCGCGCAACCGTACCGACCTCTTGTTCCAGCGCCCAGTTGACCAGCCAGGCCGTGCCCTGCCCCAAGCTGGGAACGATCTGGTCGCTTTGCAGATAACCCGAGTCTACGCCCTCCATGCCCGCGGCGCGCAGCGCTGCTTCAAATCCTGCAGTAGCAGCCCTTTGCTGGAACTCTTCGGCCCACGAGCGCAGCGTGTCCTCCGTGCTGCGCGACGCGCCATAGCGCAGCAGGATATGGCGCGCGGTAATTTTCTCCTCCCCGTCTTCCACCGTCTTGTCATCCACTTTGATCAAGTGCAGACCAAAGCGCGTCTCCACGGGTTCGGACACCTGCCCGGGCTCGAGTGCAAATGCGGCGTCGGAAAAGGGCTTGACCATGCGCTCGCGCCCAAAGGTGCCTAGAGATCCACCCTGCGCGGCCGATCCCTGGTCGTCTGATATGGCCTCGGCCAATTCGGCAAAGTCGGTACCGGCTTCAATTTCTGCACGCAGGCGGCCTATTTCTTCAGCAATAGCCAGTGAGTCTGCCGCACTGGCAACTTTGGGGAAGTAGGCGTACGAGAGCCGAACCTGTTCTGGATGGAAAAACTCGGCACCGTTTTCTCCGTAGTAGCTGGCTAAGTCGGCGTCCGTCACCTCGACCAGATCGTCGGCAATAGTGCTCCCAGCGGCAAATACAAAGTCGATCTTCACCTTCTCGTTGCTGTCGGCAAAATGTGCGCGCACCTCCGCCGGCGTCACCTGCACGCCGCTCATCAGCAGGCGCTGCAGCTTGTAGTTGAGCAACTGCTGGCGCAGCATGAACTCAACCTGCATGACGAAGCCGCGGTTGTTGGGATCCTGTAGGTTGGCCGGATCGCCAATAAACTGCGTATACTTGGCCACGTCGAACTGCCCATCGGTCTGAAAGGCCTCCATCGACTGCACGGCCGGCGGCGGCATGGTGCGCGTATAATAAGCCACCTCTTTGTCCGTAACCTGCACGCCGAGCCGCTCGATTTCCTGGCGCAGCAGAACCTCCTGGACGTAGGAGTCCCATACCTGGCGCACCAACACGCCCTGGTCTTCGCGCTGCTCGCGCGGCGCTTGGCTGGCGGCTTGGCGCAGAGCGCCCTGAAAATCCTTCAGCGATATCGTCTCGCCGTTGATAGTGCCGACCGTATCACCGACGGCCTGCTGTTGCATACCGCCGGTGTAATCGGCGCCCCATTCGACGACGATTAACCCAATGAAGGCGAAAATAACAAACCACAGTATGAGCGCAGTTTTCTCGCGCAGTGCAGTCATCATACGCTTTTTCTTCTCCTACTCTAAGCCTCTTTAATGCGACTCGCCCACCACGGGCGGCAGCATCCCATCTACTCGGCTATCCCCTCTGGATAGCGCAGCAAACAGGCCGTTTGATGTCCATTGCCCAGGTCGACTAATCGCGGAACCGTCTGAGTACAGCGATCCCGCTTTTCCGGACAGCGGGGATGAAATGGGCACCCGGGCGGCACGGATGCCGGGTTGGGCACGTCGCCCTGTAGCACGACGCGCTGCTTGGCCGCCCCTGGCACGGGCACGGGCACAGCCGATAGAAGTGCCCGCGTATAGGGATGGGACGGTGCCTCGTAGAGTTGGTTGCGATCGGCCAGTTCTACTATCCGCCCCAAATACATGACCGCCACGCGATCCGATATATGGCGCACGACGCTAAGGTCGTGAGCGATAAACATATAGGTTAATCCCAGATCGCGCTGGAGATCCTGCAGCAAATTAATGATCTGCGCCTGTATCGATACGTCGAGTGCAGAAACCGGCTCATCGGCAACGATGAAGTTCGGTTCGACAGCAAGCGCACGAGCAATGCCAATGCGCTGGCGCTGACCGCCGGAAAACTCGTGCGGATAGCGCCTGGCATAGCTCGGCTGCAGCCCGACGATTTCCATCAATTCGGCAACCCGCGCATCGACGCGGTCCGGCTCGACCAACTCGTGTATTTTCAGTGCTTCCCCGATAATGCCGCCCACCGTCATGCGCGGGTTGAGCGAGCTATAGGGATCCTGAAATATAATCTGCATACTGCGCCGCATAGCGCGCATTTCGCGCTTGCCCATGCCGAAGATATCGCGTCCTTGGTAGACAACGCGTCCTTCTGTAGCCTCGACTAGGCGCAGTATGAGGCGACCCAGCGTCGTCTTACCGCAACCGCTCTCGCCTACCACGCCGAGCGTCTCGCCCTCCATGATCTTCAGCGACACGCCGTCTACGGCCTTTACCGAGGCGCGCACCTTCCCCCACAACCCGCTGCGCACGGGATAGTGTTTCTTTAGATTTTCAACCTCTAGTAGAGGAACGTCTGAGCTCGTATGCATCACAGATATAATCGGAAATATCGCCGTTAGTCGCCAGCTTTTAGGCAGCGCCGCCAGTGGTTTCCAGATGGCGCGCACAGTTCGACCTCTGCTTCCCGGCAGCGATCCTCGGCCAATGTACAGCGCGGAGCAAATCGGCACCCAGCGGGAAATTCGCGAGCATCCGGCACCATGCCATCGATGACCTCCAGCCGTTGGCGGTCTCCATAGAGGTGTGGTATCGACTGCATCAAGCCGCGCGTGTAGGGGTGCTGCGGGTTGTCGAATACGTCGTGCGTCGATGCGTATTCGACCACTTGACCCGCGTACATAACGGCGACGTGATCGGCTACCTCAGCGATTACGCCTAGGTCGTGCGTTATCATCAGCACGGCCATCTCAAACTCTTCCTGCAGGCGCTGTAACAGTTCCAATATCTGCGCCTGAATCGTCACGTCGAGCGCCGTAGTGGGCTCGTCGGCTATCAGCAAGTCGGGATTGCACGACAGCGCCATGGCAATCATTACGCGCTGGCGCATACCACCCGACAACTGGTGCGGATACTCGTCGACGCGCTGCTCGGCCGCCGGTATGCCAACGAGGCGCAGCATTTCCACGGCGCGATTGCGCGCCTCCCCCTTGGATACGCCCTGGTGCAAGATAACCGATTCGGCAATTTGAAAGCCGCAGGTCAGCACCGGGTTGAGACTGGTCATCGGCTCCTGAAAGATCATCGCAATCTCGTCGCCGCGCACTTGGCACATCTCTTCCTCGCTCAGGGTGAGCAGATCGCGCCCGCCAAAGAGCACCTGACCCGATTCAATGCGTCCCGGCGGCTGGGGAATCAGGCGCATAACCGACAGCGCGCTGACGCTCTTGCCGCAGCCGCTCTCGCCGACTAGCCCGAGCGTCTCGCCGCGTCGCAGCTCAAACGATACGCCGTCGACCGCCTTCCCCACGCCCTCTTCCGTGTAGAAGTAGGTGCGCAGATCGCGGACCTCCAGCAGGTTTTCCCCCCTGTTGTCCATGCTAATTCACAGCCTTTGCTGAGCGTGCTTCCACGTTCCAGAAATTGGCGCGCGCCCGACTGAGCGCCCACTCTTCCGGTTGCACCTGATCTGTAGCTAATGGGCGGCCCAATACCTCGGAGAAACCAGCGATCATGCACTCCACCAATTCGCTGCGTTCCACCGCTCCTCCGACGCATTCCTGCAAACAGGTGCTATCGGCGCGCAGGCGCGCGCGCCACTGTGCACGGCGCGCCTCATCGAGGCGCAGGCAGTCCACCAACTGTTCGTGGGCCGGACCGATCACAATAGATCCGTGCTGTAAAATGGCTCCGGCAAAGCGCCGCTGCGCGCTGCCGACGAGTTTCCGACCGCGCCATTTGACCTCTGAGCGAGCGATGCTAGAGAAACATGGCAGAGCCGCCGTGCCCCTGCGCGGACGCGGCGAGCGCACGTGCGCTCGCTCCAGCTCAACGTCGGCGCCAAAGCGCCGTAGACCGGCCACCAAGCACTCGCCAATGACGCTATAGGTTTGCTCGATGCGCGCGCCGAAGGGCTCGCTGGGCGCGGCGAAGATCGCGCTGTAGGTCAGCTCTTGCCAGTGCAGCACCGCGCGCCCACCCGTCGGCCGACGCACGATATCGACGCCGGCGGCGCGGCACGCATCGACGTCGAGTTCACCGTCTGCCGACTGGGCGTAGCCAAGCGAAATAGCCGGTGGGTTCCACCCGTAAAAGCGCAGCACAGAGGTGCCCCCACCCTCTACTCGGGCGACCAGCGACTCATCCAATGCCATGTTCAAAGCCCCGGTTTGCGCTCCGGTATCAAGGCAGCGCCAAGACTCTTTCATAGTGCACCTAGGCGCTGCAGTGCGTCCTTGGCTGCCATTTGCTGTGCTTCTTTTTTACTGCGTCCCTGACCGCGCCCAATGCGCTCGCCGGTAATGCTGACCTCTACGCTAAACACCTTGTCGTGATCGGGGCCCTCTTCGGCATGTACCAGATAACGCGGGTGTCCGTTGCCCTGGCTCTGCGTGTGCTCGAGCAGTTTGCTCTTGAAATTCACGTAGTCGTCGCGGCTAATAAGATCGTGAAAATCGTCTAAGACGTGCGCGTCGACAAATCGACGACAAACGACCAATCCCCCGTCTAAGTAGAGCGCCCCCAGCAAGGCCTCAAAAGCGTCGCACAGAATCGATGGCTGCTGCCCACCACCCGCTCCACGCTCTTCTGCGCTGAGCAACACATACGTGCCCAGATCAATCTGCTCTGCTTTTTTGGCCAGTATTTGTCGACTGACAACGAGCGACTTCATTTGAGTCAAATCGCCTTCGCGCTTGTCGCTAAAATTGCGAAAGAGATATTCTGCCACCAACAAATCGAGCACGGCATCGCCGAGAAATTCCAGGCGCTCGTTTGACTCTATGCCGCTTTCTTGAAGGGCGTATACGTACGATCGATGCTTGAGCGCATAAACTAGGAGAGAAGGATTTTGAAATCGATAGCCGATGCGCGCCTCGAGGTTGCCCAACAACTGCCCGGACAGTTCGGCCGGCGCTGGCGCAGGACGGAGGCGGTCGAGAAGAGAGGCAAACCATCGCATAGCGCAATACGCCGTGTCGCCGCATTCATCGGCGCGAACGCCAGCGGCTCACTGACACGACGCTAACCGTCGAAGCGGCCCATGACGAGCGCCACGTTATGACCACCGAAACCAAAGGAATTATTGAGGGCGTAGCGCACCTCTACCTGGCGCGCTTCGTTCGGCACGTAGTCTAAATCGCATGCGGGATCAGGGTTTTCGTAATTGATCGTCGGTGGCACCACGCCGCTCTTGATGGCCATCAGACAAGCAATGGTTTCTATGGCGCCGGCAGCTCCCAGTAAATGCCCCGTCATCGATTTGGTCGACGAGACTACCAGCGAGTAGGCGTGCTCTCCAAAGGTCGCCTTTATCGCCGCCGTCTCTTGGCTATCGCCCATCGGCGTCGAAGTGCCGTGCGCGTTGATATAGTTGATTGCTTCGCGCTCGACGCCCGCGTCGGCCAGCGCAATGCGCATGGCGCGCGTTCCTCCTTCGGCTTCGGGCGCCATCGCGGTCTGGTGGTAGGCATCGGCGGTAAAACCCAGACCCAGAAACTCGCCGTATATCGCGGCGCCGCGCGCGCGCGCGCTTTCCAATTCTTCCAATACGATGGCGCCGGCTCCCTCGCCCATTACAAATCCATCGCGTTCAGCGTCAAACGGACGGCTGGCGCGAGTCGGTTCGTCGTTGCGCATCGAAAGCGCTCTCGCCGAGGCAAATCCCCCCACAGAAGTCGACGTCACTGCCGCTTCCGATCCACCGGTGATCATCACATCGGCCTCGCCGTACTGTATTTTGCGCGCCGCTTCGCCGATGGCGTGCGAAGCGGAAGCGCAGGCCGAAACAGTGGCGTAGTTGGGCCCTTTCGCCCCCAGCTTCATGGAAATCATTCCCGCTGCCATATCGACGATCATCATGGGGACAAAAAATGGGCTGACGCGCTTCGGGCCCTTTTCCAACAGCACCATATGCTGCTGCTCGTGGGTCGTAATGCCACCTATGCCAGATCCCCATATCACGCCAACGCGCTCGGCGTTGCGCTCGTCAACGACCAAACCGGCGTCCTGCACCGCCTGCGTTGCCGCATACACGCCGTAGTGGGTAAAGGGGTCGTTTGTGCGCGCCTCTTTAGCATCGAGCGCCAAAGTCGGATCAAAGTCCTTGATCTCACCGGCGATCTTTGCCCGGTAGTCAGTCGTGTCGAATTTGCTGATAAAGCCAATGCCAGAGCGACCGTTGATCAACCCGTCCCAAAAAGACTTTAGATCGTTGCCGTTGGGAGCCAGTGCCCCCAATCCCGTAACTACGACTCTGCGCCTCAATGCCACGTGCGTGCCCTCGCTTAGGATTTGCTGTTTTCTTCTAGGTATTTGATCGCGTCGCCAACAGACGTCATTTTCTCGGCGTCCTCGTCTGGAATATCGATGCCGAATTCCTCTTCAAACGCCATGACGAGCTCGACGGTATCCAGCGAGTCGGCGCCCAGATCGTCGATAAAAGACGCCTGCGGGTTGACCTGATCTTCGCTCACGCCCAGTTGCTCGACAACTAGATCGCGCACTCTATCTCCTATGGATGCCATTTTCAATCCCCTTTGATAAGGTGAAGTTATTGAGTAAAGTTAGGCTCAAATATAGTACGGGCCCGGCGTCTACTACAAGCGCAATATCTACATGGCCATTCCGCCGTCGACCGAGAGCACCTGACCCGTTATATAGGCGGCGCCATCGGCGGCCAGAAATGCCACGGCATGAGCCACGTCGTCTGGCGTGCCGGGACGCCCCAGCGGCACTTGGGCCAACATGCTTTCCACCACATCTGCCGACAGCTCATCCGTCATGCCCGTGTCGGGCACTAAGCCGGGCGCAACGGCGTTGACGGTGATCGAACGGGAAGCCAGCTCGCGCGCCAAGCTCTTGGTCAGCCCGATGAGCCCGGCCTTGGATGCGGCGTAGTTGGCCTGACCGGCATTGCCCTGTAGACCGACGACCGACGTGATGCTGATAATGCGCCCTGCGCGCGCTTTCAACATGGGCCGCACGGCGGCGCGCGCGCAGTTAAAGGCACCTTTTAAATTGACCTGCATCACCACATCCCAATCTTCTTCTTTCATGCGCATCAGCAAGTTGTCGCGCGTGATGCCCGCATTGTTTATGAGGGCGTAGAGCGAGCCGAGTTCATCGACAACGGCTCCAACGAGCTCTTCGGCCTGTTCGCTGTGCGACACGTCGGCCTGGCGCACCAAACAGCGCCGCCCCAGCGCCTCGACCTCGCGACCAACCGCTTCGGCGGCTTCCACATTGCGCGCACAGATCGCTATATCGGCTCCGTCGGCGGCCAAGCGCAGCGCAATGGCGCGACCGATGCCGCGCGATCCACCGGTCACTAGAGCGACTTTTCCTTCCAGGCTCATTGATCTTCCCCCTTCAGTTGGCGCACCGTCGATTCGATGTCGTCGACGCCGCCCGCACTCAGGACAGACGCGTCGCGGGCAATGCGGCGCATCAGCCCCTTGAGCACGGTGCCCGGGCCCACTTCCACAGCACAATCGATCCCCGCCGCGACGAGTGCATTCATCGACTCGGTCCAGCGCACCGCGTGCGTAATTTGCTTGATGAGATCGCTGCACAGCACGTCGGGATCCTCAACGGGCACGGCCGACACGTTCGTTATGACCGGCACGCGCGGCGCGCGCAGCGGTGCATCTGCCAATAGGCCGCACATGCGATCGGCGGCCGGCTGCATAAGGGGCGAGTGAAAGGCGCCGCTGACCGGTAGCTCGACAAAGCGCTTGACACCGGCGGCTGCGGCCAACTCGCCCAGGCGCGCTATGGCCGCCTTCTCTCCGGAGGCGACGACTTGGCCCGGCGCATTAAAATTGGCCGCGACGACAACGCCGGCATCGGCGGCCTGCGCGCACAGCGCAACCACTTCTTCGTCGGCAGGGCCAATGAGCGCGGCCATAGCGCCCGGCTGCGCCTCTCCAGCGTCCTGCATCGCGCGACTGCGCTCCTTTACCAGCGCGAGGGCCGTCTCAAAATCCAAGGCGCCGGCAGCCACCAGAGCCGAGTATTCTCCGAGGCTGTGTCCGGCGACGCAGACCGGCTGCAGGTCGCTCTGCTCCAACAGTTGGTATGCGGCGACGCTGTGCACGAATACCGCCGGCTGCGTCACAGCAGTCTGACCGAGCTGCTCTTCGGGGCCATTGAAACACACTTCGCTCAGCGCAAATTCCAGCACGTCGTCGGCGCGGGCAAACAGCGCGCGCACGCTTTCGTGCGCATCGAATAGATCGCGCGCCATGCCAACAAACTGCGAGGCTTGACCGGGAAATAAGTAGGCCACATTCGCCATGTTATAGGCCCCAGCGAAACAGGGCGCTGCCCCAGGTAAGACCGGCGCCAACGCCCGTCATCATCAGCAAGTCGCCCCTGCGGAGGCGCCCCTCGTCACAGGCTTGCGATAGCGCGATGGGAATCGTAGCCGCCGTCGTATTGGCAAAGCGATCGATGTTGATCATAATTCGGTCGGCGGGCAATTGCATGCGTTCGGCCGCCGCATCGATAATGCGGCGATTGGCCTGGTGCGGAACGAAGAGGGTCAAGTCGTTTCCCGTGAGCCCGTTGCGCTCGAGGAGGTTGGCCGAGACTTCGGCCATCTTGACAACGGCAAACTTAAAGACCGCCCGGCCGTCCTGGCGCACGTAGTGCAGGCGCCCATCGACGGTCTCGTGCGTGGCCGGGTGCAGGCTGCCGCCGCCGCGCACGTTGAGGCAGTCGACGTTCGAGCCATCGGCGCAGTGAACAAAGTCCAGCAGGCCTAGCGTCGGGTCTTCGCTGCGCTCGAGCAGCACGCCTCCAGCTCCGTCGCCAAAAAGCACACAGGTATTGCGGTCCTGCATATCGAGTATGGAGCTCATCTTGTCAGCACCGATGACCATGACCCGCTGATGCGCACCGCTCTGGATGAACTGTGCTGCCGTGACGATGGCAAAGACAAAGCCCGAACAGGCCGCCGACAGGTCGTATGCCCAAGCGTTCTTGGCGCCGATGGCCGCCTGTACAAGGCAGGCCGTAGCCGGGAAGAACATGTCCGGCGTAATCGTCGCGACGATCACGAGATCGATGCTGAGCGGATCGACGCCGCTCTTCTCGACCAGCGACCTGCCGACCTCAATTGCCATGCGCGAAGTCGGTTCGTCCTCGTTTAAAAAGCGCCGCTCGGCAATACCTGTGCGATCGCGGATCCACTCGTCAGACGTATCTACGAACTGTTCTATCTCGGCATTGGTCACGATGCGATCTGGCAGAAAATGCGCCGTTTCCGCGATGACCGCACCGTATTTTTGCTCGCTCCCCACTGCGCTGCTCGTCCGCCCGCGACGCGCGTTTAGACTTCGGGCTCGGCGTACTCGCGACCGCGATATGTGCCGCAGCTAGGGCAAACGCGATGCGGCAGAGCCGGCTGTCCACAGCTGGCGCAGGTGCTGAGTCCTGCTGCCTTAATTTTCCAATGCGTGCGCCGCTTGTCGCGGCGCGTGCGCGAAATCCTTCTCTTAGGTACTGAAGCCACGTCAAACTCCTTTCGCTAAGCGCGATTTTTCTGTGAAAACTCTATGTTTCTGAGCGCATCCCAGCGCGGGTCGACCTTTTTCTTGCGGTCGCTATCGCCCAAAGACTCTCCCATCCCGCAGTGTGGACACCGACCCTGGCTGGCCTCGGAGGGAATGCGCATAGGCAGTTCCAACACGATGGCCTCGCGCACGTAGTCGGCCAAATCGACCCAGCGCGTGCCCGGATCGATAATTTCCATATGGCCGTCATCCTCGGCCGATTCGAGCTCTTCCTCGCTGGCTTGACGACGCTGAAGCAGCAACTCGAAGGTGGCCTGTTGGGCCTCCTGCATCGATTCCAGGCAGCGGTAGCACTCGCCTGCAACCGTCCACCGCACGATGCCACTGAGCGAAAAGTTATTGATGCTGCGCCGCACGGACACATCGGCTTCGACCGGTGCGGAAAAAGAAAAAAACTCGTGCTCCAACGCCAACGCCTGTGGCTCTATCGCAAAGACAAAGACATTCGCGCCCTCTGCGAGTTCGTCGAGAACGAGCTGAACGCGCGGAGCCGGTGCACTCACGCTCAGTCTCCGAAGAAAAAGGCGATCTCGTGCGCAGCATTCTCTGGCGAATCCGACGCGTGCACGGCATTGCACTGGACGTCGGTACCGAAATCGCCGCGGATGGTTCCCGCCGGCGCTTCATTGCTGTTTGTCGGTCCGATAAATTCGCGCAAGTGCGGCACGGCATCCTCGCGCTCGAGCACCATCGGCACGGCCGGGCCGGAGGTCATAAAGTCGACGAGTTCGCCGTAAAAGGGACGCTCTTTGTGCACTTCGTAAAAGGACTCAGCCTGTTGGCGGCTCAGATGCAGCAGACGCAGCTGACGCACGACAAAACCGTCGCCCTCTACGCGAGCAATAATCTGGCCGATGGCATTCTTTGCCACCGCATCGGGTTTGACAATCATCAACGTCTGATCTGGCATTACTCCGCTTCCTATCGTTGGCGTTTTTTCTTGCGACACACTTTTTATGCAAGTCACTTAAAATAGGTATAATTCTCTGTCTGTCAATAATTACTCGCGTGGCAAAAAAAGACCTAAGTGCATTTTAAATAATGGCTTCTGAAATGGAGGGCGCGGTGAATTTATCGCTTGACAGGGTTTTTTCACCGCCCTAGATTGGCGTTCCTATGGAACATCCACTCCTCGCCGACCAAGGCAAAGCTATTCGCGATCCGGTGTGGGGCTACATCCACCTACCCCCTCCTGTCCTCGCCCTCGTAGACACCGAAGACTTCCAACGCCTTCGCAATATCACGCAACTCGGGTATGTCCATCTCGTTTATCCGGGTGCGCGCCATTCGCGCTTTGAACACTCGCTCGGCGTCTATCATCTGGCCAAGCAATTTCTTTCGCGCCTGCTCGTATCGGATCCGCCGCTGCAGTTAGAGGACGAGGATGTGCGCGTATTCGTGGCTGCTACGCTGCTGCACGACATTGGCCACTACCCATTTTCGCACACGTTAGAAGAACTGATGCCGTTTTTCGTGCTACACGAAGCGCGGGCTCGGCAGATCATCTTAGACGACAGCGGCCCCATATACCGCATCCTGCGCGAAGAGTTTAACATCGATCCGCTGCGCGTGGCCAACGTAATCGATTACAAGAGCAAGGACTGCGATATACCTGCCAACGACCTGCTGCTGGCTAATATTCTCAGCGGCACGCTCGACCCAGACAAAATCGATTATCTCCTGCGCGACTCCATGTTCTGCGGCGTTCCATTTGGCGAGAGCGTCAACCGCGACCGCCTGGCCTCGTCGATCAAATTCGATCCCGTGCGCAAGCGCCTGGCCATCACCAGCAAGGGCGTATCCGCCGTGGAGGCCCTCGTCTTCACCAACTACCTCATGTACCGCAACGTCTACTGGCATCACGGTGTGCGGTCGGCATCGGCCATGTTCAAGCGGGCTGTGCAGGATATCCTCTTGCACCCTGACTGTCAGCTCGACGGCGGTCGTTTTCACCGGCTGACCGAAAGCGAACTGGTGGCGATGCTACAGGCAGAGCAGCGGCGCCTCGACCTTGCCGGTTCGGCCGCGCTGCTCGACGGCACGATTTATCGCCGACTGTACAAGGTAGGCGCCGTCATCCATCCAAGCGAACGCAAGCGCGATTTAATGCACTACCTCTACGACCTCTTCCACAACCCGGACAAGCGCCGCGCAAAGGAAATCGAGCTTTGCCGCGTTTTTTCCGAAAAACTCGGACGACCGCTGTCCGGACACGAGATTCTCATCGACATACCCGGCTTTAACAAGAGCCCTGAAGTCGATCTCAAAGTGTTCTACGGCGACGAAATTCCTTCCGACAAGACCGACCCGCTCACCTTTGACGATCCGGAAGTCACCCGCCTGCGCGACTCCTTGCTGCACAACTTTGAAGACCAAGCCAAAATCTTCCGCATTTTCTGCACAGACGATCCGCAGCTGCGCGCGCTGGTGCACAGCGAGGCGAAACGCCATCTCAGCTGAGGCGTCTCACCGTTGTGCCCATAACCTTCAACTAACTCCTTAGCGCGCGGTGCCGTATGGTTCAACAGTGCATTCTCCTCTTCCTCCTCGCATCCAGTTACGTGCTTGCCCAACCCGCACAGATAGCCGTTGCGGTAGTGGCCGAGACCGGGCCGAATGCCGATTACGCCCAGTCTCTCGTTGAGCAGGCGCTGCAGAAGAGCGGTCGTTTTGTCTTGGTTGAACGCAAGCGCGTCGAAGAAGTACTAAAGGAGGTTTCCCTGCAGCAGAGCGGCGTGACGGAGCAGGATCGCGCCGTCGACATTGGCCGCCACCTCAACGTGCAGCAGCTCGTTTTTTTGCAGACGCACCGCACGGGCCTCGAACATCAACTGACGGCAAAGGTCATCGATGTGGCGACCAATGCTATATTGCAGGTCGAAGCGCAGAACCTCGGGATACAGGGGCGCGATATCAAACCCGCTGCCGCTGTCCTCGCCCATCGCCTCGTTGCGCGCGCCAGCCTGCTGCGCCCCGTCGAGATGGTGCGCATTGCCACCGGCCAGTTCGCCATGGGTTCGGCCGATGGACTGCTCGACGAACGCCCTGTGCACACAGTGCAGATCGATGCTTTTCAGCTCGACCGCTACGAAGTGCGCCGGATCGCCTTTGAAGACTGGCTAGTGCAACAGGGCCGCAAGCTGGAGGCCGACCTGAGCGATCCCGATCTACCCGCCACCCGCGTTAGCTGGTCAGACGCTAGCGCATTTTGCGCAACGCGCGGCGCGCGCCTACCCACAGAGGCCGAATGGGAATATGCCGCGCGCGGCAGCGCCCAGCGCACCTATCCCTGGGGCGATAGTGTGCCCTCCCCCGAACGGGCCCGCTATGAGGGAAGCGCTGCCGTAGACGCGCACCACCCGCTGCACGGCAGCACGCCCGAAGGCGTGCACCATATGGCGGGCAATGTAGCCGAGTGGGTGCAGGATTGGTGGGATCCGACCTACTACGCGCAGAGCGCACCGAGCAACCCCCAAGGACCGGACACCGGCAGCTACCGCGTCGTGCGCGGCGGATCGTGGAACCACGCGGCAGACGAACTACGCGCCAGCGCGCGCACCTACCACAATCCACTCCGCGGTTCTGAGTTTATCGGCTTCCGCTGCGCTAGCGATATTGAGGAATCCACCCAGCGCAACTAGCGTTGCGGCCAGCCATCGATCGCAGCATCACGGGGGCCGACACCTAAAATTTCAGGCTCTGGCAGGCAGGTATTAGCGCATCGCTTCTGGCCATAATTCGCTTTGCAAGCGATCTTTGAAAAGCTATGCGCTGGATATCCCAATCAGCGATCAGCGCCAACCGGGGCGGCGCGCAGCCAACCGTCTCGACAAACGACCCACGAAATCACCCACTATTGAACGGACACGCGTGAACTATCCTCCTCTGCTATTGCGCAAAAACAGCGAGTATTCGCTGCGCAACGGCCACCCCTGGGTCTTTAGCGGTGCCGTGGCAAAAAAACCCGATGCCGGCCCCGGCGATATCGTCGACGTGCTCGACGCCAACGAGCGCTTTGTCTGTAGGGGGTTCTACAATCCGCGCGCCATGATTCGCGTGCGCGCCCTGACGCGCGACGCAGACGAGCGCATCGACGAGCACTTTATCGCCGCACGTTTGGAGCGCGCTCTGCAACTGCGCCAGCGCGCTGGCCTCCGCGCCCAGACCAATGCGCTGCGCCTCGTGCACGGAGAGGCAGACGGCCTGCCGGGCCTCATCGCAGATGACTACGCCGGTTTCCTCGTCGTGCAAATTCATACGCAAGGTATGGAATCGATCAAAGAAATGGCGCTCGATGTGCTCGAGAAACAGCTCGCACCCCGCGGCATATACGAGCGCAGCGACGTCGGAACGCGCCGCGCCGAAGGGCTTGATGACCGCCCCACCGGTTTGCTGCGGGGCGAGCAACCGCCGGAATTCGTCGAAGTAGAGGAAGGCGGCGTGCGGCTGTTTATCGACCTGTACCGCGGGCAAAAAACGGGCTTTTTCATCGACCAGCGGCCCAATCGACTTCAGGTGCAACAGCTGGCACAGGGCACCGACGTGCTCAATTTATTTGCCTATTCTAGCGCGTTCTCGGCCCACGCACTGCGCGGCGGCGCGCGCAGCGTACTCGATGTCGACATTTCGCAGCGCGCACCTTTTGCGGCACGGCGCAACGTAGAGGCCAACCGCCCCCCAAACGCAGCGCACCACTACTTAGTAGCCGACGCCTTCCCCTTTATCGAAGACTTGGCAAAAGGGGGACCGCGCTACGACATCGTCGTCGTCGACCCGCCTTCACTCGTGCGCAAAAGAGACCGCGAACAGATCAAGCGCGCGATGGGGGTCTACACCAAACTCAACCGCAATGCCATGCGCGTAGTGCGCGACGGCGGCCTTCTGGTAACGGCTTCGTGTTCGACTCCGATTAGCCAGGAAGACTTTTTCGAAGTCGTGCGCCGCGCCTGTACCAGCGCGCGAATGCAGGCGCGCATTCTATCTTACAACCTGCATGCCGCCGACCATCCCGTCGACCCCACCTTTCCCGACGGACGCTACCTCAAGTGCATTATCGCCCAGGTCTGGCGCTAGTGGGGGCGCCGTGCTAGCGCCGCGCGCACGGGCGCACCGTCGGCTTCCACCTTAATCGGCAGACATATCAGTTCGTACGGCCCCTGCGAGATATCCTGTAAATCTAGCGCTTCCACGATGACGACGCCGGCCGCCAACAGCAGGCGATGTGCCGGCAGCGCTTCAGCGTCAAAGCCGTCGACTGACAGCGAATCAATGCCTACCAACTGCACGCCGGATTGCACCAAAAACTCGGCGGCATCGGCGTGTAAATAACCAAAATCCGTGCAGAATCCGCGCTCTTTAAGGCGGCAACTCGCTCCCGTTTTTATCAGGACGCGCCGCGTCCCTTCAATCCACTGGCGCCGCATATCGATAGCCCCTAACCCATATCGCACATCGCCAAAGTCAAAGAGCTGCGCCGGACCAATGAGCACGTCGAGCGGGAGCTGATCTACGGTTGCACCCCCATCGAAAAGATGATACGGCGCATCGAGATGCGTTCCCGTGTGCAAACTAAAATGCATTTGTGAAGTTGTACAGCCGTGTTCCTCAACGCCGGTGAAAGCCTCAATGACAACCGGTGGATCACCTGGATACACCGTCGAACGAGGCGATATGCTCAGCGTTATATCTCGATAGCGAAGCGTCTCAATAGCCATATGAGCTCCAATAAAAACGGGGACGAGCCCGCGCTCGTCCCCGCATCTTCACGAATAGATTGACGCCGCTTAGCGCACCAACAGCATCCGTCCAGTATACTGGCGCGCGCTCGTCTGCAGCGCGTAGAAGTAGACGCCACTAGCCGCCAACCGCCCCGCTTCGTCGCGACTATCCCACGCCATAGTATAGCGCCCGGCCGCCATGGGCCCGTCGACGAGCCGTCGCACCTCTCTACCCAAGATGTCGTATATCACCAGCACCGCGTCGGCGTCTTCTCCCAGCGAAAAACGCAGCAGTGTCGATGCATTGAACGGATTAGGCGCATTGTTTCCAACGCCCGTAACCAGGGGCTCATCAACCGCTTCGAACGCGCTCTTACCAGCGACCCGTTCCGTCACGAGCACCTCCGTTGGCCGCGACATGCTGCTCTGCTGCTGGCTGACATTGACGGCAACGATCTTGAAAAAATAGGTGCGACCCACTTCCAAATGGGTGATGTTGGCCTTGTGCAGACGACGACCGGCAAAGAGTTCATCTACCCACGGCACCAGCGGTTCGCGACCAAAGTAGGCAGTAAACCGCGCAGAAATCTCCGCGCGAGTAGCGTTGATACCGAGCCCCATATCCCACAAATTGAACGCCTCCGGTAGCGGTACGATATCGGCGATATCAGCGCGCAGGTCGCCGTCTGCGCGCACGGAGTCAATCAGCGTTAACCCCTCGGGTTCGTATCCGGCATAGACTCGATAGCGCAGTACATCTTCCTCTGGATTGGGCTCCCAGCTGAGCGATATGCGCCCCGACGTCATTTCCGTCTGCAGACCCTGCGGGACTAGAATGGCGCCGCTGCGCAAACCCGCAGCAGCAGGGCTGAGCCCAGTGGCGTGCGCTCCTTCCGCGCTGCTGGCTACTTGCACATAATAGTAATATTTCTGGTCGGGATCGGCCGTTCGATCTTCAAAAAGGCTCCACGGCACCCATTCGCTTATCGGCTCGGCCTGCTGCGGGTCGTCAGTGACAGACCTGTACAAGCGCGCAAAAGCCGCCGCTGGCTCGCGCTCCCAGTGCACGCGCACATAGTCCTTAAAATTGCCCCACGAGGCCTCGACCGAGGACGGCGAGACCAGCGGTCCGGTTCGCCGCCCAACGCCGACCGTACTCAGGGCGCTAGCAAAACCACCATCGACACTATTGGCTGCGCGCACCCAGTAAAAATTGTCGCCCGGCAAGGCAGCTAGATGTTCGAGCGCCGTTTCGGTCTGCCAAGGTGATATCGGCTGGGCCGTTTGCGCATCGTTTTGCACGTTGTGGTAGATGCGGTAGGCCACGGCCCCCGGCACTTCGATCCAATTAATGTGCACTCGGTCGGCCAATTCGCGGGTAGCGGCCACCACGGTCGGCGCCGCCAAGCCGCGCATGCCCACAAAGCCGGGACTCAGTGCGCTAGCTCCGTCACCGTTGGCCGTTTGCGCAGCGCGTAGGAAGTAGTAGTACTGCACGCCCGGCGCGGCGCTATCATCTGCCCAGCGCAGTGCCTGCTGCCATCCGCTCAGCGGCTCGGCCAGCTCTGCGCGATTTTCGACGTGCCGATAGACTTGATAATAGGTCGCGCCCCACACTGGAGACCAGCTCAGCTCAACAGGTCCAGCATCGTGCGCTCTCACACTCAGCGGCACGTCAGACGATGCATAGACATTGCCGCCGCTCGGTGCACTAACGCGACCGCTGGCATTGACCGCTACGACGCTAAAGAAGTATGACTTATCGTTTCTCACCTGCGCAATATCGTCGCGAGATAGACGCCGTCCGCCATAGAGCTCTCCCACTTCAAAATCGGTCGGCGCGCGTTCAAACATGCGTTCAAAAGCCTCGGCGAGCTTCTGGCGATCATCCGACAGGCTCAGTCCCATATCCAACAAATTGAACCATTCTGGCAAGGGAAATACGCTGGATATATCCACCTTGGGAAATACACTAGGCGCAATGGAGGCAATGTGCACGAGCGAATCGGGATGCGATGCGCCATACACCCGGTATTCGACGATATCGAACTCGCCGTTGGCAGACCAGCTCAGGGAGATCCGCCCCTCGGTGGGCACAACCTGGAAGTCGGCAGGTGGCGACACCGACGCGTAGCCGCGCACGCCGGCACTGTAGTCGCTGGCCATCTGACCATCCACCGCCATAGCCGCGCGCACGAAGTAGTAGTACGTCTGTTCCGCAGCGACGTGGAGATCGACAAACGCCGTACCCGTCTGCCACCCTTCGCCCAGTGCCTGGGCCGCCAGCACATCGCCGACCATCGACCGATAGACTTGGTAATGCGTCGCCCCGGTGGCGGCAGACCACTCCAAGCGCACTTGGGTGCTATCGCCCGTAGTCGCCTGTATGACAGACGGCGGCTGCAGGCCAACATAGCCACTGCCAACTTCGCTCAGTGCGCTAGAATGCCCTCCGACCGAATCTGCGGCCGCGCGCACGAAGTAGTGCACTGTCTGTCCCGGTGCCTGGGTCGAGTCGATCCAGCTCGTCTCGGCCATCCACCCGCTGACCGCTACCGCGTTGGAGGCATCGCTCGAAACGCCGCGATATAACCGATAGTAGCGTCCCCCAGACACCCCATCCCAGCGCACGTGCGCCGCATTGACGATGCCCTGCGACACGAGTGGCGGCGCCGGCGGCTGCAGCCCGCGGTAAGCAACAATACCGTCGCTAAAGTTGCTGGCCGCCTCACCGGACGAACTCGATGCCGCACGCACCCAGTAGTGATAGGACACCCCGGGAGCGGTATCTACGTCGTCAAAGAACGTAGCCGCCTGCCAATCGCTTATCGGATAGATCGTGATATTCTGCAGATCGCTCGTGCGGTATACCTGATAGTGCGTCGCACCGCTCACCGGCGTCCAGGCGATGCGCACGCCCTCGATGCCCCCCGTCGACCCCAACACCGTCACCGGAGGCTGCACGCTGCGCACGCCCTGCCCACCGCCGCCAAAGGCGCTGGCGCGATGGCCCAGATTGCTGGTGGCGGCGCGCACGAAATAGTGATAGGACACTCCCGGCTCTGCCTGCTCATCGACGTAGCCGACATCCGACTGCCAGCCGGCCAGCGGTTCGGCCTTACTCGTATCCGCATTCGCCGAACGGTAGATTCGGTAGTGCGAAGCGCCCTCTACCCCAGTCCACAGCAGCGAAACATCGCCGCTGGCGCTGCGCGACACACTCAGGATAGAAGGACCGCGCAGGGTGCGATACGTGCTTTGCGCCGCGCTCAGTGGTCCCGGATTCATCCCCTGCCCATCGACGGCAGCGCGTGCGAAGTAGTAGTAGACCACGCCCGGGCGCGCGCTTGTGTCGATCCACTCCGTCCCTTGCAACCAACCCGTTACCGGTGCCGAGCGCTCTGGATAGGGCCACTCGCCTCGGTACACCTGATAGTGCGAGGCGTTCTCAACTGTGTTCCAACGGATAACAACCCGATCGGGATCTCCCCCTTCGGCCCGCAAATCCGGCACAGAAGCCAACGGGCGATGGACGCGGTCGACAACCACCGCCCCGACGCGTTGGCCATCTGCATCAGTGGCAGCGCGAACAAAGTAGTAGTAGGTGACGCCGGGAACCGCCGTAGCATCTTCAAACGAAGTCTCCATCAGCCATTCGCCCAGCGGATCGGCAGTGGAGGCATCATCTAC